>CANSSG010000070.1 GCA_947649615.1 uncultured Clostridia bacterium | reverse complement strand
GGGTTTACTGCTCTGTTTGCGGCGAAGTCCTGCGGGAACAGGCCGCCGTCCCTGCAATAGGACACATGGCGGTTGGGCTGGAGGCCGTGCCGCCTTCTTGTACGGATTCCGGATTGTCTGCCGGGGCGGTTTGCGAAGCCTGCCATGCGGTCCTAACGCCCCAGGCGTTCGTGCCGGCTTTGGGACACGACTACGGCAGGTGGATTGTAACCATTGCAGCTACCTGCGGCGCGGAGGGGCTGGAAACCCGGTCATGCCTCCGGAACCCGAACCATCAGGAAAACCGGGCGGCGCCTGCAACCGGAAACCATGTCTGGGACGCAGGGCTGGTGGTCAAACGGCCAGACTCCCTTCACAGCGGCGTACAAATTTTTACCTGCCTGGTTTGTAACGCGTCCGAAACCAAAACCATGCCGCCGGTGGACGCGCCTGGCGTTCCGGCAGAGCCGGACGAAGTGCCGGGCATCCCGGACGTGGGCGTGAAGCCGGATGAAACGCCGGAAACGCCCCCTTCGCCCACGCCTGACCCGCCGGTGCTGGCAAACCCTGTCCTGCCGGATAATGGGGCAGTCCTGCTGGCGTCGGATGTTTTTCGCGACGTAGACGCCGGCGCTTGGTATGACGAAGCCGTGGGCTTCGTCAGCAGCCTGGGGTTGATGACAGGAACCGGGGCGGATTCTTTCTCGCCAGAGGGGAATATGACGCGCGCTATGCTTTGGACCGTCCTGGGAAGGATGGATGGCGCAGATGTAGACGGAACCGGGAAGTCCTGGTATGCCAAAGCCCAGGCCTGGTCGGTGAAACGGGGGATTTCTGACGGGACGATGGCGGACGGCTTTATCTCCCGGGAGCAGTTGGTCACCATGCTTTGGCGGTATTGCGGGGAGCCGGATGGGGCGGCGGCGCTGGATGGGTTCAAGGATGCCGCATCCATTTCTGAATGGTCGCAGACGGCGGTACAGTGGGCGGTTTCCACCGGCCTGCTCCAAGGAGCCGGCGGGCTGCTCAGGCCCGGCGGGAACGCTTCCAGGGCGGAAGTCGCCGCAATTTTAATGCGCTTTTGCCAAAACATGCCCGCATAGCGCACTTGCTGACACAAAAACCCTCCGCAGGCGTGAATCAAGTTTCATCACTTTTTCGGGGCGCGTACAATTGAATTCTGCACGACCGCTCGATGCGGTCGTTGCAGAATCTTCGAAAAAACACCTTGCGGGCCGCACCTGGCCCGGTCCTTTTCCTTAAAAAAGGGAAGCATCTTTTTTGACATATAAAGACAGCGCCCGCGTTAAGCGGGCGCTGTCTTCGGGAATTATCCCCGGACGCTCATGATGTTCAAAACCAAGGTCAGAACAATAAACACGGCGCCGATCCATTTGGTCGCCTTCGCCAGCTTGGCGTCAAAGGTCTTTGCCTTGCCCTTGGACATGAAGGTGTCGGCCACGCCGCCAATTGCGCCGGACAGGCCCGCGCTCTTGCCAGACTGGAACAGCACCGCAAGGATAACCGCTAAACCGCACAAAAGCTGAAGGATCGTGATAAACAGGGTCATGGAATCATACCTCCCAAGTTTTCATGGAAACGCGTGGGCGCGTTTTATCCATTTCACAGGACTTAAATTATAGCATATATTCTCCCGCATTTCAAGTGCTACAGCCGCTTTTTCTGATTTTTTCGCTGAATAGTTCATCCTGCCCCCTGGGGCCGCAGTAAAGAATGCCATTCTCTTATGGGGCCGCATTCTGCGGCCCAGCGGCGGAAAACAGAAAAAGCCCTTTCGTATGTGTAGTACTTCCACACACGAAAGGGCTTTTTTCTTTTACTTTAAAACCAGATCAGACCAACTCGATCATCGCGGTTTCTGCCGCGTCGCCGCGGCGTACGCCTGTGCGGGTGATCCGGGTATAGCCGCCGTTGCGCTCCGTATAGTTAGGCGCAATCTCCTTGAAAATCTTCTTGACCACATCCTCGCGGGTGACGAAGGCCATCGCCTGGCGGTAGGCCGCCAGGTCGCCCTTCTTACCCAGGGTGATCATCTTCTCAGCAAGAGGGCGAATCTCCTTGCAGCGGGTGACGGTGGTCTCCATCTTCCCGTTGTCAAGGAAATCGGTCACCTGCTGACGGAGCATCGCCTTGCGCTGGTCGGTAGTCTTACCGAGCTTACGAGTTCCGGGCATTGTAGGTTTCCTCCTTAAAAGGCTTGTCGATCTTTACCAATCGTGTTAGTTGCTTTCTTCGTCCGCCAGGGACAGACCCATCATAGACAGCTTGTTGATGACCTCTTCCAGGGACTTGCGGCCCAGATTGCGTACCTTCATCATCTCATCCTCGGTCTTGGATATCAAATCCTCCACCGTGTTGATGTTGGCGCGCTTGAGACAGTTGAAGCTGCGCACACTGAGATCCAGTTCCTCAATCGTCAGCTCCAATACCTTATCCCGCTGGGTCTCCGCCTTCTCCACTACCGTCGACTTCGAGCCGACAGTCTCGCTCAGGTCGGTGAACAGCGTGAAATGGTCGCAGAGTATCTTCGCACCCAGGCTGACCGCGTCCCGGGCGGATATGGTAGAATCCGTCCAGACCTCGATGGTCAGCTTGTCAAAGTCCGTCATGTTCC
>CANSSG010000069.1 GCA_947649615.1 uncultured Clostridia bacterium | reverse complement strand
CGGAGATGATCCGTGAGTGGTCCTACGGCGAGGTAAAAAAGCCGGAGACCATCAACTACCGCACCCTTAAGCCCGAGCGGGACGGCTTGTACTGCGAGCGCATTTTCGGGCCGACCAAGGACTGGGAATGCCACTGCGGCAAGTATAAGAAAATCCGCTACAAGGGCAAAATCTGCGACCGCTGCGGCGTGGAAGTCACCAAGAGCAAGGTTCGCCGGGAACGGATGGGCCACATCGACCTGGCTACCCCCGTCAGCCATATCTGGTATTTTAAGGGCATCCCTTCCCGGATGGGGCTGCTGCTGGATATCAGCCCCAGGATTCTGGAAAAGGTGCTGTATTTCGCCAACTATATCGTTACCGACCCCGGTGAGACGCCCCTGCTGAAAAACCAAATCCTTACCGAGAAGGAATACCGCGACATGCGGGAGAAGTATGAGGACGATTTCCAGGCCGGTATGGGTGCGGAAGCAGTGAAGCAGCTTTTGCAGGACATCGACCTGGAGCAGCTTTCCGAGCAGCTCCACGCCGAATTGCGCAATGCCTCCGGACAGAAGAAGGGGCGCATTGTCAAACGGCTGGAGGTGGTGGACGCCTTCCGCATCTCCGGGAATAAGCCGGAATGGATGATTATTGACGTATTGCCGGTCATCCCGCCGGAAATCCGGCCGATGGTTCAGTTGGACGGCGGACGCTTCGCCACCAGCGACCTCAACGACCTCTACCGCCGGGTCATCAACCGCAATAACCGGCTCAAGCGGCTCATTCAACTGAAAGCCCCCGACATCATTGTGCGCAACGAAAAGCGGATGCTGCAAGAAGCCGTGGACGCCCTCATTGACAACGGTCGCCGTGGGCGCGCCGTCACCGGCGCGAACAACCGGGCGCTGAAGTCCCTCTCCGATATGCTCAAGGGCAAGCAGGGGCGCTTCCGCCAGAACCTTCTGGGCAAGCGTGTGGACTACTCTGGGCGTTCCGTTATCGTGGTAGGGCCTGAGCTGAAAATTTACCAGTGCGGCCTGCCAAAGGAGATGGCGCTGGAGCTGTTCCGGCCCTTCATCATGAAAAAGCTGGTGGAGGATGGCGCGGCAAACAATATCAAATCCGCTAAGAAAATGGTGGATAAGGGCAAGGCGGAAGTCTGGGACGCCCTGGACGTGGTCATTAAAGACCACCCTGTCATGCTCAACCGCGCGCCTACGCTGCACCGCCTGGGCATCCAGGCTTTCGAGCCGGTGCTGGTGGAGGGCAGGGCTATCAAGCTCCATCCCTTGACCTGTACCGCCTTTAACGCCGACTTCGACGGCGACCAGATGGCCGTCCACGTCCCGCTGTCCGCCGAGGCGCAGGCTGAGGCGCGGCTGCTGATGCTGTCCGCCAACAACCTGCTGCGGCCCCAGGACGGCGGGCCGGTTACCGTCCCCTCTCAGGACATGGTGCTCGGCTCCTACTACCTGACCTACGTCAACGACACGGAGCCTGGGGCGGGGAAGGTGTTTGCCAGCGAGGATGAGGTCATGCTGGCCTACGACGGCCATGTAGTGGGCATTCATGCGCCCATTAAAGTCCGGCGGTCCTTCCAGTACAAGGGCGCATCCTACCAAAGGCTGGTGGAAATCACCCCGGGCCGGATTATTTTCAATCAGAACATCCCCCAGGACTTGGGCTTTGTGGACCGTGACGACGCCGGGCATGTCTGTGATTACGAAATCAACATGACCTGCGGCAAGAAGGAGCTGGGCAAGATTGTTGACCGCACCATCCGCTCCCACGGCTTCACCACCGCCAGCGAGGTGCTGGATAACATTAAGTCCACCGGCTATAAGTACTCCACGCGGGGCGCAATCACCATTTCCATTTACGACATGTCGGTTCCCGCCAAGAAGTACGAGTTGATTCACGAGACCGAGCAGCGGATTGTGGACATCGAAAACGAGTACAAGATGGGCTTCATGACCAACGACGAGCGTTACCGCGCCGTAGTCAGCGAGTGGGAGAAAACCACCGAGGACGTAACGGACGCCCTGCAAAGCAATCTGGACGAACTGAACCCCATCTACATGATGGCGACGTCCGGCGCCCGTGGTTCCATGAAGCAGATCCGCCAGCTGGCAGGTATGCGCGGCCTGATGGCCAACACCGCCGGACGGACCATCGAAATCCCCATCAAGTCCAACTTCCGCGAGGGCCTGAGCGTGTTGGAGTATTTCATCTCCTCCCGAGGCGCCCGGAAGGGCATGGCCGACACCGCCCTGCGTACGGCGGACTCCGGTTACCTGACCCGCCGCCTGGTGGACGTGTCCCAGGAAGTCATCATCCGCGAAGAGGACTGCGGCGTTAACGAAGGCATCTGGGTAGAGGAAATCAGTGAGAATGGGCAGGTGATTGAAAAATTCACCGAGCGTCTCCGGGGCCGTTTCCCCGTCAACGACATCCTTGACCCCGAGACAGGGGAGGTTCTCTGCCCCGCCGGCCGGATGCTGGACGAGGAGGATGCCAAGCTGCTGGAATCCCGGGGCATCAAGCGGGTGGAAATCCGTACGGTGCTGACCTGCCGCGCCAAGAGCGGCGTGTGCGCACGGTGCTACGGCATGAACCTGGCATCCGGCAAGCCTGTAGGCACCGGCGAAGCCGTAGGCATTATTGCCGCGCAGTCCATCGGTGAACCGGGTACCCAGCTTACCATGCGTACCTTCCACACCGGCGGCGTGGCCGGCGGCGATATCACCCAGGGTCTTCCCCGTGT
>CANSSG010000068.1 GCA_947649615.1 uncultured Clostridia bacterium | reverse complement strand
GCAACCAGTACCATCGTTAGAACTGTGCGCAGAAGTAAGCACCGGCATCGGCCCACGGCACTGGAGACAGAAAAACAAGCCTAAAGGTCGTAGCGAAAAATAATATCCCCCGTAATAAAGGGGATTCTTAAACCGCAGGTTTAAGCGGTTTTTTGGTTACTTTTTGTTCGCACAAAAAGTAACCCCGGGGTCCGGGGGCGGGAACCCCCGGGGCGGAAGGGCAGAAAAATCTGCCCTTTAGAACGGCAATTTAGAAGGAGCTTTCAGCAATGACTTATTTTAATCAGAACGCAAACTTGAAACAAGGCTACAACCACTATATTGATTCCTCTGTGGACGATATGGGGACGCAAATGGATGTGGGCCTTTTAGTCATGGAAAAAGGCGACACCTTCATCTTCGAGGAAAGTCAAAAAGAAATCGCAATTCTCTTGTTTTCTGGGAAAGTGACCTACCAGTGGAACGGGGAAACTGTGGATGCCGTCCGCCCGGATTGCTTCCACCATGAAGCTTACTGCCTCCTGGCTTCCAAGGGGACGAAAATTACGCTTACCGCCCAGGAGCACAGCGAGCTTTATATTCAGAAAACCGTCAATGATACGCAGTATACCCCGGTGATGTATACGCCGGAGACGATCCAAACCCAGCATGCCGGGGCTAACGGTGAACTTTTGGGCTGTATGCGGCGGGAAATTAAAACCTTCTTCGACTATGACAACGCGCCGTTTTCTAATATGGTCTTGGGCGAAGTTTTGAATTTCCCAGGGAAATGGTCCTCTTATCCGCCCCACCACCATCCCCAGCCGGAAGTCTACTTCTACCGCTTCGATTACCCCGATGGGTTCGGGGCGGGGTTCGCTAACGGCGAAATCTATCAGACGGGCCACAATGGCCTGGCGGTCATTACCAGCGGCTTCCACTCCCAAACCGCCGCGCCGGGCTACGCTATGTGCTACGCCTGGGGCATCCGGCACCTGGAGGGCGACCCCTGGAAGAAAACCAGAATAGATGATCCTGAACACGCGTGGCTTTGGAAGCCTGACGCAAATGACCATATCTATCAGGGCTGACCGGATTAAAAGGAGGACTTGAGGAAATATGAAAACTGTTCGACTGACTATGGCCCAGGCGTTGGTCCGGTTCTTGGAGAACCAGTACATCAGCTATGATGGGATCGAGCATCCTTTTGTAGAAGGCGTTATTATGCTGCCCGGCCACGGAAATGTGGTGGGCTTGGGCCAGGCCTTGGCACAGGAAGCCCATCGGATGCAGGTCTGGCAGGGAAAAAATGAACAGGGTATGGCTCATACCGCCGTGGCCTTCGCCAAACAGTGCAAACGGAAGAAAATTATTGCCGTGACCTCTTCTGTCGGCCCCGGCGCAGCGAATATGGTGACTGCCGCCGCTACCGCTACGGCAAACAATATCCCTGTGCTGATTCTGCCCGGCGACGTGTACGCCTGCCGCCAGCCTGACCCCGTTTTGCAGCAGGTGGAACAGACCCATGATCTGAGCCTGTCTACAAACGATGCGTTCCGCCCCGTCTGCCGGTATTGGGACAGGGTTGTACGGCCGGAACAGCTTATGAGCGCCATGCTCAGCGCCATGCGGGTGCTTACCGACCCGGCTAACACCGGCGCGGTATGCGTCGCTATGCCCCAGGATGTAGAGGGGGAAGCTTACGATTATCCGGAGAGCTTCTTCGCTAAACGCGTCCATCGCCTGGCGCGGCGGATGCCGGAAACGGAGGTGATTGCCGAAGCGGCGGAAATCTTGAAAAATGCCAAGAAGCCTATGCTGATCTGCGGCGGCGGCGTACGGTACAGTGAAGCCCATGAGGAGTTCAGGCGCTTTGCGGAGGCTACCGGCATTCCCTTTGCCGAAACCCAGGCGGGAAAGAGCGCGGTTGTTTGGGACCACCCGCTGAACCTGGGCGGCGTGGGCGTGACGGGATGCTCTGCCGCCAACGAAATCGCCAGGGACGCGGATGTGGTTATTGGCGTGGGAACGCGGTACACCGATTTTACTACCGCTTCTAAATGGCTGTTCCGGGAGGATGCCCGGTTTATTAACATCAACGTCTCCGACTTCCAGGCCATGAAGCTGGATGCGCTGGCTGTGGTTGCCGATGCGAAGAAGGCTTTGCCCGCCCTATTGGACGCGGTGGGGGATTATAAGGCTCCTTACACCAGCGAGGTCAGCGACGCCGCCGCGCGGTGGCGGAAAGAACTGGATCGCTTGGACGCTATTGCGTTCGGCGAGGGGTATGTGCCGGAAATTAATGACGCCAACGCCCAGTCCGCTTTCCAGTTCGCCGGGGATTTGCAAGCGAACCTGACGCAGACGGCGGTGCTGGGGTGCATCAACCACTGCATTGAGCCGGACGATGTGGTCATCGGCGCGGCGGGTTCCCTGCCGGGGGATATGCAGAGGATGTGGCGGCCCAGAGGGGTGGATACCTACAATATGGAATATGGGTATTCCTGCATGGGGTACGAGGTGTCCGGTGCGCTGGGCGTGAAGTACGCCATCGGCGACAGGGATGTTTACGCGATGACCGGCGACGGCAGCTTTATCATGCTTCACGCGGAGCTGCTGACGGCGGTGCAGGAGCACAAGAAAATTAACGTCTGCTTGTTTAACAACGCAAGCTATGGTTGCATCAATAATTTGCAGGTCGGGCATGGGAACGACACCCTTTGCACGGAACTGCGCTGGCGCGGGGAGGATGGTAAGTTCTCCGGGAAGTTTATGCCTGTCGATTTCGCTAAAATCGCGGAGGCGTATGGGTGCAGAAGCTACACCATCCACACGCTGGCGGAATTGAAGGATGCGATCGCGGATGCCAAGAAAATCAAGGATGTCCCCGTACTGTTCGATATCCGGGTGCTGCCCAAGTCTATGACGGATGGGTATGGCGCCTGGTGGAGAGTGGGCGACACCGCCGTGTCTGAGAATCCGAGAAACCTGGAGGCTTACCGGGATCACCTCGACCACGAAAAGGATACAAGAAAATATTAATTCTTTGCCCGGTTTTGCTTCATTTTATTTACTTGTCAAGGTACCTCCGTTTGCAACCGGCGCTAAAGGTTTTTTCCAGGGCGATCAACTCCTGTGGACGTTTTTGTTTGAACGCGCGAAGT
>CANSSG010000067.1 GCA_947649615.1 uncultured Clostridia bacterium | reverse complement strand
GCGGGGCTGGAACCGCGTAGAGTTTCCCAGCAGCCAACCTAGCGAGCTGATGCGCAAAGGGCGGCGGGGTGCGACTACACCCCATCCCAATAAAAATCTTATGATGAAAGGACTTGATAACCATGAAAGTAATCGGATTCAAAAGAGCGGACTTTATGTCCAAGGAGGGAGCTCCCATTACTGGCTATAACCTCTACCTCAGCTACCCCATTACCGGCGAGGACGCCGACGGCTCAGCCTGTGAGCGGTACTACATGACGGACGCCAAGCTTGCTCGGAGCGGGTACAAGCCCCACGTAGGGGATGAGGTGAACGTCTCCTTCAATCGCTTCGGCAAGCCCGACATCATCACGGTCATTAAGTAGCGAACCCATCTGGTTCCCCCTCCCCGGAGGGGAGGGGGCTACTCGATAAGACAACAAATTGAAGTCACCCACCCTACAGGAAAGGGGGATTTCATCCTTTGACAGAGAACACAACCCCTGCTGTTTACACCAACGCACGCATCAAATCCTACCCCGGCAAAGCCGTTGTTCAAGTTGCCAGCAAGCCAATTTTCCAATACACCCCCGGCCTCAGCCAGCCGCGCGGCTACGATGTCTCGCCTCCTGGAATGGCGGAGGACCCGGACAGAGCCAAAGAAGAAAGTCAGCGGAGAGCGGCGGCGCGGGTAAGGGATATTGCCCTCTGCAACCAGTTCGAGTATTTTTTCACCTGGACGCTGGACGGCACATTGATAGACCGCTATGACCCGGAAACCATTTATCCCAAGGTCCGTAATTTCCTCAACAACGCCGTCAAGCGCAAGGGCTTCGCCTATGTGTTGGTTCCCGAATACCACACCTTAAAGGAAGGCGAGGATATTCGTGCCATCCACATGCACGGCCTTTGTATTCTGGGAGAGGTGCCAATTACCCGAGCACGCAGCAAAGCGGGTAAACCCCTCTCCGACAGGAGCGGCAGGCCCATTTACAACATGACCTCCTGGACGTGGGGATACTCCACCTGCGTGCCCCTGGACCAGAATTATGAGCGCGCTGTCAACTATGTCGTGAAGTATGTCACCAAAACCGAGGAAAAAATCTTCGGCAAATGGTATTTATCCAGCCGGAATTTGGTCAAGCATCCGGAGGTAATCCCACTGGACCCGATACGCTATGACGAATTTCGAGACCCTGAAAAATTGAAAACTAACGTCCAATATGAAGCCAAAATCTACGAGAGCTTCGATGACGGACTTTGTATCATAACGGAAGAATTTCCGCCTCTGCAACCAGAGGAAACATAAATTATTACAGGAAATGGAGTGATTTGCTTATGTACAGCAATTTTGATAAACGCCAGGAATTGGCACGGCAGACCCAGACGGTTCAGACCTTCCGGCGCATACGGCGAGGCATCGGCGCAGTCCGCAACAGCCGGGCAAAGCTGATAATTCTGGCAAGTCTCTGGATTATGGCGGGCATTATCTGGCTGACCCGGCATCCCATGATGGGTTATGGTCCGGATACGCCGCTTGCTCCGGTGCTGGACGCTCTGACGGTGGTTGTGCTGCTGCTCCTGACAGCGGCCCTCTCCCTGGCCCTCCTATGGGCCTGGGGAGGGCCCTGGCAGGCTGGACAGGTGCAGGACAATCTGCTCCGTATTGGGCTGGTCAACGCCGTCGGGGAGCCGCCCACGCTGCTGTCCGTCACCGTAAATCCCGGCAATCCAAAAGTCAGAGATTACACCTTCTACACCTGCGGCATCCCGGTTTCTGCATGGCTGGACTGCGCCGATAAAATCCAATCCGCATTGAATGGCTCTATTGCTGACATCAGCTATGGAGAGGACAATCAAACTGTTACACTGTCTCTCGCCCCGCCTGCGACAAAGTGGCCTGAGCGTATCGTGTGGTATGACCGCAATGTCTCTCTGGAGAACTTTGTCCTGACGCTGGGAGAAAGTCAGCTCGGTCCTGTGACCGTGGACCTGAGAACCAATGCCCATATTCTCCTGGGCGGCGTAACAGGTTCAGGCAAGACAGTACTGCTCAAGGTGCTGCTCCGGCAGGCCATTGATAAGGGAGCAAGGGTGTATATCGCTGACTTCAAAGGCGGCGTGGACTTCAAATCGTGGTTCCGGGAGAACTGCTGCATGAGCTATGATATGGACACAACGCTGAAAACTCTGGCTGAATGGGAGAATGAGCTGGACCGCCGCAAGACGCTTTTGCGGGATTCCAACTGCTCCAACATTGACGAGTACAACGCCATGTTTACCGAAACAAAGCTCCACCGCTGGGCGTTTGCTTGTGACGAGATTGCCATGATGCTGGACAAGACCGGGCAGAGCAAGGAGCAGAAGGAGAAGATCGACAAGGCCAGCGCGGTCCTCTCCCTCCTGGCCTGTCAGGGGCGCAGCTTCGGCCTCCACCTCATTCTGGCGACACAGAGGCCGGACGCGAACGTCATGCCTGCCCAGGTGCGCTCCAACATCGACTACCGTGTGTGCGGCAGGGCGGACAGTATCCTCTCGTCCATCATCATTGACAGCACCGCCGCCGCCGAACTCATCCCCAAGAACGCCAAGGGCCTGTTTATGCTCAACGACAGCAGCGGCAGGGATACCAGCGCAACCGTATTCAAGTCCTACATCCTGCCGGATGGCGCAAACTAAGGAGGAAGTCATGGAGAACAAAAAGTACACTAATATTGAACAGCTCCCCCTCGTCCTCTCGGTGGAGCAGCTTGCCGACGTGCTGGGAATTGGGCTTAACAACGCCTACCAGCTTGTCAGAAGCAGCAGTATCCGAAGCGTCCGTATCGGGAGGCAGTACAAAATCCCGAAGGATGCGTTGGAAGTCTATCTAACCGCCTAAAACCTATTGACCTGCCGCCACGCATGATGTACTATATACCCATAGTGCATCTGCGTGGCGGCGAAAAGGAGGATATAAATATGCCACGCACGAAAGAAAAAAGAAGCCGCAACGCCAACGGCAGCGGAGCCGTCCATAAGAAAACCGTTATCCGAAATGGCAAAAAATATATCTATTGGGAGGGCCGCTACACCGAGGGCTATGACCCCAGCACTGGAAAGCAGATTCAACGCTCCATCACCGGCAAGAAAAAGAGTGAGGTAGCGGAGAAATTACGGAAAGCCACCGCCGCTATTGACGCTGGCACCTACACCGCCCCCAACAAAATGACCGTGGGGCAATGGTTGGACATCTGGACGGCTGACTATCTGGGCGGCGTGAAGCCCCGGACAGTTGAGTCCTATCTCTGTCAGATTAAAAACCATATTCGCCCCGAGTTGGGAGCTATCCGTCTGGATACCCTAAATCCGCATACGATACAACGGTTTTACAACGGCCTGGGGGAAGAGAAGGACGGCAAACCCGGACTGTCTCCAAAGTCCATCAAGATTGTTCATGGTGTGCTGCACAAGGTTATGGGACAGGCTGTCGCGCTGGGCTATCTGCAATCCAATCCCGCTGACAAATGCACCTTGCCCAAGGTGGTACGCAAGGAACTGAACCCGCTGGACGAGGATGCCATTACCCGCTTTATGGAGGCCATAAAAGGCCACCGCTTTGAATTGGTCTTTCTGGTCACGCTGTTCACCGGAATGCGTCAAGGGGAAGTCCTTGGCCTTGCCTGGGACTGCGTAGACTTTGACCGGGGAACCATCTCTATTCGCAGACAGCTCCAAAAGGCCACGGACAGCACAGGAGAATATCGGCTTCTCACGCCGAAGAACGGCAAGGGCAGGAAAATCACCCCAGCCCCCTTCGTGATGGAGCTGTTACAGACCCAGCGGAGACGGCAGGCGGAATGGAAA
>CANSSG010000066.1 GCA_947649615.1 uncultured Clostridia bacterium | reverse complement strand
TCTAAAAATACCGTTGCCGTAGGCTAAAAAGCCTACGGCAAAATTATTTTTCCTCCGCCTCCAGCAGCCAGTCCGTCGTGACGCCCAGCGCCCTGGCAATGGCCCGCAGTTCAAAGTCCTGCACCATCCGCAGGCCATTTTCAATCCGGCTGATACAATCCCGCTCCAGGATAACGCCGCTCACCTGCACCCTCGCCGCCAGGTCCGATTGCGTACACCGCTGCCGCGTCCGCTCCTGCCGGATTCTCTCGCCCGATACATTCCGCTGTCCATTGTAGTTGAACGCTTTCACAATTCCACCTCCGAAAATGTGTGGTGTATTAAAGAATTTTGTTTGACATTACCACATTGTCGGTGTATCATTGTGGCAATATCCCACTTGTGGTAATACAACACAAAACATAGCCGAGATAAAAAGGAGATGCAAACAATATGGCCCTCGTATCCTGCCCCGAATGTGGCAAAGAAATTTCTGACGCAGCGCGGTCCTGTCCTCACTGTGGATACGCCATGCGGGAATCCG
The DNA here is from genome assembly GCA_947649615.1 of uncultured Clostridia bacterium. Taxonomy (GTDB): domain Bacteria; phylum Bacillota; class Clostridia; order Oscillospirales; family Oscillospiraceae; genus Pelethomonas. The sequence continues at coordinate 3,450 of CANSSG010000066.1, read as the reverse complement.
CCGCAAGCCAAGTCAAGCGCACCCCGCTAACCGAAAAGAAACCCTCGCACGCATCCGGCATATTCCTATGCACCGGCGGAATGGTGATGGTTTTGGGTAGTCTTTTGCTTTGCGTGGTCCTGTTGCCTGTTGGCGTCATAGGGCTTGTTATCAGCGCCATGATGATTCTTGCCGGTATCGAACAATTCAAGGACGCGCAAAATGGTGTGTGTCCGTATTGTGGAAACTCCGTAACAGTCCCCACAAAGGACCTTACCTACAAATGTCCGCATTGCCATAAGACAAGCACCAAAAAAGACAACTTCCTGGAAACGATTGATTGAGCCAGAACGCAAAAATCCCCCGGCAGCAGGCCTGCAAAGGCCCCGCCGCCGGGGGATTTTCTTGACCGAATTGGTCAGTTATTCTTCTTGATGCTGTCGAGCTGTTCCAGAGTTTGCCGCAGCTTATCAAAGCCGAACATGGCGGCATAGGCCACGAATACGCCCATCACCACAGCGGCCACCACCATGTACCACGTCACGGCCACGCCCATGATTTGGCAGGCGGCAAAGAACGCCAGCAGCGTCACGGCCATAGCCACGGCAAAGGCCAGGAGATTTGTCGGCAGCTTTCCCCAGGTCAGCTTTTTCAGCACCTCCACGATGATGTTCGTTACCACCATCAGGACCAGCACCACAGGCAGCACCAGCGCCGCCGCCACAGGGATGTTTTGAATCAGAGTTTCCATTCTATTTTCCTCCTATACTTTTTTCAGGTACGCCCCGGAGCTGAACCCCGTGTACTTGACGCCCTGATACGTCACCTGGATATACAGCCACTTCACGCCGTTCACTTCGGTGTAGTAGCCGTAGTTCTGCACCTTCGTCCCGCAGGGCAGGACAACCATGCTCCCGGTTTTGGACCCGGCCACATTGCGGATGTGGAGGCCGCTCCCCGCCGTCACGGCGTAGGTCCCGGCCAGCTTCTTGTCGAACGACTTCGCAGCGCCGGTCGCTTTCCGCTCCGCCGTCACCCCCGGCGCGGCCTGCGGCACGTCCTCCGGCTTGACCTCCGCCATGGAGCCGTCCACCAGCTTCCCGCTGTTGTTGTACTCCCGCGCGTCCACAATCCAGAAATAAGCGGCCTCGTTCTTGAAGGTCGCCAGATTGCCGTTTACCCGGTTATCCCTGGTGGATGCCGGGTCGTTGATGCGCACCTTGCCGTCCGCCCACCACAGCACGACGAAATGCCCGCCGCCGGTCCAGGTCCCCTTCTTCATCAGGGCGATAGCGTAGTAGCCCTGTTTCAGATACTTCACCGTCTCGTCAAAGGACGTGGCCTTGGGGTTGTGGTAGGCGTTCACCCAGTTCAGTTGCCAGCACTTGATACCGTAGGCCGCAAACTGCGGGGCAAAGTAGGCGTAATAGGTGCCGTTGCCCAGGGCCTTGTACCCGTGGTCCACGGACCATTTGCAGGTGTCCTCCGGCGTGATGTTCTTCCCCGTCAGGGTGGACAGCAGCATGGCCGCTGCGGTCGGGCCGCACCCGCTGTCCCCGATGGTGGAGTTCTCCCCCTTCACCCGGTAGGGCTTGCTGGCCCACCGCTTGTCCGTCTGGAGAAAGGAAACAGGCTTTTTGTTCATCTTGGGTCCTCCTTCCGCCGCCTGCTTGGCGGCAAACTTGTCATAGTAGACCTGCCCATACTGCGCCCGCTTCTGCTTCACCGCGTCCCCCTGGTCGGCGGGCCGCTCAAACTGGAGCAGGACCACGTTCGATGCGGTCTTGACATCGGTTGCCGTCACCAGCACATAATGCACGAGCTTGTAACTCTCGCGCAGCTCATGGACCAGAAAAGCAAGCTGTGTCTCCAGGTCCCCCACGGACTTCCCCGCCGCCTTGGCAAAGGCCAGCAGCGCCGCCTTGCGGGTGTGGTAGGTCCACTGGGCCAGCCCATACCCGGCCCCGTCCTTGGCAAAGTTGGTATAGGCCCCGCTGTCCACCGCCGCCGTGTAGGCGGCGTCCGTATATCCCAGCTTCTTTTCGTAGGTGTTCTGGAGGTTGGTAGGAATCAGCCCGCTTTCCGCGTAGAGATTACCCATCAGCCCCGCCGCGCCGCAGTCGGTCATACCCGCCGCCGTCAGGTAGTTCCAGATTCTTTCCTCATTGGTTTTTCCGGTCAGCATTTGTAAACGCTCCTTTCCCGTTATCCCATGCCTGGCGGGTCCGTGTCCTCCGGCTCCGCTTCCGGCGTGTCTCCCTTGTCCGGCCAGCGGTTATTTTTGCTCAAATTTTCCACGCCGGACTTAAATGCGTAGACCGCCACCGGCACGATGATTTCAGCAAGGGCAACCTTCGACAGCTCTTCCGCGATTTGCACCTTGTCCAGCGCGGCCAGGATGTAGCTGCACCACACCCAGGCAAAGCCGTTTATGACGCAGGCCCACACAAACCGCTTCATTGTCTCCGGCCTCTCCGGTGGCAGGCCCTCCCTGATGATTTCCCGCAGCTCCTTCACCCGTCGGCGCAGATGCCGGATGGTCGCCGCGCTGAACACGATGCCCAGGGCGATACCCACCACCAGGGCGCAGGCGGCGACAACCACAATCTTCATGGCGGCACCTACTCTTCCTCTTCATGGGCCGCTTGGTTCAGATGCTTTTCCAGCTTGTCCAGCGCGGCGGTCACTGGTCCGTTGCACCCTTGTTCTTTCAGCCCCTTCAAGCAGGCCAGCACGCCGTAGCAGATAAGCGTCTGCTCCTTGCGGATGGCGGCAAGCTCCTTGTCCTGCTTCTTCTGCCGGTCCACAAACTTGATGCACCACACCACCACCCCGCCGATGCCGCCCAGCGCGGCCAGCACCGCCGAAATGGTGATGATGGTGTTTGCGTCGATGTACATTGCTCACGCCTCCAAATTGTAGTTTGGGGCCGTCTCCAGCGTGGAGACGGCCCCGGCTGTCCTGGTTACAGTTTCACTTCCAGGTCCTCAAGAATCTGCTCGACCTGCTCCCGCAGAATGGCGGGAACCTGCTCCAGCGTTTTCTTGCCCTTGATGATAAGGGTCGCGTACACGATAGCCATACCGTTTTTCTCCTTTCCCATCAGAATATCCAGCAGCCACAGACGGACCCTACTCATGGTCCTGCTCCGCCAGCAGTGCCTCGACCTCCGCCCGGATGCGGGCGGGAACGTCGTCAATGGTTTTCAGGCCCTTTTGGATGAGGGCGGTGTAAATCTTCGCCATTACTCCATGCCTCCAATCATCTGCTCGTACACGTCGCACAGTGCCAAGTTTGTGTTGTCCACCTGTTCCTCCAGCGCCGCAACCTTTGCCCGCAGTTCTTCGTTCTCGCGGGTAAGCTGCTCATTGCTCTTGCGCTTGTTCATTTCCTTGATGGAATCCTCGCGCCTCTTTACCATTACTGGAACCCTCCTTGCACAGAACTGATGTAGCCGCCCTGGCCGGACGG
>CANSSG010000065.1 GCA_947649615.1 uncultured Clostridia bacterium | reverse complement strand
CTTCTGCGGCGGCGACGGCCTCTGCGTCCTTCGCAATGGCCTTTTCGTGGGCTTCCACGCTTGACTGTGCTTCCCAAACCTCGTTGCTTAGGTCAGACAGCGAATTTTGCAGGTCGTAGTATTCCTGAGAGAGATACCCCGTCGCGTCTGTCAGTATCCCGTACTCCCGATACTGCCGGTCCGCCTCTTCGCTGGCCTCGGCCCACAGCTCGTTCATCCGTTCAATGGCGGCGTTGTATTTCTGGCTTGCGGCTTCCAGCTCATACCTTGCCCGGGTCAGCCCGATCTCATTTTCCGCAGCCTCCAGCATGACGCCGTTGTACTGCTCCATCAGGGTATTAAGATACTCCTGGTAAGCCTGCGCCTTGGCGTTCCGCTTCCATTCCTCGGTGTTGGCGCGGAGCGCTTCGGTGGTGGTTTCCAGTGTGTAGGTCGCCCGTCCGTACTCGTCCGTGGTCGTGCTGATGCAGTCGGACAGTTCCGGCATGACCCGCAGCAGGAGGGCCAAGGTATTTTGATACTGTTTCTGCTCTTCGTCGGACGCGCTCGCCATATCGCCCATAGCTTCCAGCTTGTCGATGTAGGTATTCGCCACGTCCGCCGCCGCCAGGGTGGAGGCGGTTGTGTCCTCGCAGGTGGCCCCCGCTTCCGCTATGGCCTTGTTCATTTCCCGCGCGGCTACAGTCAGCTCCCTTACCGCCGGTCCGCCGTCCCGCGTGGCGTCCACAAAAGTTACTACCGCCGCAGTCGCAGCGGCGGCAGCGCCTACAACTGCCAGGAACGGTCCCGCCGGTGTTGCGAACAGCGACGCCAGATTAAGGGCTTTCCAAACTTTCATTGCGGTGTTCACACCCACAATAGCGGTCCCCAGCGCCATAGCAGCACCCGCCCCGGCCATAAGGCCCTTTGTGAGCGACGGGCTTTCAATGATAAAATCATTCAGCCCGTTCAGCAGTTCCGTCTTTAACTGTGTCAGCGCCCGCAGTTCCGGGTTGAATTGCTCTCCGATGGTTGATTGCAGGGCTTCCATAGCGGAGTTCATCAGGGTAATGTCGCCGTTCAGGTTGTCCAGCTTCACCTTTGCCATCCGCTCCGCCGCGCCGTTGCAGTTGTTGATGGAGGCGTACAGGCTTTGGAAGTCCTCGTTCGTGGCGTTCAGGATTGCAAGCAGTCCGTTGTAGCCGCGCATACCGGCAATGGTCATAGCGTTGTTGACCCGTTCCGCCTCGGTCATTTGGCTGAAATACCCGCGCAGGTCCTCTACTGTTTCCATCAGGCCCTTCATGGACCCGTCGGAGTTGACGGCGGAGTAATCCAGCTCCCCGAACGCTTCCGCCGTCAGCGTCACGCCGCCCAGCAGGCCGTTGAAGATATTGCGCAGGGCCGTCCCGGCGCGGGACCCCTTCACGGCGTTGTTCGCCATCAGGCCCACCATCACGGCCACGTCCTCTACGCTGTATCCCAGCGCGCCTGCCACGGAGGAAGAGCTTTTGAACGTCTCGCCCATGATGGAGATATTGGTGTTGGAGTTGGCCGCTGCCGCCGCCAGCACGTCCGCAAAGTGCGCGGTATCCGACGCTTTCAGCCCAAAGGCGGACAGGTTGTCCGTTACAATATCGGATACTTGCGCCAGGTCCTCCCCGGCTGCTGCCGCCAGGTTGATAACGCCGTCCATGCCGTTCAGCATTTCCCGTGCGTCCCAGCCTGCCATCGCCATATACTCCATAGCGTTGGCGCTCTGCTGCGCGGTAAACTTGGTTGTTGCTCCCAGCTCCTTTGCCTCCGCCGTCAGCGCCGCCATTTCCGATGTGTTGGAGTTGGCGATTGCCTCCACAGCGGACATTGCCTGTCCAAAGTTTCCGGCCACTTCCACGCACTCCATGTAGGCGTCCGCAATTGACTTCATGGCCTCGGTGATACCGGCGGCTGCAATGGCACCGCCTACGGCCTCTATGGCCTGTACGCCAGCGTTCCCGAACTCTCCCGCTCCCTCTGCGGCTCTCTTCTGTTCCTCGGTCAGCTCCTGGATTTTGGCCGTCAGCTCTGCGTCCTTGTTTGCAAGGTCGGTTGTGCTTACCCCCGCCGCGTCCAGCCGGTCCTTCGTCTCCCCCAGCTTTTGCCGCTGCTTTTCAAGCGCCGCCTCGGTGTTCGTAATGCGCTGTTCCAGTTTGAGCTTTTCCCGCTCCAGTGCGGTTGTGGAGCCGGCGGTTTCCCCGATTTGCTTGTTGACAAGCTCATACTGCCGTTTCAGGTTTTCCAGCTTTTGCGACGTATTCTGTACCGCCGCCGCCTGTTTCTCATAGGCTTTCACGTCCCGCTGAATGGCCTGGAGGTTTTTGATTTCCGTGCCCAGCCGTATAAACTCCTGCTGTGCCTTTGTGAACGTGCCGGAAAATCCGCCGTTCAGTACAGCGTTCAGAATAAAGTCAAAGGAATACTGCTTTTGCGCCACTTCGTCGCCTCCCTATCATCCATTCCCCGGCAGGCCGAAAAGCTCCTTCGCCTTATTTCCCGTCAGGCTGGCGGGAATTTTTTCGGGTGCTTTCGGCTTTTTCTTCTCGTTCAATTCATTGGTGGCCTGAATCCAGCCGCCATACTGCCAAAGAGGGACGCCCAACCAATCCAGCGGCGAACCGCCGTTATGCCGCGCCAGAAGGATACATTGCTTTCGGAGCCAAAGCCCTTCGACTTTTACTCCGCACGCAGCAAAAAACCCCGCGCTTTCCTCGTAATGGCCTGAAAATCGGTCAGGGGCATTTCCTTGATTGCCCACCCGTCAATGACCCGCTTGCCCTTCTCGTCCCGCTCGGTGCAGGCCCGCGCTGCCATACCCGCCAGGAAGTCCCCGGTAAACGCCGGAGATACCAGCGTGCGGCCCTTCATCACGATTTCGCTTTCGATTTCCAGGTGGTCCCCGCCGTTCAGCGCGGTCCAGTCGAACGTCAGCGTCTCATAGGTCTTGCCCTTCCACGGGAACGGATTCTTGAACGTGTGGGTATAGCTCCCGGTTTCCTGCTCCTGCTTGGCTTCCTCCGCCACCCGCTCGGCCTCCGCCGCGTCCTGGGCCACGCCCTCCATGTCCAGCTTCTTTTCCTCTGCGCTCATAGGTGAAGCTCCTTCCTGTATTTGATAAGCCGCCCCTCCATCGCGTGAAGGGGCGGCTTGATTTTCGTTTCCCCCGTCCTAAAACAAAACCGCAGCCCAGCGTAGCGGGTGCGGTTTTGATAGGAGAAAGGAGCCTGCGGATATGTAGCTTTCGGCGTTAGCCGGAAGCGTAATGCAGCAGGCTTCTTTCGACTACATCATGCCCATGGCCTTTCGCACCAGGGCGGCATTGTCCACGCCGTTGATTTCATGGACTTGGTTAAACTGGTCAATATCAATGACCTTTGTCCCGTTCTTATACACCGTGTACTTGCACACGCTGTAGGTGCCGGAGGCGTCGGCGGCGCTGGCCGTCTGGATGGTCCCCTGGTTGATTTCCGTGGGCCGGATGGACAGCTCAAAGCGAATCGGCTCCAGCTCTTCCTTCCGGGTCACGCCGTCAAAATACTGGTCCGCCAGGTACAGGGCCACGTCGTGCCACTCGTTGGTGCCGAGCTGCACAATGGCGTCCGCCACGCTGGAGAACTCAATGTTGATGGTCATGGCCTCAATCATGCTTGCCAGGGGGATAGTCACGTCGCCCATGAGCGCCGCGCCCGTGGCGGTGACGGTCTTGTACTTGATGGGGGGCATCGTCACCTTGGCGACGCCGATAAGCGCGCCGCCGTTCTCGTACATGAGGTAGTCAATATGGCCGTTCGGATAAATCATCTTCTATTCCTCCTTACGCCGCCAGCGCCGTCTCCATGTAGGAAACGTCGTATTCCAGGATGAAGTCGATTTCCTGCGCGGGTACGGGCGGCGCGTTGTAGATGTGCAGCGTGATAATGCCGTCCAGCAGGCTTGTCAGCGGGTTTTCCTCCGCCAGCATTTCCGCCCTCGCCCCGTAGAGGTAGCCGCCGCCGGTCAGCCCGCCCAGCCAGATATTGCAGGTC
>CANSSG010000064.1 GCA_947649615.1 uncultured Clostridia bacterium | reverse complement strand
ACCATTACTGGAACCCTCCTTGCACAGAACTGATGTAGCCGCCCTGGCCGGACGGCCCCCGCTTCGCGCTCACGCGGAAGTTGAACGCAAAGCCCTTGGCGGCGGTTTCATTCTCAAAGACATGGTTGCCGCCGTTGCGGACCTCCATCGTGCAGTCCTCCCACACCGGCGCGTCGTCGTTGCCGTTGTTGGTCACTTCCACGGTGTAGTCCGCGTCTGCCGGGATGTCCCCGGCCACGGACAGGACGCAGATAGTGATTTTGTCGTCTGCCGCCATAGGCTCGGCCAGGGTGATTGTCGCCTCTGTGACCTCCTTGGTAAAGGTCAGCTTGTGGGTCGTGGTGGCCCGCCCGTCGGTGGCGCTGGCGGTCAGGGTGTGCGCCCCGTTCAGCAGCTTAAAGAACGTGTCGCCGGTCACGGCAAAGGTGTTGTTCCCGCCCAGGTTGGCGGAGAACGTGCGCAGCGTCACGCCGTCGATGGCCTCCGTCACGGTCACGGGGTCGCCGTCCTCGTCGTTCACGCTGTAGGGGATGGAGAAGCCCGCGTCCTTGGTCCCCAGGTCGGACCCGCTGGCCGTGTCGCAGGAGACGGCGGGCGCGCGGTTGTTATTCACCGGCTGGGCCGTCCCCGTGGTGTAGCCGCTGGTGGCGTTGTAGGCGTCGTAGGACCGGACCCGGTAATTGACGCTCTGCCAGCCCCGCGTGATGTTGTCCGTGTAGCTGGTGTCCGCGCCCTTGTAGACCTGCGCCCAGTCGCCGCCGTCCACCTGCCGCTCCAGCTCATAGCCGGTCAGGTTGTTGTCCGGGTCGCTGGCGGCGCTCCACGTCACGGTCAGCTCCGCGCCGCCCAGCACATTTTCCGGCACCGTGATTCCGCCGGGCGCACCGGGGGCGGTATTATTAAATACGCTCACTTGGGCGCTGTTCCGGTAGGTGCTGTAAAGCCCCTCGCTGTCGTAAGCCTTTACCCGGTACATTACCGTCGCGCTCCCCGCCGGTACGGTGTTGGTCGTCTTGGTCGCGCTGCCCTGGTAAACCTGGGTCCACGTTCCGCCGCCGTCGGTGGACCGCTCCACCACATAACCCTCCAGATTATTTTCCTTGTCGGTGGCCGCGCTCCACGATACTTCGATGCTCTTTCCGCCCTCTACGCTGCTTGGGATGTTGATGCTCGCGGGCGTGGTCGGGGCCGTGTTCGTATTAACGGAGCCATCATCAGAGGTCAAGAGGGAAGAGGGAAGTATCAAAGCGGGCCGGACCCCATAGGTGTGCGTGCAACTGTTGTCGCGGGCGTTGCCATTGGAGCCCACGTTCCAGGCGTAGGTCGCGCTGCTGGTGTACGGGGAGCGGAGCCACCAGATGGTGGCGGACCCGTTGAGTTTGGCGATTTTCTCGCTGGTGCCGTTGCCGTCCTTGAAGTAATCCAGCTTCGCGCCGTCGTTTACGATGTAGCCGTTGACATTGCTCTGCGTATAACCAACCTCGCGGTCGGACAGCAGGAAGATTTTGCAGGAAAGTCCATTAGCCCCGCTGTTGACGGTCTGGCTGGTGCCGCTTCCAGGTCGGTATGGAATTTTGACCTGCTTGATTTGCGCCTGGATATTCGCGTCGAACCGGGCAAGGAAGGTGCTGTTCAGGTACGCCTTGATGGTGCTGTTGGCGTAGTCGTTGACGTTGGAGCTGTGCCACTGGCGGGTTTCAAGGATGTCCTTGCGCAGCAGCCAGGTCCCGTCGCAGGAGGCGTCGTAAAGGCTGGAGGGCTTGCCCTGGTGGACGACGATGTAATCCACCAGCGCCCCGTTTTCTTTCAGCTTGACAATACTGCCTACCGCTTTCGTGCCGAGTTGTACAGTTGCCATTGTGTGTCCTCCTTATGGATATAAAAATGAGGCTCACCACGGAAAACCCGCAGGAACCTCTGGCGGCTTGGGCTTTATCTTTCCCTGCCTCCGCATTTTCTGGATTAACTTCTTCGCTTCGCTGGTCTTGGATTTTCGGATTGGCTTTCGGGCTGTCAGCGTCATGCCCACGATTTCCGACACCTGGGCGGCGATTTTCTCCCGCAGGCGGTAGGTGTCGCCGTGGGAGGCGTGGGCGTCCCACGCCCTCCAGGATGTAACGATTTTATCCCGGCTTACAGTTCCCGCCGGGTAGTCCTTCCGCCACGCCCGGACGCGGGCTTTCATGCGGTCGATGCTGTCCCGGCGCAGCTTCATAATCACTCCGCCGCCGTCGTCAAGGTAGGTGTGGAAGCCCAAAAAATTGATGCCGTTTTTCAGCGGGAAGATAGCGGTTTTCCCGTTCAGTTCCAATTTCAGCCCGTGTATTTTCTGCTCGATTTGGTCAAGGCATTGCTGTAAATACGCCTTGTCCTCATGGATAATGTAGAAGTCGTCCATGTACCGCCCGTAGTATTTGGCGTGAAGCGTCTCCTTTACCCAGTGGTCAAACTCGTCCAGGTACATGAGCGCAAGAAGCTGGCTCGTCTGATAGCCCAGCGGCAGGCCCTCGGTGCTGTCGATGTAGGTACACATCAATTCAAATACCTGGTCGTCCACTACCCGCCGACGCAGTTTCTTCTTCAAGATGTCGTGGTCGATGCTGGCGAAAAAGTGGTGAACGTCCGCTTTCAGAATCCACCCGCTCGCATAGTCCCATTCTTCCCTTGGCCTGTACGGCAGACCGGCGGCGCGTCGTGCGGCCTCGTCCCGGCCCTTGCGCTTCCGGTAGTATTCCTGCATCTGCTCCCGCAGGCGGTTCAGGCCGACGTGCATCCCCTTCCACATCTGCGACGCAAAGCTATCCTGGATAAAGCTGTGCGTGATTGCGTTGTACAGGATGTTATCGACAAGGGCGTGCTGTACCACCTTGTCCACAAACGCGGGTGCTTGCACTAACCGTTTCTTCGGCTCATAGACATAGAAGGTTTCAAACTTGCTGGGGATATACGTCTTGTTTCGCAGGATGTAGGAAAGACGCTCCGTGCAGGCCAGGGCGTTTGCCTCATACTGGGCGGTCCCCGGCTTGCTTCTCTTTCCCACCCGCGCTGTCTTATAGGCTGCATATAATACCTCAAAAGAGCATAGCTCCTGGTAGTCCATACGGTTCCCCCGGAAAATGCGGGACCCGGCTTCAATGCCGGGTCCCCTCTCACTTGTCGGGCGCTGCTGATAGCTGGCGGCGCAAACGGCGGTCAGCGTCAGCGCCATGTGTTTATCCGTACCCCGCGCGCAGGGCTTGGACGGGATATGACCTCCTTTGATGATGGGGCGCTGCGTTCGGCTTTCGCCTACTTGGTCTGGCATAATCCATCAGAGCGGGCCGGACCCCATAGGTGTTAGTGCAACTGTTGTTGTTGGCGTTGCCATTGGAGTTCACGTTCCAGGCGTTGGTCGCGCTGTTGGTGTTCGGGGAGCGGAGCCACCAGTTGGTGGCGGTAACAGGTCATACCCCAATACCTCGCGGATGCCTCCGCGTTGTATCTTAGCTTGGTCGCGGCACCTCCGCCGCCAGGATTTCACGCACCAGGACCACCAGCATTTCGCAGTTGTCCCGCTCACGCTTGGCTAAAATCGTCTTGGCGCGCTCGCTGTCCTTCTTCATCCACGCAAGGCACATATGCTTCACGTCCAGAATCCTCTTCGTCCAGACGCCCATGCGCTTCATGTCGGTGTATCCCAGGTCGTGCGCCAGCTCCACAAGCTGGAGCATTAGATTACACTCGTCTATAACGGCCTTGATTTCCCGCAGGCGTTCCTCCGGGCGCTCATTGAACCGCGTTTCATTGGCCGCATACACGCCCTTGATGATAGCCCTTGCCCCGCTCCGCAGATCCTTAATCATGCCAAATGTTTCACTCTTCGGGAAAAACGGGCGCTTCCGCCGGTTGTCCAGCCGGTCCGCCGCAGCGTTCAGCATATCCCGCATTTCCTCTATGGTCCTTGCTTTTGCAATGGTCCGCATGACCTTTGCAGCGTCCTTGGCGTCTACCTTGTCGTCCGGCCCTGGCTTCGTTGCCTGCCTGGTGAATTGGTATAGGTCTTTCGCCTTATTGCCAAGTACATACTCCTTTTCAGCCACGCCCGCACCTCCGGTCAGGGCACCGCCCATTCCGCGCTGCGTCCAGG
>CANSSG010000063.1 GCA_947649615.1 uncultured Clostridia bacterium | reverse complement strand
GAGTACCCAAAGCAAAAAAGGTAGGCACCAGCAAAATGCCCGTGGGTAGACGCAGCATCCGGCGCACAAAGTCCACGCACCATCGACAGAACACCCGTAGCGTACTAAAAGGAAAACAAACCAAAGATTTCAGGAGGGATACTTAAGGGGGGCCGGCCCCCCTTAAGTAAGTTTTTGCTACTTTTTCCTTACGGAAAAAGTAGGACCTGCCCCCGGAGGGGGGATTTACGGAAAGAGGACTATTTGATATTTAATTCCTCTGCCATGTCGTTCATATTGATAGCCAACATCTTGCTGACGCCCTTTTCCTGCATGGTCACGCCGTACAGGACATCCGCTTCCTCCATCGTCCCCCGCCGGTGGGTGATGACGATGAACTGCGTCTTATCCGAAATCGACCGCATATACCGGGCCACCCGGACCACGTTCGCTTCATCCAAGGCGGCTTCCACCTCGTCCATCACAAAAAACGGCGTAGGATGCACCTTTAAAATAGAAAAATACAGGGCGATGGCCACAAACGCCTTCTCCCCGCCGGAGAGCAGGGACAGGGTTTTCAAAGTCTTCCCCGGCGGCTGCACCTTGATTTCGATGCCGCAGTTGAGGATATCCTCATCATCCTCCAGCTCAAGCGCGGCCTGCCCGCCGCCGAAAAGCGCCACATAGGTTTCCTTGAAGGAATCGGAGATCAGCCGGAACTGCTGGGCAAAAATGACCGTCATTTCCCGGGTGATGGCATCAATAATACCCTGCAATTCCCCTTTCGCCTGCTCCACGTCGTCCCGCTGGCTGGTCAGATAGGTGTACCGGCCATTTACCCGCTGGAATTCCTCGATAGCCCCCACGTTGACGGTTCCCAATCCGCTGATTTCTCGTTTCAATTCATTCACCCGCCTGGAAGCCTTCGCCTCGCTTTCCAGCTCGATCCTCTGCTCCATAGCGGCGGAATGGCTCAGTTCATAGTTTTCCCAAAGCTTGTCTAAAATCTGCTTTTCCTCCATGCCGCCGGTGTTCAATTTCTGTTCCAGGCGGCTGGCTTCCCGTTCCGCTTCCAGCAGCGCGTCGTTGCTTTCCTTAAGCCGCTGGCCCATGGCCGTGCGTTCCTGTTCCAGGTGGAGCCGCGCTTCCTGCAAGGCCTTCAGCATATCCATCTTCTCCTGGGCCTGCATCCGCAGGGACGCGGCGTCCTCGGTCCGCCGCCCCAGTTCCTCCTCATGCTCCCGGATGTCCGCCTGGTAGGACTGGATCCGCCTGAGCCGTTGTTCCCGGTCGCCCTCCAGATCCCGCCTGGACTGCTCCATACGGGCCAGCGCATCCGTCTCCGCGTCCCGCTTGGCCCGGAATCCAGCAAGCTGCTCCTTCCGCCCCGCTATTTCCGCGCTCAGGCGGTTGGAGTACTCCTGTAAATCCGATTGGCCTGTCAGCTTTTCCCGTACATTCCGGCGCAGTGCGGCGGCTTCCGTTTCCTTGGCGGCGATTTCATTTTGCACGGCTTCCCGCTGTACCCGGTTGTTCCGCAGCCGTTGGGCCAAGGCTTCCCCTTCGCCCTCCAGGTTTTCCTTGCTGGCGTTGATGCCCTCCAGCAGCGCGGCGTACTGGTTGACTTCGCCCTGCTGTTTCAGCACGGCGTCCTCAGCCGCCCGCCGCTGCCCTTCCGCCGTCTGCAATTCATACCGGGCGGCGGACAGTTCCCTGGCGGCATCGTCCTTCTCCTTCTGTGCGGCGGCCAAACGGCCGGCCAATCCGTCCCGCTGTTTTCCCAGGGTCTCCAACTCATTGGCCCGGGACAGCACCCCCGCGCTTTTGGAAACGCTTCCGCCGGTCATCGACCCGCCCCGGTTGATCAGCTGGCCGTCCAAGGTCACAATCCGGAACCGGTTCTGATACTTCCGCGCCATAGCGATGCCGCAGTCCAAATCCTCCGCCACCACAGTCCGGCCCAGGAGGTTTTTAAAAATCCCATCATACCGCCCGTCATACCGCACCAGCCGGGAGGCGATGCCCACAAATCCGGTTTCGTCCTCAATCCCCCGCTCCCGCAGTTCATCGCCGCGGATGGCGGTCAGGGGCAGGAAGGTAGCCCGTCCGCCGTCCCGCTGTTTCAAGAACTGGATTGCGCTTTTCGCCTCTTCTTCCCGGTCTACCACGATGTTCTGCATCCCGGCCCCCAGTGCGATTTCCAGCGCGACGGCATATTTCCCGTCCGTTTTCATGAGGTTCGCCACAGGGCCATGGACGCCCCGGAGCACATTCCGTTCCGCCGCCTGCATCACCAGCCGGACGGCCTTGCTGAACCCCTCGTACTCCTTCTCCATCTCGGCCAGCATCCTGACCCGGGCGTCCAGATTATTCAGCTCCATGGTAAGCTGAACCAGCGCGGCGGCGGCGGCATCCGCCTGCTTCTCCCGTCCCGCCATCCGGAGGGCGTGGCCTTGAATCACATTGGCGGCGGCTTCCGCCTCCTCCCGGGCGTCCTTCAAGGCCTGCTGCGCGGCCTTAGCTTCCTCCCCGGCTGAATCCCGCTGGGCTTCGATGGTCTCCAACTCCTGCTTTACCTTCTCCCGCCGTCCTGTCATTTGCTCCAAGGCGGCGTCCAGGGCAGCCAGGCGTTCCCGCCCCTTAGCGGCGGCGGCTTCCGCCAGAGCTTCCCCAGCCTGCAAGGCGTTGATTTCACCACCCGCTTCCCCCGCGCTTGCGGCGGCGGCGCGGGCCTTTTCCAGCAAGCCGTCCAATTCCGATTCCAGGCCGCTTATCTGTTCCGCCAATTCCGCCAGCTGCCGCCGCTGCCCGTCGATTTCCGCCCCGGCGTCCCGGCTCCGGGTGTCCTGGCGGGCCAGTTCGGCTTCCAGTTCCGCGATAGAATCCTTCCGGTGCTGGATCGTGGAGCGCATTAGCTCCGCCGCCGATTCCTGATCCCTGGCCTGTCCGGTAAGCCGTTCCATTTCCTGGCGGGCCTGCTCCTGCCGGGTGTCGTTCTCCTGTATCCGCAGGGAAAACCGGTCGTTTTCATCGTACAGCGCGTCCTGCTTGGCCTGGGCGTCCATTTGTTCCGCCTGGGCGGCGGCGTACTCGGCCTGCAAACGGTTTTTAGCGGTTTTGATTTCTTCCAGCCGGTCCATCCACAGGGAGATTTCCAGCGTCCTCTGTTCGTCCCGCAGCAGCAGAAACCGCCGTGCCGTCTCCGCCTGCTCCCGCAGGGGATTTACTTGCAGCTCCAACTCGCTGATCTTGTCGTTAATGCGCACCAGGTTTTCCTCTGTGCGCTGCAAGCGGCGTTCGGATTCTTCCTTCCGGTGCCGGAATTTAGAGATGCCCGCCGCTTCCTCAAAGATTTCCCGCCGGTCCGCGCTGCGTACGGAGAGGATTTCGTCAATCCGGCCCTGGCCCACAATGGAGTATCCCTCCCGGCCTAAGCCCGTATCCATGAACAGCTCGTTAACGTCCTTGAGCCGCACGGACTGTCTATTAATATAGTATTCGCTCTCACCGCTGCGGTAGTAGCGGCGGGTAACCATTATTTCGCTGCTCTCAATAGAGGAGAACATGCCCTCGCTGTTGTCCAGCACCAGCGTCACCTGGGCGAAGCCTACCGGCCCCCGCTTTTCGGTGCCGCCGAAAATGACATCCTCCATCTTGTCGCCGCGGAGACTCCGGACGGACTGCTCACCCATAACCCAGCAGATGGCGTCGGATATATTGGATTTTCCGGAGCCGTTGGGTCCTACGATGGCGGTGATGCTCTCGCCGAAGTTTAGCACGGTTTTATCTGGAAAGGACTTGAAGCCTTGGATTTCAATTGATTTTAGGTACACACGACCACCCCATTCTCCTCAAAACTTCTCAAATCCTTCTTCCGCGGCGGTTTCGAGGTTTTGCATTTTCACATCTTCCCATTTTCGGGCATAGCATCCCGCTGCAAGGCTGCCCTCACATCGTCAAATGACGGAATTTCACGGCCGCCGGCCGCCGTTTTAGGGGAAGCCGCTCTATAAGAAATCTGATATAGCATTTTATTTTACCACATCAGGTTCCCTTTTGCAAGTTTCAAGGTGAGGAATTGCAGGGACTCCGTGTAGGAGTATAATACATAATCTGAAAAGAGAGGTTAGTGAGGGAACTTACAGCAGCCGCACCAGAAAATTTTGCATACCCCTTGAATAATTACAGAGAATGTGGTATAGTAGAGACGCTAAACGACGGCGCAGTATCCTAGTCAGATCTGCCGCTTCCGAAGAAGGGCCTAAAAATCCTTTAAA
>CANSSG010000062.1 GCA_947649615.1 uncultured Clostridia bacterium | reverse complement strand
ATCATGCCCTCCGCCATGCAGAACGACGTGCACATGGAGCACGCCAAGCAGATCGCGGCCAACGGCGTGAAGTACTACATTGAGGTGGCCAATATGCCCACCACCAACGACGCCCTCTTCTACCTCATGGAGCAGAAGAACATGATCGTGGCTCCCTCCAAGGCCGTCAACGCCGGCGGCGTGGCCGTGTCCGCCCTGGAAATGAGCCAGAACAGCGAGCGCCTGGTCTGGACCGCCGAAGAGGTGGACAACCAGCTCAAGGGCATCATGAAGAACATCCACAAGGTCTCCATGGAAGCTGCCGAGGAGTACGGCCTGGGTTATAACCTGGTTGCCGGTGCAAACCTTGCCGGCTTCAAGAAGGTCGCGGAAGCTATGATGGAGCAGGGCGCGTTCTAATTTAATTACATCTTATGGGATAAGCCGCCCCCGCTGGAAAGCGGGGGCGGCTTATGCGTGTCAAAAAAGATTTCGAGGAAAAGGGCTGGGTACGGCCCGCAAAGCACTTTTTCAGAGCTGCCTTAATTCTGCGGCAACCTGCCCTACCGCGCCCTCTTGGCTGGAGCCAAACAGGAATAATGCGCCGTCCGTCTTTTCAATCAGCAGCCACGGTCCCTGGCGGGGGTCGATGCACAGCGTCAGGCGGCCCCAGCCGTCGCCGTTGAACTGCCCGGTGAGGGCGCTGTCCATCCCCGTCCCCGCCACCCGGCGCAGGCGGGGCAGGTCAGTAATCACTTCGATGGCTGCGATGTCCTCCCGCGCTATGCTCCATTGGTCTGTGTAGTGGGAGCCTGTGACCTCCGTCTCTGTAACCGCCAGTTCCACCGGGGCGCGCTCCATGCCCATCA
Organism: uncultured Clostridia bacterium; assembly: GCA_947649615.1. Lineage (GTDB taxonomy): Bacteria > Bacillota > Clostridia > Oscillospirales > Oscillospiraceae > Pelethomonas. The sequence goes on along the minus strand of CANSSG010000062.1, from coordinate 3,670 downwards.
TCCACACGCCGAACAGCGGACACGCCAGCAGGAGCGCCGCCAGAAACAGCGCGATAATCTGGGCGGGGCGCTTCGCCAGATTGAAGGTGGCGTTTATCCCTACCCGGGCGTTGACCATCATCCGGGAATCGTTGGGATTATAATAGAACATCCCCCAAATCCACCGGTCGTCCTCGTCCACGTATTCCGGCCCGCAGTCCGCTGTCAGCTTCTCCTGCAACCGCCGGACGCGAAGCTCGATGCCTACCGCTTCCGTGCATATCACCACGCCGTACAGCAAAATCACGCCCATGCACAGCCATACATGACCTATCGTCAGCCACATGCCTATATTGAAGAACCCGGTGGCCCAGGCCATAGTAAGCCAGAATTTCCCCCAGTTGTACCGCCGGATGCGGGTCAGGGCCATGGTTCGATGGCTGTCGCCGTCCACCACCTCGGTACGGTTCCGGTACAGGCAGCGGTAGCAGAGCCAGCATACCGGCACAATCAAGGCGTCAGCCAGCCACAGAGGCCACATCGTCCAGTCACATGCCAGCGGCGCCAGGCTGGCCGCCAGCGGCGGCAAAAACCACCAGGGGGACAGCCACCGCATTTCCTGGGCGGCGGCCTGCAAATCGGCTACCGCCTGGGGGGCGTCCGGGGCGCGCTTCCAGCCGCGGGCCTCCTTTAACTGCCGCAGGGCCTTGTTGCAGCGGATGTAAGGGATAAACGGCACAACGCAGAGGGCGACAACCCACACCAGCCAGTAGGTCAGGAAACTCCCAAAACCGGAGAACAGCAGATTGGGGATGGCCGCTGCCAGCATCGCCCAGCAGGCCAGACGCATCTCCCGTTTATACTGCTCCAATAGGCCGCGCACTACGCTGTCGCTTTGCGCGGCGTAGGGCAGGGTCACGCCAACGATGATGTTTTTCTTTGGTTCGCACTCGTTTCGCAGCATGACGTACAGGATAGGCAGTACCGGCAATAAAACTGCCAACATAAACAAACGCCAGCCTAATGTCATAGCCCCTCTACCTCCTTGTCATAAATGTCCCCGCAGAGTTTTAATATCTCGTCTCTTCCCAGCCCCGCCAGGCGCAGCTCGCATACCCGCAGGCGCAGGCCCTCCATAGTCTCCGGCTTCACGTCCCCTGGCTGGAGCCGCACTACGGCGCCGTCCCGGCGTCCGGTGGTGATATAGCCTTCGGCCTTGAGAAGCTGGTAGGCCTTGCTGGCGGTCATCATGTTGATGCCGCATTCCTCCGCCAGGGCGCGGACGGTAGGCAGCTTCTCCCCCGGCGCAAGCTGTCCGGCGGCGATGGCGGATACAATCTGATTGCGAATCTGCTGGTACACCGGCACACCGCCGGAATAATCCAGCCGCAGCAGCATAACGGCGTCCCTCCTTTCTTTGTATTATATATTATAATACAGATAATGCAATATGTCAAGATATTTGTGCTTTCTGCAAAAAATAGGGTCCGTCTGCAAATTTCTATTTGACAATTTCGCCCGTTTTGCATATAATAAATGTATAATCGCATGGGTAATCGGGACCGGAGGAAGCATTCTTATCCTCCGGTCCTTTTTACTCCGGGAGAAGAAAGCAGGACTGATAGCCGACGGTTTTGCCGTACTTTCCCGGAATTTTTTATTAGAAAGAGAGGAAATAGCATGAAAATCGAAAGTTACCTTTGCAGACTCGGCTTGGCGGTATTGGTGGTTCTGGCTTTGCTCATGGGTCCGGCACAGGCGGGTGCTTCGGAAACGGAAATCCTATTGAGCGAGAACATGTCGGAGCCTCTGGTGGTTGAGACAGGGCGGAAGGTGGTCCTGGACTTGGGTGCTTGGAATTTAACGGTCAATCGCAGAAACAGCCACACCATCACGGTGCAGGAGGGCGGCGAGCTGGTGGTGAAAGGCTCTACCGGCCAGGTCAGCAATGCCGCCGCCGGGAAATGCGCCCTGGTCAACTATGGCACCGTCACCATTCAAGGCGGAAATTTTACACACGGGTCCGTCAGCCAGCTTAATCCAATCATTGAGAATTATGGTACGCTTTACATAGAAGGCGGCCGCGTCTTCAGCGATTCGCCTTACGGCGTACCGGTTGTAAACCGGAAGGGGCTTGCGGCGGTGTCTGGCGGAACCTTGGAGCAGACCGCAGGGCTTTCCATCATCAATGAAAACGGAGCAATCCTGATGGTTACCGGAACCGCCCGGATTCATGGGGACCCAAATGTGGAAGCCATTCAAAACGCCGGAACGGCAGTCATCAGCGGCGGCCAGATCCGAGGCCTGGCCTGCTGCTACGGCGCGGGGCCTGAGAAAACGGTGCTGGAAATATCCGGCGGCGAAATCGAAGCAAATGGCATCAACGTGATCCGCTACCCAAGCGCAGCGGATGCGCCGGAAGTACGTGTTACCGGCGTTCCGGTGCTCAGGTTGGCGACCGGGTTCCATACGCTGCTATCAGATGAAAACCACGTCTTTACAGATACGCGGGATAAAAGCTTGGCCGCCGTTTCTGTTGAAGGCGGTATTTTTTCTGCGCCGGTTAGTCCAGACTATTGGGCGGAAACCGTTACGCAGGTCCGGTTGGAGGATGGCCGGTATGGCTTTCAACTTTTGACGGCGGAAAACGCCGCCGCCAAGGTGGAAGCGCCGGATGGAAATCCGGCTTTTTTCCATTCACTGGAAAAAGCCGCTTCGGCCGCCCCGGACGGAGGTGTTGTGACGATGTTGATGGACGCGGCGGCTGAACTGACGGTGCCGGAGGGACGGAATATTACAATCAACCTGAGCGGCCACACGCTGGCGGGCCGCCTAATCAATAGCGGGACCTTAACCATCCATAGCGGCACAATTGCCGCAGTAGAAGGTCCCGCCGTTTTTTTGCGCGGCGGCGCTGACTTTACCGCCAGCGATGACGTGGCAATCACCAGCCTGACAGATTCCGCTGTAACCGCCGTGCTGGAAGAAGCCGGAAAGCATATGCGCGTTGCTATATCGGAAAAAGCGGCGCTTTCCAGCGCGGCGGGACATCATCTTGTGGAGGTTGTGACACCGGAAGAACCGGGTGAATGGGAAGTCGCTTACCGCGATTTAACCCGGCAAATTCCGGTTTCTTTTCTGCATACGCCTGTACTTGACCCCGGGATGGACCCTTCCTGCACTTCGGATGGGCGGACTGCCGGGCTGCACTGCGCCGTATGCGGGGCGGTATTGGAGCCGCAGATGGTGATCCCTGCCAAGGGGCATGCCCCGGAGCCGTTTGGCGCGCCGGCGGCGGCAACTTGTACCGCAGCGGGGCTGTCTGCCGGGTCGAGGTGTGCCGTCTGCGGCCTGGTGCTTGCGGAGCCGGAAACCTTGCCCGCGCTGGGGCATGTGGAGACAGTGCGGGAGGCTGCCCCCGCTTCCTGTACTGAGGACGGGCTGACGGAAGGGGTTTACTGCTCCATTTGCGGCGAAGTCCTGCGGAAACAGGCCGCCGTCCCTGCGCTGGGACATGTGGAGACAGTGCGGGAAGCTGTCCCCGCTGCCTGCACTGAGGACGGGCTGACGGAAGGGGTTTACTGCTCTGTTTGCGGCGAAGTCCTGCGGGAACAGGCCGCCGTCCCTGCGCTGGGGCATGTGGAGACAGTGCGGGAAGCTGTCCCCGCTGCCTGCACTGAGGACGGGCTGA
>CANSSG010000061.1 GCA_947649615.1 uncultured Clostridia bacterium | reverse complement strand
GTTCACGCCCTGCCAGATTTCAGCGTAGCCCTGCCGCAAGTCCTCCACATCCTGCTCATAGAGGTTGTGGGTGCTGTTGCAGCGGCGGGCGATCTGGTTGACGTTGCTGGAAACGGAGCGCAGCAGCTTTACCAGTTCCAGCACCGCGCCCATATCAAGCTGCACAATGTAGCCGTCCACCGCCATTTTCCGCAGGTATGCCCGCAGGTTGGAAGTCCCCAGCAGTTCCATTTTGCGGTCAATCGCCGCCTTTTCTTCCGGGGAAACTTTGGTGAACAGCCCCACCGTGCGCCCCTCCTTTGCCCTCACAGCACCGCCTCCTTTCGCGGGGTGCGCTCCATGCCGGACTGTACCGGCGCGGGCGGTTCATAGTTACGGAGTGCCTGACGGATAGAGGGTTTATGGCCAGCCGCCGCAGCGGGCATCGGCACAACCGGCGCGGGTTCTCCGGCGTCCTCCAAATCAGGGCTTTCTTCAACCTCCTGCTCCTGCTCATCCTCCTTTTTGTCCGGCCTGGACAGTTCCCGGTTAAGCTGGTTTAAGCGGGCCGTTTTTTCCCGCAGTTCGTCCTCTTTCGGGAATGGCCGGTCGGCTTCTTCTTTGGCGTTTTCCAGTTCGCTTTCCAGTGTGGTAAGCCGCGCCTTTTGCGCGTCCAGCCGTTCCGACAGGCTTTCCAGCGCATTGTTAATGCGGGTGACGTTGCCCACTGCATCGTCGGACAGTTCGGCGGAGTAGGTCAGGTTCTGCTTCATGGTGACGCGGAATTTGCTGCCGTCACACCTGAGCTGCATGGGGAAGCCGCGAAACTCGCCCAAATCCACGATTTTTTCCGGGTCGTCCATCAGCATACACGCCTTAATCACCGCTTCGCCCGCCGCCTTGCGCTCCGTGTAGGTCTGCCCCATGACAGTCATGGAAAAGGCATCGTCCTTGACCGGGTGGGCCTGCACCGTTGGCAAATCCGCCGTCAGCGCTTCGATTAACAGCTTGGTTTCCGCGATTTTCTGCGGGTAGTATTTCAGCGCCTTGTCCTGCATTTCGTACTGCTGGGAGGTGTGGTTGGCTTTGAGCATTTTCAGCTTGGAAACCTGCACATCCAAATCCATTTTTTCGCGGATACGGTCGTCGCCGGTAGCCAGTGCCTTGACCTCTGCGTAGGAAAGGGCGGTGGCGTCCACATCCTCGGCGGAGCGGGCGGGGCTTTTGGAGGTCATGATCTGGCCGATAAATTTCTGCTTGTTTTCCACCAGCCCCCAGTTGTAAGCGTCGAATGTCCCTTTGGTGACATACTTGAACATTTTCACCGACGCATTCATGTTTCCCTGGCGCAGAGAACGGCCGGCGCGCTGCTCCAAATCGGCAGGACGCCAGGGGCAATCGAGATCGTGGGACGCGACAATGCGGTTCTGCACATTCGTGCCTGCGCCCATTTTTGCCGTGGAGCCGATTAAAACACGCACCTGCCCCCGCCGCACCTTGGCGAACAGTTCCGCCTTTTGGGTTTCCGTGTTGGCGTCATGGATAAAAGCGATTTCTGCTTCGGGGATGCCCTTGGCAATCAGCTTTTCCTTGATGTCGTCATAGACGTTGAATGAGCCGTCGCCTTTGGGTGTGCTGAGGTCGCAAAACACTAACTGTGTCCCTGAAATCTCCGTGCTGGCCTGCCATTCCTGCACGATATTTTTCACGCAGGCATTGACCTTGCTGTCCGGGTCGTCCGGCAAGAGCGGGTTTTGCAGCCGCTGATCCAGCGCCAGCTTGCGCCCGTCCGAAGTGATGCGCAACATATTGTCGATATGGGGGTCAACCTGGCCTCCGCGCACACTTTCCGCACGCTCGCCAAGTTCCTCCACCATTTCTTTCTGGAACCCGCTGGGTTCGGTAGTGACGGTGATATATTCTGCTTTTGGCACGGGGAGGTTCAGCATATCGGCGGTCTGGATGTCGGCGGCTTCTTTCCAGATAGAGATTAACTCCGGCAGGTTGTAAAACTTGGCAAACCGGGTCTTGGAGCGGAAGCCGCTGCCCTCCGGCTTTAATTCCATCGCCGTGACCTTTTCGCCAAAGTCCGCCGCCCATGCGTCAAAGTGGCGGTGTCCGTTCTGCTCCAACGTGTCAAACTGGAGGTAGCGCATCATGGTATATAATTCTACCATTGAATTGCTGACCGGGGTTCCGGTGGCGAACACGATGCCGCGCCCGCCGGTGATTTCGTCCATGTAGCGGCATTTGGCAAACATATCGCTGGATTTCTGCGCGTCTGTCTGTGCAATCCCCGCCACGTTCCGCATTTTTGTGTGTAAAAAGAGGTTCTTAAACCCGTGGGCTTCGTCCACAAACAGACGGTCAACGCCCAATTCCTCAAAGGTCACAACGCTGTCTTTCTTCTTGCCGTCCGCCAGCTTTTGCAGCTTGGCTTCCAGGTTTTTCTTGGTTTTCTCCATCTGCTTGATGGTGTAGCGCTCGCCGTCCTCGGCTTTTGCTTCGGCAATGGCGGTGACGATTTCGCTGATCTGCCCCTCAATGACGGCTTTCTGCCGTTCCGGGGAGAGGGGGATTTTCTCAAACTGTGAGTGTCCGATAATCACCGCGTCATAGTCGCCGGTGGCGATACGGGCGCAGAATTTCTTGCGGCGGGCAGGCTCAAAGTCCCGTTTCGTGGCAACCAGCACCTTTGCGCCGGGGTAAAGGCGCAAAAAATCGCCGCCCCATTGTTCCGTTAAGTGGTTGGGGACGACGAATAAGGATTTCTGGTTCAGGCCCAGCCGCTTGCCCTCCATTGCGGCGGCAATCATTTCAAAGGTCTTGCCCGCGCCGACACAGTGGGCGAGCAGTGAATTTTTTCCGTAGAGCATCCGCGCCACGGCGTTTTCCTGATGGGTACGCAGGGCAATTTCCGGGTTCATGCCCGCAAAACGGATATGGGAACCGTCATATTCGCGGGGACGGATGCAGTTGAATTTCTCGTTGTAACGCCTGCAAAGGGTTTCCCGGCGCTCCGGGTCTTTGAAAATCCAGTCCTTGAACGCTTCGCACATGGCTTCCTGCTTCTGCTGGGCGATGGCGGTCTGCTTTTCGTTGAGGACGCGCACCTCCTTTCCGTCCTCCATCTTTGTATCGAAGATCCGCACATCCCGCTGGTTTAAGGTCTGTTCAAAGATTTCATAAGCATTGATGCGCTTCGTGCCGTAGGTGGCGTAGACGCGCACGTTATCCCGGTTGTCCGCGCTTTTGCCCTGCACGTTCCATTCGCCGGTGACGGGGGCATATTGCAGCTTGATTTTCCGCTCCTGCAAGTATGCAGGCGTGTGGAGCAGTTCAAACATAAACTGCTGGTAATACCTGGGGTCTATCCAGGACGCGCCGATCCGGACGCTGATTTCAGAAGCGGTCAGGTCTTTGGGCTGCACCTGTTCCAGCTTTTCGGCGTTGACGGCAAACTGCGGGTTTTCCTTGGCGGCGGCGCGGGCAATCGCTAACTTGGCCCGGACGTTGCCGGAAAGGTATTCGTCCGCCGTCTGCCAGCCCTGGTGCCAGTGTGTGCCGCCGTCCTCCATGTCAAAGGGGCCGGTGGAGGGGTCTTTGAAGATGATGCCCTTTAAGTCCTCCACAATCTGCGGGATTTTTTCAGAGCCGCCCATCAGGGACGCCATATAGCCCAAATCCACGCAGGCTTTTTCCCCGATAGATACCGCCAGCGCCTCCACAGCCGTGTCCACGCTGGTAACGGCGCGGTGGGTCTGGATGGTGCGCCGGGTGAACATATCCGCCTTGCGTTCCAGCTTCCCCTCCTCGTTGATGATTTCCAGGGAGCAGAGCAGCGGGTAGGAGGAATCCTGTTCAAAGGCCAGCTTGTTGCCGGTGCTGTTAAGAAGCCCGTATTTTGCGCTGAACGCATCATAGAGCCGGTTTAATTTTGCCTGCTCGGACTGGATTTCGGTATCGTCCGCGCCGGCAAGCTGCAAGTCGATCAGGCGGCGGGCGCTGTCCCGGATGCCGATCATGCCCTTGACGCGCTCCGTGGGGGTTTTGCCAAGGACGGCCTGGGTCATGCGGGAGTTTTCCCGGAAGTACAGCTTATCATTGGATAGGGTGTAACTGAAATTGCGTACAGATGGGTCGGCGGGGATGCTTTCCAGTTCTTCCCCGTCCTGCCCGGCATCCACTTCCAGCAGTTCCCGGTCAGGCGGTGCGATATGCCGGATAGCGTCTGCAAGCTGCTTGGAAAGGTCTGCGCCGGGGATGGGCTGGCAGGAGGTTTCGGTTTCATTGCCGTACATACTGCGCCCCATTGTCATTGTCCCCAGCACCATTTCCGGGTGTTCCAAAAAGTAGCGGTTCAGGGGGATGCCGTCCTCCGTCTGCCCGGCCTCCACCCATTCCGGGAGTTTTTCCGGGATGCGGTCGCGCTTCTGGAAAAAGAGGATGTCCGTGGTGACTTCGGTTCCGGCGTTGGCCTTGAACGCATTGCTGGGCAGGCGGATTGCGCCTAATAAATCGGCCTTTTGCGCCAGCGCTTCCCGCACTTTGCTGTTTTTCTTGTCCATCGTGCCTTTGGTGGTGATAAAGGCCACAATGCCGCCGGGACGCACCTTGTCCAGCGTTTTGGTGATGAAATAATCGTGAATCATCAGGTTCTGGCGGTCGTACCGCTTGTCATGCACCTGATAGCTGCCAAAGGGGACGTTGCCCACCGCCAGGTCAAAGAAATCGTCCGGGTGGTCGGTGCGCTCAAAGCCGTCTACTGTAATATCCGCCTTTTGGTATAGCTGTTTTGCGATGCGCCCGGTCAGGTCGTCCAGTTCCACGCCATAGAGCTTTGCCGCCGCCAATTTTTCCGGCAGCATCCCGAAAAAGTTTCCGATACCCATAGACGGCTCCAAAACTGTCCCAGGCGTAAAGTCCATCTGTTCCACCGCGTTGTAGATTGCCTGGATAACGGTGGGGCTGGTATAGTGGGCATTGAGAACCGTGCTTTGTGCAGACTGGTACTCCGCAGGGGTGAGC
>CANSSG010000060.1 GCA_947649615.1 uncultured Clostridia bacterium | reverse complement strand
GCCGCGATGAACGCCAGCAGGAACAGGCCCATCAGGCCCAGGATCACATTGGACGTCTTCACTTCCCCACCCCCGGCATTCCGGATGCCAGCCAGACCAGGAACGCACCGGCCAGCGCGCTGATGATGCAGCTCACAAGAGCCTCCCAGCGCTTGGCGGGTTTTCCGGCCAGGTCCTTCGCGGTGGCGGTGAGTTCGTCCAGCTTTTCGTCCATGCTGTCCAGCTTCTCGTTAAGGGCGGCGCGGTTCTGCTCCAGCGCGCCGATGCGCTCGAACATCTGGCGGTGGGTGTTGGACGAATTGGCGCGGTAGGTATTGAACTCCTCCTTCAGCGCCTCCACCCGGGCCGATACCGGGCAGTCTTTGGGGTTGCAGGTCTCAGGCATAACTTACCCTCCTCGTATGATTCTTCTTATTCATTCCCCGGCCCCCAGAAGCGCCTCGACCTCCGCCCGGATGCCCTCCGGGACCTCCTCAATGGTCTTCAGCCCCTTCCGGATAAGGGCCGCGTAAACTCTTGCCATGTTACACACCTCCTAACATCATTTCATATACTTCCGCCAGCGCCAGCTGCAGGTCGCTCAATTCCCCGGACGATCTCTCAGCCGCAGACCGCAGCGACTCCACGACCACCTCCTGAGGCGTCTTCTCCCGGAAGCAGAGATACCAGCCGTCCTCCAGCCCGGGCACGCCCTCGTAATGCGCCTGCTGCACCAGCTCCGCGTTGTGCAGGACGATCTCCTCCTCGCCGTCCGTCAGCGTCAGGGTAGAGAGATTGTTTGCAAATAGGGATTCGTCAACCTTTTCCGCGCTTACGTAGTTATTGCCGTTCTGACTGAACCCAGTCAGCTCCGTCCCGTCCGCCAGGATCATTTTCCACATGGTAATGCACCCCCTTCAGATTATCATATAATTCCATCATGTTTGATTTTTGCTGCCTGCTCATGTTCCTGCATTGGCTCCTGAACCAGGACCGGAACCAGTTATCAAACTCCTTTTCAGAAAGACGACCCGCCAGCTTTTTCATCTTGCGCCGCATGGCGGTCAGCCTTTTGGGGTTGATTTTGTGAATAACGCGCCCCGTGTCCGTAAGGGAATACTGCGTCTGAAGAAACCGCCACAGCTCAGAGAGCTTGCATACCCTGGTCTTCCGCTCGTTGATGGTGATGCCCAGCTTCTTTGCCTCGCTGCGGATGCCGTCAAGGAGGTCCAGCAGAAACTCCTTGCTTTCATGGATGACATATCCATCGTCCGCATACCGGCCATAAAATTTCACGCCGCGTACGATCTTGATGTAATTGTCAATGCGCACGGGATAGACGATTCCGGCCTCCTGGGCCAGCTGGTCCCCGATGCTCAGGTGTTTGTCCATGAATTTTTCTTTTGTCAAGAGCCTACTGTCTATTGCCGCATACTCCAGGGAATTGAACAGCGTATCCATACACCGCGCATACTCCGCGTCATCCATGTAAGATACATCAACTCTTGACCTCTCGAGTATCTTGTCGATCAGCCGGAGGGCGGCTTTATCTTCGATATACTGCGCGAATATTTTCCGCAGTATATTGTGCAGGAGGTTGTCGTAGTACTTGGAAAAATCAAACAGAAGGATATTTCCATCGTTGCTGCCGTGCTGCATATAGAACTTGCGCAAATGGGCCTCCAGCCTGCGCCGTGTAAAATCTACCCCCTTCCCTTTCTGGCTTGCGCCGTTATCGTAAATGAGGTACTTTCGTATAGACGGAGCGATCACCTCATCGCACAGGGAATGCTTCACGATCCGATCCTGGATCTGCTCTCCGGTGATAATGCGGGTTTTCCCTCTCTCCCTGAGAGCAAAACTCGAAGTAGGAAGAAATTGATACGTTTCCGCTTTTAATTGCTCCTGCATTTCCCCCAGGTACAGAAGGTACAGCATTTCAAACTTCTGCACCTGAGGTTTCCAATCGCTTCCGCGTTTTGATTTCAGGAATGCGTCATACAGCGCATTTCCATCGTGAAACTCACGCTGATAGCCGCAGCGCTCGTAAGCGGCGGCGTCGTGATATGTATTTACCTTATTTTCCATAAGGAAGGACAACCTCTCCTTTCTCTGGGCGCGAAACGCTCAAACGGCTATTTGATCGCGCCATCGAAATCGGGGCGAACACGATAGGTGTTGCTGGCGTTGTTCCAGTTGGCATTACCGTTGGTGTTCACATTGGCAAAGTAGGAGGCGGTTCAGAGATCGCCCTCTTGAATTTGTTATCGGATTTTCTCCATCCCTTGATCAGATCGATCTCCTTCTGGATCTGGGCGGCGAACCGAAGATATACGTTTACATCCACCGGGAGAGTCTCGATAGCGTATTGCAGCTCCTGTACCAGGCGGTAACACTGGCCTATCGCCAGGTCCTGCTGCAATCGCCTTTCTTCAAGCTCCCGCATACAGGTCGGATAGATGCTGTTCGCTGTATAAACATGCTCTCCGATCTTCCGGAGGCAGTCTATAACGATCTCCCGTTCTCCGATGATGAACCACTCTTCGAACGATCCATGCTTTTGAAGGATGCGGTCATATAAGGTCTTGTCCACGCCAGAGAGGTCGTCGTAATCCTTCCCTCCGAATCGTCTGCTTAATTTCTCCTTGGCTTTTTCCGGACTGTATCCGAAGTCGCGCAGAAGCAAATCCGTGATGTCTTTCCTGAGAAATGTCAGGTGGTGGAACACTTCAAATTGGGAAGGCTTGCGTTTTCCTTTTGGTACTGACATGGTATCATCCTTTCCATCTCCGCCCCACAAGGGGGCGGAGATTTACGATATAGAGAAAGCGGGGCGAACACGATAGGTGTTGCTGGCGTAGCTCCAGGCGGCATAACCGTAGGGGCTCACATCGGCAAAGGAGGAGGCGGTGACTACGTCTCGCAGCCAATAACCGTTTCTCTCTTTTTGAATAAATTCCGGCGCGAGCAAAAACAGCGGGAATTGTGTTCTGTCGTAGGTGTACCAGCTAGGGCCTGCGGAGCCTTCATTGCACTCGGAAGACATGATGCTCTGCCCGTATACGTTCCGCTCACTCATAAGGACGACATCCTGCTGCACCTGCGTTGCCCCTGTGACCTTACCGTTTGCCACGGTATTGGACAGATAGAAATAATGCGAAAGAACGTGCCCGGAGAACGCGCTGTTGACTTTCGATCTCGCCGTTGCAATGTTCGTAGTATACATTTTGGAACCAACATAGCCGCCGGTGGTCACATTGGAATCGTTCATTTTTTGAGTATCAAGCCCGATATCCGGCACAATGACAGCATGGTGCGTGGTCAGCGCGGTACTGCCGGTCCCTAAGTAGTAATCAAACGCCGCGATCCTCCAGTTATTGTTGTTGATAGTCCAGTAGTCCCCGATGAACAGATCATCAAAAGTCCCCGCCTTGATCGCGGCGTACTGCGCGGCAGTTACGGAGGTACCGAGGTATTTGCCCCGGAAAATGCTGTTATGCGCCCCGGCGTTGGCGGCAACAATACTGGCTACACGGTCCACATAGACCTTGTTGGCGGCATCGTGGTCTGTTTGCGGATCAGAAACACCACGAATCCTGGCTTGCGCCCCAATGTCTCCACTCCACGTAGTTATAGCAGGCATGACCTGAACGATAGCCTCTGAATTAGGCCCATATGTAGTCTTAAACATAACGCCGCTATTCAACATTTCAGCAGGATTATCAGCGAAGAACTTTAAGCCTACGTTAAGTTCGGTCTTAAGCCCTGGCTGTACCCCAAGCACACCAGCCATCGTCCCGCCCCCCAGCGGCAGCCACGGCCCGGTCCCCATCAGCGCCTGGAAATCCGCCTCCGTCCCTGTGTACCCGCCATCCACGGCGTACTGGTAAGCCGTTTTCCCGGTCGGTCCAGGCGGCCCTTGTGCACCATCCGCCCCCGGAGGCCCCTGCGCTCCATCCTGCCCGGCAGCCCCGGGAGCGCCGTCTTTCCCATCCATACCGTCTCTCCCCGCCGGTCCCTGCGGCCCGGGAGGCCCCTGCAGGCTTCCAATATTCTGCCACGCCTGAGTGTCCACATTCCACAGGTAGATATCGTTGTCCTCCGCGCTGCCCACAGCCCAGGCGTCTCCCTCGCTGCCTGCCGGGTGGGCCGCCTGCAGAGCGTCCAGCGTATCATATCGCCCCAGGACCGCGAAGGACGTCCCGTCCGCGCCGTTGTAGACGGCAAAGGTGCTTGTGCTGCCGTCCGTCAGGGTGATCGTATAGGTGTCAGTGGTCCCCGGGGAACCGTCCCCCGCCGTGCGCTCTACACTCTGAACGCCAACGCCGGTCTCCCCCCGTTCCCCTGGGTCTCCTTTTCCGCCGGGAGCCCCAGGCGCGCCCGTGTCGCCCTTCCCGCCCTTTTCCGCCACCAGCATATACTCCGGACCCGCCACTGGCGTCACGCCCGTAACGCCGTCCGCCAGCACCAGATAGCTGGAGCCCTCGTATTCCACGATATCCAGCCGGTTATAGACCGCGGAGGCGTCATACGCCCCCCTGGGCACCAGGGACACCCGTCCCAGCCTTGTGCTTGTTTCAGCCATGATCCAATACTACCTCCAAATATCCGTTGACCAGCCGGAACCCCGGCCCGGTGTATTCCGCGTCCGTGACCATGTACAGGTCTCCGGTGGATATATCCACATAAAACGTGGCGTACATCAGATTTCCCCGGGCCGCCTCGCCGGTGTCCACATACTCCTTGCGCACAGCGTCCCATGTCCACCACGTGCCGTCCCGGATGACCGGCGGCTTGCCGGAGTATTCCTTCGCGGACTGGGCGCTGTCCGCCGCGTTATCCGCGCTGCCTGCGGCGCTCGCCGCCGACTTTGCCGCCGCCGCCGCGCTGGACGCCGCCGCTCTCGCCGCTTCCTCCGCGCCGTCCACATAGCCCTCCACGCTGGCCTGCGCGTACTTCTTCCACTGCCTGCCGGTCATGTGCATGGCCTCCCCCTGCTGCTCCACAGGGAGAAGCGTATCGTCGTACAGGTCCGCGATGCCGGGCAGGCTCCCAATAGCTACCTCCTCTACGGCAGGAAGCCCGCCGGTGGTTTTATCCGCCATTCTGCTCCTCCTTGTCCGCCAGCTTGTGGGCGTCCCACAACGCAGACTTGTCACCGGCCATCTCATAGGCTTCCTTGATCCTGAGCCTGGCCGCCGACATCACATCCACCGCGTCTCCGCTGACGGAAATGATAGAAATCATTTTGTGAGCTTCACTGAGCTTTTTCTGGATATCATTCATGATGCAAACCTCCCTTCCAACTTGGCCACCCGGGCCGTCAATTTCTGTATCCGCGCGATGCACATGGGGATGAACTCCCCGTACCGCAGGGCGTAGTCAAACCCGCCGTCCTCCCTGGGGGACTTGACGAACCCGCCGAAATCCATCCCGGACAGTCCCGCCTCCTCCAGCGCCCGCTCCACGTCCTGGGCCCCCAGGCCCAGATGGACCCGTCCGCTCTTCCCGTTCTCCAGCCGGTACCGGATCGGCCGGAGAGCGTCAAAGAACCGGTCATAGGCGGAGAGGTCCCCGGACACGTCCTTCTTCTTGGTGAGGTCGGAGGTCACGATGGCGTCGTTGTCCGCGTACACGTCCGACCAGGGAAAAGCG
>CANSSG010000059.1 GCA_947649615.1 uncultured Clostridia bacterium | reverse complement strand
TTTCTCATAGTTCTGCTGCAAATCCTCCATATCTGCGTCATAATACCGCCCCGTCTCATGGACGCGTCGGGTAAGCTGGTTGAGATTGTTGCTGGAGCGGCGCAGGAGTGCTACGAGCTCCCGCAGCTCCGGCAGATCAAGATTGACCACATAGCCGTCGATTGCCATTTTCCGCAGATAGGCGCTGAGGTTGCTGGTGCCGTACTGCTCCATTTTGGCATGAATCAGCGCCCTTTCCTGTTCAGATACATAAAACAGCAGTGGTACGGTACGTTTCCTTTTTGCCGCCATCAGCGTTCCGGCTCTTTGGTCCTGCCTTTGCTGGGCGGCTTGGGCGCATCGACAGCGGGCTGCTCCTGTAGCCTCCGCCGAACAGAAGGCTTGCGCAGGACCAGCTTCTGAAAACGGTTTTCATCCTTGAGAATCAGGGCATAAATTCCCTTCCGGCCCTCCAGCCCGGAGAGAGAAAGGGACTGGAATGGCAGCATGGACATTAGGCGGTCCGTGTCCTTGGTTCCAGCCCGCGCCAGGAAGTCGGGAGACACCTGGACCATGTAGTGCGTCCCGTTGGGGCTGTTCGGCTCCTGGGCGGCTTGGAACCGCTCCAGAATATGTGCGGCCTCCGCCTTAATGTCCGCCGCTTTGAGGGGCTGCTTCAGCAGAAATTCATGCCGCGCTTTGCTGACGAACATATCCAGGAGACCGGGGTGAGTGCGCGTGATAAGGTAGGAAACATCCCGCGTTCCTCTTTCAAAAGCAACGGGAATGGACTGCGCCCATTTTTTGTTGGATTGGGAGACGCGCCCATCCGTCTCCTGGGTCTGTACTGTATTAGCCAGCACATAGAACATCCGCTCATAGCCGAACTGCTTTACCACATCCCGCACCGCCGCTTGCGTATCAAGGCTGTTGTCGTGATAGTGGCTGGCAATCGCCGTTTCAATCGCCTCTTTGCAGGCGATATTGGCGCGGTTGGATGCAATATGCAGATCTCCCTCACCATGCTGATAAGCGTACTCATACGATCCTTTGTAAAGCGGGGTCTTATTCATTTGAAATCCTCCATTCCAATATCTAGATTGATTGTGGGAAACTAATCAAAAAAACGAAATCCGTGATAAGCTGCGGCGTACAATGACGCGATGCAGGCAGAGGCAGAAAAGAAATGCCGGTTGATAAAGACGGCGCAGAAACAGCAGCGGAAAGAGAAGTCAGGCGGGGGGCGGTCCCGCCTGACGGTCAACGCTCCTGCTGGGGACGCTTGGGGTTGTCAGGGTCCTTCTCCCTGGGCGGGAGGGGCCGCTTCAAGCTATCCAACACAGAGGGGCGTGGGCTCTTGGCAATGGCCTGCTCCCCTTGGCTGGGGGCTCCGCCAATGTTCAGCAGCACATCCAGCTCCGCGAGGCGGGCGGACTTCTCCTTCAGCTCGTCCTCCCGTGGGAAGGGCTTACCAACCTCGGCCTTTGCCGCCTCCCGCTGGTCAAAGAGGTTTTCCAGCTGATTTCTGAGTGCGGCAAGCCGCTCCGGCATTTTGTCAAGAGCATGGTCAATGCGGACCAGCGCACCAACCGGGTCCATGCCAAGGACTGTCCGGTGTGTCATCTCGCCTTTGAGCACCAGCTCACGCTGCAAATTGCGGACCTCGGTGAACATGGTGAAGCCACGATAGCTGCCGATCTCCACCATCTCTGCAACATCGCCCGCCATGTATGCCGACAGGAGCGCCTTGCCCGCTTCTTCTTTATCGGTGAAGGTCTCCCCCTGCACCACCATCCCGGCGAAGCCCTGGCTAACCTCCGTGGCAGTGTGACCCTCCTGGGCGGCGGTCTCGGCCTGGACGGAGGGCGTGGATGCGGCCTCCGCCTCTGCTTGGTCCGGCTTGGGATTTTCCTTAACCACGAGGGGATGGGGATGCTCCGCCAGCGTTTTCATGTCGGCCTCCAGACCCTTGATAAAGCCCTGATGCTGGGCAATCTGCTCCGGAAAATATTTCAGAAGGTTGTCCTCCATCTGGAACTGCTGGCTCTGGTGGGCGGACTTCATAATTTTGAGCTTGGATACGTCCACATCCAGCTCCATGCGCTCTTTGATACGGGGGTCCCCAGCGCACAGGGCCTTGATCTCCGCATAGGACAGCGCCGCCTCGTCCACATCTTCACAGGTCCGGGCCGGGGATTTGCTGGTCATAATCTGGGAGATGAATTTCTGCTTATTCTCCACGGTCTGCCAGAGATACGCGTCAAAGGTCCCCTCCGTGACGTATCGGTATACATGTACTTTCTCGTTATCGTTGCCTTGCCGCTCGATGCGGCCTTTGCGCTGGGTCAGGTCCCGGGGCCTCCAGGGACAGTCCAGGTCATGGAGGGCAATCAGCTTGTCCTGAACATTTGTTCCGGCTCCCATTTTTTGTGTGCTGCCGATCAGAACGCGCACCTGACCGGAGCGGACCTTTGCGAACAGCTCCTTCTTCTGCACATTGGTTTTTGCCTCATGGATAAAGGCCACCTGTTCGGGGCGCATCCCTCCGGCAATGAGCTTCTGCCGGATATCCTCATAGATGGTGAAGGTCTTTTCCGGCTCCAGGGGGATAGTGCTCTCCATAGGGTCATCCAGCTTATCCCCGCCCCCCTTAGCCTTCCGTTTAGAGGGGGACGCATTGGGCGTGGAAATGTCGCAAAACACCAGCTGGGTCAGACGCTTGCCGTCCCCATCCCGCCACTGTTGCAGGATATTTTCCACGCAGCAGTTGACTTTGGTCCCCGGCTCGTCAGGGAGCGTGGGATTGATGATACGCTGGTCCAGCCCCAGCTTGCGTCCGTCTGAGGTGATTTTCAGCATGTTGTCCTTGCGCGAGTCCACCCGTCCGGTATGGACCTCGCCGGCCCGCTGGGACAGTTCCTTCACCATGGCCTGCTGATTCAGGGTTGGCTTAGAGGCGACAGTGTGATACTCCACCTCCGGGGTGGGGAGGTTCAGCTGATCGGCGGTTTTGATATCCGCCACCTCTTTGAACAGGTTCATGAGCTCCGGGAGGTTGAAGAATTTCGCAAGCCGGGTCTTGGCCCGGTAGCCAGTCCCCTCCGGGGCCAGCTCCAAGGCGGTGGCGGTCTCCCCGAAGCGGGATGCCCAGTTGTCAAAGTGGGCCATGCCCATTTTCTGTAAGCGGTCATACTGGAGATACCTCTGGATAGAATAT
The DNA here is from genome assembly GCA_947649615.1 of uncultured Clostridia bacterium. GTDB lineage: Bacteria > Bacillota > Clostridia > Oscillospirales > Oscillospiraceae > Pelethomonas. Next base: position 2,738 of record CANSSG010000059.1, on the reverse strand, counting down.
ATCTCCGTCATGGAGTTGGATATAGGTGTCCCTATATTTACACTTTAGTCACTATCTATTGGATGATAGATGTTACCTAATCTATCCAAAATCGCAGGTTTTTGAAACAAACAAGTACAGTTGCTGCTGGAGGTTCAACCCGCAACGCCGCCCAGGGCGGTGTCTGCGGCGTTCTGTGCCCCGGACGGATGTAGCCGCGCTATATTCCCGTCCGGGGCGTTTCTTTATTGTCACTGCACACATATAGGCAATAGCGCCGGTGGCGCTATCGCCGCAAGTCCCCCGGAGGATACAGCAGAGCTGCACCCTCCGGAGGACTTATTTTTTTGCCCTTTTGCGTCCCCTAATACTTTTTTTCGCTTTTTCATACAGTACAAACGTGCGATAAATGGCGGCTTCTCCCGCCACGCCTCCCCCTGGGGTCCCCTCCCGATTGCACAATTTCGGGATGGCCCCAGGTGGTTCGGCGGCGGGAGAGGTGCCAGCGTACACCCAGCCCCAAAGTCTCCGCAGGGATGATGCCGAGGTGATTGCGGAACGGGAGCAGGGGTCTCGCTGCGGGGTGTCCGTCCCGCTCTGCGTCACAGGCCCCACAACTGCCGTTGCGGTCCCTGCGGCTTGACCGGGCCGCGTCCCAGTTCCCCCATGCCGGCCCTCGCCGTCAGGAGGACCCGGAACGCTCCCACGTCCACTGCGCGGAAATCGCTTCACGGTTTGCTGCGCAAGCCCTACGATTTCCGCCCCTCCGCTCGACCCCTGCCGGGGGGAGGAAACCCGCTGCCCTGCAAAGGAGGCAGACCCAATGGCAAAGAAACGCATTACCACCCTCTATCCCCGCGACAAAAACGCACTATCAGCCCTTGCCCGTTGTGGCTATGTCAGCCGGGAGCAGTTGGGGACATTTCTCCGTGAAAAGCGCGTTCACGCCTACTGCAAGGACGGATTAGTCGAGAAATCCGTCTACAGCCGCCCCGGAGCCAAAGCGCAGGACATAGAGGTCTACCGCCTGACCAAAGCGGGGCGGGAACTCTGCCGCCGGGAGCTGTCCCTGCCCACCTACTGCGCCCAGAATCCCGCCCATGACCTTGTCCTTGCTGACCGCTACTTTTCCCTGTCCCAGTCCGAGCGGGAGACGTGGAGGACCGAGAGCCAGAGCCGGGAGGATGTCTATGCGGAAATCCGGCAGCTGCGGGACCAGGGCGAGGAAGAGCGTGCGGGGGAGCTGTGGGCAAAGCTGCAAGAGGGACGGCTGTCCATGCCAGATGCCGTCTATACGCGCTCTGACGGTGTTTCTGTGGCCTATGAGGTGACTACCGGCAACTATGGGCAAGAGGAAATCACCGCCAAAGTGGAGGCGGCGGAGGCCCTGGGCGCGGAAATCGAATTTTCCCGCGCTTAATCATGAAAGAAGGTGATGAAAATGCTGCAAATCCAAGAAAAAACCGTGGTCTGTCAGACCCACAAGGCCCTGTTGTATCTCCTGGTCCGGTATGGAAACGGCGCGTTGCCCCTGCCGCTGCTGCGGACGCTGGCGGTACAGATGTGCTTGTACCCCAACGGGCAGGCGGTCAACAAGGCCGTGCGGGAACTGCGGGAGGCCGGGGTACTGGACCGGCAGACGTGGGTGGATAACAACAGCGATCTCATTCTTGTGCGGAAATTCGCCCTGCGCTTCCTGTTCAACAAAACGAGCCAGGAAATCGCCACCCCACAGCGGCCCCGCACCATGGCCCCCTATATACTTCAGGCCCGCAAGGTGGATTGGCTGCTTGGCGCAATGGAGAAAAAGCACCTGGATACATTGATGTCCGTAGAGACATTCATGAAAAAACATGCTTGCAGTCTCTTTTGCCGTCTGCCGATGCTCCCGGCCTACTACCGGGACTATGCCGGAGTGCTGGAGCGGGAGAAGCCGGGGAACTACCGGGAGCAGCTGGCCCGTCTGGAGGGGGAGCCGCAGACCAACCCCGGCCCCACCCTGGAGCAGCTGCACCGGCGGGGCATTTACATCACCGACATCACCCCCCAAAAGAGGACCATCCAGCTGGTGTCCTTCCCCGGACGGGAAATGGGAGCGGAAAGGGTGATGGACTGGACCATAGAAGCCCATCAATGGGCCGTTTCGCTCCTGCCCTATTATCATACCTATCATTTCCTCTGCGCCCTTGACGGTCCTCACAGGGAGGCTCTGAGGGCCGCCCTGACGGCAACCGCGCCCGACACCACCGCAACCGCCTATTGGGATTACCGCCTACAGGGGGCAAGGCTCTCCGGTTCGGTCCACATCGGTGTAACCGACAGCGATTTTGTAAAAAACTGGTGCGGCAACGTTCGCCGCACCGGAATCTGAAAGGAGTTTCTTATTATGTTGAACTTTGTACCGTTCCCATTCCACTTTGTCTCTGCGGACCATGAGGAATTTTTCCACCAGGCCGTCCACGCGACCGGCACCGCCTACCCGCCCGCCATTGCCGCCCTTTACCTCCTGTCCGCCTGTGCGGAGACACGGGAGCGCGTCTGGGAGGTCATGGACCCGGACGGCTATGTCAAGGACGATTGCTGGGACTGCTGGCAGGACGAGGACAGCCGCCGCTGTGTGGCACTGGCGGTCAACCTCACCGGCGGCGGGTCCTATCCCGTCCTCTCCCCGGCGTACCTCTACGATACCCCCATTGCCCCGGTACTCTGGGCGGCAACGGAATTTTGGTTCCGCAATCGGGACATTGCCTGAGCCATTT
>CANSSG010000058.1 GCA_947649615.1 uncultured Clostridia bacterium | reverse complement strand
GCCAGCAGCCTGACTGCGGAGATTAAGGACACCAGGGACGGCCTCAGTTCCAAAATCGAGCAGACGGCCAGCAGCCTGATTTCGCAAATCAGCGCGGCAAACGGGCAGTTGTCGGCCATCAAGCAGTATGTGGACAACATCACCTTGTCCGTCTCCAATGGTTCCACCACCAGCACTATTACGTTAAAATCCGGGAGCGCCACCATTTCCAGCCAGACTATCCAGATGAATGGCCTGGTAACTTTCTCCGGCCTTGCCAACGGCACTACCACCATTGACGGGGCATGCATCCGTACCGGGACAATCGACGCGGAATACCTCAACTTAACCGGGGCCATCCGCTGGAGGGATCTGACGGAATCCGTTCAGAATGACATCAATGACGCCTACGTCATGGCGGAAGACGCGCAGGCCCTCGCATACGACCTGGATGGCACGGTTTCCGGATGGACATACCGCGGCACAACGTATATTGACGGAGCGATGCTCATGACCGGAACCGTCATGGCTTCCCAGCTTCTCGGCGGATATGTAGGCCTTCTGGACAATTATGAGCGGGAAGTCGGAAATATTTCTATCTCCTATACTTCCACCGGATACGGTATAGAGTTGTCATCCAATACCGGGGGCATCCGCATCAACGCGTCGGGCAACTTCTGGGTGGACGCATACTACGGATCTCTTGGCGTGACGGAATCCGGCGTTGTATGCGGCGGGGATTGCGTCCCGCTAAGAGGGAGCCGGTACCCGCTCGGCGCGTCCGGGCTTAACTGGACGGACGTTTACGCGGACAATGACGCTATTGTAACGTCCGACCGGAATAAAAAGCACGATATTTCTTACAATCTATCAATTTTCGACCAACTTTTTTCCGCGCTGAAGCCAGTAAGCTACCGACTGAAAGACGGAGCAAGCGGCAGGCTGCATTTAGGTATGATCGCGCAGGATGTGGAACAGGCGCTTTTTGAGTTAGGGATATCCACAAAAGATTTTGCCGGGTTTATCAAATCACCGAGATTGGATAATGCCGGTCAAGCGATAGACGGAGAATATGACTATGCCCTGCGGTATGGAGAGTTTATCCCGCTATGCATTGCAAAAATACAGGAATTGGAGGCTCAAGTAGCCAAATTGGAAAGCAGGCTTGCATCATGAACGATATTCAAAAGAAAATCGATGACGCGTTCCGCATGATTTCCGCCATACACGTCAACGGGGACGCGGTGGATGTGATGGCGGCGGTCAGGATTAACCTCAAGGAAGCATATAAAATGTCCGGCGACAAAGCTGCCTTATGGGCAGCACACAAGCTGGCGGAAAAAGAAAATCCGGAGGATACAGATGGCTGACAAAACAACCGGAGACCTTGCCGCAGTTACAGAAGCCCCGATTGGAAGCCTTCCCGGCATTGCGAACCTATATGATGATACACTCCTCCCGGTGGAGCAGCAGGGCGAAGCCCGGCACATGACCGGCGCGCAATGGAAACGCTACGCGCAAGCCAGCGCAGCGGGCTATGTGGACGAAGCGGTGAAGTCTGCCGAAGCGGCAGCGGACAGCGCCCAGAGTGCGCAGCAATATTCCGGAAAGCCACCTATTATCCAGTCTGGATATTGGTGGACATGGAACGCCGCCCAACAGAAATATGTAAACACCGGTAAGCGATCCGTCCTCAATTTTGACAAGGTTTACGCGTCTGTGGCGGAAATGAACGCTGACAAGGACAATGCCACCGAGATGACTACCGCTATTATCTCATCTACGGTTGATGATCCTGACAATGCGGCCATTTATATCTTTGACGGCACAAATTGGAATTTTTTGGCAGATCTTTCCGGCTTTACAGGCGTTGGCATCCAGTCCATTACCCTGGCCTCCGGCGACCATAGCCCTGGCACAACGGACGTTTACGTCATTTTGTGTACCGATAACAGCTCGTACACATTTACAGTGCATAACGGAGAAACAGGCCCCACTGGTCCGCAAGGGCCTATTGGCGCAACCGGACCTACCGGCCCACAAGGACCTGTTGGGGAAACTGGGCCTGCCGGCCCACAAGGGCCGATCGGCCCCACCGGTCCACAGGGGCCTGTCGGCCCGCAAGGTCCACAGGGGCCACAGGGGCCGCAGGGAATTGCCGGCGTGGCGGTCTCCGCTTCCGGAACCTATGCGTTTAACGTGGATGAAAACGGACATTTGATTCTGCATTATACAGGGGACGATGCCCCGGATTTTTCAATTAATTCTAATGGCCACTTAATAGCCAATATTTAGGAGGATGTTTTATGCCAACGTTGGATTTAGGCCAGGTGGTTGGCCCCCAGGGGCTGCAGGGTCTGGAAGGGCCTGCGGGTCCCGCTGGTGCAGCAGGGCCGCAGGGTCCGGAAGGTCCAAAAGGAGATAAAGGCGATGCTGGGCTTGCTGGACCGGCTGGCGCGACAGGCCCCCAAGGCCCCGCTGGGCCAAAAGGGGACACAGGTGATACCGGGCCCGCTGGGCCAAAAGGGGACACGGGCGATACTGGGCCCGCCGGGCCAAAAGGCGCGACAGGCCCCCAAGGCCCCGCTGGGCCAAAAGGGGACACAGGTGATACCGGGCCCGCTGGGCCAAAAGGGGACACGGGCGATACTGGGCCCGCCGGGCCAAAAGGTGCGACAGGCCCCCAAGGCCCCGCTGGGCCAAAAGGGGACACAGGCCCCCAGGGGCCGGCAGGTACTTCTATTTCCGCATCAACCACAACGCCTAAGGCTCCTAGTACGACAGCTTCCGCAGGTACGTCCAGCGCATACGCAAGAGGCGACCATGTACACCCTGTACAGGTCTCTGTCACCGGCAACGCTGGGACAGCTACCAAACTGGCGACATCCATGGCGATTGATGGGGTGTTGTTTAATGGCTCAGGGTCAATCACGCACTATGGCACATGCTCCACCGATACCGATACAGCGGCGAAGACAGTTTCCTGTCCCGGAGTCTCGTTGGTGACGGGGGCAAGGATTGCGGTGAAATTTACGAATACTAATTTTGCCAAAAACCCGACTTTGAATGTGAACGGCACGGGGGCAAAATCCATTGTATACGTAGGAACTTATACCATAAACCGCCGTTTTTGGGCCCCGGGCGAAATTATTGATTTTATTTACAATGGGACAGCTTGGCAAGTAGTTTCTCCCCCAAATATAATCGGAAATATACCATACAAATCAGGAGATGGGGCGTTGGCAATCGGTAATTTTTCAGAGGCGTCGGGTAATTTTTCCTTTGCATCTGGTCAGAGTGCCCGTGCATTTTCCCAAGCTTCAGCCGCAATTGGTAATTATGCAGAAGCTTACGCGGACAACCAAGTAGCATTAGGATGCTATAATGTAACAAGTTCATCAATAACTGATAAGCTAATTATTGGTAAAGGTGAACATAATGCCAAAGCCAACTGCTTCCGCGTCACCCATACCAGCGTTTACGCAAGCGGAAGCTACAACGCCAGCGGCGCAGACTACGCTGAGATGTTTGAATGGCTAGACGGCAATTTGCAAAAAGAAGATCGAGCAGGCCGGTTCGTGACCCTGGACGGCGCGAAAATCCGTCTTGCCGGTCCGGAGGATGACTACATCCTGGGCATTGTCTCTGGCAATCCTTCGGTAGTAGGCGATGTTCATGACGATCAGTGGCAGGGCATGTATCTATACGATATTTTCGGCCGCCCTATCTGGGAGGATGTGGATGTTCAAGAGGAACTTGACCCAGATGGAGGAATCATCCGTCCGGCCCATACAGAACACCGCCAGAAGCTCAACCCAGCCTACGACCCAACCCAAACATACCTTCCCCGCTCCCAACGCCCCGAGTGGGCTGCCGTTGGCTTGCTGGGTAAGCTGGTGGCCTTGGATGATGGCTCCTGCCAGGTTAACGGCTGGTGCACTGTAGGCGTGGACAGCCAGGCCACCGCGAGCCTGGAACGCACCCGTTACCGCGTTATGTCCAGGCTGGACGAAAGCCATATTCGCGTCCTGATTTTTTAATGTGCAGGTGTTGAGATATGTTTGTTTTGTCCGCAAAAAATAATCAGCTTGCGGTCGCTCACCGGGAACTGCTGACCAGCGGCAGCGTGAACGTCTACACGGCCCGGTTCGAGTTCTCCGCAGACTGGGACGGCCTGGAGCGTGTGGCTGTGTTCCGCTCAGGCGCGGAGAGCCGGTCTGTGGTTCTGAGGGATGACGGGGAGTGCGTGATCCCGTGGGAGGTGCTGGACATCCCCAGACGGCAGTTAATGGTTGGCATATACGGCACGCGGGGCGTGGACGTAGTCCTGCCCACCGTCTGGGCCAGCCTGGGGACCATCCAGGAGGGCGCGGTCCCTGGCGAGAACGCCCGCCCGCCTACGCCGGACTTGTGGCAGCAGGCGCTTGCCGGAAAAGGCGACCGGCTGGATTACACGCCGGACGGAGACCTTGCCCTTTACGCCCAGGACAAGCTTCTCTCGGCTGTGCCGGTCTCCGGCGGCGGGTCGGGCGGCGTAACGGACCACCGTCTCCTGTCCCACCGGGACGCGGAGCGGCAGCACCCTATCCAGGCAATTGACGGCCTGCCGGAAGAATTGGAACGTATCCCGGCGCCAGTAGAACCGCTTACCAATGAAGAATTAGAGGTGATGTTAAAGTGAACAAATATCTTGACAAAAACGGCGTACTGTACCTGTGGGGCAAAATCAAGGCTTACGTCAACGAACATGCCGGCGGCGTGGCCGGAAGCGTAGACTGGTCAAACATCCAGAATAAGCCGGACGTAGCCCTCAAAAGCGACCTGAGCAGCGTGTACCGCTACAAGGGCAGCGCCGCCAATTTCGCGTCCCTGCCAACGGATGGGAACGAAACCGGCGACGTGTGGAACGTGGAAGCCACGGGCATGAATTATGCCTGGACGGGGGAAGCGTGGGACGCTTTGGGAGAAAGCTTCCGGATTGAGAGCGTCACCAACGCGGAAATCGACGAGATCGTAGCGGGGTGACGGGATGGCGCAATATCTCGATAAGGACGGCCTGCGGCATTACCACGATTCTCTGCGCCCCTTTTTAGCCAAAGTCATGACCCAGGCCGGTTATGACGCCCTCCCAGAAGAGCGGCGGAAAAGAGGGCTGTATGTGATGATAGACGAATTGCCAGACGAAACGGAAAACAATGGACAAAGGAGTTGATATCATGCCGGAAGCCTGCAACCCCAAGGACTGCCCGGTATCCGCCCGGGTAGACGCGCTGCGGGACGAGTTCAATACATACCGCAACGGCTCATCCGCAACGCATAAGGAGATGTTCAAGCGGATCGGCGACCTGGAAAAAGCGGAATCTGCCCAGGAAAAGCATTTTGAAGCGGTCAACGAAAAGCTGGACAAACTGATTGAATGGCAGGAAAACCAAAGGGAAAAGCCTGCCCGCCGTTGGGATGGCATTGTGGAAAAAGCAATCTGGGCGGTCTGTGCGGCGGTGATCACTTTCCTGCTGGGGAGGGTGGGGCTATGAAGAGCATAACCCGCGCCCTGTTCCTGACCACCCAGATTGCCGCGCTGGCCTGGGTGAGCGTATCATACCTCATCGCGGTGTATTCCACCATGCGCCTGGCCCAGCCCTTCCCGGTGGTGGAGCTGTCCCAACAGGCCATCACCACCATCCTGGGTGTGAACGTCCTGAAGGTGGTGGAGAACATTTTTGAGCACAATAACAGCCCATTCTTTGGGCATACAAAAGAAAGCGGGGATACATACGTATGAATGAAGCCATTATCAAACGCCTTGGAAACCTTCTGAGCGTCAAATCCCTTGTAACACTGGCGCTGACAGCGGTGTTTGCCGTCATGACCGTTCGGCAGGCCATCAGCCAGGATTTTATGACCGTGTACGCGGTGGTTATCGCGTTCTATTTCGGCACACAGAGCCAGAGGATACAGGACACATTAGACGGTAAGGAGGGCGGCAATGGCAACGGCTAACGAACTTCTAACGATTGCCCGTCAACAGCTTGGCGTATGCGAAAACCCGCCCAGCAGCAACAACGTCC
>CANSSG010000057.1 GCA_947649615.1 uncultured Clostridia bacterium | reverse complement strand
TGTTCCGGTAGGTGCTGTAAAGCCCCTCGCTGTCGTAAGCCTTTACCCGGTACATCACCGTGGCGCTCCCCGCCGGTACGGTGTTGGTGGTGCTGGTGGCGCTGCCCTGGTAAACCTGCGTCCACGTTCCGCCGCCGTCCACGGACCGCTCCACCACATAGCCCTCCAGATTATTTTCCTTGTCGGTGGCGGCGGTCCACGATACCTTGATGCTCGTCCCGCCCTGGATGCTTTCGGGGATGGTGATGCTTGCGGGCGTAGTCGGGGCCGTGTTCGTCTGTACGGAGCCGTCGTCAGAGACCAAGAGAGAAGAGGGAAGTATCAAAGCGGGGCGGATGCCATACGTGTAGGAGCAGCTGTAGCTGTTCCAACTGCCATTGGAGCCCACGCCCTGCGCGTACGCCGCACCGTAGCTGGAGTTGCAATAGGGGCAACGGAGCCACCAGCCCGACGCGGAACCGTTGAGCTTCGCAACGCGCTTTGTGTCTGTCCCTGTGTCCGCGCACCCCTTGAAGTAGTCCAGCTCCGCGCCCAGGACCGGGATGTAGCTGTGCGCCATGCTGACTTCCGTGCCGGACAGCAGGAAGATTTTGGCGGACAGGCCGTTGGCCCCGTTGTTGACGTTCGTGCCGTAGCCGGAACCGGGGCGGTAGGGAAGTTTGACCTGCTTGATTTGCGCCTGGATGTTGGCGTCGAACAGGGCGAGGAACTGATTGTTCAGGTATGCGTGGATGGTGCTGGCGGCGTAGTCGTTGACGTTGGAGCTGTGCCACTGGCGGTTTTCGTAGATGTCCTCCATCAACAGCCATACGCCGTCACAGCTTGCGTCGTAGGCGGCGCTGGGCTTGCCTTTGTGGACCACGATGAAGTTTCGCGCCGTGCCGCCGACTTTCAGCTTGACGGTAGAGCCGACGGCCTTTGCGCTTAATGCGACAGATGCCATAAAATTTCCTCCTGTTTTGTTATTTACCATGTTTTGCGGTTGCCGCGTAAGCGGCGAGCAAAACGGTGGTTTTGAATTACCACGGCGGAATGTCGTCCGGGCGCGGGGCCGATAGCTCTGGCGGGGCAAAAGAAACCGGCGCACCCTTTTTCTTTTGGATGCACCGTTGCTGTTTTGCTCTCCTGCGGATGCGGGCTTCTTTGGTGGAATTGATTTTCCGGTGGATTTTCGGGACCTCACCGATGATTTCACCCACCTGCTCGGCATACTTCTGCCGTAATGCGTGTGTGTCGCCGTGGGCCGCGTGTGCGTCCCACCCTTGAAATTGGTCTATGATTTTCTCCTTGGTAATCTCTCCGGCGGGGTATGCCGCCCTCCAGTAGCGGATGCGTGCCTGGATTCTTTCAATCCCATCCTTGCGCAGCTTTTGGACGCAGGCCCCGGTTTCGGTCAGGTAACTATGAAAACCCAAAAGGTCGATACCGTTCCGCAGCGGGAAGATGCCCGTTTTCTCGTTCAGCTCCAGCCCCAGGCTATCTATCCATTCCCGGATTTCAGCAAGGAGCTGTTGCGCCGCTTCCTTCGTCTGGACGATGATATAAAAATCGTCCATGTATCTCCCGTAGGATTCACAGCCCTTTTCCTCTTTTATCCAGTGGTCGAACTCGTCCAGGAACAGGAGGGCGAAAAGCTGGCTCGTCTGGTAGCCCAGCGGCAGGCCGTCCGATGCGTCGATGTAGATACAGAGCAGGTCGTACAGCTCCATATCCAGGCCCCGCCGGATAAACAGCCTTTTCAGCGCCCGCTTTAGTCTCCTGTGGTCGATGGATGCGAAAAAGTGCCGGATGTCTGCTTTGACCACCCAGCCCTCCGCCGTACCGTACCGGCGGTAGTATGTGACCATCTGGAGCTTTAAGCGTGCAAGGCCGTCGTGGGTCCCCTTGCCCTTCTGGCTGGAATAGTTGTCCCGTATGAAGCCCTTGGTTATTGCGTCGTACAGGATGTTGTCGGTGGCGGCGTGCAGCACCACCTTGTCCACAAACGCCGGAGCTTGTACGTCCCGCTCCTTCGGTTCGTACACCTTGAAGATTTCAAACTTGCTTGGCCGGTAGGTTTTGGTCAGCAGGAGCCGCGACAGCTTTTCCGTGCAGGCCAGGGCGTTTGCCTCATATTGGGCGGTTCCGGCCTTTCCCCGTTTGCCCTTCCGTGCCGTCAGGTACGCTTTATACAGCGTTTCAAACTGGCACATTTCTTCGTAGGTCATGCCGTGAATCACCTAAAATCTTGGCTGGCCGGGGATAGGGGGAGGTCGGCCAGCCCATGCCTAACACCGGCCCGCTCCCCCACGGCAGCGGGCTGCGTCCCATCAAGGACGGCCCGCCTCGGTGTGATGTGTTTGTCGTCAGCCCACGCGCAGGCGTTCGACAGGATGCGGCCCCCTTTGATGATGGTGTACTGTGTTCGCCTGTTCCCAGGCTACTAATTCTCACGGTCCATCAGAGCGGGGCGGATGCCATACGTGTTGGAGCAGTTGTTGTTGTTCCAACTGCCATTGGAGTTCACGTTCTGCGCGTTCGTCGCACCGTTGCTGGGGTTGCAATAGGGGCAACGGAGCCACCAGTTCGACGCGGAAAAAATACGGGCCGCACCCTAACACAAGGCGGATGCCTCCGCCGAGTATCTAAATTCTGTTTGGCTGAACCTTTCTTTCGGCGTTGTACTGGCTTATCGCGGTTTTCACCACGGCAACCTGCCGGGCGTCCTCTTCCGCCTGCTTCTCCGCCTCCAGCTTCTTTGCCCGTGCGCCGTCGTTCTTCTTCCACGACGCCGACATATACTTCACGTCCAGCACCTTCTTTGTCCAGACCTTGCTTTTCTCCAGAGAGATAACGCCCATGTCCAGGCAGATTTGAATGTACTCCAGCATGAGACTACAGCCGTCCAGGATTTGCCCGATCAGCCGCAGGCGCTCTTCGTACTCAATGACGAACATTTTCCCGTTGGCCGCGTGGATGTCCCGGACAATGGCCTTTGCGGTTTTCCGCATATCCTCGCCGTAGCAGCGGTACGCGGCCTTTGTAAACCCCTGCTTATCCTTTCGGTCCAGGTAGCCTATCATCTGGCCGCATACCTGCTTCACATCCCGGATGTCGTCAAGGGCGGCGATTTTCTGTAAGATTTTCCGCACGTCCCGCTGGCTCACATCGTCCGTGACTATCTTGGTAGCCTGGTTGGTGTAGGTCAGCAGCTCCCGCGCCTTATTCCCTAAGATGTATTCCTTGTCAGCCACGCCCGCACCTCCGGTCAGGGCACCGCCCATTCCGCGCTGCGTCCAGGTCCTCCGGGTCGCCCACGAAAAGGCAATGCTCCCGGTAGACAAAAAGCATAGCCTCCCGCCCGCTCGGCGCTTTCCCGCACAGCGTCAGCGCATCCGGGTCGTCCGGCTCGCTACACGGCGGCTCCAGTTCGGCAAACAGGTTGCCAATCAGGCAGGACAGTTGCGCGGTCGGTACGGAAAATTCCCGCACATCGTTCATCAGAACTCCACCCGCTTCAACGTCTCGTTCCATACGCCCGTCACCACCAGACCGGACATATCGGAGAAGGACACCGTAAATGGGTTGCCGTTGACCTGTGTGCGGTACATCAGCTCCAGCAGGCCCAGCCGTGCGTCCACGTCGGCCAGGGTGGTTTCCGCGTTTCCCAGCGCCCCCAGCAGGTCGCGGACGGATTTTCCATCCTCCACCGGATTCCAGATATAGCCGTCCTCGTTGACCTCGACGCACTCAAATTCCGCCCCGGTTTCGGGGTTGATGTAGTGCTGGCCCTTCTGGCCCACCGTCTCCACGGTCGGGTCGCCCGCCTGGATGATGGTCCCGCTCCCGTTCAGGGCGGTTTCGATTGCCAGCATCCGCGCCGCCAGACTGTTATGTGCGCCGGGGTCCGCATTGTGGGCGGCAATGGTCCGCTCCAATACCTCCCGCAGATAGGCGGCGGTCACGATGCCTGCGGCGGACACGCTGACTTCAAAGCGCCCGTTGTTGGTAATGCCGATCATGCAGTACAGCTCCAGGAGGAAACTTGCATCCATAGCCGCCGGGATGGTGACGCCCTTCTCGTCCTGCATGATGAACAGCAGCTTCATCTTGGCCCTGATTTCCTCCGGCGCGTCCTCGTCCTTCTTCACATCCAGGGCCGCGTACACGCCCACCTGGTTCAGCTCGTACTCCTCCATGACGGTTGCGTTCTGGACCTGCACCTGGACCGTCTTGCCGTCCGTGCTGTCCTCCTCGCCCAGCAGGTAAAGCTCCTGTCTCGCGTCCACAAGGCCGGTCTGCTCCGTCAGCAGCTCCTTATCCACCGTCCCGGTGCCGCCGAACGCGGCCACGATGCAGATTTTCCTGCCCGCCATCCACTCGTTGAGCATTTCCACGCCCTCGTTTGTAACGGCAGCGTCTTTCCAGTGTGCCATAGATTTTTACCTCCCTGAAATTGTTGTTGGAATATAGACAGTCATACGTTGATAACTGTGGAAAACCCCAGCCGCTCCAGCCGTCGCGGCCCTGCCGGTTGGGACCTTCACCCGCCTTGTGTCCAGCTTCACCGTCGCCCGCTCGATGCTCCCGATGTAGCCGGTGGACACCGCCCGTCTCGCCGCGCCCTGCGGCCTGGTGAGGGGCGGCACGTCCACCGCCCCATCGACCCGCTGCCGGTATCCGGCGAACGCGCCCCCGGCGGTCAGTCCGGCGACGGCCCCCGGCCTTTTCAGTTGCGGCACTCGGACGGTCGCCCGGTCTGCGCTCCTGCTCCCGGCGAACGCGCCCCCGGCAGCAACGGTGGTCCTGCCGCCCGGCCTGATAAGCGCCGGGACCTTGACTTCCGCCCGGCCCACGCTCCGGGTCCCGGTCAGCCCGCCGCCCGCAAGCAGGACGATTTTCCCGCCCGGCTTCGCCAGCTCCGGTACTTGGATGGTTGCCCGGTCGATTTCTCGGCTTCCCGCGAACAGGCCCCCGGCCACCGCCCAGGACTTTTCCGGCACCAGGAAATAGCGTACGCCGTCGTTGTGGGACCGCAGGGATTTGTAGAAATTCAGCCGATCCAGCACCCGCTTCTGCCGCGCCCTGTCCCCGGAATCGCTGGTGATGTCGATGTTCAGCCGGAAGTGATACGGCTCCCCGCCGTACTCGAACCACTCTTCCACGGTGGTCAGCGGGTAAATGGCCCGGATAGCCGTCTCCACCGCCGCCTTTGTTCCCAGTATCTTGTGTACCCGCCAGCTCCCTTTCAGGGTCCGGCGCTTCTCTTCGATGCTGTACTCCGGGTCCCACCAGTCCACCTTGAAGTCCCGCGCCAGAATATCCAGCACGGTTTCGTCCAGTCCGTCGATGTTGGAGATAATGCGCACCCGGTCAATCTCGGCCAGCCGCGCGGCCATAGCCTCGGCGTCCGCCGCCGCCCGCGCCATCATGGCCGGGTCACGGGTCAGCGCGGGCGGTACGATCAGCAGAAGGTTTTCTTTGGTAATACCCAGCCCGGAATCATTCATCCTCGTACCCTCCGTTGATGATCTCCGGGGGACCGGCCAGTCTGGCTAATTGGGGGACCGTCTTATCGCTTCCATCCTGCAATGAGGTAAAGGCCGGTTCGATAATGTCCACCCGCTTGATGCCCGTCTCCATCAGCATAGCGATCAGCCGCGACGGATTGATGTCCCTGCCCAGCTTCGCGCATTGCCAGGCCGTGTACTGCTCCACCTTCTCGCGCACCGCCGTCTCCAGCGCCTCGCCGCTGATTGCCGCGCCCTCCTGCGTGTAGAAGGTGAGGCGCACATTGTACTCCACGTCCTCCGGGTCCTCCACGGAAACAAAGTCCGTCAGCGGGCGCACGTCGTCGGCGCTGCACGCCGCCAAAACCCGCTCCTTCATTTCCTCTGTGGCCGGTGTGCCGTCGTCCATCAGGACGTACAGCTTCACCACGCCCGGCGTCGGGGACGCCGCGATCACGTCCGCTATCTCGGTGCTGACCTGCTTTGCAAAGTAGATGTACCCGCCCCGCGCCCCGGCGCAGCTATAGCCGTCCATACTAAGGCGCAGCAGCTCGTAAAATTCCTCGTCCGTGGCGGCGTCCGCGCCCCCGTCCGATTCGGTCAAGTTTTCGCATGACAGGGAGTAGGCGAACGGGTCAATGATGGAATCTATCTGCCCTTCCACATATCCGTTTCCCCGCTTTCCCTTTGTCTGGCACTGGACCTTTGTATCCTCGTATTCCTCCCCGATGTTCACATACACGTCCTCCAGCGTTTCCCATACAAGGGTCTGCCTTGCGTCCGTTACGCGGGTCCCCTTCGGTATCAGCACAGCGAACGCCTGCGGCTCGGAAATGGTGAAACGCATGGTACAGGTCGCGGCCTTGGCCTGCGGTCGCTCATGGGTATAGAACAGCTCCGCCAGCGCGTCCAGGTTTTCCCCCACCGCCCGGCTGGGGATATTCTGGTTGGCCGTGTAGTTGGTCAGCACTCGTTCCAGTGTGATTGCCTCCGCCATCCACTGGATAAAATGCCGCTCCGGGCTTGCTGGCTGTACGGTTACGCCCATGATTTCCTCATAAATGGCCGTCAGCCAGATAATGATGTCCTCCGGGTCCGTGGGGATAAACTTGTATTCCGCCCCTCGGCTCATGCTGAATCACCTGCCTTGATTTCGATTTGCACAGTAAAGGCCAGCTTCC
>CANSSG010000056.1 GCA_947649615.1 uncultured Clostridia bacterium | reverse complement strand
CCAAGCGCCGCCTGCACATGGAGCGCCAGCCTGACGAAGCCAGCGGGAAAATGAAACGGCGGCTCCGTTTTGAGGAGGAAGTGCTGCCGGAATACCGCAGGCCCTCCCTGCTCTCCCGTGGGGCCGGCGCGGTGAAAATGGCGGCGGTTATCAAGCTGCACAGCAAAATCCGCGAATACGAGCGCGACAACGTGGCTCTGGAATCCGCCCACAAAAGCGAACTGGTTGCCGAGCAGGGCGTGGGGCGCGTCCTGCGCTGGGAACGGAACCGCCGCCGCGCCAAGCCCTACCGCACTTTACGGAAAGCACAGCAGAAAGCGGCGCGGGCGCACACCGACCTTGCATGGCAGACCGCCCTGCGGGATAATCCCGAACTGCAACGCAAAAACGCGCTGGCAAAATGGGTGCAGAAACAGAAAATCAAGCGGAAATACGCCCAGGCCGCCCATGAAGCCAAACAGAGCGCGAAATTTACCCAAAACGTCCTGACCGCCACCGGCAAGATTGCCCGCGCCATCGCCCAGTATGCGGCGGCGCATAAGGCGGTCTTTCTGGCGGTTGCAATGCTGGCGCTGGTGGTGATGTTCTTTGCCACGGGCCTGACCTCCTGCACCGCCATGCTCTCCGGCTTCCAGTCCTCCTATATTTCTGCGTCCTACATGGCCGACGAGGGGGAAATCTGCCAGAGCGACCTTTACTACACCGAAAAGGAAACGGATTTACAGATTGACATTGACAATACTGAGGAAAATTACCCCGGCTATGATGAATACCGCTACAACATCGGTGAAATCAGCCACAACCCCTATGAACTGCTGGGCTATCTTTCCACGGCGTTCAATGCCTTTACCTTTGCAGGGGTTCAGTCTGAAATCGACCGCATTTTTTCCGAGCAGTACACCCTCACCCGTGAAGTGATTGTGGAAACCCGGTACGACGATGACGGCGACCCCTATGACTGGTACGTCCTGCAAACCACATTGACCGTGCGCCCGCTGTCTGCCGTGGCACAAAGCCATCTCTCTCCCGGCGAACAGACCGACCGCTACGGTGTGTATATGCAGACCTACGGCAACCGGCAGGCGTTTGGGAACCCCTTTGATTTCTCATGGCTGGGGAACGTGAGCAGCGGCTACGGCTGGCGGGTACACCCCATCAGCGGGGAAAAGAGCCTGCATCGCGGCATTGACCTTGCCGTGGCGCAGGGTACGCCGATTCTGGCGGTGCAGGACGGGCGCGTGGTATCGGCTGGCGACGCGGGCAGCTACGGGCTGTGCGTGGTGATTGAGGACGATAAAGGCTACCAGTCCCGGTATGCCCACTGTTCCAGCCTAAACGTCAGCGCAGGCCAGGAAGTAAAACGCGGGGATGTGATCGCCGCCGTTGGCAGCACCGGCAACAGCACGGGGCCGCACCTGCATTTAGAGGTCATGCTAAACGGCGAATACTTAAATCCCTATTTCTTCGTGGACAACGGCGACGATGGAACCGGCGCAATCCCCGGCACACCCGGCGGGCCGGCTATCCCGGACTATTCCGGCGAACCGATGGGGGACGGCAGCTTTGAAGCGATGCTCCATGAAGCAGAAAAATTTTTAGGATGGCCTTACGTTTGGGGCGGCAGTTCCCCCTCCACATCCTTTGACTGCTCCGGCTATGTTTCGTGGGTCATTAACCAGTCCGGCGTGGGCAGCGTGGGACGGCAGACGGCACAGGGGCTTTATAACCTGTGTACCCCGGTATCTTCGGCAAACGCACAGCCCGGTGATTTGATTTTCTTCACCGGTACATACAGCTCTCCGGGGCCGGTCAGCCACGTTGGGATTTATGTGGGCGGCGGGCGGTTCATTCACTGCGGCGACCCGATCTCCTACGCCAATACGGGAAGCCCCTATTGGTCTGCCCATCTGTACGGATATGGGCGTCTACCCTGAAACACTTTTTTAAGCATTTTTGCCAGAAACGGAGGTATGATTTGAAAATTGGACTGATTGATGTGGATTCCCACAACTGGCCGAACCTGTGCCTGATGAAGCTGTCCGCGTACCATAAGGCGCGGGGCGACCTGGTTGAGTGGTGGAACCCAGGGAACCACTACGACCTTGTTTATAAAAGCCGGGTATTCACAGATACCTACTCGAAAGATACGATTGCCGTTACCAATGCCGATGCCGTCATTTCAGGCGGCACGGGCTACGGCATAAGGGAAAATTTACCGGATGCGGTGGAACACACCCGCCCGGACGCTTCTTTATATCCGCAGTTTTCCGATACCGCCTATGGCTTTTTGAGCCGTGGCTGTCCGCGAAACTGCGGATTCTGCATTGTCAGCGGCAAGGAGGGACGCAAAAGCCGCAAGGCAGCTGACCTGTCCGAGTTTTGGGACGGGCAGAAAGAAATCAAGCTGCTGGACGCAAACCTGCTTGCCTGCCCCGACCATGAAGCGCTGATTTTACAGCTTGCCGAAAGCCGCGCATGGGTGGACTTCTCCCAGGGGCTTGACATCCGGCTGGTTACGCCGGACAATGCGGCGCTCTTAAACCGGGTACGCACCAAAGCGGTGCATTTTGCCTGGGACAATCCAGACGAGGACTTGACCGGGCATTTTAAGCGCTTTCTGGAACTGACCGCCATTAAGAGCGACCGAAAGCGGCGCGTCTACGTCCTGACCAATTACGGCAGCACCCATGAGCAGGACTTGTACCGGGTGGAAACCCTGCGCGGCATGGGCTATGACCCCTATGTGATGGTCTACGACCGCCCCACCGCGCCGAAAATCACCCGCCAGCTTCAGCGCTGGGTGAACAACAAGCGGATTTTTTACACTGTCAAAAACTTTTCCGATTATATTCCAAACAGAACAGGAGGGACAACGTGAAGATTGACCGATTAAAAACCGACCTGGCGAAAGCCAAAGAAAAAGCCGCCGAGTGGCAGGCCCGTGTGCGGGACTTGGAGAAGCAGATCACCGAGCAGGAAAACCTTGAAATCTTGCAGGTGGTGCGCGGCGTGGCGGCTTCGCCGGAGGAACTGCGGGGGCTGCTGGATATGATACGCGGGGCGAAGATGCCCCCGGCTGGCAATGCCCGAACTTTTGAAAACATGGATAAGGAGGAAATCTGAGTATATGAATATGAAAACAAAACGCTTTCAGCGCACGGCGGCGATGCTGCTGTGCATTTTTATTTGCGCCTGGACAATGTTCCCCCTGATGGGCGCGGCCTTTGCCGCCGAGGGGCTGCATGACACCGCCGAGGCAGAAATCACCTGCTGTTGTGATATTCGCTGCACGGCGGATACCCTCAACGCAGACTGCCCGGTTTGTACGCAGGATGTGAATGCCTGCACCGGCACGGAACCGGAAGCACCCACCGAAACAGAAACACCCACCGAGCCGGAAACCACCTGCTTCTGCGATACCCGCTGCACGGCGGATACCCTCAACGCAGACTGCCCGGTTTGTACGCAGGATGTAGCTGCCTGCACCGGCGCGGAGCCGGAAGTACCCACCGAGCCGGAAATCACCTGCTTCTGTGATATTCGCTGCACGGCGGACACCCTCAATGCGGACTGCCCCGTCTGTGTGCAGGAGGTAGCCGCCTGCATTGGCAAAGAGCCGGAACCGCCCACGGAACCGGAACCCGTCTGCATCTGTGAAACACGGTGTACGGCAGACACGCTCCATGCAGACTGCCCCATCTGTAAGCAGGATATAACCGGCTGCATTGGCAAAGAGCCGGAACCGCCAGCGGAGCCGGTCTGTATCTGCACCGCCCACTGTGAACCCGGCGCGGTCAATGCGGACTGTCCCGTCTGCCTGCTGAACCTGGCCGGCTGCACCATCGAAGCCCCTGCGCCTGTCCCGGTCTGCGTCTGCGAAAACAAGTGCGAGCTTGGCGCGGTCAACCCCGACTGCCCGATCTGCAGAGCCGACCTGACCGGCTGCACCGGCAAAGCCCCCGCACCCATCCCGGCATCCAATCTTTCCATCAAGATTACACCGCCCTCCGGCTGGGCGACCGGCAGCGCCGCCGCCGAGTTTCGCATTACCGATGAAAACGGGAACGGCTTTGCTCTCGTTCAGGTAAAAATCGAGAAAAACGGGCAATGGCGCGATGTGACAGACAGCTTGAAGCAGAACGAAAACTGCTGGTACGGGGAAATCGACCTTTCGGAGAACTGCACCGTCTATGTCTGCGCCACCGGCCACGATGGGAAAGTTTATGAGAAATCCCGCTATATGGAGTGCTTCGACCGCACCGCGCCTACCTTACGCGCCAGCATGGACGGGCGGCTGCTCCGGGCAGAAGCCAAAGACGACCTTTCCGGCGTGGCGGCAATCTACATTGACGGCGAGAAATACACCGATTTAACCAACGGCACACTGGACGTACCGCTGCGGGATTTGCCCGATGATTACGAGCAGCTTTCGGTGCAGGCGGTGGACGCTGCGGGAAACAAATCAAAAATCGTGCAGGTCAAAAACCCCAACTATCAGGCGGAGGATAACAAACAGAAGCCCTCCACCGGCCAGACACAGCCCCCGGCAACCACCGCGCCGGGTACATCCGCCACGCCTGGTACAACCACCACGCCTGCGGCTACAACACCCACAACGGGCGCGACAACCTCACCCAACACGCAGACTACCGCCCCGGCAACAAGCGCCACAAAACCGGCTGCTGGCACGGGCGGCACAAAGCCCTCCGCTTCGGCAAGTGCCGACCCGGACGAGGAAACAGACACCACGCCCCGCGACCCGGTTCCTTTGACCCCGGACGGTCAGGCTACCGTACTGGACAACGCCACCGGCGAGGACGGCAAGGAGTTTTATACCATCCAGACGCCAGATGAAAACGTGTTTTATCTGATTATCGACAACCAGCGCGATACGGAAAACGTGTATTTCCTCAACGCCGTCACCGAAGCCGACCTGATGGCGCTGGCAGTCAAGGAGGACGATGCGCCGCAGACGGACGCAATCCCCGGCCCGGAGCCGGCCTGCATCTGTACGGAACAGTGCGCCGCCGGCGAGGTCAACACCGACTGCCCGGTCTGCACCCTGAACCGGAAAGACTGTACCG
Source organism: uncultured Clostridia bacterium (assembly GCA_947649615.1). Classification (GTDB taxonomy): domain Bacteria; phylum Bacillota; class Clostridia; order Oscillospirales; family Oscillospiraceae; genus Pelethomonas. Next base: position 1,983 of record CANSSG010000056.1, on the reverse strand, counting down.
GAAAAGCCCCTGTGACCGATACGGAAACCGAACCCGATAAAAAGCCGGAGAAACCGAAAAGCGGCGGTTCCGGCACACTGATTTTAGTGCTGCTTGTGGCGCTGGCGGCTGGCGGCGCGGGCTACTACTTCAAAATCTATAAGCCTAAAAAAGACTTGGACGATGCGGAGGACTTTGACGAACTGACCGGCGGGGACGAGGAGGAAACGGTCAACGAGGACGAGGATGTGGACGCGCAGGAAGAAACCCGGCAGACGGGCTATGAGGAACCGACAGCCTATGATGAGCCGGAGGAACCGGACTATCCTGAAAACTACGGCGGGGAGGACGACTGATGCGATTTACCAACAGCCCTTTTGAGCGGATGATGACCCAAAGGCCGTCCCCTGGCCGCGCCGTGCCTGCTTCCCCCGTCCATCCGCCCGGACATCCCTGCCACCGCTGTCCCTATGGGCTAAATGCGCCCTGCGTGGGGATATGCTACAAAAATCTGAAAAAGGAGCGTGAGAAAAATGCAACTTGTGATCGCGGAAAAACCGTCGGTAGCGATGGCTCTGTCTAAGGTATTAGGCGCAAAAAGCCGGGGCGACGGTTACATGGAGGGCGGCGGCTGGCTGGTAAGCTGGTGCATCGGCCATCTGGTGGAACTTGCCCCCGCCGATGCCTACGACCCCCGCTATTCCAAATGGAACTATGCCGACCTGCCGATTTTACCGGAGCCGTGGCAGTACCAGGTGCTGCCGGACACCAAAAAGCAGTTTGAAACCTTAAAAAGCCTGATGCACCGGGCCGATGTCACCGCCTTAATCTGTGCAACGGACGCAGGGCGCGAGGGGGAACTGATTTTCCGCCTGACTTACCATCTGTGCGGCTGCACAAAGCCCGTCAAGCGGCTGTGGATTTCCTCAATGGAGGAAACCGCCATCCGAAAAGGCTTCGACTGCCTGCTGGACGGGAAGAACTACGACAATCTCTACGCCGCCGCCCTCTGCCGCGCCAAGGCGGACTGGCTGATCGGCATCAACGGTACACGTTTGTTTACCACGCTGTACCAGGGCAAAACCCTGAACGTGGGCCGGGTGCAGACCCCGACGCTGGCGCTGTTAGCAGAACGGGAAGCCGCCATTTCCGGCTTTCGGAAAGAGAAATTTTATACGGTGGAGCTGGAACTGGACGGATTCCATGCCGCCAGTGAACGCTTTGCATCCAAAACGGACGCGGGCAGGCTGCGTACCGGCTGTGTGGGCAAGCCTGCAACGGTACAGACGGTTTCCCAAAAGGAGAAAACCGAGCGCCCGCCCAGGCTGTACGATTTAACTACCCTCCAAAGAGAAGCAAACCGGCTGTTTGACTACACCGCCCAGCAGACCCTTGATTATCTGCAAGCCCTCTATGAAAAGCGGCTGGCGACCTACCCACGCACGGACAGCCGGTACTTGACCGAAGATATGGCATCAGGACTGCCCTCATTATGTCAGTCTATCGCCGCATCGCTGCCCTTTGCGGCAGATTTATCCTTGCCAGTAAACGCCGCGCAGGTAATCGACAACAGCAAAGTCACCGACCACCATGCCATCCTGCCCACGGCAGAAGCGGCAAAAACCGACCTTTCCGCGCTGCCCTCCGGGGAGAAAAACATCCTCTTTCTTGCTGCCGCCCGTCTGCTGTGCGCGGTAGGCGAACCCCATACCTATGCGGAAACTGCCGTCACGCTGGAATGTGGCGGCGCTGTCTTTTCCGCCAAAGGCAAGACAGAAATCGCGGCGGGCTGGACGGCTTTGGAGCAGGCTTTCCATGCCACACTGAAACAGAAACCGAAGCAGGCGGAACCGTCCCCGCCGCTTCCTGCGCTCACCGAGGGACAGAAGCTGACCGCCGAGGGCGCGTCCGTCAAAGAGGGCGCGACCTCCCCTCCGGCCCATTTTACCGAGGACACGCTGCTCTCCGCAATGGAACACGCCAGCGCGGAGGATTTTGCAAAGT
>CANSSG010000055.1 GCA_947649615.1 uncultured Clostridia bacterium | reverse complement strand
CCTCCTTGCGGCTTTTTTCAGGCGGAAACTTATCCTTGATCCTATTCCATTGTTTATCGCTTATTTCATGTCTTTTCATAGGTTTTATTTTATAATCTTTGCACTTTTTACATAATATCTAAGTTTTAAAACAGACTCCAACAAGACCTTCTCTCAGTGGAACGAGGTCTTTGTCGATGTCACCATTGTCTCCGCCATCCTGAACCGCGTCCTGCACCACTGCACTGTGATCAATATCAAGGGCGAGTCTTACCGCCTGAAAGAACGCAAGGAATTCATGCGCCAGAAACAGCAAATCGTCAACACTTTTTTTGTGCAAGGAAGCACCTGATTTTTGTTACATCCCCCGCTGAAAAACTACAATATTTCTTCGGCGTTTTCTTACAATTTTACATTGGCGTTGACAACTTGAAAGCAGGAAAATTCCATTCTATTATTTTATGCAACATAGAAAAGGCGAGCAAGAGGTTGCTGCCCCCGTGCTCGCTTTCCTTTGTACCCTGTGTGGCAGCTAACCCTGTTTCCGCTTGCCGTGATACTGGTTTATGAGTAGCTACCAAAACTAAATTTTGTATTTGCCATCCCTGCAGGTCCGCTTTCAAGATGTCCTCCTGGTTTCTGTATGCTTCCTCCCGCTTCCTCATGTCCTTGCGGGGGGGGGGGGGGAGGGGGTACAGTGTTGCCTTATAGTAGAATAGCTCCGCCCCTCTGCGCGGATGCGGGCTGGTTCATAAACCGCATTTGCGCAGAAGGGCGGAACTGTTTTTCGCTTTGAATGCAGACGTTTTACCGCTTCTCTCCCGGGCGGAATACCAGCGCGGCAGCGAGAGAAAACAGTACTGCCGCCGCAATGCCGCCCGCCGTAGCCGTCAGGCCGCCGGTCATCACACCCAGCCAGCCCTTTTCGCCTACCGCCTTGGCTACGCCCTTGGCCAAGTTAGAGCCAAAGCCCGTCAGAGGGACGCTGGCTCCCGCACCGCCCCAATCGGCAATCGGACCGTATACACCGATGGCCTCCAAAAATACGCCGGCTACTACATACCCCGTCAGAATGCGGGCAGGGGTCAGCTTGGTTTTGTCTATGAAAATCTGCCCGATGGCACATAGGATGCCGCCGCACAGGAACGCGTTGAGATACTGCATACATAACTCCTCCTCCTAGCACTTTTCAATGGTCACCGCGTGGCAGACCGAAGGGATGCTCTCGCCTTGGAAGCTGGACGTGGGCGACAGCAGCGCCCCCGTGGGGGCAAACAGAATCTTTTTTAAATGGTTTTCCTCCATCTGCCGCAACAAATATCCGCACAGCACAGACGCCGAACAGCCGCATCCGCTGGCGCCTGCATGCATATCCTGACGCTGGATGTCGTAGAGGAGCATCCCGCAGTCCTGGTAGTTTTTGCTCATGTCTATGCCATCGGCTGCGAAGAACTCCGTGACGATTTGGTGGCCCAGCACCCCTAAGTCCCCGGTCAGCACCAGGTCATAGTCCGACGGCTTGGTGCCGGTGGCCTTAAGATGGGCGGAGAGGGTGTCGTAGGCGGCGGGGGCCATGGCTGCGCCCATGTTGTTCACGTCGCTGATGCCTTTGTCAACAATCTTGCCGCAGGTTACGGCGGTGACCTTCGGCCCTTCGCCCTGGTCCCCCAGGATCACACAGCCGGACGCAGTGGCGGTCCATTGGGCCGTAGGCGTCCGCTGGTTGCCGTAGGGGACAGGCATTCGGTACTGCCGCTCGGCAGTGCAGAAATGGCTGGAAGTCATGGCCCCTGCCCGCCGCGCAAAACCGCCCCCAATAAGCAGCGAACCCAGCGCAAGGGATTCCCCCATGGTGGAACAGGCGCCGTACAACCCGTAAAATGGAATACCAAAATCCCGCAAACCGAAGGATGTGCCGATGCATTGGTTCAACAGGTCTCCGGCAAAAATATAATCCAGGTCCTCCGGGGATAGGTTCGCCTTTTCCAGCGCCTTGCTCAAGGCCGTCTTCTGCATGGCGCTCTCGGCCTTTTCCCAGGTCTTTTCGCCAAAAAAGCTGTCGGTACACAGGTGGTCAAAATACTCCGCCAGCGGTCCTTCGCTCTCCTGCTTGCCGCCGACGGCAGCGTGGGAAAGTATGACGGCTGGCTGCTCCAAGGCAACCGTTTGCCGTCCTAATCGTTTTTGCATGGTTTCGCCTCCATACCCGAAATGCCGGCCAGCGCCGGTATGTGGGGGTAGTTTGCGCAGTTTTTTCCGCATTATGTGCAGGGACGGTAAATGCCCGCTGTCCTGACGGGACAGCGGGCATTGCGGCGCGTCAAAAAAGATGCAGCGCATCTTTTTTGCAGTCTACATCGCTCAAGAAACAGGCGCAATCTTTTTTATCACCGGAACCCAGACCTCATACCGGGCGTTTTCCGGGTCGGGGCTTAGATAGACCTCTACGTCCGGCGCACTGCCGTACTCGCAGCCGGACGCAGGAAACCACTCCGTTACAATGCGCCGCTCTAGCTCCTGAAGAGAGCGGTTTGTCCCCTCACCGGGGAAAACTGCCCAGGTGGCGGCCGGCACTGTGTATTCTTCAAACGGCCCCGCTTCCAGGCTGCTGGAAACGGCGATGAAATACCGCCAGTCCTCGCCGTCTTGGCATGCGCTGACCCCCAACAGCCCGGCGGGCTGCCCGTCCATCATCGACGCCAAGCGGGGGACTGTGCCGTCTGATGCAGCCCTGCCCCACAGCGCTGGGACGGCTGCAAAATTTTTCTCAATCTCTTTGTCCAGCGGCGCAGAAATCCCTACAATGCGGAAGGGGGGGCGTTTTTCTATGCGGTATTCCAATTCTTCCGCGCCCGTGACCGTAATAGAGAAGCGCAGCGGCGGATAGGACTTCACCACCCCGCCGCCGGCCTGGACCGCCGAGGGCGGCATACCGTGGACCGCCTGGAATGCCCGGTTAAAGGCTGTGGGGGATTGGTATCCGTATTTGAGGGCTACGTCTACTACCTTTCCTCCCGCTTGCAGGTCCACCGCCGCGCAGGACATCCGGCGCCGCCGGATATACTCCGACAGCGGTATCCCCGCCAGGTAGGCGAACATCCTCTGATAGTGGAATGTGGAGCAGCAGGCCAGCTTCGCCAGAGGTTCAAAACGGATATCCTCCGTCAGATGATCCTCTATATAGCGGATGCCCGCATTTAGTCCGTCAAACCATGCCATGTCGGTTCCTCCTTATTTGTGTTATTTATATGCTATCAGAAAAAGACAGACACGTCCTCTCTTTTCCTGCGCAAATAAGAGAGGTCCAGGACGATTAATTCCCCGCAAAACGATTTGTAATCCTTATTAGGGCTGGCTTGAAAATACCAAAACGCCCGTGCTTGGTGGACTGCTACGCTAAATATGCGGCCAGAAGGCGCAGGGTGTTGCTGACGCCCTTGCGGTGGCTTCGCTCATAGCCGTGGGACGCGTATACGCCGGGACCGATCAGACCGTGACGCAGGTCGTAGCCGCCCCGCAGGGTTGCTTCCACATCCGAACCGTAGGAGGGGTAGACGTCCACCGCAAAGTCTGCGCCGCTGCGGCGGGCGGCTTCAATCAACGCAGAAACCACCTCATAGTGGTACGGCCCGCCGCTGTCCTTGGCGCAGATGGAGACTTTGCGCTCGTCACAGCCCAGGCCGTCGCCAACGCAGCCCATGTCTACGCTTATCGCTTCACTGACCCCGGCGGGAACAGAGGCGGAACCACCGTGGCCCACTTCCTCAAATACCGTAATGTGCTGCCAGACGCGGCGGGTGGGTTTGATCCCGCCGAAGGCTACCTGGGACGCCAGTTCCAGGAGGATTGCCACGGACAGCTTGTCGTCTAAAAACCGGCTTTTGATGTAACCGGATTCCGTTACGCGGGTGCGCGGCTCAAAACAGACGATGTCGCCGGGGAAAATCCCCAGCTTTTCCACATCGGCGGCGCTGGCGGCTTCCTCGTCTATGACCACCTCCATGGCCCGGTATTCCCGTTTGGCGGTGTGGTAGTCGCTGTTGACGTGGACGGAAGCGTTCTTCATCTGGAAGGTCCCGGTGTAGGTTTTCCCGGAACGGGTAACGATGCGGACGTTTTCCCCCTCGGCATTGTTCGGCTCCATGCCGCCCAGCGGCGTCAGGTGCAGGCGGCCGGAACCGGATATCTCCGCTACCATGCCGCCCAGCGTGTCCACATGGGCTTCCAGCAGCAGGCTGTCTTCCTCCGGTGCGCCTGGGTTCAAGCACACCAATACGCCACCCTTTTTCGTCAGCTCCGGGTTAAGACCCATGCTCTTGTAGGCGTCCATTACATACGCCGCCGCCTGGCGGGTGTAGCCGCTGGGGCTGTCAATTGCCAGAAGCTCTACCGCGCGCTTGACACAATTGTCCGTCCATTGTTCCATCCGCTGTTCATTCATATCGAAATCCCCCTTGCATCCTATAATAAATAATATCCGCCGGACGGAAATGCTCCGTCCGGCGGTCATTATAGCATGTTTCTGAAGAAATTGCAACGTATACTAATTCTTTATCAAACCATGCAGGCGTTTTATGCCACGCGCTTTGCGCCTACATAATAGCCGTTATAGTAGTCCTCATAGAGACTGCTGATCTTTACGCCGCCAGAGGAGGACGCATGGACAAAATCACCGCTGCCGATGTAAAGGCCTACGTGGGAGCAGGCTTTGCCGTTGCTGCGGGAGGGGTCGCAGAAAAGAACCAGATCGCCGGGCTGAAGATCATCGCGGGATACGTATGTACCGGAGGTGTTCCACTGGGATGTGGCGGAGTGGGGCAGGCTGTAGCCGTACAGACCAAACATATACATGGTAAAGCCGGAACAGTCAAAGCCCTTGGAGGAAGCGCCGCCATAGACATACCGGGTGCCTATGTACTGCTGGGCGGCAATGGCAATTTCCGCACCCAGGCCGCTGCCGGCCGCGCCGGTGTAGACCCGCAGGAAATCAGAACGGATATAGCCCAACTCGCCGCCGCAGTCAACAGCGTACCAGTCGTCTTCCAGGGAAATCAGGTCCACCAGGTTGCCGGCATAGACCTTGGTCACGATATCGCCGTCGGTGGAAGGAATGCTGCGCACGTTCACGCAGTCGCCGGTGATGATGCCGCGGGGGTCTACCAGGGGGATGCCGTTGACGGAGACATAATCAGCCTTCACATAACCTGCCTGGCCGTCCCAGGTACCCTGGCACCACTCGCCGTCAATGGCTTCGATGGTCAGTTCACTGCCATCGGCGAGGGTAGTGAGGATTGCGTCGTCCGTGGAGGGACCGGCGCGGAAATTAACGGTGCTGCCGGTGATAACGCCGGTCTTGCCTGCAAGGGATTCGGAGGGAGCGGCGGCGGTGACGGAGACGCTGGCACCAGAGGAAACATACTCGGCATAGAGGTAGCCGGTTTTGCCGTCACAGCTTACCATCAGCCACTCGCCCAAATCTTCCAGGATTTCCACTTGCGCGCCTGTGTTCAGGTAGGCGATGGTGGCGGAGGTGGTTGACGGCTCGGAGCGAAGCCGGAGGGCGTCGGTGTTCACGGTGCCGTTTTCAGCGGCGAAAGCGGTAACGGTCAGCATCACGGCCGTCAAGGCGGCCAGCACAATCATCTTCCCCAAATATTTTTTCATGCGTAAATCCTCTTATCATTAGTAAAAGTATATGGCAGGCTTTTCCCGGCAGGTTATTTTCCGGCCAGCGCCCGTTCCAGCCAAATGGCGGAAATATCCATCGCGGCGTAGAGACTTTCCTTCTCACTGCGCTTGACGATGCGGTCGCGCCGCTCACCGGTGCGCTGGTGAAGTTCCACAGCGACCTTGGTGGCGATTTCCAATTCGTTCTGCTTCTTGCTCTCCTTGACGTGCATCTGGATAATATGGGAATCCGCCATGGAGCCATAGTAAATGGTCTTTCCGATGCGGCGCAGGGGATGCTTGCGGTACACCAGGCCCTCGGTCTGCTCTGCCATTCGGCCACTTCCTTTCTGCTGCTCTCAAAATAGGTTTGTCATATTTGTAACCGAATTGTAACATAACGGTTACGATTTGTCAACGGTTACTGTTAAACTTTTCTTAAGGAATTTTTTGGGAAGAAGGGGACGCCTGGCTATGCCGCAGGCGCGTGTTCTGCGAGGGGGCGGGTGAAAACCAGAACCGAGTTGACGCAGAGAGGAATACCTGCTAAAATAAGGGGGAGTAAATAACCGGAAAAGGAGAAAAACCGCCTATGGGCAGACTGGAAGCGTCAGAACAATACACAAAAGCACTAAAGCTGGGTCAAAAGAACTATAGAGAACGTGTAATACGAGGAAAATACCCTTACCCCCATGTCTTGGACGAAGTGTTAGATGAAGCCATGGTTACCGGCTGGGTGGAAATGGGCGTACTGGAAATTCCCATGGAGCAAATCGTAGGCACGAAAACAGCAGGACGGCGCAGCGCTTTCGCCTCCAATTTCATGCCCCTGCTGGACCCGGACACAGAGTTTGCCTATAAATGGATGGAGTTATGCGCCGCCCACCTGGGGGACGAAGGCATCCGTGAACCCATCCGCTGCTACGAATACCTGGGCCGTTTCTACGTCCAGGAGGGCAACAAGCGGGTCAGCGTCTTGAAAAGCTACGGCGCGCCCACCATCTCTGGCTATGTAATCCGGGTAGTGCCAAAATGGTCCGACGACCCAGCCATCCGGGCTTATTACGACTTCATGGCGTCCTACCGGATGACAGGCCTCTACCGCGTTTATTTCAGCCGCCCCGGCAGCTTCGCTAAATTGCAGGCCGCCCTGGGCTTTGAGCCTGACCATGAATGGACCGCCGATGAGCGGCAGCACTTTGTAGCAGGCCTGACCTACTTCCGCGACGCCCTGCGCAAGCAAACCGGCGGGGAAGAGCTTTCTGTCACCCCGGCGGACGCGCTGCTGGTATGGCTGCGGGTGTATGAATTTGAGCAGCTATGGAGCCTGACCGCTGCGGAACTGGCAAAATCGGTGGCCGCCGTATGGCCGGACGTCAAGCTGTACGCCGTCTCCGCGCCCATCTCCGTCAGCACGGAGACCGAGGAACAGAAAACGGAAGATACGCCTTCGCCCAACCTGTTTGGCCGTCTGCTCCACGCGGTATTCCCGGATCATCTGAACGTGGTGTTCGTCAACGAATACAACCCCGAAAAGAGCGACTGGGTCCGCGCCCACGACCTGGGACGCGAGTACCTGGAGGCGGTAATGGGGGACAAGGTTTCCGTGACGGCCTATTACGACATCCACCCAGGCGAAGCGGCGGAGGAGGTCATGATGAAAGCGGCGGAGGACGGCGCCCAAGTTATTTTTGCCACCTCGCCTCCGCTGATTGGGGCCTGCCGGAAGCTTGCGGCTAAATACCCCGGGGTCCGCGTCCTCAACTGCTCCGCGTCCATGCCTTACGCCGGGGTGCGGACCTATTACAGCCGGATATACGAAGGCAAATTCATCACAGGGGCTATTGCGGGAGCCATGAGCCGGGACGGCGAGATTGGTTATGTGGCGTCCAACCCCATATTCGGCGTCCCGGCCAGCATCAACGCCTTTGCGCTGGGCGCCCGCCTGACCAATCCCCGGGCGCGGATTAAGCTGCGGTGGTTCTGCGTGGAAGCGGACGCTATGAGCGCCCTGGCAGCGGAGGGGGTGGAGTTTATCTCCAACCGCGACGTTCCCGCCCCGGACCGGGTGGGGGAAGCGTGGGGGCTGTGCCAAGTCCAGCCTGACGGTACGCTGCATTCCCTGGCGTCGCCCTATTGGCACTGGGGCAGCTTTTACGTGAAGCTGGTGCGCAGCATATTCAGCGGCGGCTGGGATGAACTGAACTTCCGGGAAGAGGAGCGGGCGGTCAACTACTGGTGGGGCATGAGCAGCCGCGCGGTAGACCTGCTGCTGAGCGAGGATCTGCCTGACGGGGTAGCGCAGCTTGTGCAGATTTTGCGCAAGGGCGTCACAGACGGGTCTATTGAGCCGTTCCGGCGCCTGATCCGCTCCCAGGACGGGCAGCTCCGCAACGACGGGGAGAAGTGGTTCTCCCCGGAGGAGATATTGCACATGGATTGGCTGTGCGACTGTGTATACGGAGAGATACCTGGCTACGACCAGCTTCTTCCGGTATCGCGTCCATTGGTGCGCCTGCAAGGGGTGTACCGGGACCAGATTCCGCCGGAGAAGGAGGGTCCGATGTTGTGAAAATCCTTCTGGTTTCTGACAAGGAGAGTCCGTATTATTGGGATTACTACCAGCCCGGCCGCCTGTCGGATATAGATTTAATCATAGCCTGCGGCGACTTAAAGTCGCAGTATCTATCATTTTTGGTAACCATGGGCCATGCCCGGGTGTTATATGTCCACGGGAACCACGACCAGATGTACAGCAAGCGTCCTCCGGAGGGCTGCGACTGCATAGAAGATAAGGTCGTCACGGTCAACGGGGTACGGATTTTAGGTTTAGGGGGCTGTCCAGTATACAGCGGCGGGCCGCACCAATATACGGAGCGTCAGATGGCGCGGCGCATTAAAAAACTATGGTTTCAGCTATGGCGTGCGAAGGGGGTAGATATTTTAGTAGCCCACTCGCCCGCCCAAGGCTATGGGGATGGCGAAGACTACGCCCACCGGGGGTTTGAATGTTTTCTCCCCTTTTTAGACAAATACAAGCCACAGTATTTCATTCATGGGCATGTGCATCTCAACTATGGGGCCGAGCGGCCCCGTACGCTGCAACGGGGTGAAACCACGATTATCAACGCCTATGAACGGTATATCCTTGAGATTCCAGATAAAGGTTAGATGCCCTCCCCCTGCGGGGGACGGGGTCCTACTTTTTCCGTAAGGAAAAAGTAGCAAAAACTTACTTAA
>CANSSG010000054.1 GCA_947649615.1 uncultured Clostridia bacterium | reverse complement strand
CCCCCGCCTGCGGGGCGTTTAAAACAGTGTTTCCGGCGCCCCCCCCCGCCCGGCCCCCCCAACCACCAAAAATCCCCCCTGCCCGCCACTCGTTCGCCCCCCCCCCACGGCTCTATTTTCCGCTCAGGACTTGCCCAAGCCGGAAGTTACAGATAATTCATCGGATTCTGCCGCTCGCCGTTCAAACGGACCTCGAAGTGGCAGTGGCTCCCGGTACTGCGGCCGGTGGAACCCATCTCTGCGATATGCTGGCCCTTAAAGACCTTATCGCCCACGCTGACCAGCAGTTTGCTGTTATGGCCGTAATAGGTAACGTACCCGTTCTGGTGGTCGATCTGCACCAGGTAGCCATAGCCGCTCATCCACCCGGCATAGACCACCACGCCGCCGTCAGCGGCCACAATGTCCGTACCGTAGGAATTCGCGATATCAATGCCGCCGTGGAAGGAGGAGCCACCGAAAATATTACGGTAGCCATACTGCGAGGTAATGGTGCCGCTGGTCGGCCAGCGGAAGGACCCGGTAGGCGCCCAGGTGGGCCGTTCCTTCGTGCCTCTGGCCTGGACCTCGGTGACCGGCTCGGTGAGGATGGTCTCTTCTTCAATCACGCGGTCCACTTCCGTCAGGCCCTCGTAGGTAACCCTGGCCTTGATATCGGCGGAGCCATACTGGCCCTTGGTAATCACACGGGTGTCGCCCTCCCACATGGAATCATCGTCCACGTATTCGATCTCATAGGGGACGTCCGCCACATAGTATTCCATCTGCACCGCTTCCACCGTCAGGTAGGGAACGGCGTTGCTGATGACCAGCACATCGTCGATTTGCAGCCGGTCGATATCATATCCGGGATTGAGCCGGAGCAGGTCCTTGCTGGTCATGTTGTGGTCTTCGGCAATAACGGACCAGCAGTCGCCCTGCTTGACGGTGTATGTGACTTCGCCGTCCTTCTCGCTGTTGAGCAGCAGGGCGATGTCAGCCAAATTGGAGAAATCCTCCACCGGCAGGTCGCATTCCTTGACCTCCACGCCCTCCAGGAAGGAGATGGAAATGGTATTCTCGTTGCGGAAGTTGGCGGACACCTGGTCTAGCAGCCCCTCCAGCGCCCCCTCGGTCTGGGTGGCGCCAATGCGTTCGCCGCCCACGTACAAGGCGTAGCCGTGCTCCACCACCCGCAGGGACTCGCTCAAAGCGGCTTCCAGGTCCGCTTCCTCCATCAGCTCGCCCCGGTAGGCAAGCCCGGTGGTATAAGAGACCTTATCCGGCTCAAGGCTGTAGCTGCTGCCAAGGACCCGGGAAATAGAGGACTCTACCGACTTTACAGCCGCCTGGGCCTCTTCCTCGCTGGCGACGGTGCCAAGGGTCCGCCCCTCAAAGGAGAGGGTTGTGGCGGTAGTATACAGCACCCGGTTCGCGGCAAAAATCATCAAGACCAGACCGGCGGTCAAGAACACCGCCGTTTGAATCAGCCTGTGGCCGGAGGAGCCGTCCCTGGCCCGGGATACCAGCGCGGAGAACAGGGACCGGAGACGGTACGCAGCCCCGCCCGCCTTCTGCCTGACCAAGGGCATGCTGCCGGCCAGCAACAATTGGAGCTGCCGGTAAGGGCTGCTGGATTCGGGAAAGCGGCGGCGGCCCTGGATGTCCACCGGTTTGCTCCGGAGACGGCGGGCGTCTGGTGCGGGGGCTTTCGCCGCTGCTTTGGGAGCGGCATGGGCGGGCGCTGCCTTTGGGGCTTTGGCGGAGCGGGCCGGCCTTTCTTTCGGCGTATTTCTTTTCGTATTATTTTGGAACATTTTTTTAGAATCCTCCGATAGTTACAAAGCAGGGTAAAGGGTTACAAATAGTTACAGGCCTATTTTAACGTATTTTTCCTGTCCCGTCAACCCTTTTATTTTCTGCCCGTCCGCAAAGCTTCATACATCCTGTAGAAACCTGCCGTTCTTTGCGGAAGGGCGGGCCGTTCTCATGCGCCGCCCCGGCCGCCCCTGCGTATCTGCATCAAGCGGAAGACGTCCCGATACAATTCATCCCGGTCCTCCAGGCCGATCATCAGCCATCTTTGCCCATTTCCCTCCCGGGTCTGTTCATATATGTCCTGGATTGCCGGGCAGCAATCCGGCAGGATGGACTCCACCGCCTCCTTCTCTTTCCGCCCGACGGCCACCATAACGGTAAAAAAGCCTTCTTTGGGATAAACCGTACATAAGGCCTTCCCCGCCTTTTTGAATTCTCCCTTTTCGGAAAAGTGTTCCTAATGCATAAATTTTGAAATATTTGGTGTTTTTCCTTATTTGGCTGATATTTTTGCCAAAACGCTTTCAATGGCAAGCGTTATTGTGATAATACCACCCACCACAGAATAATAGTCTATTCCAAATACCAAAGGCAGTAACGAAATAATTGCCGCTGCCAGTGAAAGCCAAAATACAGCCTTGCGCATTTTTTCTAACTTTATTGAAATCAATGCAAGCAGTAAAATGATGCAGGTAAGTAAAGCAGTTATAAATGGCGCAAAATTAGCATACCCAAACGGCGTTAAATTGAAATATGAAAATGTTTCCCTTACTCTTTCTGTTGGCGATGGTGCAAATACTAATACCGCTCCGCAAGGCAAAATTTGTAAAATAATTGTAATAATCGGCAATATTAGCAATCTAATTTTCTTCATAGTCAGCACCCCCGAAAAAATTTCGATTTTTATATTTAATTATAAAAGAAGCTATTTGAGATGATTACATTTCCCGGCTTGCGAAGATTTGTCAGGTTGTTATACTGCATAACGCTGAATACTGCCTAATGTAATCATGCAATCGAACCAGTCAGCGTTATGCAGTCTGGTTTCACGGCAGGTGAAATCGTTAAGTAGTATAAATTCAAAGTTGTAGCGGTTTCGTAAGCATGTTAGTTCTGGACATGGGTAGCCCTATTCTTCTTTCAAAACAGTCGATTTCCAAGGCAAAATCCCTATTTTTACATAAAATAATTCATCTGTCCGCCAAACCAAGCAGTGAATCTAAGAAGTTTTTCTTAAATGAAATAATTTGCGTTTTAGAAATGTAAAATTTCTGTTATGACGGATTTTCCTTAACTTAACGGCTCACACATCTAACTTTCTGACATTGGGCCGTAAGGCCGGTCCTTTCATTATTCATCCTTATTTTCCGTCATTGCCGCAGGCGCATCCTCTCCGGAAGGCTTGGCATGCCGTGCCGCCGCCTGCCGGACCTCAGCGGCAAGCTTCACCGCCTTCCGCCGCAGCCTGAACTTGCGCAGCGCCAGCACAGCAGCCGCGATTACCGCCGCCCAAACCAGCAGCGACAGCCAATTGCAGGCGATAAAGATGGCGAAGTCCTCCAGATTCTCCACCCCCTGCTGCAAGCCGGTGGCAAACGCGAACCCCAGCCGTTCCCCGAAGGTCTGGGGGACTTCCTCGTCGGTGGACAGCCGGTAGACCTCATAAAGCTGCAAATTAACGGTGGAATAATTGATCTGGCTGTCATACTTCCGCAGGCTCCCGGTCAAATACTCAATCTGCAATTCCGTCTCACTGATGGCGCTTTCAATCGTAATAATGTCCTCCATGGCCTCGGCCTTGCTTAGAAGCTCCTGGAGCCGTTCCAGCTTTGTCCGCTGGGTAGTGAGCCGCGCTTCGCTGTCATAATACGCCTCGCTCACATCATCGCTGTACTCGGAACAGCTTGTTACATGGGCGGCTTCCCCGGCCTGCTCCAAAAAAGCGTGGAAATTCTCAACCGGAACCCGCACGGTGCAGTTCATACTGCGGTAGCGCCCCCCTTGATTGACGCTGCGGCTCTCGAAATAGCCTCCCGCACCGGCCACGGCGTCCGCCACCGCCTGGGTTGCGGTCTCGAACTCCTTGGTCTCCAACTCCATGTCGGCGGTGTAGATGATCTTGGCGTTTTGCGGCGCGCCGTTGTAGTCACTGCTGAAGGATATCCCCCCATCCACGCCCTCCATCGGGGCGTCAGGATACATCTCCCCCGCCGCATAGTTGACGTCAGCCCCATCTTCCGGCAGCACAGGCTTGGCCTGGGGCGCGGAATCGGTAGAGATTTCCATATTGCCCTTGCTTCCGGCGTTACCGCCGCAGGCGGCAAGGGACAATACCATAACCAGCGCAATCAGGGCAAGAAGCTTCTTTTTCATCATCATTTCCCCCTTTTGTCGTTTGAAAAGGCGTCTCTACCCTAATAGACGCAAAAGAACCGCCAATGTTCCTGTCCCTGTAAAATTTATGGAATCATCCGCAATTGCTGCGCATTTTCCTCCGCCAGCTGGTGGCTGACGGCCATTTTCCGGATAATATTCTTCACAGTGATTTCCAGCGCGGTTCCCTCCCGGTAGTCGGCCGGATAGATAAAGTCCACCCGCCCCTGTCTGAGAAGCTGCTCCACACCCCGCTTATTGACCGCTTGGTACACGGCGATGGCCTGCCCGCCGTAGGCCCGCATCATTTTCATGCAAGGCACGTCGCTCAGCCCATCCCCCAGGTAGATCATGTTGGTAAACGGCACCCGCTTGCTGTCATCGGGCATGGAGTCGTTCAGGGTGCGGTCATCGGACACATCCAAAACGCCCTTATTAATGCGGTAGACGAACTGGGTCTTGGCGGTGAAGTTCACCGCCAGCCTGGGCCACACCGGCCGCCCCTCCCCATCGTAGAGGAACTCGCTGGCGTAAATCTCCTTGAACGCCCCGGCGACGGCGCTGCCGTCAATAATCTCCCGCAGCCCGGAAGAAATGACGTAGTGCTCCACCTGGACGCCGAACAATGCGCCGTACTTGTTGAGCCGTTCAAACCAATCCTCCACGCCGGGGAAGAAAGAGATATTCCTTCCGCAGCGGTTCAAGCTTTTGCGCGTCAGCGGGACGCCCCGCTTCTCCGATTCCCAGAGCATGGCGTACATGTAGGCCAGGACGCTGTCCATTTTTTCCCGCCGCCCAAAGTCGTTGGCGATTTTCCAGAAGTCCCCCGGAGCCAGGCCCAGGGAGGGGATGAAGGCGTAATTCTGCATATCCTGGGTACAGAGTGTCTTGTCGAAGTCGTAGAGTAGCGCAATCACAGGCTGATTCGGCATAAACGTCTCCTTTCCATGCGCGCGCGGCGCGCCTTTTCTTTCTCTATCAGGACGGTCAAAAAAGGCGGCTCGCGCCGCCTTTTTCTCTTCTCTCAATCCTTCATATAATTCGGGCCGAACTGCAAGTCGTCCAAGTTCAGCACTCTGGTATCGGACGCGTCCTCCAGTTCATCCTCTGCGAAGGGGTCTTCCTGCGGCAGCGGCGCTGGGGCAGGCTCTTTTTTCTGGAAGCGGTTCAGCTTTAGCGGCTGCCGCGGCTTCGGCGGCTCCTCTGCCTCCTCCGGTTCCTGGACGGGGGCGAAGGCGGCCACCGCCTGCTCCATCTCCGGGATTTCCGGCATATCCGCCCCGGCGGCAGGCTCCTCCTCCGCCTGCTCCGGCGCATCCTCCACAGCCCCGGCGGCGGGCGGCGGCGGGTCCTGGACCGCCTGCGGCTTCGGCTCCTCCACCGGCAGTTCCGGCAGCAGTTCCAGATTCCGCAATTCCTCGTTGCATACCGCCCGCACTTCCTGGATGAACCTGCGAAGCTGCTCCTGCCCAGCCGTCAGCCGCTTCCGCTCAGTTTCCAGTTCCCTGTCCACCTGGAAGCGGACAGACGCCAGCCGCCGCTCCGCGTCAGCAATCTGCTGCTGCAGCTCTGTCATGCGGTTTTTAGCGGCGGAGGTAGCGCCGCCGATCAAGGCGTCCCGCTTCTGCTCCGCCTCGCTGATCATAGCGGTAGACATTTTCTGCGCGGCCAGCAGGGTAGAGCGGATCGCATCCTCGGACTCCCTGTATTCGCTCATTTTGTCCACGGTCATTTTCAGCTTTGCCTTCAACGCGGCATTTTCCTTATAGAGGGTGGCGTAATCCTCGGTGAGCTTGTCCAAAAAGTCGTCCACCGACGCCATATTGTAGCCGCCTACCATAGATTTTGCAAACGTGCAGTTTGCTACCTCCTGCGGGGTCATCATCGTGGCTGTTCCTCCCTAGTTCCTTCCTTCAAGCGTCTCTCATACGGTCTTCAGCAAAAGGTTAAAAATACATTCCGTTGCTTTCCAGTTCATCAATCAGGTCGCCCTGGATATCCACAGAATAGGGCGTAATGATGTATGTATTGGCGGCCACCTTTTTGATCTTCCCTTCCCCCGCGTAGGCCACGCCGGACAGAAAGTCAATCAGCCGCCGGGCGATATCCTTGTGGGTGGACTCCAGGTTCACCACCACGGTGCGCTTTTCCTTGAGGTGGTCGGCGATCTCGCTGGCGGCTTCGAACCGCTCGGGCTTCACCAGCACCACCTTAAGCTGGGTGGTGGCGTGGATATTGACGATTTTCCGGCGGCTGTCGGAGCTGCCGGAGCGGTCGCTTCCCCGGGAACGGTCGTCGATAAAGGGCGAATCGCGGTCGTCAAAGATATCCTCATAATCGTCGTCCTCATCGCTGAGGGGACTGATCATTCTCTTGATGTTGTCAAAAAAGCTCATGGCGGAAACCTCCTATTAGTACTGTCTATGTCCGAAAATGGCGGACCCCACCCGAACCATAGTCGCTCCGGCGGCAATCGCGTCCTCAAAATCATCGCTCATTCCCATGGACAGATATTTAAATTCATTATCGTACAAATCTCCGCTTATGTCAACATAAAGCTGGGAAACTTTTACGAAATACGGCAAATTTCCATGAGGTTCCCGCTCCACAGGCGGAATTGTCATCAGCCCGCGGACACGAACGTGGGAAAACGTCCTGGCCCGCTCAGCCGCTTGGTAAAGTTCCTGGACGGAGAAGCCGCTTTTGCTCTCCTCCCCGCCGATGTTGACCTCCAGCAGCACATCCTGGACCAGGCCGCGCCTGTCCGCCTGCCAGTCAATCTCCTCCAGCAGCTCCAGGGAGCCGGCGGAGTGGATCAGCTCCACCCGGCCCACCACCTGCCTGACCTTATTGCGCTGCAAGTGTCCGATAAAGTGCAGGGGCGCGCCTGCGTAAGCGCCCTGTTCCAGCTTGGCGGTCATTTCCTGCACCCTGTTTTCCCCCAGCGCGTCGATGCCCGCCGCGATTGCCTCCCGGCAGGCGTCCGCGCCGTTCATTTTGCTGGCGCCAACCAAAAGGATATCTTCCGGATTCCGGCCCGCCGCCCGGGCGGCCCGGTCCATCCTCTCCCGGATCATCCGGATATTTTCCCCGATAGCTGTCATCGTACCACCTTCCCATCATAGATATCCGCCGCCGCAGTAATGACCTGGTCTCCCGGACGCAACCGGCGGCTCTCCCTGGTCCGCTCCGCCGAGAAGACGGACAGCGCCTCCTCATCCGGCTCCACCAGAATATACTCATTTTCCTGCCACAGGATCCGCACCGGCTTCTGCCTGGCGGTGTCGCCCCACATGCAGTAGACGCAGGTCACGCTCTGGGTTTTGGGATTTCCCTGGCTGTCCAGCACCGGCTGGCCGTTTTCATCGGTGGCCGCCTGCTCGTCCACCCGGACCGCGCTGCGGGGTACCCGGACGCCGTCATAGCTTTCAAAGATGACCTGGACGTTCTGATGCCGCAGCAGCGTGGCCAGATGCAGGTATTTTCCTGAAGAAAACGCCACCACCTGCCGTCCACCGTCAGGCTGGCTGATGTAGGAAACCTTCATGCGCATATCCCGGTCCAGCCCCTTCTGAAAGCGGAGCGTAACCGTATCGCCCTCCTGCATCCCTTTCACATCCTCGCTGCGCATCAGCGTGATAAAGGCCCAGTCTTCGCCATAGACCATCTTCCCCACGCCAGACGCACTGGCTGGCGAGATCGCGCGATAGGCTTCCGGGGTCATCTCCCGGATATTTTCCAGGCGCAAGACGGCCTCATATCCGTCCACCAGCCCGGAAAACAGCCCGGCCTTCGGTGCGGAAACCCGCGTCACATCGGCCCCGGCGGCAGCGGACAGCCCGCTGATACGTTCCTGCAAGGCGGCAATGGAAGCGTCCAAATCCGTATCCCCGAAGAAAGCATAGCTGCGCCGCAGCACGGCGGTACGCAGGGTTTGTCCCTTTTCCCCGGCGTCCTCCAGGCTGCCGCCGGCCATAGCGCCCCGGAATCCGGCCAGCGCAGCGGTGATTTCATCATCCAGCCGCGCGGTGGCCTGGCTTCCCGCAGAGAGCGAGCGGGCGTAGAGGAGCTGCTCCAACTGACCGGACAGCTCCCGCAGGGTATTGGCGTCATCGAGCGCCTGAAGGGTGGGATAAATCAGGGCCACGGTGCCTCCCCGGCCCACCCGTTCCCCCTCGCTTCTTGACGAGTAGACCAGGTCTCCTCCTCCCTCCAGGACCTCCTCGTCCCGGACCACGTATCCGGACACGGTAACGGCCTTCTCGCCGGTAAAGGCGTAGGCCACGGCGGTAGTATACGGGTCGGAAAAGTAAGCCATAAGGTTCACGGCGAAATAGACCAGCACGGTCAGGAACACGGCGGCCAGCATCAATTTTGTGGCAAGTGTACCAGTTTTCATATGTATCTCTCGTTTCTATGTGGGTCCAGCGGTACGGCGCAAAGGTTACAGGTTATCCTCCCACTCGGCAAGGTCGACGGTCCGGGCGGGGCTGACGGTGGAAATGGCGTGTTTGTAGATCAGGTTTTGCTTGCCCTCGGCGGTAAGGACCACGGTAAAGGAATCGAACCCGGTAATTGTACCCCGCATTTGGAATCCGTTCATCAGGAACACGGTCACGGGGGTTTCCGTCCTCCGGACGGAGGCCAGGAAAACATCCTGTAGGTTAGGAGATTTGCTCATAATTGTCTACCTCTCTTTTGTTTAATGGCGGCTGGACAGCGGCCGCAAGGCAGCTTGTCCGCCTAGCCCCTATTGTAGCCCCTCCCCCATGATGATTTCTGTCGCAATTTGGAGAGCGTCCGCAAAATTACGCTCTTTTTCCCAAAGTATCCAATGGATGTCCTGATTTTTCCGCAGCCAGGTAAGCTGCCGCTTGGCATACTGCCGGGAGCGCAGCTTAATTTCCTCCACTGCGTCCTCCAAGGCGGCGTTTCCGTCCAGCACGGGAAGCAATTCCTTGTACCCGATAGCCTGCAAGGCGGTCGAGGACCGGGATACGCCCCTATCCCGCAGGGCGCGGACCTCATCCAGCAGGCCGTTTTCCAGCATTTCGTCCACTCTCCGGCCGATAAGCCGTTTCATATCCTCCCGGTCCCGGAAGGCGAGGCCGATATAGACCGGCTCATATTTTTTCGGCAAATCCTTCGTTTCCCGATTATGCTGGGAGATGGTCTTTCCAGTTTCCCGAAAGACCTCCAAGGCCCGAATAATTCTCTTGGTATCGGCGGGGTGCAGCTTTTCCGCCGAATCAGGGTCCACGCGCCGCAGCTCGTCCAGCAGAGGCGCGATTCCCCCGGCATCCAGTTCTGATTGGAGTTGTTCCCGCACGGCGCCCCCGGCATTTCCCGGCGCGAAGCACCTTCCTGCCACCACAGCGTCCAGGTACAGCCCCGTACCGCCCACCAGGACAGGGCGTTTATTTCTCCCCAGGATATCTTGTATGCACCGGTCTGCGGCATCCACAAACCGGGCGGCGGACCAGTTGTCGCCGGGTTCGGCGACAGCGGCCATATGGTGTGGAACGGCGGTGCGCTCCTCCGCCGTAGGCGCGGCGGTGCCAACCTCCATCCCCTTATAAATCTGCATGGAATCCACGCTGATGATTTCTCCGTTAAACCGTTGGGCCAGCAGGATTCCCATTTTCGTTTTACCGCAGGCGGTAGGGCCTACGACGCAGAGGATTTTGGGCGGCATGGCAGTCCTTTCTTCGCGCCCTTCGGGCGCGAAAGATAAATTTTCTTTAACTGACCCCGGGGCCTGCCCGGCCCCGGACC
>CANSSG010000053.1 GCA_947649615.1 uncultured Clostridia bacterium | reverse complement strand
AAAGTCATTGCTTCTGCTCTTTGTTCATAATCTTTTTACTCATTCAATTTCCGTGCGGGTCCTTGCCGCCCCCCTGCCCAAAGGTTTTTTGTGATTTCCCATGCATCCCGTGGAAATTCACCTTGAAATGGGGAAGAATTTACAGTATACTGATTTAAAATTACGAATGACCTGGAGGCCCTATGCGAACCGTGATCACATCCATAGACCCCGGCTCTCCCGCCGCCCGGAGCGGCGTCCGGGTGGGAGAAAAGCTGCTTTCTATCTCCGCCCATCCGATAGCGGACGTGTTGGACTACCGTTTTTTCGGCTATGACGCGGACCCGGTCCTGGAGCTGGCGTCTCCGGACGGGACCTGCCGGACGCTGGCGGTCCGCAAGCCGGAAGCCCAGGACCTTGGGCTGAATTTTGAAACCTATTTAATGGACGAGCCACGCCCGTGCAGCAACCACTGCCTGTTCTGTTTTGTAGACCAGATGGCCCCCAACTGCCGGGAGACGCTTTATTTCAAGGACGACGACGCCCGTCTCAGCTTCCTGATGGGGAACTATATCACGCTGACCAACCTGTCCCCCCGGGAGGTCCAGCGGATTATCGACCTTCGCATCAGCCCCATCAACGTCTCGGTCCACGCCACCGACCCGAAGGTCCGGCGCATTCTGCTGGGGAACAAATCGGGAGCGGAGAGCCTGGAAACCATGCGCCGCTTTGGCGAAGCGGGCATTGCCATGAACGGCCAGATTGTCCTATGCCCCGGCTATAACGACGGCGCGGTGCTGGAGCGGACGATGGAGGACATGGCCGCCTGGGGCTTCGCAAGCTGCTCCGTCGTCCCGGTAGGCCTGACCCGGTTCCGGGAGGGGCTGTCCAGGCTGCGCCCCGTGGACAAGGCGCTGGCAGGGCAAATCATCCGCCAGGTAGACGCCTTTGGAGAAAAGTGCCTGCGCCGGTACGGCTCCCGGAAATTCTACTGCTCCGACGAATTCTTCATCCGCGCGGAAAGGGACCTGCCGGATGAAGAATATTATGAGGGCTACGTGCAGATAGAAAACGGCGTAGGGATGCTGCGCAGCCTCATCAGCGAATTTGAGGCCGGCCTGCGTTTGGAGGACGGCCCGGCGGACGCGCCGCCCTTCACGATTGCCACCGGGTCCAGCGCACAGCCGTTCCTGCAAGAGCTGTGCGGCCTCGCCGGCGAAAAAACCGGCGTGAAGGGCCAGGTAATCGCCATTTTAAACGATTTTTTCGGCCATACGATAGACGTAGCGGGCCTGGTTACAGGGGGCGACCTGATCCGCCAGCTCAAGGGCCGGGACTTAGGGGCGCGCCTTTTGATCCCGGTCAACATGCTCCGCCACGGCGGCGGCGTATTCCTGGACGATGTCCACATCAGCGATGTAGAGGCGGCCTTAGGCGTCCCTGTTACCGTTGTGGAGCAGGACGGCTTTGACCTGCTGGACGCCATGCTGGGCCGGAAGTAAGGGCCTCGCTCCGGCCGTTCTGCCGTATATTAACTGAGAAAAAACTACCGCTCGCGCCGCAGCGCGAAGAAGGAGAGCCACCCATGCCGAAACCGATTATAGCGATTGTCGGGAGACCGAACGTAGGCAAATCCGCGTTATTCAACAAACTGACAGGCCAGAGGATATCCATTGTGGAGGACACCCCCGGGGTAACGAGGGACAGGATATACGGGGAAAGCGACTGGAACGGCCGGAAATTCACCCTGATTGATACGGGCGGCATCGAGCCAAGGACAGATAACGAGATCTTGACGTTCATGCGGGAGCAGGCGGGCATTGCCATCAGCCACGCGGACGTGATTGTCTTTTTGACGGACATCAGAACCGGCCTCACCGCCTCCGACCAGGAGGTGGCGGCCATGCTTCTGCGCAGCGGCAAGCCCATCGTCCTGGCGGTAAACAAGATGGACGCCACCGGGAGCGTGAACCCGGACTTCTACGAATTTTACAACCTGGGCCTGGGGGACCCCATCGCGGTCTCCGCCGTACACGGCCACGGCACCGGGGACCTGCTGGACGAGTGCGTCAAATACTTCCCGCCGGAGGGCGGGGACGAGGAGGATGGGGACCGGATACAGGTCGCCATCATCGGCAAGCCCAACGTAGGCAAATCCTCCCTGACCAATAAGATTCTGGGCCAGCAGCGGACGATTGTTTCCAATGTGGCAGGCACCACCCGGGACGCCATCGACAGCTATTTTGAGAACGGGACCGGGAAATATGTGTTCATTGACACGGCCGGCATGCGGAAAAAGGCGAAGGTAGACGAGAGCATCGAGCGTTACAGCGTCCTCCGCGCGCAGATGGCCATCGACCGGGCGGACGTGTGCCTGATTTTAATCGACGCCCAGGAGGGCGTCACCGAGCAGGACACCAAGGTCGCCGGAATGGCCCACGAAGCCGGGAAAGCCAGCATCATCGTAGTCAACAAATGGGACCTGGTGGAAAAAGACGGCAAGACCATGGACAAGATGCGGGAGGACATCCGGCGGGACTTGGGGTATATGACGTACGCGCCGGTGCTGTTCATCTCCGCCTTGACCGGGCAGCGGGTGGAGCGGCTGTTTGAGCTGATCCAATATGTGCATAACCAGGCGGTGACGCGGATTACCACGGGCATGCTCAACTCCGTGCTGGCCGACGCCCAAACGCGGGTACAGCCGCCTACGGACAAGGGCAGGCGGCTGAAAATCTACTACATGACCCAGGCGGGGGTCAAGCCCCCCCATTTCATCTGCTTCTGCAACGACGCGCGGTTGTTCCATTTTTCTTACCAGCGGTATTTGGAAAACCAGATTCGCAATGTATTCGGGCTGGAAGGGACGCCTATTCGCATGACAATACGCCAAAAAGGCGATAAAGAGGAGTGAGCGGCTATGGAAGGAATAATGGGGGAAGTCATCTGGAGGCTTTTCGCTGCGGCTGCGGCGGCATATTTTCTGGGCTGCTTCAACGGCGCCGTCATTATCTCAAAGTATATTTTGAGGGACGACGTGCGCACCCATGGCAGCGGCAACGCGGGATTGACGAACTTTCACCGGGTATTCGGCGGGCCGCTGACGCTGGTGGTCATCCTGTGCGATGTGCTCAAGGCGGTGGCGGCAGTCTGGCTGAGCGTCTGGCTGGTGGGGGACGCCTTCGGCTGGGCGGTGCTGAGCAAATATTGGGCCGGCCTGTT
This sequence comes from uncultured Clostridia bacterium, assembly GCA_947649615.1. Lineage (GTDB taxonomy): Bacteria > Bacillota > Clostridia > Oscillospirales > Oscillospiraceae > Pelethomonas. Next base: position 7,330 of record CANSSG010000053.1, on the reverse strand, counting down.
CTGCCTGCTGGGGCATATGTTCCCGTGCATGTTCCGCTTTAAGGGGGGCAAGGGCATCCTCTCCGGCGGGGCCATCGCGATTATGATTGACTGGCGGGTGGCGCTGGTGGTCTGGGGCGGGTTTATCCTGCTGGCGGCGCTGACGAAATATGTGTCCCTGGGTTCCGTATGGGCCGGGGGGAGTTTTCCGTTTATCAGTTGGATATGCTATCCGGAGTGGGCGGTTGTCGTTCTGGCGTTCATCACCGGCGGGCTGATTATCTGGCAGCACCGGGCCAATATCAAGCGGCTGCTGAGGGGGACAGAAAGTAAATTTTCACTGCATAAGAAGCAGAAATAGGAGGATTTTAGGATGAAAGCAACGGTTTTGGGCAGCGGCGGCTGGGGGACGGCTCTGAGCCTGCTGCTGCTGGATAACGGCAGCGACGTGACGCTGTGGTCTTTCTCGGCGCAGGAGGCGGAGGCCCTTCGGGCCACGCGGGAAAACCCCATGCTCAAGGGCGTCGCCCTGCCGGAGGCGCTGCACATCACCACCAGCATGGAGTGCCTGCGGGAGAGCGAACTGGTGGTCATGGCCACGCCGTCCTTCGCCGTGCGGGAGACCGCCCGGAAGGCCAGGGAATTTCTGCGTGACGGCGTAGTGGCGGTCTCCGTGGCCAAGGGGATCGAAAAGGATACCGCCCTGTGCCTGACGCAGGTCATCGAGGAGGAATGGCAGGGCAAAGGCCGGGTGGTTGCCCTGTCCGGCCCTTCCCACGCCGAGGAAGTGGGGCGGCGGGTGCCTACGGGCTGCGTGGCGGCTTCCCGGGACATGGCGGCGGCGGAGCTGGTACAGGATGTGTTTATGAGTCCCCGCTTCCGGGTGTATACCAACTCCGACGTGCTGGGCGTGGAGCTGGGGGCGGCGCTGAAAAACGTGCTGGCCTTGTGCTGCGGCGTCAGCGACGGCATGGGCCTGGGGGATAATACCAAGGCGCTGCTGATGACCCGGGGCATGACGGAAATGGCCCGGCTGGGCGTCGCCCTGGGCGGGAAGAAGGAGACCTTTGCCGGCCTGTCCGGCATGGGCGACCTGATTGTGACCTGCACGTCCATGCACTCCCGGAACCGGCGGTGCGGCATCCTGGTCGGCCAGGGGAAGGACGTCCAGGAGGCGATGCAGGAAGTCGGCGCGACGGTGGAGGGCTACTATGCCGCGCTGAGCGCGCACCAGCTTGCGAAAAAAGCGGGGGTGGAAATGCCAATTTGCGAGAGCGCTTACCGGGTCCTCTACGAGGGCGCGGATGTGCGGGATATTGTGGACGGCCTTATGAACCGCAGCAAACGGCGGGAAGTGGACGAGAGCTGGATTTGATGCGGGTCGAGGAAGTCAGGAAGTCAGAGCGGAAAAAAGGCCGGTTCCTAGTTAAACTGGAGGATGGGGACATCCTCCGGGTGACGGAGGAGGAACTGCTGCGGTTCGGCCTGCGGGCCGGGATGCTGCTGGGGGAGGACGAGGCGGAAGCCTTGCGGGCTTCCGCGAAGGCTTCCGCGGCGAAGGCCGAGGCGGCGAACATAATTGGTTCCAGGGCGCTGTCCAAACAGGAATTGACCAGGCGCCTGGTAAAGAAAGGCAGCGGGGAGGCCGACGCCCAGGCGGCGGCGGACTGGCTGGAGGATATCGGCGCCATCGACGACGCGGGCTATGCCGCCGCCCTGGCCAGGCACTACGGCGGGAAGGGCTACGGCCCGGCCAGGGTAAGAGAGGAGTTCCGCCGCCGGGGCGTGAACCGGGAATTGTGGGACGCGGCGCTGGAAGAAATGCCGGAGCCGGAGGCGGTTCTGGACCGGCTGATTCAGAAGAAGTGCCGGGACGGCCTGCTGGACCCTAAGGATAAGAGACGGATCAGCGGCATGCTTTTGCGGCGGGGCTTTTCCTGGGACGATGTCAGCGCGGCAATGAGCCGGTATGCGGAGATGGCAGAGGATGAGTATTGACGTAAGGTTTTATGACGGGATAGCGGATGAACGGCTGAAATTTGCCGTCATCCTCGCCAGATACGGCGGGAAATGGGTGTTTTGCAAGCACAAGGAGCGGCAAACCCTGGAAATCCCCGGCGGACACCGGGAACCGGGTGAGACCATCTGGCAGGCGGCCCGCCGGGAGCTGTATGAGGAGACCGGGGCCGTCAGGTTTGAGATGGAGCCGGTCTGCGCCTATGGGGTGGTTCGGGAGAACCAGCCGGAGGAAAGCTGCGGCATGCTGTTTTTTGCCGGGATCGGGGAATTGGAACCGGAACTACATAGTGAAATAGAAAAAATTGTTCTCCTGCAAGACCCGCCCGAAGGCAACTGGACTTACCCCGAAATCCAGCCCCGCCTCCTGGAGGAGGCCCTCAGACGCAAAGCGGTTCGTTAGCGTCCCGGGCCGCAGGCCAGAAACAACTTCCCTGCGCCAGCCGGGCGCGAAAGGAGCGTTTATGTCTTATAAAGTGCATTTTATTTCCCTTGGCTGCGCGAAAAACGTCGTTAACTGCGAGCAGATGATGGCGCTCTGCCGGGAAAAAGGTTATGAACTCCTGCCCGCGCCGGAAGGGGCGGACGTGGTGGTTGTTAATACCTGCGGATTTTTGTCCGCCGCCAGCGAGGAGGCAATTCAAAACATCCTCCATATGGCAGAACTGAAGGCCCGGGGGGAAATTAAAAAAATCCTGGTGTCCGGATGCATGACGCAGAGATATGGGGAGGATGTACCGGCGGAACTGCCGGAGGTAGACGGGATTCTCGGAACCGGAAGCTATAAGGATATTACATCCGCCATAGAAGACGTTATGGCCGGAAAGCATCCCAGGTGCTTTGGCGATATCAACGCCCCTGTGGATGAGTTCGGGCGGGTGCTGACGACGCCGGAGTGGTTCGCTTATTTGAGAATCGCGGAGGGCTGCGGGAATTGGTGCGCTTTCTGCATCATCCCCAAGCTGCGGGGGAAGTACCGGAGCAGGCCTATGGAAATGGTGCTGGAGGAAGCGAGGGGGCTGGCCGCCCGGGGCGTGAAGGAGCTGATTGTGGTGGCCCAGGATATTACCCGCTACGGCACCGATTGGGACGGGGAACGCCATCTGGCAGACCTGCTGGTGGAATTGTGCAAGATGGATTTCCATTGGGTCCGGCTGCACTATCTGTATCCCGACCAGATGGATGACAAGCTTATCGGCGTAATCGCCGGGGAGCCGAAGATTCTGAAATACCTGGACATCCCCCTTCAGCACTGCAACGACGGGATTTTGAAACGGATGAACCGCAAGGGCGGCCGGGCGTATATCGAAAGCCTGCTGGACAAGCTGCGGGATAGGATTCCGGGACTGGTGCTGCGAACCAGCCTGATTACCGGGCTGCCCGGGGAGGGTGAGGAGGAATTCGAGGAGCTTTGCCAGTTCCTTTGGGATCAAAGGATGCTGCGGGCCGGGGTATTTCCCTACTCCCCGGAGGAGGGGACGCCGGCGGCGAAAATGGAGCGGGTGGATACCCAGGAGGCCGAGCGAAGGGCGGAATTGGTGGTAGACATCCAGTCCAGGATCATAGATGATTGGAACGAGGAGATGCAGGGGGAAATTGTCGAAGTCCTTTGCGAAGGGTTCGACGGCCAGTCCATGTCCTATGTGGGCCGGAGCTGGGCCGAAAGCCCAGACATTGATGGGAAAATTTATTTCTCTGCCGTGGGTGAGCCAAAAGCTGGAGAATTTGTTCAGGTTCGGATTACCGGGACGATGGATGGGGAGTTGACGGGAGAGTTGGTGGGGTGATACAATGATTCTGTATCATGGCTCCCCGGAAAGAGGGCTGGAAGTCTTGAAGCCCAGCGTTTCCCCATTCTTCGGGAAGCCCAAACAGGTTTGCTTGGCCGCCCTTCGGCCTATGGCCCTGCTGTACGGCATCCGGCATTTCGAGTATACCTATGGGTTTTCGGATGGGCGGTTGTTTTATGAGGAGTATTTTCCCGGGGCGGCGGAGGAATTGTATGGCGGGAAGCCCGCTTCCCTGTACCTCTGCGCCCAGAGGGATGGCATGGAGGAAACCAGCATCCCGTATGAGTTTATCTCCGGGACGGAAGTGCCGGTAGAGGAGGAAATTTTTATCCCAGACCTCTATGCCGCGCTGCTGGAAGAAGAACGAAGCGGCAATATCCAAATTGTGCGGTGGACGGCGCTTTCGGAAGATGGCCGGGAGCGGGTGCGGCGCATAGAGATGCAGGAAATTTTGGAGAACCGCCTGCTGGCGGAGCCGGATTCCCCCAGGGCGCGGTATATGCGGGAGAAGTATCCGGAGAGCTGGGCGATGGCCCGGAAAGAAATGGAGGATGGACGATGAATCTGCCCAATAAGCTGACCCTGCTGCGGATTGTGCTGATTTTGCCCTTTTTGCTGGTGCTGTACCTGGATGTGCCTTTTGCGCCGCTTATTGCGCTGGGTATCTTTATTATCGCCAGCCTGACCGATATGCTGGATGGGCAGATCGCCAGGAAACGGAACCTTATTACCGATTTCGGCAAGTTCGCTGACCCGCTGGCCGACAAAATGCTGGTGACGGCCGCCATGCTCTGGTTTGTGGAAAACGGGCAGATGCCCGGATGGGCGCTGTTAACCGTCATCGTGCGGGAGTTCGCCGTCAGCGGGCTGCGGATGGTGGCCAGCGATAAGGGAAGGGTGATTGCCGCAGGGTGGTCCGGAAAGGTGAAGACGGCCGCTACGATGGTATGCATCGTGGTGATGTTCCTACCTGTGCTGCAGATGGTCAACACCCTTTGCGTGGCGGTCATTGTGGTTACTACGATTTACTCCGGCGTGGAATATTTTATGAAAAACCGGGATTGCCTCAGCGATATGTAGCTGGGCGCCACACATAAATAGAAAGGATGGGTTCGACGATGCAGGAGTTGAAAGAACGGATTCGGCAGGAGGGACGGGTGCTTCCCGGCAACATTATCAAAGTGGACGGGTTCCTCAACCATCGGGTGGATACCAAGCTGATGGAGCATATCGCGGATGAATTTGCCAGGCAGTTTGACGTCGGCCGGATTACGATGGTCCTCACCGCCGAGGCCAGCGGCATCGCGTTGGCGACGATTTGCGCCCAGAAATATGGAGTCCCTATGGTTTTTGCCAAAAAGGCAAAAAGCGACAACATTGAGGGCGGCCTTTATCAGAGCGAGATTTTTTCTTATACCTACAAGAAAAAGGTTACCCAGATTTTAAGCAGGGAGTGGCTGAACGCCAGCGACAAGGTCCTGATTGTAGACGATTTCATGGCCAACGGCGAAGCCGTCCGCGGGCTTTGCGATTTGGTCAGCCAGGCCGGCGCGGAGCTGGTTGGCATTGGGATTGCCATTGAAAAGGGGTTCCAGGGCGGCGGCGACCGGCTGCGGGGCATGGGGATCCATTACCACGCCCTGGCGGTGATTGAGTCCGCCGATGAAAACGGGATCGTTTTCCGGGAGTAACCGCGCTTGTTATTCACTTGTCAAGGTACAGCCGTTTGCAACCGGCGCCGGGGGTTTTTCCAGGGGGATCAATCCCTGTGGGCGTTTTTGTTCGAACGCGCGAAGTTCCGGTAGGTGACGCCCACTACAACAGTAGGCCGCATTTGGGCGAAAGTTGCCGTGTTTCGTGCAACCTTTTGAAAAATTTTTGCTCCCTATCATGGGAAATGAGGAGGTATTCTTCTATGGCCCATCAAATGGCCGTCATTTTGGATTTCGGCGGACAATACAACCAGTTGATTGCGCGCCGCGTCAGGGAATGCGGCGTCTACTGCGAAGTCAAGCCCTTTTCTACCCCCTTGGAGGAACTGAAAAAAATGAACCCCATCGGGTTCATCTTTACCGGGGGGCCAAACTCCGTCTACCTGGAAACGTCCCCCCATGTGGACCCGGAAATCTTCCAATTGGGCGTCCCTGTGCTGGGTATCTGCTATGGCTGCCAGCTGATGGCGCACACGCTGGGCGGAAAGGTCACTGCCGCGCAGGAGGATTCCGCCAGGGAATATGGGAAAACCGAAACGTTTTATGATACGCAATGCCCTTTGTTCAAAGGCCTGCCCAGCCAGGGCGTCAGTTGGATGAGCCATGGGGACTATATGGAAAAGGTGCCGGATGGCTTCGAATTGGTCGCACACTCCGGGTCCTGCCCCAATGTGGCGATTGCCGACGTGAAACGGGGGTTTTATGGCGTACAGTACCATCCAGAGGTCAACCATACCGAAAACGGCGTCCAAATGATTCGCAATTTCCTCTTCGAGGTCTGCGGCGCCAAGGGCGATTGGACCATGGGCGACTATAAAAATACCGCCATTGCCGCAGTGCGGGAAAAGGTCGGAAACGGAAGGGTGCTCCTGGCCCTGTCCGGCGGCGTGGACAGCTCCGTGTGCGCCGCACTGCTGGCCGAAGCCGTGGGCGGGCAGCTTACCTGCGTGTTCGTCGACCATGGCCTGATGCGGAAAAATGAGGGCGATGAAGTCCAGGCCGCTTTCCAGAACTGGGCGATGAATTTTATACGCGTGGATGCGGAAGAACGCTTCTTAAAAAAATTGGCCGGCGTGACTGAGCCGGAGCGGAAGCGGAAAATCATCGGCGAGGAGTTTATCCGCGTTTTTGAGGAGGAAGCTAAAAAAATTGGCGCCGTGGACTTCTTGGCCCAGGGAACCATTTACCCTGATGTGATCGAGTCCGGCGCGGGGGACGCGGCCGTCATTAAAAGCCACCATAATGTGGGCGGTTTGCCGGATTATGTGGACTTTAAGGAAATTATTGAGCCGCTGCGGCTGCTGTTTAAGGATGAAGTCCGGCAGTTGGGCCGGGAGCTGGGGCTGCCGGAATATTTGGTCAGCCGCCAGCCGTTCCCAGGACCGGGGCTGGCAATCCGCGTTATTGGGGACCTTACAAAGGAAAAGCTGGATACGCTCAGAGACGCCGATGCGATTTACCGGGAGGAAATCGATAAGGCCGGGCTGGCCGGTGATATCAGCCAGTACTTTGCCGTCCTGACAAATACACGCTCCGTTGGCGTTATGGGCGACGGGAGGACTTACGATTACACACTGGCCCTGCGGGCGGTTACAACCAGCGATTTTATGACCGCCGATTGGGCTAGAATCCCTTACGAAGTGCTTGACCGCGTCAGCGGCAGGATCGTGAACGAGGTCGTGGGGGTGAACCGGGTTTGCTATGATGTGACGAGTAAGCCGCCGGCGACGATTGAGTGGGAATGAGTTTTTGAAACTTTGAACCCGTTGCGGCACAAGGGATAGACGGTTTTGTGCCTCTCTTTTGATAACAATTTGATAACGCTCCCCATAG
>CANSSG010000052.1 GCA_947649615.1 uncultured Clostridia bacterium | reverse complement strand
TACTTTTTGTTCGCACAAAAAGTAACCCCGGGGTCCGGGGGTGGGAACCCCCGGGGCCGCGAATAGATAATACTAAAATAGGAGGAAAACGCGGGAATGATTCGAAACTATGATGGGAAATTAATCCTCCCCGATGGCAGCGAATATTGGGGCTGCCGCTTCGGGGCGAAAAAAGAGGACGCCGTCTGCGAACTGGTGTTTAATACCTCCATGGTGGGGTATCAGGAGATCGTCTCCGATCCCTCCTATACCGGCCAGCTCGTGGTTATGACTTACCCCATTATCGGCAATTGTGGCGTCACCGACGAGGACTATGAAACCAAAATCCCTACCATCGGCGGGCTGGTGGTTCGGGAATACAATGATATACCCAGCAACTTCCGCTATACAAAGACGCTCTCCGAAATCTTGGAGGATTATAATATCCCCGCAATCGAAGGGGTCGATACCAGGAAGCTGACCCGCGCTATTCGCGACGAGGGAAGCTGCAAGGCGCTGCTGACCGGGCTGGATACGCCGGGGGAAGAAGCCCTTGAGAAACTCAAGGCCGCTGTGCTGCCCAGAGACCAGGTCAGGCAGGTGAGCTGCAAAAAACGCTGGTATGCCAGAACCTCCAACCACCGCTATACCGTCGTGGCCGTGGACTGCGGGATGAAGCTGAATATCGTCCGGTCCTTGAATCAACGGGGATGCAACGTTACCGTCGTACCCTACGATACCCCCGCGCAGGTCATTATGGATATGGAGCCGGACGGCGTGTTCCTCTCCAATGGGCCGGGAGACCCGGAGGACGTGGGTCCTGTCATTGACCTCGTACGGCAGCTTCGGGGGAAATTCCCTATGTTCGGGATTTGCCTGGGACATCAGATGATCGCGCTCGCCTATGGCGGACGTACCTATAAGCTGAAATTCGGCCACCGGGGCGGGAACCATCCGGTTAAAAACCTTGCCACCGGAAAGTTGGAAATTACCAGCCAGAACCACTCCTTCGCCGTGGACGCCGCCTCCTTGGCCGGTACCGGGCTGGAAGCGACCCATATCAACCTGCTGGACAATACGGTCGAAGGGCTGGCCTGCAAGAAAGATCGGGTGTTTTCTGTGCAGTACCATCCGGAAAGCGCGCCAGGGCCGCAGGACAGCGGGTATCTCTTTGACCAGTTTATCCATATGATGGAGGAGGGAAAACACCATGCCTAAACGGACGGATTTACACAAAATTTTGGTGATCGGCTCCGGCCCTATCGTGATCGGCCAGGCCGCTGAGTTCGACTACGCCGGGACCCAGGCCTGCCTCGCCCTCCAGGAAGAGGGATATGAGGTGGTGCTGGCAAACTCCAATCCCGCCACTATTATGACCGATACGGCGATTGCGGATAAGGTCTATATGGAGCCGCTGACTGTGGAGTACCTGGCGAAAATCCTGCGGTTTGAACGGCCGGACGCCCTCGTGCCGGGAATCGGCGGGCAGACCGGGCTGAATTTGGCCATGGAATTGCACAGGCAGGGAATCTTGGATGAGTGCGGCGTGGAACTGCTCGGCACCAGCTATGAGAGCATCCAGAAAGCGGAGGACCGGGAACTGTTCAAAGACCTCTGCCTGGGGCTGGGCGAGCCGGTGGTGCCGTCGGAAATTACCCGTTCGGTGGACGAGGCACTTAAGGCCGCCGCCGAAATCGGGTATCCCGTGATTTTGCGGCCTGCCTTTACCCTGGGCGGCACCGGGGGCGGGTTCGCGGGGAATGAAGCCGAACTGCGGGAGATGATGAAGCATGCCCTCGAACTCTCCCCCGTACACCAGGTCTTGCTTGAAAAGAGCATTAAGGGATACAAGGAAATCGAATACGAGGTCATGCGGGACGCCAACGATACCGCTATCACCATCTGCAATATGGAGAATATCGACCCTGTGGGCATCCATACCGGCGATTCTATCGTCGTGGCGCCCAGCCAGACCTTGACGAACAAGGAGTACCATCTGCTGCGGGACAGCGCGCTGCGGCTTATCCGGGCGCTGAAAATCGAGGGCGGGTGCAATGTGCAGTTCGCCCTGGACCCCCAGTCCTTCCAGTATTACGTCATCGAGGTCAACCCCAGGGTGTCCAGGTCCTCCGCCCTGGCCAGCAAGGCCAGCGGCTACCCTATCGCGCGGGTGTCCGCGAAAATCTCCGTGGGGATGCACTTGGATGAAATCCGGATCGCAAACACGCCCGCCTGCTTTGAGCCGGCGTTGGACTATGTGGTGACGAAAATGCCGCGCTTCCCCTTTGATAAGTTCGGCTCCGCCAGCAACCGGCTCTCTACCCAGATGAAGGCCACCGGCGAGGTCATGGCCGTGGGGCGGACTTTGCAGGAGAGCATCCTGAAGGCCGTGCGGTCCCTGGAGGGCGGCGTGAGCCATATTTATATGGAGAAGTTCAACGACTTCGCCGACAAGGAATTGCTGGACTATATCCGGCTGGGTACCGATGACCGCATCTTCGCGATCGCAGAACTGATGAGCCGGGGAACCGACTTGGGGCAGATTTGTACCGCTACCCAGATTGATATGCTGTTCTTGGATAAAATCAGCAATATCGTACACTATGAAAGCGAAATCAAGGTCCGGCCCTGGGAGCCGGACATGCTGCGCAGGGCGAAGCGGCGGGGGTTCTCCGACAAGGCCGTGGCGTGGCTGTGGAACTGCTCTGAACGGGAGGTCTTCGATAAGCGGAAGGAATTGGGGATTTTCCCCGTCTATAAAATGATTGATACCTGCGCGGGGGAGTTTGACAGCTATGTGCCTTACTTCTACTCTACTTATGAGGAGGAAAATGAGTCCATCGTTTCCCACCATAAGAAGATTATCGTGCTGGGCTCCGGGCCAATCCGGATCGGGCAGGGCGTGGAGTTCGATTACTCTACCGTCCATGCCGTGCAGACCATTAAAAAGAGCGGCTATGACGCGATTATTATCAACAATAACCCGGAAACGGTGTCTACTGACTACACTTGCAGCGATAAGCTTTACTTCGAGCCGCTGACGGTGGAGGATGTGATGAATGTTGTGGAGCTGGAAAAGCCTGTGGGGGTGATTGCGTCCCTGGGCGGGCAGACCGCCATCAATCTGGCCCAGCCCCTCCGGGACCATGGGGTCAAAATTATCGGCACGGACTGCGGCGCTATCGAGCGGGCCGAAGACCGGAAAATCTTTGAGCAGGTGTTGTGCAGCTTGGACATCCCCCAGCCTAAGGGCGAAGCCGTTACTAATTTGGAAGACGGCGTCCGGGCCGCCCGGGAAATCGGCTACCCGGTGCTGGTGCGGCCCTCCTTCGTGCTGGGCGGCAGGGCGATGGAGATCGTCGCCAATGAGGATATGCTGCGGCGCTACCTGAAAACCGCCGTGGAGGTGGACGAGTCCAAGCCCGTGCTGGTGGATAAGTATATTATCGGCAAGGAAGTGGAGGTGGACGCCATCTGCGACGGCACGGATGTATTCGTGCCGGGAATCATGGAATTGGTGGAGCGGACGGGCGTACACTCCGGGGACTCCGTCAGCGTGTATCCCGCCTTTTCAATCTCCCAGGATGTGAAGGAGGTCATCCTGGATTATACCAGGAAGCTGGGGCTGGGAATCGGCATCGTGGGGCTGTACAATATCCAGTTTATCGTGGACCGGGAGGAAAAGGTGTTTATTATCGAGGTCAATCCCAGGTCTTCCAGAACCGTTCCCTTCCTGTCCAAAGCTACGGGGTACTCCCTGGCGGATATCGCCACGAAGGTGATCCTGGGCGAGAGCCTGCGGGAACAGGGCATCCGTACGCTTTACCCGCCGGAGAAAAAACGGTGGTACTGCAAGGTCCCCGTGTTCTCCTTCAGCAAGCTCAGCGGGCTGGACGCCTACCTCTCGCCGGAAATGAAGTCCACCGGGGAAGCAATCGGGTATGACGACCGGCTGCCCTACGCCCTCTACAAGGCCATGCAGGCGGCGGGGATGAACTTGCAGGACCATGGCACCGTGCTGCTGTCTATCAGCCAGGAGGACTTGGAAGAAGCCCTGCCCCTGGTAAGGCGGTTCTACCGGCTGGGGTTCAATATCGAGGCGACTACCGGTACCGCGCAGTTTTTGAAAGAACAGGGCATCCGGACGCGGATGAAAAAAGACTACACCGAGGACCCCTCCGACATCACTGCCGCCATGCGGGGCGGGAAGGTGGCCTACCTGGTCAATACCAGAGACCCGAACTCTGTGGCGCACATCAACGCAGGCAGGGAAATGCGCCAGCTCGCTATCGAAAACAGCGTGACTACCTTTACCTCCCTCGATACCGTGAGCGCGCTGCTGGACGTGCTGGAAGCGATATCCAGCCATATCTCTACAATCGACGCGTGACGGCAGGCTTTGCAAAAGATTTTAGACTTTTGTAACATTCTGTGCTGGTTTTGTTAACATCCTTCGGGTATTCTTATTCTTGCAAGTGACAAAACTTCTTTTTCATCTGATCCTCCAAACCATAGATAAAACCCGGAAGCCAACGCTTCCGGGTTTTATCTGTGCGCGGCAGGCTTTTTCTGGCTTTTGGACGGTTTTTTATGTGGTATTCCGAAAAAAATACTTGCGTTTCCAATTTTCATGTGCTATAATATCCCAGATTCCGCACAGCTCCCGATGCCGGGCCAGTGCCGGCGGACGCCGGTTAGCCCAGTATATGACGGGGCTGGAGGGTAAAACTAAATTTTTGGAGGAAACTTAAACATGGCTAGCGTTGTATCTATGAAACAACTCCTGGAAGCAGGCGTCCACTTCGGTCACCAGACCCGCCGCTGGAACCCCAAAATGGCTCCCTATATTTACACGGAGCGCAACGGCATCTATATCATTGATTTGCAGAAGACCGTGAAGAAGCTGGAGGAAGCTTACGCTTTCGTCCGCCAGCTTAGCGAGAACGGCGAGTCCCTCCTGTTTGTCGGCACCAAAAAGCAGGCCCAGGACGCCATCCGCGAGGAAGCCGCCCGCTGCAATATGTTCTTCGTTAACGCCCGCTGGCTGGGCGGTATGATGACCAACTTCAAGACGATGCGCACCCGCGTGGACCGCCTTAACCAGCTCAAGCGGATGCAGGAGGACGGCACCTTCGACATGCTGCCCAAGAAGGAAGTCATCAAGCACATGGGCGAAATCGCCAAGCTGGAAAAATACCTGGGCGGCGTCAAGGAAATGAAGAAGCTTCCCGGCGCCCTGTTCATCGTGGACACCCGCAAGGAGCGCAACGCCATCGCCGAAGCCCACAAGCTGGGCATCCCCGTTGTGGCGATCGCCGACACCAACTGCGATCCCGATGAGATCGACTACCCCATCCCCGGCAATGACGACGCCATCCGCGCCATCAAGCTCATCTCTTCTATCATGGCCAACGCTATGATCGAGGGACGCCAGGGCGAGCAGATCGAGGCGCCCGCCGCCGAGGAAGCCCCCGCTGCTGAGTAAGCGCACGTAATTCTTATGGGGCGGGTCCCGTCCCGCCCCATTTTTTCCTGGTATCAGGATATACTACTTTTATCATATTTTTTGGAGGAATGTTATTATGGCATTTACTGCTGCCGATGTAAAAAACCTGCGCGAAATGACCGGCGTGGGTATGATGGACTGCAAAAAGGCCCTCGCCGCTTCCGACGGCGATATGGAGAAGGCCGTTGAGTACCTGCGCGAAAAGGGCTTGGCCGCTTCCGCGAAAAAGGCCGGCCGCATCGCTGCCGAAGGTATGGCTTACGCCGCCGTTATCAACGGCCAGGGCGTGGTCGTCGAGGTCAACGCCGAGACCGACTTCGTGGGCAAAAATGAGAAGTTCGTCGATTTCGTCAAGGGTGTGGCCGCTACCGTGGTCTCCTGCGCCCCCGCAAACCTGGACGCCCTGATGGAGTGCAAGTACAATGGCACCGACCTCACCGTGCTTCAGCAGCAGCAGGAGATGGTCCTGGTGATCGGCGAGAACATCAAGGTCCGCCGCTTCGCCCGCTTCCCCGAGGGCGTCAGCGTTCCCTATATCCATGCCGGCGGCAAGATTGGCGTCCTCGTGAACCTGGCCGTGGACGGCGAGGCTACCGATAAGGTGCTGGAAATGGGCAAGGATATGGCGATGCAGATCGCTGCCCTCAATCCCCGCTTCTGGGATAAGAGCCAGGTGACGCCTGACGTCCTGGAAGAGGAAAAGCGCATTATGCTGGCCCAGATGGACAACGACCCCAAGATGGCGAACAAGCCCGCTCAGGTCAAGGAGAAAATCGTCGAGGGTAAGCTTAACAAGTTCTACGCCGAGAACTGCCTGCTCCAACAAGACTTCGTCAAGGATGGCGATGTTACCGTGGAGCAGTATATGAACGCCGTCGCTAAGGCCGCCGGTGTGACTGTGCGCCTGCTGGATGCCGTTCGCTTCGAAAAGGGCGAGGGTATTGAGAAAAAACAGGAGAATTTTGCGGAGGAGATCGCTTCGTTGGTGAAGTGATTGGCTTTTGATAACGTCTGAAATAAGACGCGCATAATGTCTCACAAATAATGACACCCGAGAGGGGCTGTAGCAATTCGTTGCTATGGCCCCTTTTTTTGTTCCCATTTTTCCACCCCTACGTCCCCCGATTTTTTCCCTTTCAGGGGGATGCTTTCGAAGGAAAAGTCCCTAAATTTCTCCCCGTCCACCCCCCGAAAGTTTCCCATCTCTCACGCCAGGACAAGCTGAAATTTGCACTAAAAAGTATGAAATTTTAGCAAAAAGCACAATGCTTTGCACGAAACTCTCCCCGTAGGTTTTGCTTGGGAATTCGACTGTGAAGGTTGTCCCCTGAAAGAGCAAAAACTTGGGGAAATGAGCGAGGTTCGGTTGGGAAATGTGGCTGCGAAGGATGCCCCCGAAAGAGAAAAAGAGCGGGGGCGGATAAGCAAGGGAAAATGGGGAAAAAAGTTGCAGAAATTAAGTTTTTTGAAGTTGGTAATCATGCGGAAAATGCTGCAAGCACCAGGACACGATCCTGTTCAACACCAGAGACATCTTTAACATTGCCTGCAAACTTCAGCTGACGATGGAGGAGGTCATCAACGAATATGCCGAGACGTACATAGGCAGCGCATCCAAAATTCCGGTTGTCCACAAGCAAGTCCATACAGTGCGGGAATGGCTTGCGCGGTTCGGGATTCCGGAGCATGACGAGTTATTCCTGATGTGGAGCAGGCTGACTGCCATGCTACACAGGATGATCCGCGAGTTGGAAGCGCATCATGTGTCCAACGAGACATTGAATCTGTTTTGAAGCGCGATCTTCTCCACGCTGTACCTGGATTATGATACCTCCGCAGAATTTCTTCCTCAATTTCAGCAGGCTGCAGAAAAGTTGACCTCGCTGTGTCAAGGAGTCGCAGAAAAAGGGTATAAGGGGCCTTTGCGTTCGATAGCAGCTCTGGAAACCGGATCTTGCAGCAGAAGAAAGTGAAACAAAATCCATATAATCTGTTTAATTTTTTGATGATTTATTTCGATATTGAAAGAAATCTCCCCGAATAGACAATGCAAATTCAGAACACATTTTTCGCTTATAAAATATATAAATAGATCGTTTGAACAGAGAGTTTTATCCTTTGTGAGAAGAAGTTTTAAGGGCCGGCAAGGAAGTTGTATCAGCGTAGGAGTGTCAACCTTTCCTGCCGGCCAAAGTCGCTCTGCGCCACAAAACAGAAGGAAGGTGGACGTCATGACATCAAAATTTTTGTCTCGGAACGGTGAGATTTACCGCGTGTTGATTGAAAATGAAGATGCCTGCTGGACGATTTCCTTCGATAATCCGATGGAGCGTCCCCTCTGTATAGCTGCATCGGAGATGAACAGTTTCCGGCGTGTTCCAGCGCCGCAGGATTTTGTACCGGAAGAGTGTGACTTATCCCTTGCCGCACAAAAAAGACTTGCTCTCATCCAGCCGTTGCTGGACGTAGATGCAATTACAGCTTGTTGGGGCAGCACCCCAAACCCCTTTTCAGCCCCGTGGCCGGGGCTGGCTGCGCGTTCGGGAACCGAACGCTGTTGTCCCTGCTCCGCATGGAGCCGGAAATGACCGCCGCAGTGTTTCCGGGAAAAAGAAAATAGCAGGGCTGGTCCGCACTCCTGCCTGCTATCGAATAGCGGCAAGACAGGCGAGGGACTGTCTGGATAGTTCCCAAATCTCGTCCAGGTGATTTTGTAAATTCGCAATCTCTGCGGCATGGACGTTCCCGGTTTCAATCGCTTTCCTGGCATATTGCTCCAAATTATTGTTGCATCGTCGGAGCAAGATGACAAGCTGGCGCACATCCCCTAAATCCATCCTGACGCAGATATCGTCCAGCGCCATCTTGCGGACATAGGCGCTCATGCTCAGAATTCCGGCATCCTCCATCTTGATTTTTATTCGTTCAACCTCTTCTGCGGAAATGCGAAATTTTAGTTTCTCATTCAGCCTGCCCATTGCTTTTTGGTTCCTCCCCTCGCAAATAAAATCAGCCGATTTTGATTTTCGGCATCGTACCGTAAATCAGATTTTCAAAAAATTGCCGGACACAGGATTTCAATTCCCACGTCCGGCACATATTCCGTGTCTCTGTTACGGTTAGTGGTGGTGTCATATTATGTCACCACCAACAAGTGTAACACTTTTCGGCTTTTTGTTACGATTACTGCCAGTGTTCAAATTGAACACTGGCTCTATCCGCAACGATTTTCCTGCATTCCGTTACGGCTGGGGCAAGTGTTCATTTTGAACACTTGCCTTATCCGTAACACTCTGACGATACGCCCGCTGGCGGCAGGCGTTGGAGCAGTAGACCGCATCCGACTGCTTCGGCATGAAGACCTTTCCGCAACTCTTGCAGATCCGATTTTGCCGTTTTTCCAATCGCCGCTGTTTCAAATCTTTCTGATAACCCCGGTTCCCGCACAGATGGTAATAGCAATATTTCTTGGTGTTGATCTGCGTGTAGAAAACTCGTCCGCACCCCTTGCAGATGATTTTCCGCACCGCCGAGTCCGGCTCCACCCCGGAGATTTTTTCCTCATACCACTGTTTCAGCGTTTCCTGATCTTTGTACTCCCAATCACAGTTCCACATAGATTTTCCCCTCTTTCCATAGAACAGGACGAGCCAAAAACATCTGACCCGTCCCATCCCGTGCTATGCAGTTTCTGCCTACTGCCCCTCGGACTGCTTCTGCCGATACCGCATTTTGCGGTGCGTCTCCCGCTGACAAGCCTCACAGCAATATTTTACATCGTTCCTGGTCGTGGTGAACACTTTCCCGCAGTTTCCGTAGGCACATTCCCGCCTTCTGCTTTCCGCTGCCTCCTGCCGGTAAAATTTCGCCCGGCAATTCGGAGCGCAAAATAGAGTGTTCGAGCGCCCGGATTCAAATTCTTCTCCACAGCATTTGCAGGTCAGTTTGAACGGCTGGCCGACCGCGTGTTCGCCGGCCTTGATCTTCTGGTAGCGTTCCCGGCTTTTGACCCGATGCCGATGCAGGGAAGCCTGTCGCTTTTCTTCCTCCGGCGTCAGTTCCGGGGCTGGACAATGATTTTCTCTATAAACTCATTTATCATGGGTGTGGTCAGTTCCAAAAAATCCGTGTACTTCTTTGCCAAGGCGAGGAACCGTTCCACATTGGCAGTGTCCTGCTCGAAGCTACTCAGAGCCGATTCCGCTTCTGCAACAGACTGGCGAAGCGCCGTCTGCTCCTGCCCATACCCGGCAAGGAGAGTGTCAAAGCGTTCCTCCCCGATGCGCCCCACTGCATAGGATTCGTACAGCTTCTTGATGATGGTGTCCAGTTCTTCGCAGCGCCGCTTGTCTTTGTTCAATTTGCGTTTCAAGTCTTTCGCCGCCTGCGCCTGCCGGACTTCGGACTCCGCCCGAACCTTCTGGATAAACTCCGCCTCGTTGGAGATGGCATAGGTGCTGGCAGCTCGGATCGTCTCCAGAATCAGCGTCCGCAGTGCCTTGGTGGAGATGTGGTGATTACTACAAGCACTGTCGTGAGATTGTCGGGCCAAGGTGTAGGTGGAGCAATCAAACCAGTCCGATGGATAGGGCTTGGCGGCGTTTCCCCGTGAGCGGTGGTTATACAGCTTCGCGCCGCAGTCGGCGCAGTAAAGAAGCCCGGTCAGGGGATTGGCCTCGCCGATGGTGTCGTGGCGGCGGGGTGTCTTCCGCAGTTTTTGGGCAAGCTCCCAGGTCTCCTTATCCACGATTGCACCGTGGGTGTTTTCAAAAATCAGCCAGTCTTCCGGGGCAAGGACAACGGCCCGCTTGTCCTTGTAGGATTCCTTGTGGGTACGGAAGTTGACCGTATGCCCCAAATACTCAGGCTTGGAGAGAATCTGCCCGACCGCGAAGCCGTTCCAGCTATAAGGCCGGGGAATGTCCTCCCTGCTTTTCCAAACGCCCCGCCCTTGTCTTGCAAAATAGGCGGCAGGCATCTCGACTTTCTCCTCGCAGAGCATTGTGGCGATCTCATAGGGGCCGTGGCCCTCAATGGTAAGCTGGAAGATACGCCGAACAACAGCCGCCGCTTCTTCGTCGATCAGCCAGTGGTATTTGTCGTTGGGGTCTTTCCGGTAGCCGTAGATGGCGCAGTTGGTGGTGGGCTTGCCGGACTCGCCCTTAACCCGGATGGCGGTTCGCTGCTTGCGGCTCAGGTCCCGCAGATACCATTCGCTCATGATATTGACGAACGGTGCGAACTCGCTGGAACTAGGATCATCGCTGTCGATGCTGTTGCCGATAGCGATGAAGCGCACCCCAAATTTGCGAAAGAGAACCTCCGTATAGAAGCCGGTTTGCAGATAATCTCTGCCGATTCTGCTCATGTCCTTTGTGAGTACATGATTTTCCCAACTTTCCTTTGTGTTCCTATTGTCTCAAAAACTATGGAGATTTGAGAGACCGAATTCTGTTGGGAACACAAAGTCGAATTAGGATTCATGATTTAGTACCCTTATGATACGTTCGAGACATAAGTAAAGTGCACCCCATGTCAAGGACATAGACGAAATAAAGTAGAGGGAAGGGGAT
>CANSSG010000051.1 GCA_947649615.1 uncultured Clostridia bacterium | reverse complement strand
CTCTCCCCTTCAGCTACATTTTGTTAATTCTTTCTTTACTCATTCAATTACCCTGATTCTCCCACTGTGAGCCGCGCCAGCGGCTTACAAAAGCGACATACCGGAGTGGAACTGCCCCGCCTGCCGCCTTTCGTCGGCGTCCGGGGGCTCGTACTCGTACTTGTACGCCGGGCGGTCCGGGAAGCGCCGGACCATGTCTTCAACGAGAAGACGCACATGGGAGCGCATATAGTATTCGCCGTCCGGCTGGTGCATCGCGATACGCGCCAGCATGACGAGGGCGCTGCGGTCCACATCAATCAGCCTGCCCAGCTCCCGCGACAGGCGTTCGACTTCATCCAGCCCGACACTGACCAGCGCCAGGAGCGCATCCCTGTCCATTATACGGCCACCTCCCTAGCTTGATGGCGTAACAGCGCCAGCGCCCAATACATATAGTCGACGCACTGGCCGCGCGGGTACAGATACCCGGCGGCGCACAGCGTATCCCAGGGCAGGACGCAGATTCCGTGGGAGGTGAGTACGTCCTTGTACTCCGGCGACAGCCTGCCGTGGCACGCCTGCCGCATGACATGGAAAGCGTCGTCCCCGCCGCCCCCATGCCGCACGCACAGGTCGTACACGTCCTCCCGCGTCCCAATCAGGCGCTCGAAGCGGTCGGGCTGGCCCATGAGACGCTCCGCCTGGAACCAGACCTCCGGGGCAAGGCACAGCCCCATGATTTTCACCATGTCGGAGAAACTCTCCGGCTCCAGCTGGCGGGCAAAGTCCTGGAAGCCCTCCAGGTCGCCCAGCACGGGGATACCGGCCACATCGTCCCGATAGGCCCTGGCAACCAGGCTCCCGTCGGAGAGCAGGTCCCCGACAGTTGGGGCGCTCCCGGCCCGCCGCGCCTCCCATACGCGGTCCATCAGGGCGTGCGGGCACAGCCTGATGGCGGGGTGCTCGCCGCCGGGGTCGTACCCTGGGAGAAGCTCGCCCAGGTACGCCGCCATGTCCTCCAGCAGCCCGCCCGCGACGTTCAGGGCAAATTGCGGTGTACGCGTCCCATCCAGGCCCAGGCAGCCCTCCCAGCGGAGCCCCAGCTCCATGGGATCGACGGCGGCGAGGCCCAGAAGGTGCGACAGGTACAGGTTGCCGGTGAGCCCCCGGAACCCCACGGGGCAGCCCCGGCTTTCGGAAAACTCCGCCAGCTTGGCGGCGACGGCCAGAAGCGTGCCATGGCCGCTGCCGAAGATATGTTGCTTCTCCGTAGCGATGCGCTCTTGGACGTCCACGGGGACCGCCCCGCCGTGCCGCTCGTTCGCGGCCGCGTCGATTTTGCCGCGCAGCTCCTGTTCCATTTGGCTGTCGCGGTATAAAGAAGTTGACATTGGTTTTTGTCCTCCAGTTCCAAATTTCTCCTATTTTCATTACTTATATCATACAGTATTTGTTCTAAGATCGCAAGGATCAAAGCTGGCAAATCATCCCATTCCCTTTGCTGGATTTACACAACGATTGAAAGCCGTACAGCGGATTGCGAAAGGGCCGCTCCTGGTAAACCCGGAGCGGCCCTTGCAAATATCATTTTCCTTTTATGATGCCAAACCAGACAAGCGTCTCGTGGATGGCGGCCTCCTTCTCCGGCTTCACCTTTTGGATGTAGCGTCTCTCGATATCGCCGGAATCTGTGATAAGCCCGTACTTCCTCTTGGTCTGCGATATGCTGGCGCTGTTGACGTTGAAGCCGTACTTTTTCTTTATCCAAGCGCGAATCTCTTGGTAGGTAGGCACTTTTGTTTCAGGATAAAATTCGCCCTCGTAGTCGTCTGCGTTGACTACGAGGGCGAACCAGGTTCCGTACACCGACAAACTGGCTTTGGTAATGGTGTTCGTATACCTAACGTCTGGTGGAGACTGCTGGACTCGAACCAGTGACCTCCTGCGTGTGAAGCAGGCGCTCTAACCAGCTGAGCTAAGCCTCCATATGAACGGGAGCGATTCCTCCCGTCCGTGGTGACGCGTACGGGAATCGAACCCGTGTTACCGCCGTGAAAGGGCGGTGTCTTAGCCGCTTGACCAACGCGCCAAGGGCTGTCCCAAAGGGACATGGTAGCGGCGACTGGATTCGAACCGGTGACACTTCGGGTATGAACCGAATGCTCTGGCCAACTGAGCTACGCCGCCATAAATGACTCGATCATAAAACACAGACAGACCGGTCAGGCAGGAATTAGTATACCTCAAAACAGAGAACTTGTCAATAGCCTTCCATAATATTTTCACAGTTGTTTGTAGGAGTACAATACATATTGGACAGCAGGGGAAGAAAAAAGTAGAAAGATGCGGTCTCATCGGTTAAAGTTGAGCTGACCCGCATAAGAGAACCGAAAGGAGACCACATCCATGAGTAAGAGTATAACACAGGACATGGCCTACAGGCAACCCCTAATAAACTATGCGGAAAAATACGGCGTCACCCGAGCCAGCCGGAAGTACAACAAAAACCGGTCTTATATCTATTTCTGGCCGGCTCGCTGGCTGGGATGGAAGCATAGAATCCCTGGCCTGTCAGTCCCGCCGGTCTGAGATCCTGTTCCGGGTCATGCGTAAACTGGGGATGTTCCCACAGGAGAAGAAAAAAGACTTACATGCCAAAGCCTTACCAGCAGATGACTCGTCCTGGAGAAAAGGTTCAGGTGGATGTGAAGGCGGTCCCCAGAAAGTGTATGGCAGCCCCGGCGCTTCGCCTGTTTCAACATACCGCCATTGACGAGTTCTCCAGGTTCCGCTTCCTGGCGGCCTATCCCGAGCAATCTACTTACTCCTCCGCAGACTTCCTGAAGAAACTGGTGAAGTGGTATGCCCGCAGAGGTGTTCGTGTGGAAGGTGCCCAGACTGACAACGGTTTTGAATTTACAAACCGTTTTTCCAACAGTAAACGGGATATCCCCACCCTTTTTGAGAAAACCGCCGCTGGGTTGGGCGTCCAGCATAAGCTGATCCGTCCTTACACGCCCAGACATATCTTTCTTCTCCCCGGATGACTTTCAGAAACAGCTTGCTGCTTATAACCGCCGCTCCAACAACTTGCTGATGCGGCCATTCCATTGACTTTCTCCTATTGACCTTCTTGGCCTATTGGGTTGACAAATTGACAGTATGCGTTTGCCATTCAAATCAAACGGCTCCAACATAGCTTGTGCCATACAGATATCGCGTTGGTTCCCGCCGGAGAGCAAAAAGCGCAATGGATTCCCAAGCCCCCTCTACTCCGTCCGGTTTCCTCGTGGCATCCCCCTTTTTTACCCCGCTGGCATGCTGGTGGACTTTGATCGTGGTGCTGTCCAGCATCAGCGTTGTTTCGTCCACCAATTCTTGCTCCATCGGGGCTGTGAGGGTATCTTCCCATACGCCAGCTTTTGTCCAGGCACGGAACCGGCTGTACACGCTTTGCCATGGCCCGAACCGCTCCGGCAGATCCCGCCATGGTATCCGGGTGTTCAGCCAATACAGGATTGCGTTAAGCATTTCCCGGTTACTTTTTCCTGGCCGCCCCCCTTGTGGCTTTTTTTCAGGTGGAAACTTATCCTTGATCCTATTCCATTGTCCTTCGCCTATTTCATGTCTTTTCATGGGCTTTATTTTATCATATTAGCACTTTGCACTCAATCTCTAAGTTTTAAAACAGCCTCTAGCTTTCATCCTCTTTCACAGGGAAATCACTAACCGCCAACGATTCTGCAACAGCTATATCGAGTGGCTGTGCAAAATCTTATGTAACAGCCGCCTACTGGGTCCGCAGAAATCCCGGCCGCAAACATCGCCTTCTGGCCCTCTGGGATGGGGGCCTGTTTATTATAAATTGAAGCTGCTTATTTCGTCAAAGCCAGTTATAAAACGAGCGCGGAACATCTGCTTCGCGCTCGTTTGGAAAGAGGAGGGCGGCTACGCCGCCTTGGCTTTCTTGGCGGAGAAGTACTCAAACAGGCACACACCGGCAACAGCGGCCAGGCCTACAAAGTCCGTGAGGGTGTCGGGGAACATCATGCACAGGCCGCCTGCGGCGATCACTATGCGCAGAAGGGGATTCATCTTCCGGAACAAGGTGCCGTTCAGTGCCGCCGCTACGCCGAAGAGACCTACCAGCGAGGTGATGACGATTTGAACCACCTGGAGGGGGTTGGTATCTACCAGCAGCATAGCCGGGTTGAAGGCGAAAATATACGGGACAATAAAGGCGGCAATCGCCAGCTTGGTGGCGGTGATGCCCGTTTTCATGGGATTCGATTTGGCAATCGCCGAACCGGCATAGGCCGCAAGGGCTACGGGGGGCGTGATGTCCGCCACGATGCCGAAGTAGAACACAAAGAAATGGGCGGGAATCTTGCCGATGCCCAGGGTAATCAGTATGGGGGCGCAGGTAGAAGCCATAATGCAGTAGTTGGCCGTGGTGGGTACGCCCATGCCCAGTACGATACAACAGAGCATGGTGAGAAACAGCGCGATAAACATGGCCAGAGACTCGTTGGGGATCATGCGGCTGACGTTTACCACCGCGTTTACCAGCTTGGAGGCAAGCCCTGTCACGGTGATGCACCCGGCAACCATGCCTGCCATGGAGCAGGCTACCGCCACGGTGATGCACCCGCGGCCGCCGGCTTCCAGAGAACTGGCAATCATGGCGCCCAGGTCCTTGACGGCGTGGGCCGCGAAGCCTTCGCCGTGCTGGACGCGGCTGTCCTTGAAAATCCCAGGAAGGCTCACTAAAATGGTCAGCACGATGGCGATGGCGGCGGAGAATTGCAGCGTCCGCGCACCGGTGGACACCAGCCACACCAGTACCACCAAGGGAAGGAGCAGATAAATGCTGCGAATCAGCAGCTTGAACTTAGGAAGCTGGCTGCGGGGGATGCCTTGCAGGCCGAGACGCTTGGCCTCCAGGTGGACGGAGAGGAAAATACCTGTGAAGTACAGCAGCGCAGGGAGGATGGCCTTGAGGGCGACCGTGGCGTAGGTGGTGCTCATGTACCCCGCCATCAGGAACGCCGCTGCGCCCATGATGGGGGGCATGATCTGTCCGCCGGTCGAGGCGGCGGCTTCTACGGCGGCGGCAAATTCGCTCTTGTAGCCGGTTTTCTTCATCATGGGAATGGTCACGGAACCGGTGGTCACCGTATTGCCCACCGAGGAGCCGGATACCATGCCGCACAGGGCGGAGGAAATAACCGCCACCTTCGCCGGGCCGCCGGAGGTGGAGCCTGCCGCGCAGTTGGCGAGGTCGATGAAGAAGCTGGAAATGCCGGTGCGCTCCAGAAACGCACCGAATACGATAAAGACCGCGATGAATTTCGCGCAGACCTGGATGGGGGTCGCCATGACGCCGGAGGTGCCGAAAAACAGGGTGTAGACCACCCGGGGCAAGCTTTGGCCGCTGGCGAAGGTGTAAATCAGCAGCGCACCTACCACAAACAGGATAGGCAGGCCTACGCAGCGGCGGCACAGTTCTGCCAGGCACAGAATGCCTACTACGCCTAAAACCAGGTAAAACCACGCGCCCGCAACGGCATCGGGGTTGGCGGGGTCGATCTTGGCGGCGCTGGTAATGACCATCACCAGGTTCTTATAGTTCAGGCAGTAGTAGAAAAAGGAGCCTGCGCCTAAAATCATGATGGCAACGTCATACCAGGGCATGGCGTTGGGCGTTACGTGGCCCTTCCGGGCGGGGTAGTTCAGATAGCCCATGATGGTAATCAGGCCCAAAAAGGCCGTCAGGCGGATGGGCAGGTCCGACGTGCTCCACAAGGTGGACCAAATGCAGTACAGCGAAAACAGCACCGAAACGACCTGGACAGCCAGCTTTGGCTTGCCCACCCAAATGCGGGTGGCGGACTCGCGGTCATATTTGCGCATGACCTCATCCATGTCGGCGGCGGTGCCAATCTCTATATCGGGCAGGTCTTTTCTCTCTTTTTCACTCATTTTTACGGCCTCCTTCTTGTTTGTTTCCTGTTCTTGCCGCATTGAAAAAGCGGAGTACCCTCCGCCTTTTCAATGCGGCAAGGGCCGCGCAGGCGGCCCTTGCCAAAAGGGGGTGGGGGTTACACGAATGACTGCGGATGCAATCAATAAGTGCCGGCCTTGATGGTATAGGCGCTGTAGTAGGGGGAAACCTTCAGCAGGTCGTTGGTGTGGGACTCGTCCAAGCCCACCAGATAAACAGGCTTGGCGGTAGCAAGGTCTACAATAGCGGTGGTGGGTGCGCCGGCTACCACGAAGGCGGCGTCGATCTTGCCGTCCTTCAGGCTCTCGGCGCTGTCGCCGAAGCCCTGGTATACGGGCTTGATGCCGGTATCCGCGTCAATGCCGTAGGCGCTGAGGACGTCAACGGCGTTGAACCATACCCCCGAGCCGCGGTCGCCGATGGAGACGGACTTGCCCGCCAGGTCGGCTACGGACTTGATGTCGGGGTTGGTGGTGACGATCTGCACCTGCTCCATGTAGAGGGCGGCCACTACGGAGAAGCCGGTCACGGGGCTTTCAAACAGACGCTCGCCGTTGTAGGCGTAACTCATGACGTCGGACTGGACGAAGGCAAGCTGGACGTTGTTGGAGCTGAGGTCCTCGATGTTAGCCTTGGAGCCGCCGGAGGTCAGCGCGGTGACGGAAACGCTGGTGTTATTGGAGACATAGGTGCTCAGCACACCGCCGAAGGCGTAGTAAGTACCGGTATCGCCGCCGGTGCCGAAGGAGAGGGCTTTCGAATCGCCCACGCCCGCGCCGTCCTTGGTAGCGGCAACGTTCTTGCCCTTTTCAGCGAAGTACTTGGCCGCGCCGGGGTGATAGGGGACGCTGGTAACGGAGGCGGCAAAGTCCAGGTCAAGCTCCTTGCCCTTGTCGTGCTGCTCGGAGATGGCGTCCTTGTTCTCAAAGATGGAGGAGACAAAGGCGTAGACGTCGTCCTCGGGAATGTCGTCCCGGGCGATGACCACCGCACCCACAGCCACGGTGTTGGTATCGACCGCCGCCGCGCCCTTGCCGGAACCGTTGTTATCGCCGCCGCAGGCGGCCAGGGACAGAATCATGACCATCGCCATGATGAGTGCAAATAACTTCTTTTTCATCTTCCTTACTCCCTTTTCCAAAAGTTGTTTTGCTTGAGGATGCAGTTATTATACACCTGCCCCGCAGGTTTTGCAAGAGGTAATTCCATATAATTTCATTTGCTTTAGTGATTTATTTTATTAATATACTACAAAATATGGCTGACAATTTGCCTGTTTTGCGCAATGAATTGTCTTATATCATCGAGTTGCGAGCATAAAACGGATATTTTTTTGCACGGCAGATGCCGGATAAAAAGACTGTTTTGCAATTTTTGCATATATAACTTGCAAAACAACCCAATAAGCAGCCCCCGCCCATTCGGGGCGGGGGCTGCAATGCCTATATATTTAGGGTGGGCAGAGACTTACTTCCTCTCCTTGCTGTCCACCACCTGCCGCAGCATAGCGGAGAACTGTTCCAGGTTCATGGCGCCCAAGTCGCCCTCCGCACGGTGGCGGACGGAGACGGTGCCGGCTTCCATGTCCCGGTCGCCCACGACCAGCATGTAGGGAATCTTCTCTAACTGCGCCTCGCGGATCTTCTTGCCGATCTTCTCGTTGCGGCCGTCTACCTCTACGCGGAAGCCCTGGGTGTCCAGCTTGGCGGCGATTTCCCGGGCGTAGTCCGCCGCGCGGTCGGTGACAGGCAGCATTTTCACCTGCACCGGGTTCAGCCAGGTGGGAAACGCACCTGCAAAGTGCTCAGTAATCACGCCGATGAAACGCTCGATGGACCCCAGCAGGGCGCGATGGATCATGATGGGGCGGTGTTTCTCGCCGTCCTCGCCTACATACTCCAACTCGAACCGCTCAGGCATCTGCATATCTAACTGAATGGTGCCGCACTGCCAGGTCCGGCCCAGGCTGTCAGAGAGGTGGAAGTCCAGCTTAGGCCCGTAAAACGCGCCGTCGCCGGGGTTGATCTGGAAGTCCTTGCCCAGTTCAGTGATGGCGGCTTGCAGGGTGTCCTCCGCGAAGTGCCAGACTTCCTCATCGCCCATGTGATCCTCGGGCATGGTGGACAACTCAATCTGGTAGGTCAGGCCAAAGGTGGAGTACATCTCGTCAAAGAGCCGCACTACATTCTTGATCTCGTCCTTCATCTGGCCGGGGGTCATGAAGATGTGGGCATCGTCCTGCGTGAAGCAGCGCACACGGAACAGGCCGTGGAGCGCCCCCGACATCTCGTGGCGGTGGACTACGCCCAGTTCCGCCGCCCGCAGGGGCAGGTCGCGGTAAGAATGGGGTTCGTTTTTATACACCAGCATCCCGCCGGGGCAGTTCATGGGCTTGACGGCGTAATCCTCCCCGTCGATGACGGTGGTGTACATATTGTCCTTGTAGTGATCCCAGTGTCCGGACTGGTGCCAGAGATGCTGGTTGAGGATAATGGGCGTGGCGATCTCTACATAGCCATAACGCTTGTGGCATTCCCGCCAGTAATCCAGCAGCGTGTTTTTCAGCACCATCCCCTTAGGCAGGAAGAAGGGGAAGCCGGGGCCTTCCTCCGCCATCATGAACAAGCCCAGATCCTTGCCCAGCTTGCGGTGATCCCGCTTCTTGGCTTCCTCAATGCGCTCCAGATACTCGTCCAGCTCATCCTTCTTGGGGAAGGCTACGCCGTAAATCCGCTGCAAGGTCTGGCGGCTGCTGTCGCCCCGCCAGTAGGCGGCGTTGCAGGCCGTAAGCTTGATGGCGTTGCCCTTCACCCGGCCGGTGGAGTCTACGTGCGGACCCGCGCACAGGTCGGTGAATTCGCCCTGCTTGTAGAAGGATATTACCGCGTCCTCAGGCAGGTCGTTGATCAGCTCCACCTTGTATGGCTCGCCCTTTTCCTCCATGTACCGGATGGCTTCCTCGCGGGGCAGCTCGAAACGCTCCAGCTTCAGCTTTTCCTTGCAGATTTTCCGCATCTCGGCTTCCAATTCCTCCAACTGGCTCTCGGAGAAGGGCTGGGGGGTGTCGAAGTCGTAGTAGAAGCCGTTGTCAATGCTGGGTCCGATGGCCAGCTTTACCTCCGGGTGCAGGCGCTTCATGGCCTGGGCCAGGATGTGGGAGCAGGTGTGCCAGTAGGTCTTGCGGTAGGTTTCGTTTTCAAATGTGTACAGGTTTTCTTCGCTCATGGGAAATCGCTCCTTTCTTGATTTGGGTGCGGCGGACTTGGCGTATTGCGGCAGTCAGGAGCGGGATTGTCCGTCCGTCCAGGACAAAAAAACTTCACCCCTGAATCGTCAGGGGTGAAGTCAATGATAAACTCCACGGTTCCACCCTGCTTACGGCCCCGCAGGGCCGTCGCTCGTGACCGCTGTAACGGGCGGACCCGTCCTGGTCATCCCAGGCGGCTCGGGAGTGGTGGCCTCTGCCAGGGCGGTTCCGCAGGGACCTTTCACCAAACAGTCCCCTCTCTGGGCGGCACCTTCCGGCGGCTTCTCCGTCATTGCCGGTTTCTTGCCCTACACTATAACACCGCCGCAAGCGTTTTGTCAAGGGGGAATTTTAGGGGCAAGGCCCGGTCATTCCAGCCCCAGGAACTCCGCCGGGTCCACCGGTTCGCCGTCCTTGGTGACGCTGAAATGCAGGTGTGCGCCCAGGCCTGCTTCCGTCAGGGAGGTGTTGCCTACCGTCCCCAGGACCGTCCCGGCGGGAATCTCGTCGCCCTTCAGTACGCGCAGTTCCGGCTGAAGGCTGGCGTAGGTGGTGATATAGCCGTTGCGGTGGTCGATGGTGATGGTTGCACCCATGCGGGGGTCTTCCTCCGCAGAGAGCACGATGCCGGCAGACGCGGCGGCCACCTCGGTTCCAGCCTCCGCCTTGATATCCAGGCCGTCATGGGTCCGCCAGTCGCCCAGGGTGGCGTCATAGGTCAACTGGTCCACGGAGAACGCCGCCGCCGTTTCGCCCGCCAAGGGCTGGACGATGACCATTGGCTCCACCGCCTGCACCGGCGCGGTATCCACAGGGGGGGCGTCGTCCTCATTAATAAATGCGTCTGCGGGCGCTTCCGTCTTTTCTGGCTCTTCCGGCTTCAGAACCGGCCGGACGACTGGCTGCTCTACGGGGATGGGGGTATCCTTGATGACCGGTTTGGCCGGTTCCGGTTCCGGGGCCGCTACGCTCTGGGGCGGTTCCGGTTCCGAGACGGCGGTGGGGGCGGGGGGGGCCGTTTGGGGATTCGCGTCAGTTTTCAGCAGGGCGAAATAGCCAACCACTCCGGCTGCGACCACGCAGACGAGCAGGGCTATGTAAAAGCCCATGCCGCCGAAGATGGAGGCAGCCTGCCGCTTGCCTCTGTTGTCCATAGAAATGCTTCCTTTCATCATCCCGCCGCTCTCTTGGGGCGGCTGTAATGGAGGGGAATCCCTCCAGCCCCATTGTGCGCCGTTCCTGATGATTTTATGCAGCCCCTCCGGAATTTTCTTTTAGAACCTGCATGCGCTGCCGCCGATGCTGTTTGGCCGGATATTTTGCCTTGCAGGATGGCGAAATCCCCCGCCCTTCCGGCATCCCCGCCTATGCATGCAAGCGCTTATTCCCCGCCTTCGATCAAGCCGACTTCCGCGCCGGTGTAGTACCACTCCAAAATCTCCTGATAACGCATGCCGTCCTTTGCCAGCACGTTGGCGCCGTATTGGCTCATGCCGACGCCGTGGCCGTACCCGGAGACGGAGAAGGTGACCTCGTCCCCATCGAAGGAAATGGTAAAACACGCGCTGCGCAGGCCTAAAATCGTCCGCAGCCGGTTTCCCGCAACCTCCACGCCGCCTACGGACAGGCTGGTTACCGTGCCGCTGCTTTTTTGCTGGATATTGGTGAACCAATTGGAGGGAGTGCCGTTCAGCTCCGCCTCAGGCAGGGCGTCCAGCAGCTTTTCCCGCAGGGTGGAAGCGGTGAAGGTGGCGGTGGAGCGGTAGTTTGGTACGCTGTCCTCGCCTTCGGGGGTTTCCACGCTTTGCAGGTAGGGCAGGCCCGCGCTCCAAACGCTTTGGGCGTCCTGGGTAGTGCCTACGGAGGAGGAATGGAATACGGCCAGGACCGGCGCGCCTTCGTAGAGAATGCACTCCCCGTCGGTTTCCTCTACGGCGCGGCGGATTTTGGCTTCATAGGCGGCGGCGTCCGCCCCCCATTCTGCGGCGGCGGTTTCTTCGCTTTTGTAGGCCTGGCAGCAGGTGATATCGTCGCAGGCGTCGGCTTGGGGGTGGTTGGCGCTGCCGCCGCCGGCAATTTTGTGGAGTATGTAAGTCCGGGCGGCGACGGTTTGCGCTTTTAAGGCTTCCTCATGGAAAGAGACGGGTATTTCCGCCCGCACTACCCCCAGGAGGTAGGTTTGCATGTCCATTGGCTGAAGCTTTCCACCGAGCATTACATTTAAAGGGATGGCGGCGTCGATGGCGGGCCTGTCTTCGGCGGGTTCAGGGTCCTCGGGAGCAGCAGGCGGCTCCGGGACGGTTTCTCCGGCGGGAGGCGGTTCTAACTCAGGCGGCGGCTCTTTAGCGGGGCCGCCCCAGAGCCAGGGCAGGAAGAAAACAAGAAATATCAGCAGCAGAGACATTAATATCTGCTTTCCCATAGGTGCATCCTCTCCTTCTCCCACAGGATATGCGTTGCTTGTCCAAAAAATGAATGACAAATCCCCAAATCGGTGGTATACTGTTTTTACCTTTCCCCCTCCGGGGGACGGGGTCCTACTTTTTCCGTAAGGAAAAAGTAGCAAAAACTTACTTAAGGGGGGCCGGCCCCCCTTAAGAATCCCTCTTGAAATCTTTGTTTTGTTTCCCTTTTGGTACGCTGCTGGCGTTCTGTCAGAACTGCGTGGATTTTGTGCGCCAGTATTCTGCGTCTACCCACGGGCATGTTGTGAGTGCCTACCTTTTTTGCTTTAGGTACTCCCGGCAACGCCCGCCAATCCCCGTGCCGCGTCTCACGCGGCAACCAGT
>CANSSG010000050.1 GCA_947649615.1 uncultured Clostridia bacterium | reverse complement strand
CCATCAGCCAATGTGTATTTGGATGGTGAAACCACCCTTTACACAATACATCTCATTTAAGTATACTGACAAAGCCACCGGCCTTCCGTTCTTCGAGCCGCTCACACCCTAAATGCTTATCCATCCCCCTCACCCATACTGCACCTCCACCGCCACAAAATCCGCCGGCCCGGAGACAGTCAAACGCAGCGCGGCATCCCCCGCATCCCTGGCCAGAAGGCTCTCGCCGCTCTTCAAAACGCAGGTCTCCCCTGCCAAGGCCGCTTGGCCCTGTCCGGCTGCACAATAGAGGAGAATTGCGCGGTGGGAGAAACTCCCGCCCGGACGGAAAAGCGGGATATCCATCTTCCCTGCCCCGGTAAAGCGCAGGGGGCGAAGTTCACCGCTGCACCGGCCTTTTCGGAGCATCAGATTGAAATCCCGGCAGACGCCTTGGCTCTCAGTGGCCGCGCCGCCGTCGAAGGTGTGGACTTGATAGGCATCCAGCCGGAAGGGTTCTCCCCCATCGTGGCGGAGAAGCAGCGAGCCGTCCAGCAGCATTAAACAGCGTTCATAGTCCGGAAGCGGGGTGAAGGTGCTTCGCTCATCCTCTACTGCCGCTGAACTGACGCGCCAGAGAAAATCCCGCGTTCCGTAAGCGGCGTCCGGGGGGAAGATGGCAATCTGTGTGGTCGTTCCGCCGGTCCAACGGCTGACCGTATAATCGTTCTCAGTCAGGTGCAGCATATGCGTCACGCTCCTTATGTTAATTTTCAATGAAAGAATGGATTTCTTTTGTTGGGCCGCATTCCGCAGCCCAGCGGCGTGTAACGCCGCAATAAAAACGTTTCAGGTTTTTTTATCCGGAAATGGTAATATGGCTTGTTACGGCTATTGTACCCAATTTCAGCCTGCCTGTCAACGCGGTGAAGGGCAGGCTGACTGCGGCCAGGGGAAAAGGGCCGCAGCTTAGGCGCTCTGGCATTTGTCAAACTTACCCTGGGCGGGGCGCATGATTTCTGATTTCCTGCAAACACTACTCTCGAAAGCGAGGGATTTGCTATGGAAGAAGAAACCAAAACTACCGCGCCGGAACAGGATAACGAAGACCAGAATCCATCCGGCGGACGGCAGAGGATCGTGGACTTTGGCTCCGCCGTCAGCCGCAGCAAGCGGGGCAATATCTACACCCTGACCATCATCGGCCAGGTGGAAGGCCATCAAGTCCTGCCGGAAACGGCGAAAAGCACAAAATACGAACACGTTATGCCCCTGCTGGCCAGCCTGGAACAGGACGAGGACATCGACGGCGTCCTCCTGCTGCTGAACACAGTGGGCGGCGATATCGAAGCGGGGCTGGGCATCGCAGAACTGGTGGCGGGTATGCGGAAGCCTACCGTCAGCCTGGTGCTGGGCGGCGGACACTCCATCGGCGTCCCCCTGGCTGTCGCGCCCAAAGCGAGCATGATCGTCCCTTCCGCCTCCATGACCATCCATCCCGTGCGGATGAACGGCACCGTGATTGCCGCGCCCCAGACATTCAACTACTTTGAACGGATACAGGAACGCATTGTCAGCTTCGTGGCCAAGAACAGCGGGATCAGCAAGGAACGTTTCCTCTCCTTGATGCTGAAGACCGGAGAAATGGCGGCGGACGTGGGCAGCGTGATTTACGGCGAGGAGGCGGTCAATCTGGGCCTTATCGACCGGATCGGCGGGCTGAGCGACGCCCTGGACAATCTCTATGAGCAAATCGCCCAGGCACGGGAAGAACAGGAAAAAAATCTGGCCGGCGTCCGGTAAGGGAAGCCCGCAGGAGCAGACGCGTCCTGCGGGCTTTTTTGCGCCGGCGCGCTTTTCGGGCGCAGTTTCCGGGCCGGAAGGGCCGGCTGCCCGGAAGAGAATTACATTTCTGTTACAAAACTGCAAAACCAATTGTAAATCCAATTTTTGCATGATAGACTACTTCCGGTTCCGTGCCAGCAGAGGGGGTGTGGCGCGGAACGGCGCGTTTTAACCAAGCCGGCCCGTCCGATGGGGGCGGATGAGCCGGGCGACCAAATGAGGAATTTACTATGCAGCAAAATAAACCATCAAGAGCCGCCCGCTGGAAACGGCTGTGGCGGTTGATTTGCGGCTGTCGCCGCTACTTTTTCTACACCATCCTTGCCACCCTCCTGGCGGCGCTGTTCGCTTACTTAAGCCCACTGGTTATCAGCTTTACCGTGGACAGCATCGTGGGAGATAAGGCGATGAGCCTGCCCGGCTGGCTGCAAGGCTGGATCGACGGCATGGGGGGCCGGGATTTCCTGGCCGCTAACCTGTGGATTCCCGGCCTGGCGGTGCTGCTGGCGCAGGGCTTGAACGGCGTGTGCGCCTACTGCCGGGGGCGGTTCTCCGCCATGGGAGGCGAGGGGCTGTCCAAGGCCCTGCGGGACGCCTTGTACCGCCGCCTGGTCCGGGCGCCTTACGCCTGGCATAAGGCCAGCAGCACCGGCGACTTGGTGCAGCGATGCACCTCCGATGTGGAGACCGTCCGGCGGTTTATGCAGATGCAGATGATGGAGGTGGTGCGTACCATCGTCATGGCGCTGGTGGCCTTGAGCATCATGTGGCCTATCCACCGCGAGCTGACGCTGATTGCCTGCTCGCTGCTGCCGCTGCTGCTGGTGTTCTCTTTCTTCTATTCTAAAGGCGTCGAGAAGCAGTTTTTGACCGTGGACGAATCCGAGGGTGCCATGACTACCGCCCTCCAGGAAAATCTGACCGGTATGCGGGTAGTACGCACCTTCGCGCGGCAGAATGAAGAACTGGAGAAGTTTACCAAGCTGAACCAGGACTTCCGCGCCAAGGCCCTTAAGCTCAACAACCTGATGGGCGTCTATTGGGGTTCTTCCGATATCATGGGCTATATGCAGATCGCCCTGGTGCTGCTGGCGGGGATTTACCTGGCCGTGCGGGGCGATATCAGCCTTGGCACCGTCATGCTGTTTTCTACCTATTCCAGCATGCTGACCTTCCCGATGCGCCAGTTGGGCCGTATTCTGGCCGACCTGGTGAAGGCGGACGTGTCCTTGAAGCGTCTGGACGAGATTCTCACCGCCCCCCAGGAGGACGAACCTGGCAAGGGCCTGACGCCTGCCATCCAGGGCGGCGTGGAATTTAAAGACGTATCCTTCGCGTATCCTGACGGCGGCGAAATCCTCCACCATGTGGATTTCGCCATCGCCCCCGGCGAGACCATCGGCATTCTCGGCAGCACCGGCAGCGGCAAGAGCACCCTGGTGCATCTGCTCCAGCGGCTCTACGCGCCGACGGAGGGCCAGGTGTGCATCGACGGCGTAGACGTGGCCGACATCCGGCGGGACTACCTGCGCCGCCATGTGGGCATCGTGTTGCAGGAGCCGTTCCTGTTCAGCCGGACGATCGGGGAGAACATCGCCCTGGGCGATCCCTCCGCCACGCAGGAGGAGCGGTTCGACGCCGCCCGCACCGCCTGCGTCCACGATGTTATCGAGAGCTTTTCCGAAGGCTACGACACCATGGTGGGCGAGCGGGGCGTGACCCTCTCCGGCGGGCAGAAGCAGCGGGTGGCTATCGCCCGGATGCTGGTGCAAAAAACGCCCATCTGCATTTTTGACGATTCCCTCAGCGCGGTGGACGCGGAGACCGACGCCGCTATCCGGGAAGCCCTGCTCCAACGAGATACGGGTACCACCATTTTGATCAGCCACCGCATTTCCACCCTGCGGGGCGCAGACCATATCCTGGTTCTGGAAAACGGCCGGATTATCCAGCGGGGGACCCACCGTGAGCTTGCCGCTCAGGAGGGGCTGTACCGGCGCATCTGCACCATCCAGAACGAACTGGATGCGGCCCAGGAAGGAGGTGTGGCCGTATGATGAAAGAAGAAATCCGCCACGCGGATAACGAAAAGATTGACCTGCGGGTCTGGAAGCGCCTGGTGGCTTACGGCTTGAAATACAAGGCGCGGGTGATCCGCACTATCCTGGTGCTGCTGCTGGTGTCCGGGGCTGACCTGGCCTACCCGCTGCTGACCCGGTACGCCATCAACCACTTTATCGTGGGCGGCACAACCGAAGGATTAGGCCTGTTCGGCCTCATCAATATCCTTGTGGTAATTGCCCAGGGCATCGGCGTGGTGCTGTTTGTCCGGGGCGCGGGACGGCTGGAAATGGATATGAGCTACGACATCCGCCAGAACGCCTTTTCCCACTTGCAGCAGCTTTCCTTCAGCTACTACGACACCACCAGCGTAGGCTGGCTCATGGCCCGGATGGGCAGCGACGTGTCCCGGCTCAGTGAAATGATTGCCTGGAGCATCGTGGACGTGATGTGGGCGCTGACCTTCGCTGTCGGCGTGATCGTGGTGCTGCTGGTGATGAACTGGAAGCTGGGGCTTCTGGTACTGGCCATCACGCCGGTGCTGGCGGTGCTGTGTCTCTATTTCCAGCGGCGCATCCTGCACCAGCAGCGCATTGTGCGCAAGGCGAACAGCCGTATTACCGGCGCCTTCAACGAGGGCGTTATGGGCGCGGTGACCAACAAGACCCTGGCCCGGGAGGACGCGGCCCAGGGGGAATTTGAAGCCATTACCGGCGAGATGAAAACCGCCGCTATCCGCGCCGCCGTCCTCAGCGCCATCTTCATGCCCCTGGTGGTGAACCTGGGGGCCATCGCCACCGCCCTGGCCCTGTGGCGGGGCGGCGTTGAGGTGTTCGCGGGCCTGATGGACCTGGGTACCCTGGCGGCGTTTATCAGCTACACCACCCAGCTTTTCGACCCCATTCAGTCCCTTGCCCGGATCCTGGCGGAAATGCAGGCCGCCCAGGCCAGTGCCGAGCGGGTCATCGACCTGCTGGACACCCCCTCCGACGTCCAGGACAGCCCGGAAGTCATCGCCCGCTACGGCGACCTGTTCCACGGCAAAAAGGAAAATTGGCCGGACATCCAGGGCAGGGTGGAATTCAAAGACGTTACCTTCCGCTACAAAACCGGCGAGGAAGTCCTGCGCGATTTCAACCTCACCGTAGAGCCGGGGCAGAATGTGGCCCTGGTGGGCGAGACCGGCGCGGGGAAAACAACCATCGTCAACCTGGTCTGCCGGTTCTACGAACCCAGCGAGGGCGAGGTCTGTATTGACGGTACGGACTACCGCCAGCGCAGCCAGCTGTGGCTGCAATCCAGCCTGGGCTACGTGCTGCAATCCCCCCATCTGTTTTCCGGCACCGTGGCGGACAACCTCCGCTTTGCCAAGCCCGACGCTACTGACGAAGAAATCCGCCGCGCCGCCCAGATGGTTCACGCGGAAGACTTCATCCTGAACCTGCCCAATGGCTACGACACCCAGGTAGGCGAGGGCGGCGGAAAGCTCTCCACCGGACAGAAGCAGCTTTTAAGCCTGGCCCGCGTACTGCTGGCAGACCCCCGCATCTTCGTCTTAGACGAAGCCACCAGCAGCATCGACACCGAAACCGAAGCCCTGATCCAGGACGCCATCCAGACGGTCCTGGCGGGCCGCACCAGCTTTGTAGTGGCCCACCGCCTGAGCACTATCCGCTCCGCCGACCGTATCCTGGTCATTCACAACGGCCGGATCCGCGAGAGCGGCACCCATGAGGAATTAATGGCCCAGCAGGGCGAGTACTACAGCCTGTATACCCATCAGTACCGCAGGGAAGCTACCCAGGCGGCATTAGAGTAATAAAAAGAACTGCCTATGGGAGGGGGGAAGCAATTGCTGCTTCCCCCCTCCTGCCATTGCATTAGTGGTATCATGTGGCATACAAACCGGGAAATCAGTATTTGAGGGGAGAATTTTGTTGTGAAGGTTACGATAGAAGAACTACAGTCGTATTTGTTTGCCTGTTATGGCGATGATGGGGACGACCAAGGCTTTTTCATGAAATTGGTAGAGGAAATAGGCGAGTTAGCCGAGGTTCTGAATAAAATGTATGGGAGAAAATTGATTGGGGAGGAAGATGTAAGGACGCAGTTAGGGAACGAATTGGCCGATGTCATACATTATACTATGGCGATTGCCGCATTGAACGGGCTTGCGATGAGCGACATTATCATTAGTAAGGATAAGGCGGCTTCCATAAAATACGGCCATAAAATCAATCTGGAGCAGTTCATTCTGAATATGAGAAATGGCGAAGCAAACCAATAAATTCCCAACAGGCAAAAATCCCATCCGGAAAACCCGGATGGGATTTTTTACCGCTGTCTCCGCCGGTAGGCCGCCCATAGAAGGCCCATGGACCGGTCAAAAACTAGGAACACCGCGCAGCCCATCAGCAAAAGCCCCGCCACCATCTCGGCGGAGTACGCTGCAAACTCATCCACTACCGCTTCCAGGCGGAACAGGAACAGCAGCAGTGCGTACACGGCTGATGCCGCCAGGGCAAATATGCCGCCCTTCGCCAATGGGCGGAGGGGGCTGGGGAGTTTTTCCAGTCTTGGCCGCAGGGCAGGATACCAGCCGAGAAAGACATACAGCATTGAAGCTTCCAGGTCGGGACACAGCAGCAGCCCCAGCGCCGCCGACACCGCGTATTGGGCCAACGCGGCCCCAGGACCATACTCGCACATGGCAGGCAGAAGGCAGAGCGACGCCAGCATGGGACAGGCGACGGACGCCAGCGGCACCATGCCCCCTAAGCACAGAATGACCACCGCCAGCGCCGCCATCAGCCCGCACAGCGCCGCCCTGCGGCCCTGCCGCCGGGACCGGCCGTATTTGCCCATAAGCCGCTCCCTTAAAACCGTTCGCGCAGGATGCGCTGGGCTTCTTCATTTCCTCCGGCGGCGGCGGATTCCAGCCAGCGGCGGGCCTTTTTCGGATTTCGGGTCTCCGCCCGGCCGCAGCTATACATGGCGCCGCATTTTAGCTGCGCTTCCACCGCCCCCTGCTTGGCGGCCTGCTCGTACCAGAACAGGGCGCGCTTCAAGTCCATTTCCGTCCCGCTCCCCTCCTCGTACAAGGCGCCGCAAGCCATTTGTGCGTGTACAAACCCCTGCTTGGCGGAAATTTTGTACCAGGCTAACGCCCGCTTGCAATCCACTTCCACAGCAAGCCCGCGCTGGTACATCTGGCCGCAGAGGAACTGCGCCTCCGCGCTGCCCGCGTCCGCCGCACGGCGGAAGGCCTTCAGCGCCTCCGGGTACAATTTATCCCTGCAAGCCGCAAGCCCCTGCTCCAGATCATCCTCCCGAGAGTGTGGCGTGGGGGCTTCCACCGGCTGGGAAGGCGTCTCCTCCTGGTCCTTGGATGAAGTGGGGATTTCCTCCTGAACGGCGTCCTCGGATTGCAGCCCGGTTTCCCACTCATCCAAAAGCCCGTCCTCCTGCTCCGGCAGGGGGACGTCCGGCCCGGGGCCTTGAGCGGATTCGTCCCGGGATTTAGTACGCTTCCCAGGCGTTTGCAGGAAGGGCAGGTATTTTGTAAAATCTTTCAGCATGACGCGTTCCTCCTGTCTGGCGTCCTTCGGAGACTGCTCCGTTTTTCTCGTGCGGAGTTTATTATATCCAGATTGAAGGAAGTTGTCAACTTTCGACAAAAATTGTTCCTTTTGGTGAAACCACAGGTGCGGCATAACGCCGGCATTTCTACGAAATCAAGTTGATCCGTCAATTGCGGTGTGCTATAATCAGTTCAATAAATTGGAATTGGAAGGGTTACAGGGTTTATGAAGAAGTATAAAATTGCTGCATGGCTCATGATCATACACGGAGGGGTTATGGAACTCGGCGGCGTTCTCTGCATGATACCAGCCCTCATGGGGAATGCTGACCAATTTGAAATTGGTCAATTTTTTGAATTTAAGCTTCCATACTTTCAAGATAACCTTTATATGATGATGGCTATGGGCGCAATATACGGAATTCTCAGACTTTTCGGGGCATTTGGCCTACTGCGAAACAGGATGTGGGGATTCGTATTATCTGTCATCAATTGTGTAATTACAATTACTTTAATGATGTTTTTGCTGCCTTCTGGAATTATGGATGGGATACTTGCAAGCGGCGCTTTGCTTCTAATCTTGACGCAATATTTTGGCGATAGGAAGCTGGTTGAATAGCGGACGCCAAAACCTCTCCATTTGAAAAAATTATTTTAATCAAATTTCAGCATTACATCCCTATTTCCATTCAGATTAACTTTATCATGGACAATTATTAACCTTCCACCAATTATTGAGCGCATCACATTGCAGCATAAGAAATCCTTGAAAAAGCGTCTAAAGGAGGGTATGATAAACCTAACACTTAATAGGAGGACCGCGATGAAGCACATTTTGCTGCTGGAGGATGACGCCGCCTTGGGACAAGGCATCCGGTTTGCCCTGGAAAATGACAGCATTCAAGTGGAACTGTGTACTGCGTTATCCCAAGCGCAAAGCATCTTGCCCAGCAAAGGCTTTGATCTGCTCATCCTGGATGTCAACCTGCCGGACGGGAGCGGGCTTGATTTGCTGCGGGATGTGCGGCGCTGCCATTCCAGCGTCCCCGTCATCCTGCTCACGGCGAACGATTTGGAAACCGACATCGTTGTAGGCCTTGAATCCGGAGCGGATGACTATATCACCAAGCCCTTCTCTTTGGCTGTACTGCGGGCCAGGGTCAATGCCCAACTGCGGCGCGGTACTCCAGTGCAGGCGGCCACAACAGAGTTAGAGGGGTTCTCCTTTGATTTTGAGTGGATGGCGTTCCGCAAAAACGGCCAGCCTATCGAACTGAGCAAAACGGAACAACGTCTGTTGCGGGTACTGGTGGAAAACCGGGGCCACGTTCTGTCCCGCGAGACGCTGCTGGAGCGGGTGTGGCCGGGCGGCGCGGAGTACGTGGAGGAGAACGCTCTGTCGGTCACCGTCAAACGCCTGCGGGACAAGCTGGAGGATACGCCCTCCAAGCCCCGCCTTCTGAAAACGGTCTATGGCATCGGCTACACCTGGGCGGTGAATTGATATGACATGGTTCACTGCTGTCATCGCCATTTTCGCGGCGGTCTCGTTAGCAGCGGCGGTCTGGAACCGCCTTCACGCCAAGCGCGTCATGAAAAACCTGAACCGTATGCTGGATGCGGCCATGGCGGGGTCCTTTGTGGAGCAGGACTTCGACGAAAGCCTGCTCTCCGCCGTCGAGTCCCGGTTTGCCCACTATCTGGCCGCCAACGCCGTCTCCGCCCAGAAGCTCCAGGAGGAAAAGGACAAGATCAAAACCCTGATTGCCGACATCTCTCACCAGACGAAGACCCCTGTAGCCAATATTCTGCTGTATACCCAGCTTCTATCGGAACAGGAACTTCCCCCGGAGGGCCGGGACTGCGCTGCGGCCTTGGAGGGCCAGGTGGAAAAGCTGCGCGCCCTGGTGGATGCGCTGGTGAAGGCCTCCCGGCTGGAGACGGGCATTCTGGCCCTGCACCCCAAGGCAGGGCCGCTGGCGCCCATGCTGGAAGACGCAGTTGCTCAGTTTATCCCCAAGGCGGCGGAGAAGGGGATCACCCTAACGCTGTCATCCACGGACGTCCAGGCGGTCTTTGACCCCAAGTGGACAGCGGAGGCCGTGTGCAACCTGTTGGACAACGCGGTAAAATACACGCCCGCCGGCGGGACGGTCACGGTCGAGGTCATCCCCTACCAGATGTTCTGCCGCGTCAACGTGACGGACAACGGCCCCGGCATCCCGGAGACGGAGCGGGCCAAGGTATTCCAGCGATTCTACCGCTCCCCCGCCGCCTACGAGACCGAGGGCGTAGGAATCGGCCTGTATCTGGCCCGCCAGATTGCGGAGGGGCAGGGTGGGTATATCAAGGTGTCTTCCCGGCCGGGGCGGGGGAGCTGCTTTTCCTTCTATCTGCCCCGGAGCTGAAATCTTTCCAAACTGTAAGATTTCAGAAAGAACCTGGAAAGATTTCTGTGCTAAAGTCTGTATTGCCGGAAGGCAGTGCAGACTTTATGCTATGGAGGTAAATCGTATGGCTATTTTGGAAACCCGCGGCTTGCGGAAAATATACGGTTCCGGCGACACAGAGGTCCGGGCCTTGGACGGCGTGGACCTGGCGGTGGAGAAGGGTGAGTTTGCCGCCGTCGTGGGTACGTCCGGTTCGGGCAAATCCACCCTGCTGCATATGCTGGGCGGGCTGGACCGGCCTACCGGCGGTTCCGTCATTGTGGACGGCAGGGAGCTTTCCACCTTGAAAGATGAGGAACTGACCATTTTCCGGCGGCGGAAGATTGGCTTTGTGTTCCAGAATTACAACCTTGTACCGGTGCTGAACGTGTATGAGAACATCGTCCTGCCCATTCAACTGGACGGCAGGGGGCCGGACAAAGGCTATACAAACCAGATTATCGAAACCCTGGGCCTGGGTTCCAAGCTGCAAAACCTGCCCAACAACCTCTCCGGCGGCCAGCAGCAGCGGGTGGCCATCGCCCGCGCACTGGCGGCGAAGCCTGCCATCATCCTGGCAGACGAGCCAACCGGAAACCTGGACAGCCGGACCAGCCAGGATGTAATGAGCCTGCTGAAGGTCACCAGCCAGCGGTTTGCGCAGACCATTGTGATGATTACCCACAACGAGGAAATCGCCCAGATGGCCGGCCGCGTCATCCGCATTGAGGATGGCCGCATTGTGGTGCGGGGGTGAGCGGCATGATCAAAGTATCCAACGGAAGCTGTGTCCGGCGGCTTGGCTTTCGTTCCATGAAAGCGGCCCGGGCCAGGAACACCGTCGCGGCGCTGGCCATCGCCCTGACCACGGTGCTGTTCACCTCCCTGTTTACCATCGCCGCGTCCATCAACTACTCTTACCAGCAGGAGAACTTCCGCCAGGCCGGTGGCGACGCCCACGGCTCCATCAAGTACCTCACCTGGGAGCAGGCGGAGCAGATCCGCCGGGACCCTTTGATTCAGGATTCCTGGTGCCGCCTTTTTGTGGGAATGCCCCACGACCTGCCTTTCAACAAGTCCCATGTGGAGGTCAGCTACATTGAACCCAATGGCGCGTCCCACTACTTCTGCACCCCCGTGGAAGGCACACTTCCCCGGGAGGGTACCAGCGAAGCCGCCACGGATACCCACGTCCTGGCCCTGCTGGGCGTCGAACCCAGAGTAGGCGCACAATTTACCATGCCGGTTACCCTGGACGACGGAACCGCGCATCCCCAAACAATAGAACGGACGTTCACCCTCTCCGGCTGGTGGGAGTATGACAGCGCCGCAGCCGCCAACAACGTGCTTCTGCCTCGGTCTGCCGCCGAGGAGATTTGCGCCCTGTCCAACGGGGAGCAGAACTCCATGACGGGTGTATGGAACCTGGATGTGATGTTTAAGAGCGCGGTAGGCATCAAGGAAAACCTGGGCGCGGTACTGGAAAATTACGGCTATCAATGCACCGAGGCAGGGGCGGGGAACTACCTGAACATCGGCGTGAACTGGGGCTACACTGGGGACCGGATCACCGAGAATTTTGATCCCATGACGTTCGCCGCCATTGCGGTAATCCTCCTGCTGATCACCTTCACCGGGTATCTCATCATCTACAATGTCTTCCAGATATCCGTCACCAATGATATCCGGTTTTACGGCCTGCTGAAAACCATTGGCACCACCGGAAAACAGCTCAAGCGCGTGATCCGCCAGCAGGCGCTCCTGCTCAGTCTGGTGGGCATCCCTGCCGGCCTGCTCCTTGGCTTCGTTATTGGCAACAAGCTGACCCCGGTTATCATGGCCTATCTCAGCTACAAGAACGCCTTTGTTTCCTTCAACCCCTGGATTTTTATCGGCGCGGCGGCGTTTTCCCTGCTGACGGTGTTCCTCTCCTGCGCACGGCCTGGGCGGATTGCCGCCAGGGTTTCCCCGGTAGAGGCGGTGCGCTATGCCGAAGGCGGGCAGCAGTCCGGGAAGGAAAGTGGCAAACGGGCCGTCAGGGCTGGTACCGCCGGCGCATCCCTGCCGAAGATGGCCTGGGCCAACCTGGGCCGGAGCAGAAGTAAAACGGTAGTTACCATCGTCTCCCTGACCCTGGCGGTAGTGCTGATGAACCTGGTGTATACGTTTGCTAACGGCTTCGATATGGAGAAATATCTCTCCGGCCAAGTAGCCACCGACTTTGTCCTGGGCCACGCCGACTACTTCCAGACCAGCGCCAACTTCCACTCGGCGGACCAGGCGCTTCCGGAGGAGGCCATTGCCCAGGCCGGCGCCCAGGGCGGTATCACCGGGGGAGGCCGGGTCTATGGCCAGGAGCAGTCTATTCAGGCCCTTCTGCCGGAAGCGTACTTCCGCCAGGACTACAGCAGGCACTATTCTGAAGAAATGCTGGACAGCATCGTCGCTTCCCAGGAGCATGTGGGCGGGGACGCCGTCGTGGGCAATGCCCAGCTCTATGGCCTGGAGGATTTCATTCTCGGCGAGATAGATGTACTGGAAGGGGATATCACGCCTTTGTCCGACCCCAGCCAGGACGCCATTGCCGCCGTCTATTCCGCTAATGAGTATGGGGTGATTTATGAGAATGTCAACTGCTTCAAAGTAGGGGATACCGTGACCCTGCGCTATGTGGAGGAGTGG
>CANSSG010000049.1 GCA_947649615.1 uncultured Clostridia bacterium | reverse complement strand
AACAAAACCCACCCCCCCCCAAAACCCCTATATACCCCCGCCCCCCCAAAAACCGCAAATGCGCTTTTTCGGCTGCCTGGCTTATATTTACTGAGAGAGCATGGCATTTTCCCAACATGCCCCCATGATCGAATTATTGGAAGTACCTTACCGCGCTGCGGAACAATCCCATATCATACTTCCCGGGGACATTCCGGTAAAGCGCCGGCCCGATGCGCTCGCTGTGGCCCATTTTCCCCAGCACCCGGCCGTCCGGGGAAGTCACGCCCTCGACCGCCCACAGGGAGCCGTTGGGATTAAAGGCGGCGTCCATGCTCAGGCAGCCGTCCAGGTCCACATACTGGGTAGCAATCTGCCCATTGGCGCCCAACTGCGCCAAAACACTTTCCGGCGCAACAAACCGCCCCTCGCCGTGGGAAACCGGCACGTTGAACACATCCCCCGGCTCCGTCTCCATCAGCCACGGGGACAGGTTGGAGCAGACCCGGGTGCGCACGATGGAGGACTGATGCCGCCCGATGGCGTTATAGGTCAGGGTGGGGCAGTTCTCGTCCGTATCCCGGATTTCCCCAAATTGGATCAGCCCCAGCTTCACCAACGCCTGGAAACCGTTGCAGATGCCCAGCATCAGCCCATCCCGGTTTTGGAGCAGGTCATGGACAGCGTCCGCCAGTCTCGGGTTGCGCAGGAAGGAGACAATAAACTTTGCGGACCCATCCGGCTCATCCCCTCCGGAGAACCCGCCGGGGAGGAACACGATTTGGCTTTTCCGCATCGCGTGTTCCAACTCCACTGCGGACTGCTCCAACGCGTCCGGCGTCAGGTTCCGGATTACGACGGTCATGGCATCCAGCCCCGCCCGGAGGCAAGCCCGAAGGCTGTCATACTCGCAGTTCGTCCCAGGGAACACCGGAATGACCACCCTGGGCTTAGCGCATGTATGCTTCGCCACGGCAGGCGCCGCCGCGCCTTTTGTAACGGCAGCGGCCGCAGGCAGCGTCCCCTCCGTTTCCGCGCGGGTAGGATATACGTCCTCCAAAACGCCCTCATTTATCGCCAGCAGCTCGTCAATGGAAGCGGAATCGCCCAAAATAGAGACAACCGGCTCTTCTGACGTAACACCAATACGCCTGCCGTAGGGCGAATCCACATCCTCCGCCAGTTCCGCCACAATCACAGCGGAGCCGGTCCCGAACCAATTCACGCCGTCCTCCCTGCTTTGGAACCCAATCCTGTTGCCGAAGGACATCTGCATCACCGCGTCCGCCAAACCGTTCTCCGCCGCCCAGGCGGCTTTCACCTTGCCTTCCTGGCAAAGCCCATGGAAGGCGTCCCACGCGGCCTTCTGGCTCTCCGCCGAATCGTCCTTCGGGGCGAAGCGGTACACCGGATGCCCGGCTTCTTTAAATTCCGGCGTAACGACCTCCCCCGCCAGCACAGGCGCGATGGCAAAGGAGATCAGCGTCGGCGGCACATCCATTTCCAGGAAAGAGCCGCTCATGGAGTCCTTCCCCCCGATTGCCGCCGCGCCGAAATCCAACTGCGCGTCCAGCGCACCCAGAAGGGCCTGGAAGGGCTTCCCCCACCGCTCCGGCTCGGTCCGGAGCTTTTCAAAATACTCCTGCAAGGTCAAATACGCCTTCCGGTAGTCCGCCCCGGCGGCCACCAGCTTCGCCAAAGACACCGCCACAGCGGCATACGCGCCCCAATAGGGTGTTTTGGACAAATACGCCGGGTCGCAGCCATAGGCCATAACGCTGGCCTGTTCGGTCTCCACGCAGGGTTCCACCGGCAGCAGCGCGGCCATGGACTGGGCGGGCGTCCGCTGGGTTTTCCCGCCGAAGGGCATGGTGACGCTCCCCGCGCCGATGGAGCCGTCGAACCGCTCCACCAGCCCCCGCCGGGAGGCGGAGCGCAGGCTTCCGGCCATCTCCCGCAGGGTGGCAGGCTG
This sequence comes from uncultured Clostridia bacterium, assembly GCA_947649615.1. Lineage (GTDB taxonomy): Bacteria > Bacillota > Clostridia > Oscillospirales > Oscillospiraceae > Pelethomonas. The sequence goes on along the minus strand of CANSSG010000049.1, from coordinate 13,036 downwards.
TTCCACCCCGCATCCGGCATATTCCGGCACCGCCACGGCGGCATGCTTTACCGCGCCGTTGGTGTCCAGGAACGCGCGGCTCAAATCCGCGATGGTCTCTCCCCGCCATTTCATAACCATCCGTGGGTTTTCCGTGACCACGGCGGCCTGGTAAGCTTCCAGGTTTTCGGTTCCGGCCAGGGCGATAAACTTCTCCGCGTCCTCCGCCGCGACCACCACGGCCATCCGCTCCTGGCTCTCAGAGATGGCCAGTTCCGTGCCGTCCAGCCCATCGTATTTCTTCCGCACCGCGTCCAGGTCGATCTCCAGCCCACCGGCCAATTCGCCGATAGCCACAGAGACGCCCCCCGCGCCGAAGTCGTTGCACCGCTTGATCATTTTCGTCACGGCAGGGTTCCGGAACAGCCTTTGAAGCTTCCGCTCTTCCGGCGCGTTGCCCTTCTGCACCTCGGAAGCCATCGTGGTCAGGGACTTCAGATTATGGCTTTTGGAGGAACCGGTAGCCCCGCCGATGCCGTCCCGTCCCGTGCGCCCGCCCAGGAGGATGACCACATCCCCCGGCGCAGGCCGCTCCCGCCGGACGTTCTCCGCCGGGACCGCCGCCACCACCGCGCCGCATTCCAGATGCTTGGCGATATAGCCGGGGTGGTACATCTCCGCCACATGCCCAGTCGCAAGCCCGATCTGGTTGCCGTAGGAGCTGTACCCTGCCGCCGCCGTAACGGCCAGCTTCCTCTGGGGTAGCTTCCCCGGGAGGGTATCCGCGAAGGGCGCCCTGGGGTCGCCGCAGCCGGTGACCCGCATAGCCTGGTGGACGTAAGCCCGTCCGGACAAGGGGTCCCGGATGCACCCGCCGATGCAGGTGGCCGCGCCGCCGAAGGGTTCGATTTCGGTAGGATGGTTGTGGGTCTCATTTTTGAACATAAGCAGCCAATCCTGCTCCGACTCCCCCGCCGCCGTGCGGATTTTCGCGGGTACGTGGATAGAGCAGGCGTTGATTTCCTCGCTCTCGTCCAGCTCCGGCAGCATGCCCCGCTTTTTCAGCGCCTTCGTCCCGATAGTAGCAATATCCATCAAGGTCTGGGGCCTTGCCGCAGCCTTTTCCGCCCCGTAGACCTCCACCCGGGCGTCCAGATAGCGTTCATAGGCCCTCTGTACCGCCGGGTCGTCGATATGGATTTGGCCGAGGTGGGTAGAAAACGTCGTATGCCGGCAGTGGTCGGACCAATAGGTATCCACCACCCGCACTTCAGTAATGGTCGGATCGCGATGCTCGGTATCCCGGAAATAAGCCTGCAAGAACTTCAGATCATCCAAATCCATCGCCAGCCCCAGGCGGCTTAACAGGTCTTGCAGCCCCGCCCCGTCCAGGCCGGTAAACCCATCCAGGGTCTCCACCATAGGCGGCTGGGGATAGCTGCGCTCCAGGGTGGCGGGCTTGTCCATGGACGCTTCCCGGCACTCCACAGGGTTGATCAGGTAGCCCTTGATCTTATCCATGTCCTCCTGGGACAGCGGCCCCTGCAACATGTACACTTTGGCGTGAGCCACCCTCGGCCGCTCCACGCCGGCCATGAGCTGGATGCACTGGGCGCAGGAGTCAGCCCGCTGGTCGAACTGCCCCGGCAGCGCCTCCACGGCCAGCAGGCGGTGGAGGTCTCTAGGCTCCGGGAAGGACTCGTCCCAGACCACGTCCGCCTGCGGCTCGGAAAAGACGATGTGCTTCGCTTTTTCATAGACTTCAGGCGCCACGCCTTCCACGTCGTAGCGGTTGAGGATACGGATGCCCGTCAAACGGTCAATCCCCAGAAATCCCCTTAAATCGCCCAGCAGGTTCCCGGCTTCCGGGGACAAGCCGGGGCGTTTTTCCACAAAAATCCGATAGACCATTTTTATTCTTCCTCCCTGATGGTAAGCCTTACCCTTGGCGCTGCAAGGCCTCCAGCGCCCTCTGCCCGATATCCCTGCGGCAGAAGGCGTTTTCAAAACGCACCCGGCCGGCCAGCTTGTAGGCCTTCCCGACCGCGTCCGGCAGCGTCTCCGCCACCGCCGCCGCGCCCAGCACCCGGCCTCCGCTGGTCAGCAGCCTGCCGTCCTTTTCCACGGCTCCGGCGACATAGATGTATTCATCCTCCCCAGTTTCCGGCAGGGAAATCGGAAATCCCTTCTCATATTTCTGCGGGTACCCCTGGGACGCGAGGATAACGCAGCAGGCGGATTTTTCGCTGAATTTGACTTCCGTATCCGCCAGCCGCCCTTCAGAGACCGCCAGCATAATTTCCAGCAGGCTGCCCTCCAGCAGGGGCAGCACCACCTGGGTCTCCGGGTCTCCGAAGCGGCAGTTGTACTCGATCACCTTCGGCCCCTCCGGCGTAAGCATCAGCCCGAAGTACAGGCAGCCCTTAAAAGCCCGTCCCTCCGCCTTCATTGCGCGGATGGTAGGCAGGAAAATTTTCTCCATACACACCGCCGCCATGTCCGGCGTATAGTACGGATTAGGCGCCACCGTCCCCATGCCCCCGGTATTCAGCCCCAGGTCGCCGTCCAGGGCCCTTTTGTGATCCATGGAGGAGACCATAGGCACGATGGTTTCCCCATCGGTAAAGGAGAGCACGGAGACCTCCGGCCCGGTCAAAAATTCTTCGATGACCACCTTGGAGCCGCTTTCGCCGAACATTTTGCCTTCCATCATAGACCGGACGGCCTGCTTCGCCTCCTCCCTCGTCTGGCAGATCAGGACGCCCTTCCCCAGGGCAAGGCCATCAGCCTTGACCACCGTAGGGATCGGGCAGGAATCCACATACCGGAGGGCGGCGTCCAAGTCCGAGAAAATCTCATAAGCGGCGGTAGGGATATGGTATTTTTTCATCAATTCCTTTGAAAAGGCCTTGCTCCCCTCGATGATGGCGGCGTTTTTCCGCGGCCCGAAGCAGGGGAAGCCCTCCGCTTCCAGGGCGTCCACCATTCCCAGGACTAGCGGGTCGTCGGGCGCGACAACCACGAAACCGACGTCGTTTGCCTTGGCAAACGCCACAACACCTTCCACATCGACAGCCGCCACGCCGCCGCAGGCGGCGTCAGCGGCAATTCCGCCATTTCCCGGCAGGGCAAAGATTTTTTCCGCGCGGGGGTCTTCCTTCAATTTTTTGATAATCGCGTGTTCGCGGCCTCCGCCGCCGACGACTAAAATGTTCATTTACGGCCCTCCGTTTTCACACGGCCGCCGCAGCGCGGCGGTTCCGGCTGATTTCTTTCGTTTCTGTCCCGTTTCTGTCGGGCAGGCTTATCCTGCTTCCTGCGGCTTTTGCCATCCATCCTGCCCGGGGGCAGGGCGCGCGGCATCAATGGTGGAACAGCCGCATCCCGGTAAACGCCATCACCATATCATAATCGTTGCATTTGGAAATCACGAGATCATCGCGGATGGAGCCGCCCGGCTCCGCAATATACCGTACGCCGGAGCGCCGCGCCCGCTCGATATTGTCGGCAAAGGGGAAGAACGCGTCGCTGCCCAGCGCCACGCCCTTGCGGGCGTCCAGCCACCCCCTGGACTCCTGCGCCGTCAGCGGGGAGGGCTGGGTGGTAAAATATTTCTGCCAGATGGTATCCGCGCAGACGTCCTCCTCGTTGCCATTGATATAGCTGTCGATCACATTGTCCCGCTCCGGACGGCCCAACTCAGGCCGGAAGGGCAGGGTCAAAACCTTGGGATGCTGCCGCAGATGCCAGGTATCTGCCTTAGTGCCAGCCAGGCGGGTGCAGTGGATGCGGCTCTGCTGGCCCGCGCCCACGCCGATGGCCTGCCCGTCCACCGCGTAGCACACGGAGTTGGACTGGGTATATTTCAAGGTGATAAGGGCCACAATCAAATCCCGCTTCGCTTCCTCCGGGAGGTCTTTGTTGGCGGTAACGATGTTTTCCAGCAGATGCCTGCCGATTTTGAACTCGTTGCGCCCCTGTTCGAAGGTCACGCCGTAAACGTCCTTGGTCTCCTGGGGCGCGGGCGCATAGCCGGGTTCGATCTGGACGATGTTATAGCCGCCTTTCCGCTTGGTTTTCAGGATGGCAAGGGCTTCCTCACTGTAGCCGGGGGCGATTACGCCGTCAGAGACCTCCCGGGCAATCAGTCTGGCGGTGGCCGCGTCGCACACATCGCTGAGGGCCACCCAGTCGCCGAAGGAGCACAGCCGGTCCGTCCCCCGCGCCCTGGCGTAGGCGCAGGCCAGGGGGCTGGCGTCCAGATCCGGCACATCGTCCACAAAGCAGGCCTGCTTGAGGGCCTTGCCCAGCGGCAGGCCAACGGCGGCAGAGGTGGGGGAAACATGCTTGAAGGAGGTGGCGGCGGGAAGGCCCAAAGCTTCCTTCAGCTCCTTGACAAGCTGCCACGCGTTCAGCGCGTCCAGGAAATTGATATAACCGGGCTTGCCGTTAAGGACGGTCACCGGCAGTTCGCCGCCGTCCCGCATGAAAATCCGGGAGGGCTTCTGGTTCGGGTTGCAGCCGTATTTCAATTCTAATTCTTTCATGGTCGTACTCCTTTGGCCCGTTGGCCTTACACATTCAATTCCGCTTCTATCATTTCATCAGGGTATTTTGCCAGCAGCGGGGCAATCTCGTCCCGCAGGAACTCCGTGACCTGGCTGGGGGCGCGGCCCACATATTTTTCCGGGTCCATCTGGGCGTCGATTTCCTCCCGGCTCAGGGGGAACAACTTGTCGGCCACGATGCGGTCGATGAGGTCGTTCTGCCCGCCCTCCAGCTTGACCTTCCGGGCGGCGGCGTGGGAGTGCTCCCGGAGGGCTTCATGCAATTCCTGCCGGTTGCCGCCCCGCTTGACGGCTTCCATCATGATGTTTTCCGTGGCCATAAAGGGCAGCTTCTCCATCACTCTCCGGCGAACCACCCGGTCATAGACCACCAGCCCGGCGGTGACGTTGATATAGATTTCCAGGATCGCGTCCACGGCCAAAAAGGCTTCCGCCACGGCGATGCGCTTGTTGGCGCTGTCGTCCAGGGTGCGCTCAAACCACTGGGTAGCGGCGGTCATGGCGGGGTTCACGCCGTCCTGGATAACGTACCGGGCCAGGGCGCAGATACGCTCGGAGCGCATCGGGTTGCGCTTATAGGGCATGGCGGAGGAGCCAATCTGGTTTTTCTCAAACGGCTCCTCCATCTCCTCGAAGGACTGCAAAATCCGCAGGTCGTTGGCGAACTTGCAGGCCGACTGGGCCACGCCGGACAGGGCGGCGAGCACATAGGCGTCCGTCTTCCGGGAGTATGTCTGCCCGGAGACAGCCACGCATTTTTCAAACCCCATCTGCTCCGCCACCAGCTTTTCCAGTTCTTTGACCCTGCCCTCGTCCCCCTCGAACAGCTCCATAAAGCTGGCCTGGGTGCCGGTGGTACCCTTGGCCCCCCGCAGGCGCAGCTGGCCGGCCTGGAACGCCAGGTTTTCCATATCCATCACCAGTTCGTTCATCCAGAGGGTGGCCCGCTTGCCCACGGTGGTAAGCTGGGCGGGCTGGAGGTGGGTGTAGGCCAGGCAGGGCAGCGCCTTGTACTGCTCCGCGAATCCGGCCAGGTTGCGCAGCACTTGCGCGCACTTGCGCAGCACCAGCTGGGAGGCGTCCCGGAGGATCAAAATATCGGTGTTGTCCCCCACATAGCAGCTTGTCGCCCCCAGATGGATAATGGGTTCCGCACCGGGACACTGCTGGCCGTAGGCGTAGACATGGCTCATGACATCGTGGCGGACCAGCTTTTCCCGGGCTTCCGCCACATCGTAGTTCACATCTTCGGCGTAAGCTTCCAATTGGCTGATTTGTTCCTGGGTGACGTTCAGCCCCAGCTGATGCTCGGCTTTTGCCAGGGCGATCCAGAGCTTCCGCCAGGTACGGAATTTATGGTTGTCGGAGAAAAGGTACTGCATCTCCCGGCTGGCGTAGCGGGTGGACAGCGGGGAGGTGTAGCCGTCGCGGTTTCGTTCCATGGGCGGTCTCTCCTTTACTGCTTATTATGAATGACAGTGTGGTGCGTCCCCTGCTCCAGGTCGATATAATCCACGAACAGGGAGACCTTGTTATCCTCGTTCAGGCTCTCCCAAAGCGCCTTTTCCAGGGCGGAAGCATCGGGGGCGTCCACTTCCACCGCCACCGGTTCCCCGGCGAAGGAGGGCAGGGGGCTGCCGTCGCCCTGGTAAGTGCTGATAAAATGCCCCGTCCCGGCGATGGGGCTGCCGTACTCAAAGAAGTACCGGCAGCAGCAGGCGGGGTCGCCGTCCAGGCTTTTCAGAATGGACAGGTTATAGCTGCCGTCCGGCTTCACCACGCCGGAAATGCGGGGGGTCCAGTTTGGCCCGTCCGGCTCGAAGGTGCGGGTGTTCAAGGCGTGGCGGTAGCAGTGGCCTTGGGCCAGCGCATCCCGGATGGTGTCGGTCTGGTCGCCGTTGGTCACGATGGTCATGCCGTTTTCCAGCCGCCGGACGGGGTGGTAAATAATGAGGCTGGGGTCGGTCATCCTGCTCTCGTCAAAGGCCTTTGTGCGGATGCCGTCGGGGGTTTCCTCAAAAACCCGGTTGCGGCTGTTCTCGCTGCGGCCCATAATGAAGTAAGCGATGACGGCGTTTTTCCCATCGGCGCTGCGGCCCAGCAGGATGCCCCGGCCGGGATAGCTGTTGGCGCGAAGAAGCGCGCAGAGGTCTTGTTTCATAGCGTGTTCTCCTTTTCTTGTACGATTTGAGCGGCCACGATCTCCGCTGCCTGGGGCAGCAGAACCCATTCGGCCTGTTCCATAACTCTCCGCTGTAGAATCTCCGGGGTGTCGCCGGGTAAAATATCAACGGCCTTTTGCAGGATAATCTTCCCGCCGTCGGGAATCTCGTTGACATAGTGTACGGTGGCCCCGGTAACCTTTACGCCGTAATCCAGGGCCGCCTGATGAACCCGCAGCCCATAGAAGCCCTTCCCGCAGAAGGCGGGAATCAGGGCGGGATGGATGTTGAGGATAGGCCCTCCGAATTTGCCGATCAAATCCCCCGACAGGATGCCCAGGAACCCGGCCAGGACAACCATGTCAATCTTATGCGCCGCCAGGGCGGCAAGAACCTTTTCCTCAAATCCATCCTCTTTCCGGACGATGACTTCGTAGGGGATTCCGGCAGCATCGGCCCGGCTGATGGCCTTCACGCCCGCCTTGTCGGCGATGACCAGGGCGATTTGCCCGCTTTTCAGCGCCCCGTCCCCCTGCCGGTCAATAAGGGCCTGCAAATTCGTCCCGCCGCCGGAGACAAGCACGGCAATCCGGGCGGTCAGCATAAAACCACCTTTTCCCCGCCGGAGACGATCTCGCCCATGATATACGCTTCCTCGCCGTTTTCCCGGAGGACGGCCAGGGCCTTGTCCGCCTGCTCTTTGGGGACCGTCACGCTCATACCCACGCCCATGTTGAAGGTATTGTACATATCCCGCTCAGGAATGTTGCCGGTGTTGGCGATCAAATCGAAAATCAGGGGGATTTTCAGCGTGGACTTCTCAATTTTCGCCCCCAGGCCATCGGGGATGGAGCGGGGGATGTTTTCGTAGAAGCCGCCGCCGGTGATGTGGGAAATGCCGTGAACCTCCACCTGTTCCAGCAGGGCCAGGATGGACTTGACGTAAATCCGGGTGGGGGTCAGCAGGGTTTCGCCCAATCCCCTGCCGTCCAGGGCTTCCAGGGGGGCGTTCAGATTGGCGCTTTCCACCCGGAACACCCGGCGGACCAAGGAGAAGCCGTTGGAATGTACGCCGGTAGAGGGCAGGGCGATGACCACGTCCCCGGCGGCTGTTTTATTTTTATCGACTACCTTCTCTTTATCCACTACGCCGACGGTAAAGCCGGCCAAGTCGTAATCGTCCTCCGCCATCATGCCGGGGTGTTCGGCGGTTTCGCCGCCCACCAGGGCCGCGCCGGACTGGACGCAGCCTTCGGCTACGCCCGCAACGATGGCGGCGATTTTTTCCGGACGGTTCTTGCCGCAGGCGATGTAATCCAGGAAAAACAGGGGCTTCGCGCCGCAGCAGATGACGTCGTTGACGCACATGGCCACGCAGTCGATGCCGATGGTGTCATGCTTGTCCATCAACTGGGCGAGACGGATTTTCGTCCCCACCCCGTCGGTGCCGGAGACCAGGCAGGGATGCTTCATCCCTGCGGCGTCCAGCTCGTATAAGCCGCCGAAGCCGCCGATATTTTCCGCCATCCCGGCGGTCATAGTCCGCGCTACGTGGGCTTTCATCAATTCTACCGCCTTGTAGCCCGCCGTGATGTCCACGCCGGCGGCGGCGTAGGAGGCGGAGTAGCTTTCGTTCATTTTTTCTCCCTCTTCTCTTGCGCCGCTGCGCGGCGCAGGGTAAAATTTTTCTTCAACCGGCTGGGGTGCGGGGATGCCGCTGCTACTCCCGGCCGGTCCAGCAGTAGGTGCAGATTTTTTCCTTGTCAATCCCTATGGCTTCCAGAAGGCCGTCAATGGATTGGTAGCCCAGGGAACTGAAACCCATTTCCTCGCAGATGGTCTTGAGAAGGCATTGGCCCCTTTCCGTGGAGCCGTCAGAATATTCGTCCAAATGCGCATGGCCTTCGCTGCCCTCCAGCTTCTCCACCGTGGCGCGGGCCAGCAGCTCCATGTCGGAATTGCTGCGGGAGAAATTCAGGTACTTACACCCGTACATGATGGGCGGGCAGGCGGAACGCATGTGGACTTCTTCCGCGCCGCAGCCGTACAGGAACTCGATCGTCTCCCGCAGCTGGGTACCCCGGACGATGGAATCGTCTACAAACAGCAGCTTCTTGCCCTCAATCAATTCGGGGACGGGAATCTGCTTCATCTTCGCCACCTGGTTGCGGATCTTCTGGTTGGTGGGCATGAAGGAGCGGGGCCAGGTGGGCGTGTACTTGACAAAAGGACGGGCAAAGGCCTTGCCGCTCCGGTTGGCATAGCCGATGGCATGGGGCAGGCCCGAGTCAGGGACGCCCGCTACATACTCCACCTTCGGAAGCTGGCCCCGGGCAATTTCGTCACGGGCCATAATTTCGCCGTTGCGGTAGCGCATGACCTCTACGTTCATTCCCTCATAGTTGGAGTTGGGGTAGCCGTAGTACGTCCACAGGAACGCGCAGATGCGCATTTTTTCTTCCGCAGGCGACAGCGTTTCCCAGCCGTCCTCCGTTACCCGTACAATCTCACGGGGGCCAAGCTCGTAGGCGTCGTGGTAGCCCAGCTTGTGGTAGGCGAAGGATTCAAAGGACACGCAGCAGCCGTCCTCGCCTTTGCCCACCAATACCGGCAGGCGGCCCAGCTTGTCCCGGGCGGCGATGACGCCTTCCGGCGTCAGGATCAAAATGGTGGCCGAGCCGTCAATCACCTCTTGGGCATAGCGGATGCCCTCCACCAGCGTCTCCTTCTGGTTAATCAGCGCGGCGGTCAGTTCCGTGGAATTTACCGCGCCGGAACTCATCGCCATGAACTGGCTGCCCTGGCGGGCGAAAAACTGCTGGACCAACGCGTCGGAATTGTTGATGATGCCTACCGTGGTGATGGCGTACAGCCCCAGGTGGGAGCGGACCAGCAGGGGTTGCGGGTCCGTGTCGCTGATACAGCCGATGCCGGAGCAGCCGTGGAATTTAGATACGTCTTTTTCGAACTTGGTGCGGAAGGGCGTGTTTTCGATATTATGAATCTGACGCTGGAAGCCATCCTTCCGGTCATAAACCGCCATGCCGCCCCGGCGGGTGCCTAAGTGGGAATGGTAGTCTACGCCAAAAAAGATGTCCAGTACGCAATCCCGCTTGGAGACCGCGCCAAAAAATCCGCCCATAATTGGGTTCCTCCTTATACAAATTCTCAATAAAAGAATAAAATCCTTTTATTGAGCCGCAGCATGCGGCCCAGCGGCGAAACCGCCGGGAATGATGTCAATACGTTCCCTGAAACAGCCGAAAGCCCAGCGGCGCGTCATCATGCACCGAAAACCCGGCGCATCATTTCCTGATAAGCTTCCTCTACGTTGCCCAGGTCGCGGCGGAAACGGTCCTTGTCCAGCTTTTCGTTGGTCTTGGCGTCCCAGAAGCGGCAGGTGTCCGGGGAAATCTCGTCCGCCAATACGATCGTTCCATCGCTCAAGCGGCCAAACTCCAGCTTAAAGTCAATGAGACGTACGCCGCAGCCCGCGAAAAACGCCTTGAGGACTTCGTTGACCTTTAGGGCCATGGCGCGGATGGTTTCGATTTCCTCCCGGGTGGCCAGCTTCAGGGCCAGGGCGTGGGAGGTGTTCAGCAGGGGGTCGTGGAGATCGTCGTTCTTGTAGGAAAACTCAAAGGTGGGTTCGTCAAAGACAATGCCTTCCTCCACGCCGTAACGCTTGGCAAAGCTTCCGGCGGAGACGTTGCGGATGATGACTTCCAGGGGAACAATCTGCACCTTTTTCACGACGGTTTCCCGCTCGTTCAGCTCCTCCACAAAGTGGGTGGGGACGCCGGCGGCGGCGAGCCTGCCCATGAGTAAGTTGCTCATGCGGTTGTTTACCGCGCCCTTCCCGCGGATGGAGCCTTTTTTCGTGCCGTCAAAGGCGGTGGCATCGTCCTTGTAAGAGACGATGACCAGGTTGGGGTCTTCGGTGGCAAAAACCTTCTTTGCCTTGCCTTCGTAGAGCTGTTCTTTCTTTTCCATAGTGGTGCGTCCTCCTTGCTATTCTTCCTGATTTTTAGATCACAAAATGGATAAAATCATCCGGAACCAATCCATAGTCCGCAAATGATTGTAATTGGCCGGGATGGCCGCGTTCCATTGAAAATAGGTGCGGTTATACGAGCTGCTTCCACTCGTCCTCCAGGATGGACATTAGGATATCGTCCCCATACCGGTCGCCGTCTAAAACCGCGTCGCGGAGAATGCCTTCATGCCGGAAGCCGCATTTCTCATAGACGCGCACCGCGCGGGGGTTGAATGAAAAAACATCCAGCTCCAGCCGGTGCAGCTTCAACTGCGCAAAGGCAAAGTCACGGACCGTTTCCACAATCCATGTGCCAATCCCTTTGCCGCGCTCGGCGGCTTGGTAAATCCCAATCCGGAAATTTGCCCGGCGCAGGCGAAAGTCAATCTCGTTGATAACGCTTTCGCCGATGATGCGGCCGTCCGGCGCGATGACAAGGAACAAATACTGCTCCGGGTCGCGGACGGCGCGGTCTATGAACGCAAGAACCTCTTCCCGGGTAAAGGCGCTTTTGCAGCCTGTCAGACGGGCCGCTTCCGGATCCAGCGGGTTGAAATTCTGCTCATAATAGTTCTCAGCGTCCTCCGGTTCCACGGGGCGTATGGTGTAGCCGTCTTTTTCCCAGGAGCACTTTATTTTTTCCATCAGGCAGGGTCTCCTGTTATACGGTCGTGTTGAATTCCGCTTCGGCCGCAGCGTTGGCGGCTAAGGCTTTTTCCGCGCCCGCCGCGCGGTGGGCGTCCAGCTTGGCCGCAAGGCCGGCGTCCTCCACCGCGAGAATCTGGATGGCAAGCAAAGCGGCGTTGACGGCTCCGTCTACGGCAACCGTGGCGACCGGTATCCCGGAGGGCATTTGTACCGTGGACAGGAGGGCGTCAACGCCGTCCATCGCTTTGGATTTCAAGGGTATGCCGATTACAGGCAGGGTCGTGTTGGCCGCAATGGCCCCCGCTAAATGCGCCGCCATCCCGGCGGCGGCGATGATTGCGCCGAAACCGTTTCCACGGGCGGCGCGGGCATAAGCGGACGCTTCGTCAGGGGTCCGGTGGGCGGAATAGACGTGAACCTCGCAGGGTACGCCGAAGTCCTTGAGCGTATCGGCGGCCTTGCGGACCACGGGCAGGTCGCTGGCGCTGCCCATGATGACGGCGACTTTCTTCATATTGCGTATACCTCCTGTCAAATATACAAGGGCAGTCCCGTCCCTTTGAAGGAAAAGACTGCCCAGACGGACGGCGTTTCATCTTCCGGGCGGCTCCCCTGTGGTACACTCCACTTTTCCGTCAGTCGCGGCCCGGGATATTCCATTAAAAACTCAATCTTAGGCTACCATTTTCCAGGAAAAAACGCAAGAGATAATCCTACACAATTATTTAGCTTCCGCCCCCTCCACTATGGGTAAGTTTCCTAAATCGCGGGAAGCTTTCCGCTTTTTCTGCGGTTTGTCTTGACATCTTTGCCGAATTGTGCAATAGTCTTACAAAACCGCGATTTTGGCTGGGAGGTGCCGGATGTTGGTTCTATATGGCGTGTTTGGCTCCGGCGCGCCGGAGCTGGGAATATGACCCGGGGTCGCGGACCGCTTTGCTGTCCGTGGCCGCCGGGCTTTTCTTTTGCCTTCCTCAGGAGCGTATTCACTTGTCAAGGTACCTCCGTTTGCAACCGGCGCTAAGTGGTTTTTTCCAGGGCGATCAACTCCTGTGGACGTTTTTGTTTGAACGCGCGAAGTTCCGGTAGGTGACGTCCGCTACACCCATAGGGCGCATTTGGGGAAAAGTTGCTGTTTTTACAGCAACTTTTCACAAAAAATTTTTTATTCCCCCCTCCGGGGGGACGGGGTCCTACTTTTTCCGTAAGGAAAAAGTAGCAAAAACTTACTTAAGGGGGGCCGGCCCCCCTTAAGGATCCCTCCTGAAATCTTTGTTTTGGTTTTCCTTTTGGTACGCTGCCGGTGTTCTGTCAGGGGTGCGTGGACTTTGTGCGCCGGATGCTGCGTCTACCCACGGGCATTTTGTGGGTGCCTACCTTTTTTGCTTTGGGTACTCCCGGCAACGCCCGCCAATCCCCGTGCCGCGTCTCACGCGGCAACCAGCACCCCCGATAGAACTGTGCGCAGAAGTAAGCACCGGCATCGGCCCAATGCACTAGAGATAGAAAAAACAAGACCAAAGGTCGTAGCGAAAAATAAATACCCCTCGTAATAATAAGGGATTCTTAAACCGCAGGTTTAAGCGGCTTTTTGGTTACTTTTTGTTCGCACAAAAAGTAACCCCGGGGTCCGGGGGTGGGAA
>CANSSG010000048.1 GCA_947649615.1 uncultured Clostridia bacterium | reverse complement strand
GTCTCTTCCTTTGATGATGCCCTTTCTACCGCTTTTCAACTGTGGTGACTATATCATGGGGGGATAGGTGTCTCCCTATTTTACGCTTACTTGCATCTCCAGTTTCGTTATTTTGAAAAAACGGAGTCTGATTTTTGATTTTTAAATTTTTTGAGCCACATTTTTTTGTTTTCTCTGTATTTACGCAAAAACACCGCATTTTCATGCGGTGTTTTTGCCGTGCATCTTTTTTATCAACACATTTTGGCACGCCGTGAGGGATTCGAACCCCCGGCCTTCTGGTCCGTAGCCAGACGCTCTATCCAGCTGAGCTAACGGCGCGTGTCCTCTCAGACAGCTTATACATAATACCACACTTTTCCGAGAAATGCAATAGGCAAATGCAAAATTTCGCAAAAATTTTTTGCCTGCGAAAAAGCCGGACAGGACAAAACCTACATTCACAGCCAAACAAATGTAAGGCTGTGAATGCAAGTTATAACGCATCAGCTTATTCCTCGACCGCTTCTCCGTCCACCTCGGCGGGCGCCGGGGTGGGAGCCAGCAATGCACGGATAGACAGGGATATCTTCTGCTTCTCCTCGTCTACCGCTGTAATCTTTGCTTCCACCGTCTGCCCTTCGGCCAGTACGTCACCGGGCTTCTCAATACGATGGTCGGCAATCTGGGAAATATGAATCAGTCCGTCTACACCGGGAACCACTTCGGCGAACGCGCCGAAAGTCATCAGCTTCACAATGCGGACATTAGCGTTGTCACCCACCTTGTAGGTATCCATGAACACCTGCCAAGGATTGGTGCTGCGGTCCTTCACGCCCAAAGAAATCTTGCGCTTCTCGGGATCGAAGGAAATCACATACACGTCCAGAGCATCACCAATCGCAACCACCTCATTGGGGTGCTTGATGCGGCTCCAACTCAGGTCGGTAATATGGACCATACCGTCTACGCCGCCGATGTCCACAAACACGCCATAGCTGGTCATGCTCTTAACGGTACCGGCATACCGCTTGCCGGTTTCGATGTTAGCCCAAACCTCTGCGGCGGCAGCGGCACGGGCTTCCTGCTGTACAGCCTTGATGGAACCGACCACACGGCGGCGGGCGCGGTTCACCTCAGTAATGCGGAGCTGCACCTTCTTCTTCACCAGTTCCGTCATCGCCGCATCGCGGGGCAGACCGGACTGGGAAGCGGGTACGAACACGCGCACACCCTTCACGGACACTACGACGCCGCCCTTGTTCTCCTCGGTTACGAAGCCTTCCATGACTTCCTTGCTTTCACAGGCTGCTTCAACAGTTTCCCAATTCTTGTTGGCGTCCACTTTTTTCTTGGACAGCGTAGCGTACCCTTCCACATCGTTGACGCGGATGACGAAAAACTCATACTCTTCGCCGATTTTCACCACGTCCTCGGGCTTCACCGTGGGATCATCCGAGAGCTGGTCTACAGGAACATAACCGGCTTGCTTACAACCCAGATCCACATGGACTTCTGTGGGGGTAATAGCGGTGACTACGCCGGTTACCTTCTCTCCTGTATGTAATGTATTGGTATACTGCTCTACCAATTCTTCAAAGTTTTCCATGCCCTCGCCCTGGATTTTTTCTTCGCTCATCGTCTTATTGACCTCCTTTATGATGCTCGCAGGCGTGGAGGCCCCAGCCGTCAAACCAACCCGAGCACAACCGGACAACTCGTCAAAGGGCAGCTCGTCCGCGTTCTCAATCTGATAAACACGCGCACAGTACAGTCCGCAGATTTCCGTCAGGTGCGTTGTATTGGCACTTTTGGGATCACCAACCACCACCATAGCGTCCACTCCGGCGGCTATTTGGGCCGCTTCTGATTGGCGCATATGCGTAGCATCACATATTGTATCAAATATTTTCGCATTTGTACACTCTTTTTTTAGAATTTTCAAAGAACTTTCCCAAACTTCCCGTCTCAAAGTGGTCTGCGCCACGACGGTCAACGCCGCAAGCTGGTCTGCGCCAGCGGTTTTGAGCCATTTAGCAGCTTCTTCCGGCCCTGAAAATACCAGCAGCTTCTCACACCAGCCGCCGGCTCCTTGGACCTCCGGATGGCCCGGATCGCCAATCATCACAGGCTGGCGGCCCTCCCGCCCGGCTTCCTCCACAATACGCTGGACGCGGGCAACCTTAGGGCAGGTGGCGTCAACCGCCTTCGCGCCCCGCTGGTCCAGGATGCGATAGGTCTCCCGCCCCACGCCGTGGGCGCGGAGCAGGACGCTGTCCCTCTCCTGGGCTTCCTCCGGCGAGTTGATGACGGTCATCCCTTCCTTCTCCAGCGCAGCGGTAACCTGCCGATTATGGATCACGCTGCCCAGCATCTTAGGCCGGTCCGCCGTCCGGGCAAGCTCCTGGGCCATTTTCACCGCCCGGGCCACGCCGAAGCAGAATCCCGCGCTTTTGGCCCGAATCACTTCCACGCGTCCACCTCCTGCAACTCATAAATCCGCTCCAAGATTTCCTGGGCAATAGCCCGGTTCTCCTCCGGCGTAGGGCGGCGCCCGGCGATCACCGGCGTGTAAGGCTGGCCGAACACAATGGTGGTTTTTCGCAGGAATTTGCGCCTGCCGCCGCAGTAGACCGGCACCATAGGCACCCCCGTACGGGTAGCCATCATGGTAACGCCGCCTTTGGCTTCCACCTCGCCCTGCCCGTCCACCCGGGTTCCCTCCGGGAACACCAGCAGGCGGTTGCCGCCGCTGAGGACCTTCATGGCGGTTTTCATAGCAGTCAAATCATTTCCGCCCCGTTTGACGGGGAATATGCCCAGCTTTTTCAAAAGAAACCCCAGCAGCGGAATGCGGAATAACTGGTCCTTGGCCATAACGGTCAGCCTGGAGTTTTTCGGCAGGTTTAAGGCAATAATAATCGGATCCCATCCGCTGGAATGGTTGGCGCACAGCAGCGCCCCGCCTTGAGGGAAATGCTCCAGCCCCACTGTCCGGCAGGGGAAGAGCAGGTGGATAACCGGCGCTGCAATAGCGTAAATAATGCGGTAGAACTTGGTCATAGTCCAATACGCTCCCTGATGATTTCTATAATACGCTCCAGGCTTTCCTCAAAATTCAGCCCGGTTGTATCCAGCGTCACAGCGTCCGCCGCCGGACGCAGCGGCGCTACGGCCCGATTGGCATCGTCTGCATCCCTGCGAACGGTCTCCTGGAGAATTTCGTCAAATTCCTTCGGCGTCCCCCTGCGCTGAAGTTCCAGCCAGCGGCGGCGGGCGCGGGCTTCGCTGCTGGCGGTCAGGAAGATTTTCACATCCGCCTTTGGCAGCACCACCGTACCGATGTCCCGGCCATCCATGATGACGCTGCGGGTCTCCGCCATTTCCCTCTGCATTTTCAGCAGGAACGTGCGCACCGCCCTATGGGCGGCCACGGCGGAAGCGGTCATGGAAACCTCTTGGGTGCGGATCAGATCCGTCACATCTTCTCCATTGAGAAGCATCCGCTGCAAGCCGTTGGGGGCGTACTCCATAGCCACACGGATTTCCGGCAGCAGCTTTTCCGCCGCCGCTTCATCCTTAGGGTCGGCCCCCCGCCGGAGGGCGTACAGACCGACCGTCCGGTAGATCGCACCCGTATCGACATAGATAAAATTCAACTTTTCCGCCGCCGCCCGGGCTAGGGTGCTTTTCCCGGCCCCGCTTGGCCCGTCGATGGCGACGGAAACCCATGGCGTCTCTTTTTTGCTCGTCATGCCAGTTCCTTTCTTTTGCATCTTACCAAAATATCACACCGCCGCCGATTTCCCTGCTAGACGCCCGGTAGACCAGGCAATCTGCAAATTGAACCCTCCGGTGTAGGCGTCCACATCCAAGACCTCCCCTGCGAAAAACAGGCCCGGCAGAAGCTTCGACTCCATCGTGGAGGGATTGACCTCCTTCACCGGTATGCCGCCGGAGGTTACAATCGCTTCCGCCACAGGCCGGGGTCCGGTAATCTCAACGGGCAGGGCCTTCAACAAAGCCAGCACCCTCCGCCGCTGCTCTTTTGTCACGTCGTGGACTTTCTGGCGGGGCGGGATTTCCGCAAGCAAGACAAACGGCTCAATCAGCTTTTTGGGCAGCAGCCCGTCCAGGGCGTTAATGAAATCGCTGTTTGCGTGTTTGGCAAAATCCGCCAGCAGCCGCTTATCCAGCGCGCCCTCGTCCAGCGCGGGCTTTAAATCAATCTCCAAGCGGTACTGTTTTTTGCCAAAATGCCGCATATGGGCCGACGCGGACAATATCATAGGGCCGCTCACCCCGAAATGGGTGAACAGCATTTCTCCGAAATCCGTATATATTTTCTTATCGTTCTCGTAAACCCGCAGGGCGGCATTTTTCAAGCTCAGGCCTTGCAGCGCGGCACAGAAATCCCCGGCGGTGCACAACGGGACCAAGGACCCCTGCGGCTCCTGGATGCTATGCCCCGCCTGCCGCGCGAGACGGTAGCCGTCCCCGGTGCTGCCTGTCAGCGGATAGCTGACGCCGCCCGTGGCGATAATCACGCGGCCCCCCTGGTACTCTCCGCAGCCTCCCCTGACGCCGCGCAGGACGCCGCCGTCCAGCAGCAGGCTTTCCGCCTTATCCCGCAACACGGATACCCCCAGCTTTTTCATCCGCCGTTCCAGCGCACTGCTGATATCGAAAGCCCGGTCCGACGCCGGGAACACCCGGTTCCCCCGCTCCACCTTCAATGGTACGCCCAGTTCTTCAAAAAATGCCATAACGTCAACACTGCCGAACTGGCTGAATGCACTGTAAAGAAACCGGCCGTTACGGGGAACGCTGCGCAGGAATTCATCCAAACCGCAGTCGTTGGTCAAGTTGCAGCGTCCCTTGCCGGTAATATTCAATTTTTTCCCCAGCCGCTCATTCGGTTCCAGCAGCCGGACGGCGGCGCCGTCCTCTGCGGCGGAGACAGCGGCCATCATCCCGGCAGGACCGCCGCCGATAACGATCACTTCATGTTTCATCGCTATACCCAAACACGCCGTATTCGTCCCAGATTCCCTCCAAACGGTTAAAAATCTGAGCGATGTCGGCGTCCTTTCGATGCCCTGCCGCCACAATCAGCGCGTTGAGCAGGCTGAACGGGGCGACCAGGGAATCGACAAAGGAAATCATGTCGCTCCGCGCCAGCAGCGCGGCGGAAGCCAGCGGATACAAAGGCGAAATATCGCTGTCAGTGACCGCTATCACGTCCGCCCCCCGGTCGCGGGCAAACTGTACGCCCTTTACCGTCGCCTTGGAGTAACGCGGGAAGCTGATGCCCACCAACACGTCGTCTGGCCCGATACGCAGGATGCTTTCCAGGATGTCCCCCGCGCTGTTGCTGGTGACTAAGGTTACGTTTTCAAAAATCAAATGGAGGTAAAAATGCAGGTATCCCGCCAAAAACGAACTGGATCGGACGCCCAGGATATAGATATGCCGCGCGGCGATCATCTTATCCACCACTGCGTTAAACACGCCCCGGTCCACTTCCTCAATGGCGATGCGGATTTTCTCCCGATCCATCTGCAAAACAGACGCCACCACATCCGAACTGAACAAGCGGTCATTAGAGGTCTGGATGCGCTGGATGGAGGTCAGCTTGCTGCGGACCATTTCCTGCAAGGCCTTCTGCATGGCGGGATAGCCGTCATAATCCAGCAGGGCTGCGAAGCGCACCACCGTGGACTCGCTGACCCCGGTGATATCGCCAAGCCTGCTGGCGGTCATGAAAGCGGCTTTGTCGTAGTCAGAGAGAATATAGGCGGCGATTCGTCTCTGTCCCTTGGAAAACCGGGACATATTCTCCTGGATGGTATGTAATACGTCCTTCTTCATGGATTCCTCCCCTGGAGCTGTCATTACATAACGCGGACGGTCAGAGCAGGCTCTCCCGTTCCTGGCTGGTAAGGCGCCGCCATTTCCCTGCCGGCAAATCTCCCAGCCGCAGGGGGCCTTCCCTCACCCGGACCAGCCGTTCCACCCGCAGCCCCGCCAGCGCGCACATCCGGCGCACCTGGCGGTTCAAGCCCTGGCGGATGGTGACGGACAATACCCGCCTGCCGTCCCGCTCCTCCACCGCCGCCACCTTTGCGGGAACGATGGGTGCGCCGTCCTCCAACGCGGTAATGGATGACAGCCGGACTTCGCAGCCATGCAGCGCCCCGGACACCGTCACCCAATATTCTTTTTCCAGCATGTGGCTGGGATGGGCCACCCGCTGGGCAAAAGCACCGTCGCTGGTCAGCAGCAGCAGCCCCTCGGAATCCATATCCAGCCGCCCCACGGGATAAACCCGTCCCGGGCAGTCCGCCACCAGCCCCACAACCGAAGGCCTTCCCTTCTCATCCGACAGGGTGGTGACGACGCCCCGGGGCTTGTGGAGCATGATATAGAGCAGCTCCGCCGGAAAGACAACGGGCCTGCCGTCCAGCGTGATGCAGTCCAACCGCCGGTCCGCGCAGTCTCCCAGGGACGCAGGGGCGCCGTTAACGGCAACCCTCCCGGCCCGCAGAAGTTCCTCCGCCTGCCGCCGGGAGCATATCCCGGCGGCGGAGAGCAGTTTTTGTAAGCGTTCCATGGCATTCCCTCCCCGTGCGTCCCATCAGAAGCAGTCCACCGTCCCCTCGCCGTCCTCCGGCAGAGGGAAGATGGAAAACGCGCATCTGCCCAGCCCCCACCAGGTTTTCGGTGCGGCAGGCTGCTCTTTTTTCGCGGAGGGCGCGGCGGCGACGAGGTCAACCTTCGCCACCTCCCGATCCTCCAGATAGGCGCAGACCTCCCCCACCACCTGCCCCGGCACCACGGGGGCGGCTACGGACAAAGGCGCACGGGCAATAATTTTCAACGTTTCGCCGTCTGCAAGGGGATAGCATAAGTCCTCCGACGCGGCCAAGGGTACCGAAACCGCCGTTCCCTCCCGCACCAGCGCGGAAGCCAGCACCCGTCCCGCAGGCACCGCCGTCTCCATGTGGTAGTTGGCAAAGCCATAATCCAGCAGGGCCATATGGTCGTTCCAGTCGTCGCCGTCGCTGAGGGTAGTGCAGACCAGCGTCATGCCGTCCCGGCAGGCGGCGGAAACCAGCGTACGGCCCGCCGCTTTCGTAAAACCGGTCTTCACGCCCACACAGCCCTCGCACAGGCGCAGCAGCTTATTATGATTTACCAGATACCGCTCCCCGATGGTAATGGACGCGGTGGAAACGATCCGGCGGAAATCCTGGTTTTCCAGGGCGTACGCTGCCAAACGCGACATATCCGCCGCGCTGGAATAATGCCCCTCGGCATCCAGGCCGTTGGGATTGGCGAAGTGGGAATGGGCCATCCCCAGCTTCCGGGCCGTCTCATTCATCAGCGCCACGAAGTCCTCTACCCCGCCTGAGACGCAGTGGGCTACCGCCAGGGCGGCGTCGTTGCCGCTGACCAGCATCAGGCCATACAGCAGTTCCTCCAGCCGCAGCACATCTCCCGGCTTCAAATACATGGAGGACCCCTCCGCCATATCCTGTGCCGTGACGGTGTAGGACTGCTCCTTGTCTCCGTGCTCCAAGGCCACCACGGCGGTCATGATTTTCGTAATGCTGGCAATCAAACGCTCCTCGTCGGCGTTCTGTGCGTAAAGCACCCGCCCGCTGCCCTGCTCAATGAGGGCCGCGGACGCGGCGGAGGTGCCGACAGCGGCGGCTTGGCCAGCCAGCATCCCCGCCAGCAAAAAGCCGCAAAGCATACTCCGTCCCAGTTTGCGCATATCCATATCCCATCCACCTCCGGACAATCTCGATGGGAATAGTATGCCTCGCAGGGACGGAAGAAATCACGTAAATGCTTCCAGCATTCCTTAAATTTACAGTTCCTTCAAAAAGATGGCGCCTGCTCAGCAAGTCTCCTCCGGCGGAATGGGGGCGGCTTCTTTTTTCGCCTGCTGTTTTTCGATAAAGCCGGTAACCTTGTCGATGACATCCGGGGCCATCTCCACGATCCGGTCCACCGTATTCAGCGGCGGCGCCGCCACAGGCACTACCCGGGTGAAGCCGTCCTTGACAATCAGGAAGGCGATCGGGTCGATGCTGACGCCTACGCCAACCCCGCCGCCCATATTGCCCTCCGGGTTCACGTCCCGCTTCTTGCCGAAGATGGTGCCGCCGCCCCCCATGCCCATGCTGATACGGGAAATAGGGATCAGGGTCACGCCGTCCGGGGTCTGGATAGGCTGGCCGACGATGGTGTTGGTGTCCGCCAGTTCGCGAATCTTTGTGATGCTCTCCTGCATCATCTCGCTGATAGGATTGTTTTTGTCCATGTGTGATCTCCTTTCATAGGCCGGTCAGTCAGGCAGCCTCATGTTCCGTCTCCCCGTTCTCTTTCCCCAGAGCATCCTGTGTCCGCTCCGCTTCCGGCGCAGGCGGCGGGGATGCCAGCCTCCTGAACCCGAAATACCATTTCAGCAGGCTGCCCCCTGCCCGCAGAGCCACCCACACCAGGCTCCACGGGCGGAACGCCACGCCCAGATCTACAACGAAATCCATTTGCCGCTGCGTGAAGTCCACATACAGCCGTACGTCGGCGTCCCGAATATGCAGCGTCTTTTCCAAAACCGGAAACCCTACGGCCAGCGCCGCTTCCAGCTTCCCATACAGTACCGCCGCTGCCGCCGGGTCATTTCCCGCCGCCAGGATATAAAGCTGCAAGGGGCGGATATGGAAGCTTCTTCCCACCCGCTTCAGCGCCCGGCCCAGAATAGGTGGGAGCGTTTCGATGGCATAGACGATTTGTTCTGTGTTAATTTTTGCCTTGGGCTTTTTAGCCTTTTGGGGCTTTTTCGGCTTCTTTTCTTTTGGCTTTTCCTTTTTGGAAGGCTCTTTCTCCTCCGGCTTTTCCTTTGGCGGGAAGATCTGTAGCTTGACGGGTCCATACCGGACCATCAGGAACGGCTTTCCTTCCCGATAAGAAGCCCGCAGCTTCACCGGAATCAGCAGCAGGACTGCCAGCAGGCCCAAAAGCCCCAGGAGAATCCACAATATGATTTTTCCGACCACGGCGTCCTCCCCTCCTTTTTCCGGCGGCGGGCTGCTATGCTTCCGGCTCTTCCTCCTCCGTGCGCATCTGTCCGCCCTCTTCCATACCCGGCAGGGGCGGCAGGTCTTCCAGGCTAGAAATATGGAAAGACCGCAAAAACGTCTGGGTCGTGCGGTACAGCCTGGGCCGCCCCGGCACTTGCAGCCGACCGCACTCTTCAATCAGCTTCCGGTCCAGCAGCAGGCCCACGGTATAGGCGCTGTCCACCCCGCGAATCTGGTCCACCTGCGCACGGGTAACAGGCTGGTAATAGGCCACCACGGCCAGGACTTCCAGGGCGGGCTGGCTGAGTTTGGCGGTTTTCCGTATCTCGAAGGCCCGGCGGATAATCTCCGCATACTCCGGCGCGGAGCAGAGCTGATAGCTGTCCTCCATCTGCACCAAGCGGATGCCCCGCCGCTCAAAGGCGTAGTAGTCTCTCAGCCTTTGCAGGGCTTCCTCCGCCCGTGGGCGGTCTGTGTCCAAGGCCATACAGATACGGCTGATATGGACCGGTTCGCCGGAAGCGAACAGGATGCCTTCGGCGGCGATTTGCATTTCTTTATTTTCCAAAGGAATTTACTCCTATTTCATCAAACTACATCTGCAAGGAATCCAGCCCCGCGCCGGTGGCATGGACGGTGCAGTCCCGCTCCCCGCCGGAAAGGGTAACGATCCTTGCGCGGCACAGTTCCAGAATAGCCAGGAAGGTCGCCACAATCTCACTGCGGCTGCGGCTGCCCCAAAAGAGCAGCCGGAAGCTGGTAACGCCGCGCTTCAGGCGTTGGAACACCTCTGCCGCCTTCCCTGCCACGGGGTACGGCTCCTGGCGGACGATGTCCTCAAAGCTGCTGGCCGGTGGCGGCTGGCGCCGCTCCTCCCGGCCAGAAATTTCCAACATTGCCTCCCTCAGGTCATCCGGGTCATGGCTGTAGGTATGCATCATGCCCCGTTCCATCAGCTCTGGCGTACGCACAAAAATCCGGTTTCCAAACTCCCCCATAGAACCCAGCGCGGCGGTGACATACTTGATTTTAGCGTACGCTTCCCCATTTCGCCGCTCCTCCAAGGAGCGGATCAGTTCAGCCATCTCGCTTTTGGCTTCCTCGTCCTCAATGGACAGCAGCATCCGGGTTTTGATAAACATAAGCTGTGCCGCCATGGCGGCGAACTCGCTGGCGACCTCCAAATCCATTCTCTGCCGCTGCTCCAGGTATTCCAAATACTGTTCCAGGATCAGGGCAATGGGGATGTCCTGTATCTCGATTTTATTCTTGCTCAGCAGGAACAGGATCAAGTCCAGAGGGCCTTCAAAATCCTCCATGCCCTCCCGGCTATGTACCACCTGTTCCAGCTTGTAGACCGGTTCGTCCATCCATGGACCTCCCATTAAAAGAATAGCCCCGCCATCCAAAGATAGACGGCGTATATGGCATTGGAAAGGTACTGTCCCCCCACGTCCAGCCACACCAGCAGCAGCAGGACCGCCATACCGTACCGCTCATAGCGCATCAAGGTATAATAGGCCCCCTCCGGCAGGACGGAAAACAGGATTTTAGACCCATCCAGCGGCGGAATGGGAATGAGGTTGAAAAGCCCCAGCCCGATGCTCAGCACCGCCGTGCGCAAGCAGAAGTCAAGCAGCCAGACCATCACGCTGTTGACCGGCGCATAGCGGCCCACCAGGGACGCGCCGAACAGCAGCGCCAATGCCAGCAGAAAATTAGAAACCGGCCCTGCCAGCGCGGTAACGGCCATACCGGATTTTGGATTTTTAAAATAGCGCATATCCACCGGCACTGGTTTAGCCCATCCGAAGCCGCATATCACCATAGCGGCAAGCCCAAACCAGTCGATATGGTGCAGAGGATTGAACGACAGGCGGCGCATCCGCTTAGCGGTAGGGTCCCCCAGCGCGTAAGCCGCCAGCCCATGGCAGGTCTCATGGACGGTCAGGCACACCAGAACGCCCATAATCCGCTGAAGCAGGGACAACAGTCCAGTCCAATCAAATTGCCGTACAAATTCGGTCATAGACAGCCCCCTAACGCCACCCTTCCTCCATTTCCCGCCTTCTTAGGCACGTATAGCATAGTATAGCAGATTTTCCCCAAGAATACAAGGGGCTGGGTGGCGAGAAAAATATTTTGCTTACAGGCTCATAATACATATTGACCAGAGAATGCAATTCCAGCCAAGCAGGCCGGCATTTTTCTCCCACTTTGTCCAATATCCATTGTACTCCTGCAAAAAGCTGCGCCTGACGCTGGGTTTCTGCATTGACACGCTCCTTTTCCTCCGCTATAATGATAGGGACGGGCTTTTCACGGCGGCTTCGCCGTAATTTTCCGCGCCCGGTGGGAAAGGAGTTATTTATGTCCGCTTCTCAGGTTTATTTTACCGATTTTCATACCCAGGCTTACGGCGACGGCCTGCCTACCAAACTGAAAAAATTACTGCGCAAGGCCGGTATCGGCCAGTTGGATTTAGACGGAAAGTTCGTGGCGGTTAAAATGCACTTCGGCGAACTGGGCAATATCAGCTTCCTGCGGCCTAACTACGCGCGGGCCGTTGTTGATGTGGTCAAAGAACTGGGCGGCAAGCCCTTCCTTACCGACTGCAACACGATGTACCCCGGAAGCCGCAAAAATGCCCTGGAGCACCTGGAATGCGCATGGCAAAATGGGTTTACGCCCCTGACTGTGGGATGTCCGATCCTCATTGGCGACGGGCTGAAGGGGACCGACGACGTGCTGGTTCCCGTCAGAGACGGCGAGTACATCAAAGAAGCTAAAATCGGCCGCGCTATTATGGACGCCGATGTGTTCATCAGCCTTACCCACTTCAAAGGGCATGAGATGACCGGGTTCGGCGGGACTATCAAAAATATCGGCATGGGCTGCGGTTCCCGGGCCGGAAAGTGCGAGCAACATAACAACGGCCAGCCGCAGATTGACGCCGGACTCTGCCGGGGCTGCAAACGCTGCCAGAAGGAATGCGCCAACGGCGGGCTGGTCTTCGACGGCGCAGCGAAGAAAATGACCGTTGATCTGGACCACTGCGTTGGCTGCGGGCGGTGCCTGGGGGCTTGCAACTTTGACGCCATCAGCTTTGCTTCCAGCAACGCGGTGAAGGTGCTCAACTGCCGCATGGCGGAGTATACCAAGGCGGTGGTGGATGGGCGGCCCCAGTTCCATGTCTCCTTGGTGGTGGACGTGTCCCCCAACTGCGACTGCCACGCGGAGAACGACGTGCCAATCCTGCCGAACCTGGGCATGTTCGCTTCCTTCGATCCCCTGGCGCTGGACCAGGCCTGCGTGGATGCCTGCATGGCCGCAGCGCCCATTCCGGGCAGCCAGCTTGCGAAAAACCTTGCGTCCCCGGACTTCCACGACCATCACGACCACTTCACGAACTCTACGCCGGAGTCGGAGTGGCGTTCCTGCCTGGAACACGCCGAGAAAATCGGGCTGGGCAGCAGAGAGTACGAGTTGATTGAGATGTAACAAAAATCCCCGCAGGCACTACCGCCCTGCGGGGAACTTTTTCACCCTTTTATCATCTTCCGGCACGAACGCGCCAACTCGTCCAAGGTTGAACACGGAGCCATCTGGCACAGGCCCGACATGGTCTGGATGCTGGCCATATAGGGCCACTTCCGCTGGGGGATGGGGTTCAGCCACAGCACCTTCCCCGCTTGGCGGCGGGCTTCTATTAGCGCCTGGGCCGCGTGGGGCAGGTCGATGGTCTTGGTGTCTGACAAAATCAGCAGCGTGGTGGATGGGCCGAGCACCGCAGGCCTGCGGCGGTTCAGCTCCTCTAACGCGCCCCCCAGGTCCGTGCCACGGCCAAACAAGCCTGATGTGCGCACATAGTCGCGGAAGGCATCCATGTTTTGCAGGGCGAAGGGGTCTACTTCTCGGACTTCCTCTGAAAACAGGAAGGTCTGCGATGCCTCGGACACTTCGCTCATGGACTTGATGAACCGCAGGGCAAACTCTGAAAATTGGAGCATCGAACCTGATACGTCGCATAACAGAACCAGGCGCCGCTTCTTCCGCCGCTTCCGGCGGTAGGAAAGCCGGGAAAAGCTTCCCCCTGTCTCCAATCCCTTGCGGATGGTGCGGCGGAAATCCAGCTTCCCGCTGTGGCCACGGCCCTGCCGGCGGCGGCTCAGTTCCGCGTCTAATTGGCGGGAGATGGCGGCGATCAGCGCGGCGGCCCGGGGGATGTCCGCTTCCTTGAATTGGGAAATATCCCGGTACAACAGCGCCATATCAGGGTCCAGTTCTTCGCTGCCCACAGCGGCATCCTCCATAGCCATTTGCTGTTCCAGCAGGAAGCGCATGAACACCGAGCGGATGAAATTACTGTACAGCTTCGGGCTGCGGCGAAGGTTGCCCTTCATCTTCTCCAACATCTGCCGGAGCTGCTCCCGCTTGTCCTCGCTCATGCTGACGTAGACTTCCTGCAAGTCCTCCCGGAGGTCTATGCTTTGGCCGTTTACCTGCATCTCCTGCTGGGCGTCCTGGCGGCGGCGGGCCATTTCGCGGGCCGCTTCCTCCCGCTTGCGGCGGATGGCGTCCCGGCGCTCCGCGCTGACAAAAAAGCCCTCGAAACAGCGCTGGAATGCCGCTTGCTCCTCCCGGCTCTTGGCGTAAACCGCTTGCAGGGCAAGCTTTACCGTCTCCCGGTCCCGCAAGTCCAGCGCGGTCAGTATCTCACAGGCATCCGCTGTCTCCCCCAGGCCTACGGTCAGGCCCTCCTGCCGGAGCAGGGCGGAGAATTCCGCCAGCTTTTCTAAATAGACGCTCATTTGTCCTGCCCGCATGCGCCGCAGTGGCTATGGCCTTCTCCGTGGTCATGGCCGCAGCCGCAGGTATGGCCGGGATGGCCCAGCACTTCCCCGGCGGCTTCCAGGTCCTCGCTGCTTTTGAGCACGAAGCCCAAGGTCTGTCCGGCAGCTTCCGGGGTCAAATCGCTGGCGCCCAGGGCTTCCAGCGCGGACACCCAGTCCAGCGTCTCCGCTATGGAGGGCTTTTTGAGGATGGATTCGCTCTCCCGCAGGTCGTGGATGGCCTGGGCTACTTGGACGGCCAAATGCTCGTTGACGTTGGGGCGTTTGGCGCGGATGATGGCCGTTTCCCGGGGAATGTCCGGGTATTGCAGGTAGAGATAGGCGCAGCGCCGCCGCAGGGCTTCCCCCAGGGGCCGCGTACGGTTGGACGTCAAAATCACGAAGGGGATGGATTTGGCGCGGATGGCTCCGGCTTCGGGGATGGTGACCTGCATTTCACTGAGCAGCTCCAGCAGGAAGGCCTCGAACTCCTCGTCAGATTTGTCGATCTCGTCGATCAGCAGCACGACGGGTTTTTCGGAGCGGATGGCCTTCAGCAAGGGGCGCTCCAGCAGGTAGTCATCGCTGAACAGGGACTTGGTCAGCTCTCCGGCGTCGCGGCTGTTCATCTGCACCTGGATGCTCAAAAGCTGCTTTTGGTAGTTCCACTCGTAGAGGGCTTTGCTCTCGTCCAGGCCCTCGTAGCATTGCAGGCGGACCATTTCACGGTCTAGGGCGGACGCCATGACTTTGGCAATTTCAGTTTTCCCTACTCCGGCTGGTCCTTCAATCAAAAGCGGCCTGCCTAGCTGTAGGGCTACCAGCAGGGTCGTGGCGACTTCCCCGCCGCAGATGTATTTGGCTTCATCCAATTTATTTTGCAGAGCGGCAATGTCCATTTTTTTGCTCCTTTGTGAAGTATAGTAAAAACAGTTGAAAAAAGGTAAGGCAACGAGTAGAATAAGAACATGAGCTATTCAAAAAGATATAGGGAACGCACAATAGAATACCGGCAGGCAGGACATAGCTTGGAAGCGACCCATCAAGTCTTCAAGGTTTCCAAATCGACGATACAAAAATGGGAAAAGCAGCTGAAAGAAACAGGGAATTTGGAAAAGAAAGATCTGCACCGAAGTTTCCGAAAGATCGATCCAGAAAAACTGAAGGCATATGTTGCGGCCCACCCAGACGCATACCAATCAGAAATGGCTGAGACATTTGGATGCAGTGAAAGCGGCATTCGAGACGCATTGCGGCGGCATAAGATCACAAGGAAAAAAAGAC
>CANSSG010000047.1 GCA_947649615.1 uncultured Clostridia bacterium | reverse complement strand
ACCGGATGTATATCTCCAACGCCACCGGCTGTTCCTCCATCTGGGGCGGCCCCGCTGCCACCAGCCCCTACTGCACCAACAGCGAGGGCAAGGGTCCCGCATGGTGCAACTCCCTGTTCGAGGACAACGCCGAGCACGGCCTGGGTATGTACGTGGGCCAGAAGGCTGTCCGCAACGCCCTGGCTGAGGACACCAAGAAGCTGATTGCTATTGAGTGGACTGTTCCCGAACTGAAGGAAGCCGCCCAGAAGTGGCTGGACACCATGGAAGACGGCGACGCCAACCAGGAAGCCACCAAGGCCTATATCGCCGCCCTGGAAGACGGCATCATGACCGTGGACGAGTGTGTGACCTTCACCCAGAGCCCCGCCGCCAAGGACGTCTTCGGCGACAAGGCCCCTGAAATGGCTGCCCACGCCGCAGAGATGAAGGCCGCAGGCCGGAAGTACTGCGACTGCGATGCCTGCAAGCTGGTTGAGGGCATCCTCGCCAAGAAGGAATACCTCAACAAGAAGTCCGTGTGGATCTTCGGCGGCGACGGTTGGGCTTACGACATCGGTTACGGCGGTCTGGACCATGTCCTGGCTTCCGGCGAGGATGTCAACGTGTTCGTCTTCGATACCGAGGTGTACTCCAACACCGGCGGTCAGGCATCCAAGGCTTCCAACATCGGCCAGGTGGCCCAGTTTGCCGCCGCCGGTAAGGAAATGAAGAAGAAGAGCCTGAGCGAAATCGCCATGCAGTACGGCTATGTGTACGTGGCTCAGGTGGCTATGGGCGCAAACACCGCCCAGACCCTCAAGGCCATTGCCGAGGCCGAGGCGTATCATGGACCCTCCCTCATCATCGGCTACGCCCCCTGCGAGATGCACTCCATCAAGGGCGGCATGATGAACTGCCAGAAGGAAATGAAGAAGGCCGTCGATTGCGGCTATTGGAACCTGTTCCGCTTCAATCCCGCCCTGGCCGCTGAGGGCAAGAATCCCTTCACCCTGGACAGCAAGGCGCCCGCCGGCGGTTATCAGGAATTCCTGATGAACGAAGCCCGCTACGCCCGGCTGACCCGCGAGTTCCCCGAGCGCGCCGAGGTACTGTTCGCGCGGAACGAAGAGGCTGCTAAGGAGCGTTACGCGCACCTGATGAAGCTCATCGACCTGTATAAGGCGGAGTAAGCTGCCCTCTCGAGGGAAGATGTTGATTGAAAAGGCCCCCGGGGTTCCCGGGGGCTTTTTCGCGTCAAGCGGGCCGGGTGCGGTGCGCAAGTGCTTTCTCGGGGTACACGCGCCCCGAAAAAGTAATGGAGCTTTATTCACGCCTTCGGCGTGAACGCCCAATAATGCAATATACCCCGAGCCGCCGATTGACATTTTCCGCCGGTCATGATATCCTTATGCTAAATGGATTTTATTGCTTATGAAGGAGACGGCTTATGAGAGGAGTTCCATCTTTAATTACCGATATTCGGAAAAAAGTCTTTACTGAGGTCGCTAAAATGGCCTATGAGGGCGGCGGCTATGAAAGGGCGGAAGACCTGCCGTACGTCATCGTTCCGGGCGATAAGGCACTGCACAGGGAATCCATATTCTTGGAGCGGGCGATTGCCGGCGAGCGGGTGAGGCTGGCCATGGGGTTGTCCATCCGGCCTATCCAGACGCGCTCCCTGATGACCGAGGGTATGGACCAGGCGGCTATTGCGGAGCAGTACTACGAGCCGCCCCTCATCAATATTATTCCCTACGCCTGCCACGCCTGCCCCAGCAAGCAGTATAAGGTGACGGAAAACTGCCAGAATTGTCTGGCCGCGTCCTGCCAGAAGGTCTGCCCTAAAGGGGCCATTTCTTTCGTGAACGGCAAAAGCCAGATTGACCCGGAAAAGTGCATCAAATGCGGAAAATGCGCCAAGGCCTGCCCCTATAACGCAATCATTTATATGGAACGGCCCTGCGTTGCCGCCTGCGGCATGGATGCAATCGAGAAGGACGAGAGCGGTAAGGCGGTCATTAATCAGGACAAGTGCGTGGCCTGCGGCCAATGCCTGGTGAGCTGCCCCTTCGGTGCGATTGTGGACAAGGGGCAGATTTTCCAGGTGGTCCGCGCCATTATGGAGAAGGAAAAGGTGGTCGCCATCGTGGCCCCCGCCTTTATCGGGCAGTTCGGGAAAAGCTCTACGCCGGAAAAGTTTACTACCGCGATGAAAATGCTGGGCTTCGACCGGGTGGTGGAAGTGGCCGTGGGCGCGGATATGTGTACCATCGAGGAAGCCGAGGACTTTTTGATGAAGGTCCCCGCCGAGCAGGACTTTATGGCGACTTCCTGCTGCCCCGCGTGGCATGAGATGGTGAAAAAGCTGTTCCCGGGACAGTATAAAAATGTTTCCATGACCTTGACCCCCATGGTCTTTACCGCGCGGCTGGTGAAAAAAGAAGACCCGGGATGCAAGGTGGTCTTCGTGGGGCCTTGCGCCGCTAAAAAGCTGGAAGCCATCCGGGCCGATATCCGCTCTGACGTGGATTTCGTGCTGACCTTCGAGGAATTGATGGGCATGTTTGAAGCTAAGGGCGTGGATTTTGCCGCGATCCCGGAGGGGGAATCCATGCGGGAAGGCACTGCGGCGGGACGGGGCTTCGCCGTCTCCGGCGGCGTGGCCCAGGCGGTGGCGGATGTGATCCACCGCACTTCGCCGGATTTGGAGATCAAAACCGCTAAGGCCGAAGGCCTGCGGGAGTGCCGGAAGCTGATGACCTTGGCTAAGGCGGGCAAATACAACGGCTACCTGCTGGAGGGCATGGGCTGCCCCGGCGGATGCGTGGCCGGGGCGGGTACCTTGCTGCCGGTGGAACTGGCCGCTACCGTGGTGGGGCGGTACCAGAGCGAGGCCGACCAGGACAGCCCGCTGGAAAGCCCCTACCGGAGCAAGGGAAGAGATTTAGATTGATTTTTACGCCCCGGATGCCTTGGCATCCGGGGCGTAGCTGTATCCACGAAAAAACAGCCGCACGGCCTTTTGAGGGCATGCGGCTGTTTGATGGTTTCGATTAAACCAGGCGGGAAGTGCTGACCTTTACGCCGGGACCCATAGTGGAAGCGGTAACGCAGCTCTTCACATACTGGCCCTTGGCGGCGGCAGGCTTCGCCTTGATGATTGCGCCCATCAGGGTGTTGAAGTTGTCGTTCAGCTTCTCCGCGCCGAAGGACACCTTGCCGATGGGGCAGTGGATGATGTTGGTCTTGTCCAGACGGTACTCGATCTTACCGGCCTTGACTTCCTGCACGGCCTTCGCCACGTCGGGGGTGACGGTGCCGGCCTTGGGGGAGGGCATCAGGCCCTTGGGGCCGAGCAGCTTACCCAGACGGCCTACTACGCCCATCATGTCGGGGCTGGCAACCACTACGTCAAATTCAAACCAGTTTTCCTTCTGGATCTTCTCTACCATGTCCATCTCGCCCACGTAATCCGCGCCGGCTTCCCGGGCGGCGTCGGCCTTATCGCCCTTGGCGAATACCAGGACGCGGACGGTCTTGCCGGTGCCGTGGGGCAGGACAACCGCGCCGCGGACCTGCTGGTCGGCGTGGCGGGAGTCAACGCCCAGCTTTACGTGAAGCTCCACGGTCTCGTCAAACTTGGCGGAAGCGGTCTTGCAGATCAGCTCGAAAGCGTCCTTGGATTCATACAGGGCGGCTCTGTCAATCTGCTTGGCGCTGTTTTGATATTTCTTACCTCTAAACATTGTTCAAGCCCTCCTTTATTCACCCACGACGACGCCCATGCTGCGGGCCGTGCCGGCGATCATGCTCATGGCGGACTCCAGGCTGGCGGCGTTCAGGTCGGGCATCTTGGTCTCGGCGATCTTCTGCACATCGGCCTTGCTGATGGTGGCGACCTTGGTCTTGTTGGGTACGCCGGAGCCGGACTCGATGTTGCAGGCCTTCTTAATGAGGACCGCTGCGGGGGGCGTCTTGGTGATAAAGGTGAAGGAGCGGTCAGAGTACACCGTGATGATGACAGGGATGATCATGCCCATGTCGCCCTTGGTGCGCTCGTTGAACTCCTTGGTAAAAGCGGCGATATTAACGCCGTGCTGGCCCAGGGCAGGGCCGACGGGGGGAGCGGGCGTTGCCTTGCCCGCAGGAATTTGCAGCTTAACGTATCCTACGACTTTCTGTGCCATGAGAAGGCACCTCCTTGATAAAATGTGGTGGTAGCAGGGCTAGTCCCCTTCGGACGCCCCTCCCACGGGAGCCGTACGGCCTTATTCTGCCGCCGGCGGTAATTTGCTTGGCAGGGAACAGGCTTACGCTTCGCTTTCCAGCTCTACCTGCTCCAGCTCCATCTCGACGGGGGTTTCCCGGCCGAACATGGAGACTACGACGGTGACCTGGTTTTTCTCCAGATCCATCTCCTCCACCACGCCGGTGAAGGATTCCAGCGGGCCGTCGTTGATGCGGACCCTGTCGCCCACTTTGAAGCTGACCTCGATCTGGTGGGTCTCCATACCCCATGCCAAAACCTCCTCATCGGTGAGGGGGATGGGCTTGTTGCTGGCCTCGCCCACGAAGCCGGTGACGCCGCGCACGTTGCGTACCAGGTGCCAGGTGTCGTCGGTCATCACCATTTTGATGAGGACGTAGCCGGGGAAAATTTTGCGCTCCACCTCTTTCGCCACGCCGCTTTCGTTGATCTCGGTGACGGTTTCCAGGGGGATTTGAATTTCCACAATGGACTCCTCCAAGTGGCGGTTGGTGACGAATTTCTCAATGGTGGTTTTTACGGCGTTTTCGTAGCCGGAGTAGGTATGGACGACATACCACTTTGCGTTATCAGACATCCCTTCGCCCTCTTACGCGGCGAACAGGTCCAGCAGGGTCTTGATAAACAGGGCGGCGACGCCGTCGAAAATCCAGATAAACGCGCCGAAGATCACGCTGTACAGGATGACCGTACCGGTATTCTGGGCGACCTTCTGGGGGGTGGGCCACACGACCTTTTTCAATTCGCTTCTCATTTCGCGGAACCAGCGGCCCCGGTCCTTTTTAACGACTTTCTTTTCTTCAGCCATGAACGTTCCTTTCCTACCTTTCCTTACTTGGTCTCAGAGTGGACCGTGTGCTTCCTGCAGAAGGGGCAGTACTTCTTCATCTCCAGACGATCAGGATCGTTCTTTTTATTCTTGACCGTGTTGTAGTTTCTCTGCTTGCACTCGTTGCATCTCAAAGTGATTTTAACGCGCATTCCTAGCGGCACCTCCTTAATCCATTGTGCAGGCTCTTGGCCTGTAACGATTGCCTCCCTGGCGGAAGGGGGCGTTTTTGCGCGGAAGCGAAAAGCGCGCAAAAAATAAACCCCATTTCCACAGGTAATGCTTACTATACCACCAATTTTGCCCCAGGTCAACAGAAATTTTACAATTCTCCTACTTTTTTTTCCCGAAAGGATATTGTATAATGGGAAGGAATTTTTACCGGCCTTGGAGCGGGGGAGGGGAGGTTTGCCGTGCGGATACTGGCAATCGACTATGGAGATGTACACACGGGGGCGGCGGTATCGGACGAGGGGGGCTTGATGGCGTGGCACTCGGAGGTGATTACCACCCGGAAGCGGGCGGAGGTGCTCCGCCGCCTGGGCGGGTTGATTGAAGCGTATCAAATTGACGAGCTGGTTTTAGGGTATCCTTTGAATATGGACGGCACCGCCGGGGTCCGGGCGGAAAAGGCGGAGGCGTTTTCCCAAGTCCTGGCGGAAGCATTTTCCCTCCCTGTCCATCTTTGGGACGAGCGGCAGACGACAGTGGAAGCCCATGATATTTTGTTTGCTTCTGGTAAAAACGGGAAGAAGCGGAAAAAGGTGGTCGATGCTGTGGCGGCATGCCTGATCTTAGAGGATTACCTCCGCGCACAGAGGGGATAACCCCGGTCCCGCCGCGCCCCGCCCGGGCCGATTCAAGAAAATTTACCGTTTGCCGCCCGACGGCGGCAAAGAAAGGACCCTGCAATGAAGCAATTCTTAAAACGAAACATCCTACTAACCGCCCTGACAGCCGCCGCCGCCGTCATAAGCTGCATCGTTGTGGCAGGCCGCTGGCAGGTGGAAGCCGCCAACAAGTCCTATGACGTCGTTCTCGATTACATCGAATTGGAGTGGATGGCGGAGCAAAGCGAAAAAGATATCGCCTGGTGGCTGGGGCAGTTTAAAAAAATGGGGATTACCAAGGTGGGCCTGACAGAGGAAAACCTGACCACCTTGATGGAAGATTCCCCTATGAACGTCACCGCTACCATGATGGGCGAGATCATGCAGGACGCCAGTTGGCGGGACCAGTATCCCCAGGCTTTCGTGGAAGCTGTGGAGGAAAAGGGCTTCGACCGCTTCGACGTGATGGTGGAGGTCACCGACACCGAGGAGGACCCTTCCGCCAGCGAGTTTGTGGTAGGCGCGGTGAAGGAACGCTTCCCGGCGGGAGCCTATTACTGCGGCAGCAGCGATGATATCCTGGATGCTTCTTTCAGCTCTTATTATGGCCAGACGCCTTATTTCCAGTCCGGCACCGTGAAGAAAACCTATATCCTGCTGGACGGCGGCGCGGCCGACGCGCTCTATGGAGGCAAGGGCGCATATGTTACTACATTAAATAAAGGCTTCGTCGAGCGGGAGGACCTGAAATCCTCCAAGCTGATGTATGTTTCCCTGGGCCTGATGCCGGAGAAGGTGGAAACCATCCAGTCAGCCGGGATGGAGATCGTCCCCCGCACCCTCTGCTACAACGGCCACAATGACACCCAATACGCTAAGGCGGTGGTGCGCGGCTATGAGCGCTACGGCATCTCTCCCGAATACATCATCGCCGGGGGAGAGGCCGTCATCGGCTTCGACGACGGCGGGGCCTTCGCCCTGGATTACCTCAAAAAGACCGGCGCTACCATCGGCATGATCGAAACGAACGTCCAGCGGGAAAACATCATGCAGTCCGGCGTGGAAAACGCCGCGCTGGAAACCGGCTTGAACGCCGTGCGGGTATTCTCCCTGTGGGACTATATCCAGTACCGCTACGCATACTATGGCTATGCGGGCGCGGAGGAAATCGAAAACACCATCTACCGGGCCATCGTGGAACGCAATATCCGGGTGCTCTACTTTAAACCCATTAAATATACCGACGACCACCATGTCTATGTCACCGACGCGGCGGTCTACCGCGACCTCTTCGACGGCTTGAACCAACGGCTGGCCGCCCACGGCATCTCTTTGGGACGGGCTTCCGTGATGGAAAATTATCAGGTACCCTCCCTGGCCCTGCTGGCAATCGGGCTGGGGGCGGGGTTCGGCGGCGCGATGCTGCCGGGTACCTTCCTGCCGGTGAAGCGGAAATGGACCCTGCTGCTGGGGGGAGCCGCCGCGGTTTGCGTGGCGGGGGCGTGGCTGGTGCTGCCGAACTCCTTCCGGCTGCTGGCCAGCTTTGCCAGCGCCGTGGTGTTCGCCTGCCTGGCGGCGGCCTTTTTCCTGTCCGCGGCGAAGCGGACTGGCGAGAAATTGGACGCGGACGCCAAAGTGGTGCGGATTCTGCCCAGGGCTGTCGGGATTTTAGCCGGTGCTGTGGCAATCTCTATGGCTGGGGCGATGATGACTGCCGCGCCTTTGTCCTCTACGAACTTTATGCTGGAGCTGGGGATTTTCCGGGGGGTCAAGGCGGCGCAATTGCTGCCGCTGGCTTTCTTCTGCCTGCTGTTTGTGTCCTATTACGGGCTGTTTGATAAGTCGAGGAAGAGCAACTGCCTCGATTTGCGGGATATCGGCGCTGCCTTGAATTGGACGATCCCCCTGTGGGGCGTCCTCCTGATGGGCGTGGTGGCGCTGGCGGGGTATTACTACCTGGCCCGCACGGGGCATGAGAGCAGCGTCGCGATCTCCGATGTGGAAATGATCTTCCGCAATGACCTGGAAGCCTTGCTGCTGGCGCGGCCCAGGACGAAGGAATTTTTGGTGGCCTTCCCTGGGGTTATGCTGGCGGTGTACTGCGCCGTGCGGCGGCTGCCCTTCTGGACGGCCCTGTTCGGGCTGGCCGGAACCATCGGGCTGACCAGCGTATGCAATACCTTTATGCACATCCGCACCCCTCTGTATCTGGGGTTCGTGCGCACGGCGTATTCCCTGGCGCTGGGCATCGCGGTGGGCGCGGTGATGATTCTGTGCTTTGAACTGCTGCTTCGGCTGGCCCGCAGGTTGGCGGAAAAATATGGGAACGCGGAGCATAGATAAATATGTACAACATATTGATATCGGGATATTACGGCTTCAACAACATCGGCGATGAGTCCATCCTGCGCACCGTGATTGACAACCTGCGGGAAAAGCTGCCGGATGTGGAGATTACCGTGCTGTCCCAGGACCCGGCGCAGACGGCGGAAAAATACGCCGTCAAGGCCGCCCGGAGGATGAACTTGTGGGATATCTTCCGCTCCGTCTGGAAATGCGATATGCTGCTTTCCGGCGGGGGAAGCCTGCTCCAGGACGCGACCTCCAGCCGCAGCATCCTCTATTACTTGTTTATCCTCCGGCTGGCCCAATTGCTGGGGAAGCGGACTTTCATCTACAGCCAGGGCATTGGGCCGATTTTTGAGAAGCGGAACCGGAAGCTGACCGCCTTCGTCCTGCGCAGGACCGATGGCATCGTTGTCCGGGACTCCAAAAGCCGGGACCTGCTGCTGGAATTGGAAGTGCCGGACGGGCTGATTCACGTTACCGCCGACCCGGTGATTCGTGTGAAGGCCCCGGGGCCGGAGCTGGGGCTGCGGATTCTGGAGGAGGAAGGATGCCCACGCAGGCCGGACGGGCTGGTGGTGGGCTGGGCCGTGAAATCCAGGAAGCCCGGCAAGCCCTTCCTGCGGGAGGTGGCGCGGTGCATCGAATGGCTGCGGGACGCGTACGGCGCGGATTCAGTGCTGATTCCCTTTTTTCACGATGAAGATTTTTCCGTCTGCCAGGCCGTGGCCGGGCATTTGGAGGGCCATGCGGGGTGCCTGCGGAAAAAATACCTGTCGGAGGAGACCTTGTCCATCATCGGCTGCATGGACGTGCTGGTGGGGGTAAGGCTCCACTCGCTGATTTACGCCGCCGTTATGG
Organism: uncultured Clostridia bacterium; assembly: GCA_947649615.1. Classification (GTDB taxonomy): domain Bacteria; phylum Bacillota; class Clostridia; order Oscillospirales; family Oscillospiraceae; genus Pelethomonas. The sequence goes on along the minus strand of CANSSG010000047.1, from coordinate 6,104 downwards.
GGGTGCCTATGATCGGTGTCAGCTATGACCCGAAAGTGGACTCCTTCCTGGCGTCCATCCAGCAGCCAACCCGGTTTACGGTGGAGGACTTTACGCTGGAAAAGTTCCAGGCAGCCTTTCAGGAGACCATGGAACGCCGGGAGGATATCCGCGCCGCCGCCGCTCAGAATTTAGAGCGTCTCATTTCCAAGCTGGATCAGAATGAGGAATTGATTCGCGCGATTATGGAGCAGCCTTAATGCCATTTCCGGCGGCTTTGCCGCTGGGCCGCATTCTGCGGCCCAATGAAAGAAGGAAATTCTTTTATTGGGAATTAGTATAAGAATCTGTGTATTTGGAAATTGGGAAACTGTATGAAAGAAAACAAAACCATCCATGTCATCAGCACCGTGGCCCTGGTGACCTTGTTCGCCAAGCTTCTGGGCATCGTCCGGGAGGCTTTGCAGGCCAGGGCTTTCGGCACCGACATCGCGGCAGACCTCTATACCACCGCTAATAATACGACCATTTATCTGTTTACGACGGCGGCCTACGCCTTGTGCATCGCCGCCGTGCCTGTCCTTACGCCGCGGCTGCGGAGGGACAGGAAGGAAGGATTTGCCGCCGCCAACAACCTCATTACCCTCTCTGTGCTGCTCGGCGCAGGCGCGGCGGCGGTCTGGATCGGCGTTACCTTCCTGCCCGGGTTCGCGGCCGCCCTATGGGACGGCTCCCCCCAGGAAGCGGCCCGGCTCGCGGGGTATATGCGGGTGATGGTCCTGACGCTGCCGGTGATCGTGCTGACCTATCTGCTGGTGGCGCTGTTCCAGTCGTTGGAGCATTTCGTTTTGCAGGGGAGCATGTCCATTCCTTATAACCTGGCGTTGATCGTGTTTTTGGCCTTCTTCGCCGGACGGCTGGGAGTGGGCGGCTATGTGGCGGCGGTGGCGGCGGCGTGGTTGCTACAGCTGGGCATGACCGCGCCCTACGCGCTGAAGGAACAGTACCGCTACAAGCCTGCGCTGGACTTGCGGGCGGAGTATGTCAAAACCTTCTTGAAAACCGCCGTGGTGACGGTGCTGACTACCTCCATCTTCCTGTTCTGCTACCTGCAAGATTCGTCTATGACGGCCCAGCTTGCCGGCAGCCCGGTCAGCGCGTTCTATTACGCCGATAAACTGTTTACGCCGCTGACGACCACGCTGATTTACTCCATCAGCACCGTCCTGTTCCCCAAATTCAGCCAGGAGTACGCTGTTGGCGGGGAAACCGCTTACCGGCGGTACATCTGGAAGGTGCTGCGCAGTACGCTGCTGCTGATTCTGCCGGTCTCCGCCGTGCTGGCGGTGTTCGGCACCCCTATCGTGAAAGTGCTGTTCGAAGGGGGCAGCTTTGACGCCGCGTCTACCGCGTCTACTGGAGGGATTTTTGCGATTTACGCCCTGTCTATGGCGGGGTTCTGCGTCTTGGATCTGCTAAGCAAGGCCTACTATACCATGGAACAGACCTTGACACCCCTGCTGGTCAACGGCGGGATTTTGCTGTGCAATTGGGGGCTGAACCAGGCCCTTGGACCGCATTGGGGCGGCGCGGGGCTGGCGGCGGCTACGGCGGTGTCCATTACCCTGGGTGGCGTTGTGATGGCGGCGCTGCTGCTGCGGAAAACCGGCGGCATCCATGTGGCGCCGCTGGTGAAAAGCCTTGGGGCCGCGCTGGTGATGGGCGGCGGGCTGTGGTATGCGACCAGCCTTGCCCTGAGCGGTCGGGAAGGGAAGCTGGCGCTGATGGCTAAGTGCATGGGGCTGGGCTTCTTAGCAGTGGCGGTGTATGCCGCGCTGCTGCTGGCGGCCCGGCAGGAGGACTTTATGGAGCTGCTGGGACGGTATAGGAAGACGGAAAAGGATTGAACTGCACCCCACTTGTTAGACAGTATGGTATACAGAATAACAAGTGGGGTGATTTATTATGCCCAGAAGGGTTCGGGACAAGAAATACATACCAGTATAAAACACTTTAAAACTGGAGTAAAAAAGCGATATACTGAAGCAGGGTGAAAAAATGTACCGATATAGCGAAGAGGACAGGCAGATCATATCGGCGGCGCAAAAAAGAAATAAAGATAAGCGAGCGGAAAAGTGACTGTATGCGCTAGAGTCTGTTTTAAAACCGTCAAAGTAACCAAACAGGGATACCGGCAAGGCAGACAACGGCACGGAAATAGAGGGCTTTCTACTCATATCTGGTGGCAAAGCGGCGGTAGTTTTTTAGCTTGAGGAAGAGATTTTCAACCAGATGGCGTTCTTTGTATGTGTGCCAGTCAGCTTCTCTGGGATGTTTGGCAATGATACGGCTGGGAATTACCGCAACTCCACCCCGTTCCTCCAACCAATGTACAAACTTATCGCTGTCATAGCCTTTATCTGCCAGTATGAGTTTGCCATTCAGATCAAAAGGCTCCAACAGAGCTTGTGCCATACAGATATCATTTCGGTTCCCACTGGAGAGTAAAAAGCGCAATGGATTCCCAAGCCCCCTCTACTCCGTCCGGTTTCCTCGTGGCATCCCCCTTTTTTACCCCGCTGGCATGCTGGTGGACTTTGATCGTGGTGCTGTCCAGCATCAGCGTTGTTTCGTCCACCAATTCTTGCTCCATCGGGGCTGTGAGGGTATCTTCCCATACGCCAGCTTTTGTCCAGGCACGGAACCGGCTGTACACGCTCTGCCATGGCCCGAACCGCTCCGGCAGATCCCGCCATGGTATTCCAGTGTTCAGCCAATACAGGATTGCGTTAAGCATTTACCGGTTACTTTTTCCTGGCCGCCCCCCTTGTGGCTTTTTTCAGGCGGAAACTTATCCTTGATCCTATTCCATTGTCCTTCGCTTATTTCATGTCTTTTCATGTGCTCTATTTTATCAAATTAGCACTTTACACTCAATATCTAAGCTTTAAAACAGACTCTAGGGCGGAATATTGCGCTTTATGCTCAAGTTCTACCGCGCGTCCAGAAGCGCCGCTTTTCATCCAAAGGAGGTGCGCGGGCATTTTGGGAACCCGGCTTTAGCAAGCCAGTAAAGAAAAGTATCAAAGAGGTGGTACGGCTCATATTAGAAAGCATTTATGAGCCAACCTTTAGCGACTGCTCCCACGGCTTCCGCATAAACAAGAGCTGCCATACGACACTCAAATATGTGCAGAAATATTTCACAGGAACAAAGTGGTTCGTTGAGGGGGATATAAAGGGCTGCTTTGACAATGTAGACCATCATGTGCTGGTTGACATTCTTCGGAAGCGGATTGCAGATGAACATTTCATTGGCCTGCTATGGAAGTTTCTGAAAGCCGGATATATGGAGGACTGGAATTACCACAATACTTACTCCGGCACTCCACAAGGCTCTATTATCAGCCCCATTCTTGCAAACATCTATATGAACGAACTGGATGGCTATATGGCAGAATGCGCAGAGAAATTCAACTGCGGAAACTGCCGTAAAATCAATCCTGCGTTCAAGATGAAGTTAGATGTCTGCCGGGGAAGAGAGCAAAGGCTTAAAAGAAACCTCTCCAAAATGAGCGAGGAAGAAAAAGAGGGCTTAATTGCAGAAACCCGGGAACTGCGGCGCAATCTGAAATCTATACCGTATAGTGACCAGATGGATGACAGCTATAAAAGGATTTGCTATGTCCGATATGCGGATGATTTTCTAATAGGAGTTATCGGCAGCAAAGAGGACGCAGAACAGGTAAAGGAAGAAGTAGGATGTTTTATCCGGGAAAAACTTCATCTGGAAATGTCCGAAGAAAAAACATTGATTACCCACGGGCATGACTTTGCAAAGTTCTTGGGATATGAGGTCACAATCGCCAAAGGCACATATAACAAAAAGACCAAAACGGGAGCTACCAGACGAGTAAACAATGGAAAAGTACTGCTTTATGTTCCCCATGACAAATGGGTGAAACGCCTGCTCTCCTACAATGCCCTCAAAATTAAATACGACAAACAGAACGGAAACAAAGAGGTTTGGGAACCCGTCCGGCGCACCCGCCTGTTGCACCTGGACGACTTGGAAATCCTAAACCAGTACAACGCAGAAATCCGTGGATTGTACAACTACTACCGGCTCGCAAATAATGTGACTGTACTCAACAACTTTTACTAGGGTTTATTGTAGAACTCCCTCTGTTTTACAGCATCAATTTCGCTTTTCACTTCTGCGGGAATCGATACCATAAGACGTTCTATTGTGTTAGCCATATTTTCACCTCCTTTGGTGTATCACCGATACACTTTGTTTGTCTGCATTATGGTGTATCAGCGATGAACTTATCAAGAGTAATTTTTAAAAAGTTCTTCTTTACATCAGTGATACACCGATGTATAATAAACACCGAGGTGATGAACATGCCAACAGAGAAACCACGATACTGTATAACTGTTGATGATGAAATGCTGAAAGAAATTGATGATTTCCGCTTCGGCAACCGCTACAATAGCCGTTCACAAGCAACCTTGGAGTTAATTAGGTTAGGACTGCAAGTATTAAAAGAGCAAGGGGAAGCCACAAAGGCGCAAAAAAACAAGCCCTCTGGCGGGGAGACTGAATGAGCGACACGCTCATGGAGAAAATGCTAAGTCTCCCGGAATTTAGGGTTACTGATTTCAAGCAGAACGACAATGACATGGGCTTCTATGGTGAGACAAAGGAGCGTCCCACCGTTTGCCCGGTCTGTGGCTGCTACAAGCCTAAGGGCCATATAAATTAGGAAAACCGCAAATACAAGGCTTTTCGGAGCCTACCAACAACAAAAATAATATTTGATCTATCACATTACGCTGAAAGGCCGTCCGGCCATCAAAACCGGGCGGCTTTTTTGCGTGGATAGACGGGAAGGAGGCAAAAAATAATTACAGAAATTTAAGCCTGAAATTTGTGCAACTTTAACGAAAAGGAGGTTAATGAATGGCAGATGACAAACTGAACACGGGCCCCGGTGAGAAAAAATCCCGGAGGCTCCCGAGCCTGTTGCGGCTGGCCAGCCCCAGGCCCCGGCTCCTGAACAGGCCGGGCCCGCAAAGCCCGATCCCGGCGATGTGGTAGTGTCCTTTGAGCAGATCAATGAGCTCATGGGTGAAAAGCGAAAGGCGGCCCGGGCTGAGGTAGAGAAAGCCGGGGATGCCCCCGCAAAGGAGCAGGCTCCCGGTGAGGCGGAACAGCCCGCCGCTGGCGAACAGAAAAAGCCCCGCCGTAGCCGTTCCCCGAAGGAGGATAAAGCGGAGCCCGCTGGCAAGGAGGCGGCAAAGCCCCGCAAGGGTCGCCCGCCCAAGGCTGACAAGGCGACCCCCGGTGAGGCCCAGCCGTCCAAGCGAGACAAATTGAACTGCTCCCCGTCAAGTAGACAGAGAAATAAGATGCAAAAATTTTCAGGCTGCTCTGTATTGTGTGAAGACTTCCATGGGTGTATGGACACCCAGGCGGCGCTGGAGACGGCTGAAATTGTAGTAGGCAATATATTCCCGGATCATCCGGCACAGCTGCTCCCGGCTGGTGAATTTCCTGCCATAGTACCGCTCCCGCTTGAGGATGCCCCAGAAGCCCTCCATAGGCCCGTTGTCAATACACTTGCCCACCCGGGACATGCTCTGCGTCATCCCGGCTGCGGCCAGCTTGTCGTGGAATACCCTGGTCGTATATTGAAAGCCTCTGTCGCTGTGGAACAAGGGATGGGCGTCCGGGTTGGCGGCCAGAGCCTGATCCAGTGTCTCGTGGACCAGGGCGCTGTCGTTGGCGTCCCGGAGGACAAAGGAGACGATCCGCCGGTCACAAAGGTCCAGGATGGCGCTGAGGTAGAGCTTATGCACGCTTGAGCCCACATAATATTTGAACTCCGTCACATCCGTCAGCCACTTTTCGTTGGGCTTTTCTGCGTAGAACTGGCGGTCCAGCACATTTTCCGCCAGACACTGTGGGTCTGAGGCCCGCCGGGTACAGCCGTGCCGGGCATATTTGATGGTGGAGCGGACGCCCAGACTGCGGCAGATGCGAAGCGCCCGCTTGTCGTTTATTGGCGCGCCGTAATAACGCGCCAGATCGTCCCGGATACGCCGGTAGCCCTTATCCG
>CANSSG010000046.1 GCA_947649615.1 uncultured Clostridia bacterium | reverse complement strand
GCAGGCCCCGGGGTCAGTCAAAGAAAAATTCATCTTTCGCGCCCGAAGGGCGCGAGGAAAGGAACTGCAAATGGGCTTTTGGGAAAAAGTAAAAAAAATCTATATGGGGGACGTGTTTGGCTCCGCAATCAGTGAAGCCGATGAAGCGTTCTTCGACGATCTGGAGGAAATGCTGATTCTTGCCGACGTGGGCATGGAGACCTCCGGAGAAGCGGTGAAGGAACTGCGCCAGCGGATGATCGAAGACAAAATCTCCGGCCAGGAGCCGGTGAAGGCCTGCCTAAGAGAAATCCTGGCGGAAAAATTGTCTGTGGGCGACCAGGCCCTTAACCTGTCTACAAAACCCTCCGTGGTGCTGGTGGTGGGCGTCAATGGCGTGGGAAAAACAACCTCCATCGGTAAATTGGCGAACATGCTGCGGCTCCAAGGGAAACGGGTGCTGCTCTGCGCCGGGGATACCTTCCGGGCGGCGGCGGCAGACCAGTTGGAAATCTGGGCCAACCGCTCCCGCTGTGAAATCATCCGGCAAAAGGAAGGGGCCGACCCCGGCGCGGTGCTCTTTGACGCCCTCCAAGCCGCGCGGGCCAGAAGCGTGGACGCCGTCATCTGCGACACCGCCGGACGGCTCCACAATAAGGCTAACCTGATGGCGGAGCTGGCGAAGCTGCGGAAAATCATTGGCCGGGAAATGCCGGAGGCGGCGCTGGAAATTTTGCTGGTGCTGGATGCTACCACAGGGCAGAATGGGCTGATCCAGGCCAAGCAGTTCCAGGAGATTTCCGGATGCACCGGGATCATCCTTACTAAGCTGGACGGCACCGCTAAGGGCGGCATTGTCATCGCCATCGCCAGGGAATTGCAGGTGCCGGTGAAGTTCGTAGGCTTGGGCGAGGATATTAAGGATTTGCGGGAATTTGACGCGAAGGAGTACGTGGAAGCTCTGATTTAATGAGAAAGATATGAGGTTTCGGAAATGTCAGAAAAACAATTTTCCGCGCTGCGGGTGACCTTGACCGGGGCGGCGTTCTTTATTGGCGGCGCGGTGCTTGCGCTGGAAGAGTGGGAGCAAGGCGTTTTATTTATGGTCCTGGGGGGAATCCTGCTGGTAAAAGACGCACTCCTGTGGGCTGCTACCAAATGGGTGGAGGAAAACGCCGGTGTGGATGATGAAAAAACAAAAGAAAAGGATGATGCGGATGGAACGGATTGACGGCAGAAAATGCAATGAACTGCGCCCTATTAAAATAACAACAAACTTTGTGGACTTCGCCGAGGGGAGCGTCCTCATCGAGTGCGGCAAAACCAAAGTCCTCTGCTGTGCCAGCGTGGAGGAGGGCGCGCCCAGGCATGTGCCGGAGGGTACCGGCTGGGTGACGGCGGAGTATTCGATGCTCCCCCGGGCCAACCGGGAGCGGAGCCGCAGGGATGTGAGCAAGCTGAAGCTCAGCCCCAGGTCGGCGGAAATCCAGCGGCTTATCGGCCGGAGCCTGCGGGCGGCGGTGGATTTGACAGCCCTGGGGGATAGGACGGTTACTGTGGACTGCGATGTGATCCAGGGGGACGGCGGGACTAGGACCGCTTCCGTTACCGGTGGGTTCGTGGCGCTGGCAATCGCCTGCCGGAAGCTGGCAGAGGCGGGGCTGGTGGCTGAAAACCCTGTGAAACACTATGTGGCCGCTGTTTCGGCGGGGATTGTCCAGGATCAGGCTTTGCTGGACCTCTGCTATGCGGAGGACAGCGGCGCTATGGTTGACCTAAACTGTGTCATGAACGATGAAGGCGGGCTGATCGAATTGCAAGGCACTGGAGAGGGCCGCGCCTTCACCCTGGAGGAGCAGAGGAACCTGGTGGACTTGTGCGCGGGCGGCATCCGGCAGCTTATTGCTTTACAGAAAGAAATTTTGGGAGACTGACATGAAATTTGTATTGGCATCACAGAATAAACACAAATTAGTCGAAATGCAGGCCATTTTATCCGCCCAGGGGGTGGAGGTAGTCCTGGAATCGGACGTGGGGCTGCATGTGGACGTGGAGGAAACCGGGGAAACCTTCGCCGAGAACGCTATGATTAAGGCAAAGGCTGTGATGGAAGCCAGCGGCCTGCCTGCCATCGCCGATGACTCCGGCGTGTGCGTGGACGCCCTGAACGGTGCGCCGGGGGTGTACTCCGCGCGGTACGGCGGCCCGGACCTGGATGATACCGCCCGCTACCGGCTGCTGCTGGAAAATATGCGGGGGGCCAAGACCAGAAGCGCCCATTTTACAAGCTGCATCGCCTGCGTATTCCCCAACGGGGACACCATCGAAGCGGAGGGCATCTGTCCCGGCACCATCGCTTTCGCGCCCCAGGGGGACGGCGGGTTCGGGTACGACCCCGTGTTCTTCCTGCCGGAGCTGCGGAAAACGTACGCCCAGCTGACGCCGGAGGAAAAAGCTGCCGTCTCCCACAGGGGAAAGGCTCTGGCCGTCTTTGACGGGAAGCTGCGGGATTATTTGGGGAAATAAGAAAGGAAATCCATTATGGAATTGACCAGTAAACAGCGGGCGCAGCTTCGGGGAATCGCCAACAGCATCGAAACCATCGTACACATCGGCAAGGACGGCATCAACAGTAATTTAATCAAGCAGGCTAACGATGCCCTGGACGCCCGGGAAATCATTAAGTGCAAGGTGCTGGAAAATTCGATGCTCACTGCCAGGGAAGCCTGCGAGCAGTTAGGAAAGCTGACCAGGAGCGAGCCGGTCCAGGTCATCGGCACCAAATTTGTCCTCTACCGCCAGCACTACGATAAGGCAAAACGCAAAATTGAACTAATTCGCGAAAGAAAACCAAAGCAAAATGGTTGACAGAGACCCGCCGCTGTGCTACCGTATTTCCATATACCCGTATTCCCGCATGGATCGACCATATCTTCCCCCTCCGGGGAAAGGAAAGAGGGCTTGCCATGAAAATCGGAATCTATGGAGGAACCTTTAACCCTATCCATCTGGGCCATATGGAGGCTGCTAAATTCGCGGCCGCTTATCTGAAGCTGGATAAGCTGTACCTTATCCCCACCGGGATACCGCCCCATAAGCAGTTGGACGGGGCCGCGCCCCCGCCGGCGCTGCGGCTGGAAATGGTCCGGCTGGCGGCGGACGCGCTGGGTCCGGACGCGGAAGCCCTGGACATGGAGCTGCGGCGGGAGGGCAGGAGCTATACCCTGGACACCCTGCGGCAAATCAGGGCGGAGCATCCCGGAGACCAATTGTTCCTGCTGATGGGAACGGACATGTTCCTGACCTTCCACAAATGGAAGGACCCGGGAGAAATTGCCAGGCTGTGTACCCTGTGCGCCTTCGGCAGAAGCGAAAAGGACGCCGAGACCCTGTTCGCCGTCCAGCGGGAGTACCTGCGGGAAGCTTACGGCGCATCGTGTGTGACGGTGGCGCTGCCCCATATCGTGGATATCTCCTCCACCCAGCTCCGCGGGGAACTGGCCCGGGGAGGGGGACGGGAATACCTGGACGATACGGTCTATGGCTTCATCCTCCGGGAGGGGCTGTACGGCGTGGGGGCGGATATGAAGCATCTACGGCTGGATCAACTGCGGTGCGTGGCGCTGAGCATGCTGCGGCGCAGCCGGGTGGCTCATGTGCTGGGAACGGAGGAAACAGCGGCGGAACTGGCCCTGCGCTGGGGGGCAGACCAGGAGGCGGCGCGGCGGGCCGCGCTGCTCCACGACTGTACCAAAAAACTCAGCGGGGAACAACACGAGGCCATCCTGCGTCAATATGACATCCGGCTGGACCCCACCGAGGAAGGCGAGGTGAAGCTCTACCACGCCATCACCGGCGCGGCGGTGGCAAGGCATATGTTTGGCGTTTCACCGGAGATCGAAAGCGCCATCCGCTGGCATACTACGGGCAAGGCGGATATGACCACGCTGGAAAAGATTATCTATTTGGCGGATTACATAGAACCCAACCGGGATTTCTGTGACCTCCGCCAAATGCGGGAGCTGGCGGCGCAGGATTTGGACGCCGCGATGCTGATGGGACTGGAAATGTCTATAGAAAGTTTGGAAAAACGGGGAGTTGCGGTGAACTCCTATAGTGTGCAGGCGAGGGATTATCTGAAAGGAAAGCAATCCACATGAGCAGAACAAGAGGCAAACGGGAATCCGCCGGCGGTGGCTGGCACAAGGGGGGCGACCCCTTCGAGGAGGAGAGACAGCCGGAAAAAAGAACTAAAAAATTGCCCTCCGGCGGCAAAGGCGCCGGCAAGGGAAAACGGGCGGCCATCATTGCGCTGTGCTGCGTGGCGGCGCTGGCGGCGGGCATCGCCGGGTGGTGGATGCTGTTCGTACGCGCCCCGGATGTGACGGAAAACGACCGCCCCGGCATTATCAACAACAACCCCAATCTCAAGCCCGGCGAGGAGCCGGAAGACGAGGACGGCAGCCTGGTTACCGGGCGGAAGGATGACTATTTTACCTTCCTTCTCATTGGGCGGGACACCGCCGGAGGAGGAAATACGGACACCTTGATTTTGGTATCCTACGACGTGCCTAACGGGCAGGTCAATATGATGAGCATTCCCAGAGACACCGCCATCAACGTGCCATGGTCGGTGAAGAAGATCAACAGCGTCTATAACGCCAAGGAGTCCAGCGGAGGCGGTATGGAGGGGCTGAAGCAGCAGGTGGCGTATCTCACCGGCGTGATGCCGGACCGGCATGTCATCATCGAGTGGAAGGCGGTGGGCCGGATCGTGGACGCCGTGGGCGGCGTGGAGTTCGACGTACCCCGGAATATGAACTACGACGACCCCTACCAGGATTTGCACATCCATTTCAACAAGGGGATGCAAAAGCTGGACGGGCAGAAGGCTATGGAGCTGCTCCGCTACCGCCATGACAATGATTATAGAGTAGGCTATAACGACACCGGACGGATGAACACCCAGCGGGACTTTTTGAAGGCTATGGCAAAAAAAGTGCTGAAATTGGGAAATATCGCGAAAATCGGTGAATTTATTGATATATTTATGGAGAACGTGGAAACGGATATGACCCTCACGGATATGATGTGGTTCGCTTCTAAGGCCATCAGCGTGGACGTGGAGTCCATGCAGTCCAGTACGCTGCCCTACATTGATGTGGGAAGGTACCGGGGCGGGGACTACCTGCTGCCCAACGGGCCGGAGATTGTGCCGCTGGTCAACGAGCAGTTCAATCCTTATAACCGGGACGTTACCCTGGACGACCTGCGGATTATCGTGAAAAATCCGGACGGTTCCTGCTATGTAACCGGCGGGGAGCTGCTGGATTCCCGGTGGGCGTCGCCGGTGAAGAGTTCCGAGGGGACCGCCGGAGGCGGCGTGTCCACGACGGAGCCGACGGGCGTGATAGCGGACCCCAATGCGCCTACGGGCGGGTCTTCCGGCGGCGGAGACAGTTCCTCCGGCGGGAATGGCGAGGAGCCGCCTGCCCCCGCACTCCCCGGCGAAGGGGAGACGCCGCCGGATACGGACGGCGGGGAAAACCCGGACATTGCGCCGGAGCCGGAGCCGGGGACAAATCCGGACGCCGGAACGGGTACGGAGCCTGACCCAGGCGCCAATCCTGACCCGGACGCGCCGCCTGACACGGGGACCGGACCCGATGTACAGCCTGACCCGGACGTGAACCCGGACCCGGGAACCAATCCGGATACGGGGACTACGGAACCCGGCGGAGAACCGCCGCCGGAGCCGCCCGCCCCGCCTGTGGATGACGGCGGGGAGCCGCCGGAGCCGGTACTGCCAGATGAATAAAGAAATTTTTGATTGCGGAAAGGATAGTTTGCGGGCATGAAAGGTAAACGGGAAGAATCCAAGGAAAAAGGAAAGAAGGCTTCCCTCCGGCCGTCCCGTCCCGTGGGGGACCCCTTCGCGGAGGACGGGAGTAAACCGGGCGTGGGAGAACGCTGGCGGAATTACTGGGATTCCGGCAAAGGGAAAATCCTGGTGACGGTGCTGGGGTGTCTGGCGGTATTCGCCATCGTGGTGGCGGTGGTGCTGAAAATGTGGATCAAGCCGCCGTCTCTGCCCACAGTTCCCGCGCCGGAAACGAAAACCCCTACCCAGACCGTCCAGCCCGGCCAGAAGGAGGAAGACCCGGAGCCAGAAGGGCCTACCGATGATGACTTGTACCCTGACGATGGATACAATGGCGATATGCCCACCGTGTCCGGCAACCGGAAGGATGGGTGGTACACCTTCCTGCTGGTGGGGACGGATATGGACGACGGGAATACCGACACCATAATGGTTGCCAGCTATGATACCAAGGGGCAGAAGGTCAACATCATGTCTATCCCCCGGGATACCATGATCAACGAGAAGTGGGATATCAAGAAGATCAACTCCGTTTACTCCCGCACCGGCAACAGCATTGATTCCCTAGCCAGCCGGGTGCAGAAGCTGGTGGGGTTCAAGCCGGACTTCTACGTCAAGGTGGAACTGGATATGTTTGTGGAGCTGGTTGACCTGGTGGAGGGCGTGGAGTTCGACGTACCGCAGGATATGAACTATGACGACGACTGGCAGAACTTGCACATCCATCTGAAAAAGGGCTTGCAGACCTTGAACGGGGAGCAGGCGATGCAGCTCGTCCGCTTCCGCCGCTACAGCGAGGGCGATATCAAGCGGGTGGAGGTTCAGCAGAATTTCATGAAGGCCCTGATTAAGGAGTGCCTGAGTATTAAGCACTGGGGAAAGCTGAAGGCCTATATCGACCTGGCGATGGATAATGTAGAAACCGATCTGGATTCCGGTTCTGTGGTGTGGTTCGCCGCCAATGTGCTGGGGCTGAACGGCGTGGGTGCGCTGAATATGAATGGCGTGGAGACCTGTACCCTCCCCGGCGACTACTGGGGGAGCGCCTGGAGCCGGGACACCAACCAGGATCAGTCCTATGTCACCATCTATCCCAAGCAGGTGGTGGATTTGGTAAACGAGAAGTTCAACCCCTACGATCAGAAGGTGACAACCGGGATGCTGGACGCCATGAGCATCCTGAAAAATGGCGATATCGCGTCTTCCACCGGCAGCCTGCGGGATACCCGGCATAACGGTATTATGGCCGTGCGGCGGGGCGAGGCGTATTATGACGATAATGGGAAGCTGGTCTACGGCCAGCCCCCAGCGAAGCCGGAACAGGACGAAAACGGGAACTATTACGTGCTGGGGGACGATGGGTCCGTTATTTACACGGATGCGGACGGCAATCCGCTGGCGGTGGACCCCGGCCTGCCCCCTGACAATCCCAACGCGCCGGGTACGCCGGTAGAGCTGCCCGGGAACCCGGTGGACGGCAATCAGCCGGGGACAAATGCCCCCGGTACGGATGCCCCTGGAACCGAAACCCCTGGTACGGACGCCCCGGTGAATCCGCCTGTTGAAGACCCGGGGACTGACCCTAGTTTACCTGCTGCGCCCGACCCCGGCGGGGATCCGCCTGCGGAGCCGGGGGATGGGACTGGCGATCCCAGCCTGCCTCCAGGGGATGGAAGCGGCGATGAAATACCGGAATGGCTGGCGGCATGACGGTTTTTCCTGCATAAAAAGCATCCAAGACGTACGAGATAAAAAATATAAGGAGGAATATTCCATGACACCGAAGGAACTGGCAGTTTTGGCGGCGAAGGCCCTGGACGGCAAAAAGGGTGAGGAAATCAAGATCATGGAGGTTACTGAGCTGACCACCCTGGCGGATTACTTCGTCATTTGCACCGGCTCCAGCAATACGCAGATCAACGCGCTGTGCGACGCGGTGGAGGAGGCCCTGGACACCCAGGCGGGGGAAAAGCCCCTGCACCGTGAGGGACACCGGGGCGGCATCTGGGTTTTGCTGGATTATGGATGCCTGGTGGTCCATGTGTTTAACAGTGAAGCCCGGGAGTTCTACGGCTTGGAACGGCTGTGGAACGATGGAAAGCCGCTGGATGTGGCGGCGCTGTTGGCAGAGTGAATAAAAAAGAGGCGCGGACAGCCGTCCGCGTCTCTTTTTTGGCCGGTTTCCTCGATTTGAGCATTGACAACCCGCCAAAACGTGATATAATACCTCTTGATAAAGGCGATGAGGAAACGAGCGCGGGAAAGCGGCCCATAGCGAGCGGGGGATGGTGGAAGCCCTGCGGCAGAGTGTCCGGCGCGGCCACTTCCGAGCAGGCGGCGGCGAGCCGCACGGATTCGTCTCCGTTAGAGGACGGTTGAGAAATCCCGTATGGGATAAAATTAGGGTGGTACCGCGAGAACTTCGCCCCTATGTGGAGGGCGGGGTTTTTCTTTTTGCCTGAAAGGAGGGAAGGCTTTTTGTATCATAAAATGGGGAAATTGGTTCCGTTTTTCCTGTTTTTCCTGCTTTTAATTGGCTGCCAGGGAAAGCCGCTGCCCCATGGGATGGAGGAGGAGACCCTTCTGGCCCATGGGCGTGAGGTGGCCGTCCTGCTGGCCGGGGGCAAATACGAGGAGGTCCTTGACAGGATGCGGGACGATGTTTCCTCCGCCATCTCAGTAGAGGAAATCCAGAACCTCGTTCTGGCGCAGACGGACGGGGCCGGGGTCTATAAACAGATTTCTTCCGCCATGGTTACCGGGCAATCCGCCCAGGGGGAGGAGTTCGGCGTAGCCGTCATTTATTGCGACTATTCCAAAGACAATGTCCTGTTTCGGTTGGCGTTTGACGGGGATTACGCGCTGATCGGCATGGAAGTCAAGCGACAGTAAAGGAGAGAATCTGCGATGAAAAAAGAAATCCGGCTTTATAACGTCATGTTCCCAATCTGGTTTTTCTGGCTGCTGCCTACGCCGCTCTGGCTGGTGATCCTGCTGGTGAATTTCGCCATTGACAGCCTGGTTCTATACCTGTCCGCGCGGACTGGCGGCTTGCAGGAGAGGCTGCATCTGTGGAAAAAGAGTATTTGGAAAATTTGGATCATTGGATTCCTGTGTGATATAATAGGCGCGGCCTTCATTTATGGCCTTTGGGAAGCGCTTATAAGAATTTTCCATGTTTCCTGGGATCTCGGCCTTTTCCCTGCAACGACCCTCCTGTCCCTGCCCGGCGTTGCGCTGGCGGGTGTATTGATCTATTTCCTGAACAAACGGTTCTCTTTTACAAAATGCGGCTTGGAGCCTGCGGCGGTCCACAGGCTCAGCCTGGCGCTGGCCGTGTTTACCGCGCCCTACGCTATGCTGATCCCACTTTACGGATGATTGAAAAATTTGTTATAAAAGGAGAGAAATTCCCATGCACAAGTCCTATGGATTGAACGAAATCCGTGAAATGTTCCTGAAATTTTTTGAGAGCAAGGAGCATCTGAGATTACCGAGTTTTTCACTGATTCCCCAAAATGACGCCAGCCTGCTGCTTATCAACAGCGGCATGGCCCCCATGAAGCCCTATTTCACCGGGGAGGTGGAGCCTCCCAGGAAAAGAGTCTGCACCTGCCAGAAGTGTATCCGGACGGGAGATATCGAGAATATCGGAAAGACCTCCCGCCACGGGACTTACTTTGAAATGTTGGGCAATTTCTCCTTCGGGGACTATTTCAAGAGGGAAACCATTGCCTGGTGTTGGGAATTCCTGACCAGCCCGGAGTGGCTGGGACTGGAACCCGACCGTCTCTATCCCTCTGTTTTCGCCGGAAATGAAACCACCCCCGCCGATGAGGAAGCCTTTGAAATCTGGAACAAGGAAATCGGCATCCCTGCGGAACGTATTTTCAAGTTTGGCAAGGAAGACAACTTCTGGGAGCATGGTTCCGGGCCTTGCGGACCCTGCTCCGAAATCTACTATGACCGGGGCGCGGAATACGGCTGCGGCAAACCCGGCTGCACGGTGGGCTGCGACTGCGACCGCTATATCGAGATATGGAACAACGTGTTCAGCCAGTTCGACAACGACGGCCAGGGCCACTATACCGAGCTGAAGCAGAAAAACATCGACGTGGGCGCGGGCCTGGAGCGTTTGGCCATCGCCAGCCAGAATGTAGAATCCCTTTTCGATGTGGACACGGTGATGAACATTACCAACAAGGTCAGCGAAATCACCGGCGCCAAATACGAGCAGAGCTACAAAATCGACGTCAGCCTCCGAGTCATTACCGACCACATCCGCTCCGCCACCATGATGATCTGCGACGGCGTCCTGCCCTCCAACGAAGGCCGCGGCTATGTGCTGCGCCGCCTGCTCCGCCGCGCCGCGCGGCACGGCAAGCTACTGGGCGTAGACCGTCCCTTCCTGTTCGAGGTCTGCGGCACGGTTATTGCGGAAAATGAGAAGGCTTATCCTGACCTGCGGGAAAAGGAAGCCTATATCACCCGCGTCATCCGCATGGAAGAGGAGAGTTTCGCGAAAACCATCGACGGCGGTATGCGCATTTTCACCGAAATGCTGGACGGCCACAAGGCAAAGGGGGAGAAGACCTTCTCCGGCGCGGACGCGTTCAAGCTTTACGACACGTACGGCTTCCCCATCGACCTCACCATAGAGATGGTCGAGGAAGAGGGCATGGCGGTCAGCCAGGACGAGTTCAAAAAGCTGATGGAAGAACAGCGGCAGCGGGCCAGAAAGGCCCGTGAAGCCCTGGGCGACCTGGGCTGGGCCGGCATTGAATTCGGCAAGGATGTGCCTGCCACGGCCTTCACCGGTTACGACAGGCTGACGGACAGCGGCAAGGTGATTTCCATTGTAGCAGGGGAGGAATTCCTGGACGAAATCGTCTCCGGCGTAGAAGCGATCCTGGTTTTGGATCAGACGCCCATGTATGCGGAAATGGGCGGCCAGGTGGCGGACCACGGCGTGATTGAGAGCGCCAACGGCCGTTTTGAAGTCACCGACGTACAGAAGAACAAGGGCGGCAAATACCTCCACTACGGCGTGGTGAAGTCCGGAAGCATCAAGTCCGGGGACGCTGTCGAGGTTGCAGTAGACGAAAAGCGCCGCCGCGCCGTCATGCGCGCCCACACCGCCACCCACTTGCTGGACAAGGCCCTGCGCACCGTGCTGGGGGATCACGTCCATCAGGCCGGGTCCCTGGTGGAGGACGACTATCTTCGCTTCGACTTCACCCACTTCGCCGCCATGACGGCGGAGGAGCTGGGGGAGGTCTCCCGGGCAGTCTGCGACGCAATCCTGGCGGGCTATCCGGTGGACGCCCGGGAAATGCCTATTGAAGAGGCGAAAAAGACGGGCGCCATCGCCTTGTTCAGCGAGAAATACGGCGATGTGGTCCGGGTCGTGAACATTGGGGAGGGGTATTCCGTAGAGTTCTGCGGCGGCACCCACCTGGACAATTCTGCCAAAGCTGGGCTGTTCCACATTGAGAGCGAGTTCTCCGTAGCTTCCGGCGTACGCCGCATCGAAGCCGTCACCGGGCAGCGGGCCTTGGAGGAGATGAACCGCGCCCAGGATATGCTGTTCCAGGCGGCGGCGGCGATGAAGGTCAAGCCCGCCGACCTGCGGGACCGCGCGGGGCAGATGATGGCGGAAATCCGTGAGCTGCACCAAAAAATCGAGAAGATGAAGGCCAAGGAATTCGTCAGTGAAGCAGATCACTTCCTCATGAACGCCAAGCAGGTGAAGGGCCTGAAGGTAGTATCCTTCTCCCGCAGCGGCCTGACGGCGGACGATATGCGCAAGCTGGGCGACTTCCTGCGGGACAAGGAACCTGGCGTGGTGGCGCTGCTGGCCAGCGTCAACGAAGGGAAGATTACTTTCTTGGCCGTCTGCGGCAAAGAAGCCGTGGCCCGGGGCGTCAAGGCGGGAGAGATTATCAAGACCCTGGCCCCCATCTGCGGCGGCAAGGGCGGCGGCAAGCCCGACAGCGCCATGGGCGGCGGCAGCGACCTGCTGAAGCTGGACGACGCCTTGGCGGCCCTGGACGATTTCGTCAACGAGAAAGCGAAGGACTAACATGACGAGGGATGATCTGAACGTTTTCCGGTCACTGAATATTGATTTTAACACTATCGGTCTGATGGAGGACAGCGATCCCACCCGTTATTTTTGCGACCCTGTTGATTGGGAGCCAGTGGGACGGATTGGCTGTGACGGGGTACACTTCATCCTCCTGCCAGGGGATGAGGCGGTGTACTGTGTGGATCCTTCCATGGGAGAGGAAGGGAAGTACGTCCTCCCGGTGGGGGGCAATTTCCGGGAATTTTTGTCCTTTGTACTCTATTGTAAAGACGCCAACCCGCTGAGTCAGATTTGGCGACTGACTGAGGAGGGATTCCGAAATTTGCTGGCAGAGGATGCCGCCGCAAGCTGGACTGGGAGTGAGGAGTATTTTGCGAAGAAGGACGCGGCTCTGGCGGCCATTGCGGAGACCTTTGACCTAGCGCCTGTGGAACCTTACCATAACGTCAAAGCCTTACAGGCGGCTTTTGACCCCGGCATTTTGCAGTTTTCTGATGAATACTATGACACGCTTGGTATGGAACGTAAGTGAGGAGGCAACCCATGCTGATTGATTTTTCCAAAATAGAGGAGCAGGCCACCCCGCATTTCCTGGGCGGCGAGGGGACTTTTTACGCCCGGATGCGGGTAGACGAAAACGGCAAGATTTTCCGCGCCCGTCTGGAGCCTGGCTCCACCATCGGCCTGCACACCCATGAAACCAGCAGCGAGATTATTTATATCCTCTCCGGGACTGGGAAGGTGCTCTACGACGGCGAATATATCCCCCTGAAGGCCGGGGACTGCCACTACTGCCCCAAGGGCCACGCCCACAGCCTGATGAACGGCGGCGAGGAAAACCTGGAGTTTTTTGCCGTCGTACCCAATCAATAAGAAGGAGGGAAAACCATGTCTGACTGCTTATTCTGCAAGATTATTGCCGGAGAAATCCCCAGCAGCAAGGTCTATGAGGACGATTTGTGCTACGCGTTCTACGACATCGCCCCCCAGGCGCCCACCCATTTTCTGGTAGTGCCAAAGCAGCACATCCAGTCCGTCTCCGCCGTAACGGAGGAGACCGCGCCCATTGTGGGCCACATTTTCGCGGTAATCGCCCGGCTGGCGGAGGAATTAGGCTTTGCCGGCCCCGGCTACCGGGTAGTGTCCAACATCGGGGAAGCGGGCCAACAGACCGTACCCCATCTGCACTTCCATGTCCTGGCAGGCCGGGACATGACCTGGCCCCCGGGCTGAGCGCAAATGCTTTTGACACGCAGAGATCCCGGCGGATTTTCCGCCGGGGTCTCTTGGCAAGCTGGTAATCATAGGGTATTCTCCAAAAGATTGCTACCTGTCACATATCCGAACAAACCCCTAACATATCTCCCTATAAAACCCATCCAAGCGGGCAAAATATCCAAAGCCCCCCCCCCTGTCCTGTGGATGTAACGCAAAAAAAACTTGACAACGGCCAAATCCTATATTAAGATAGGAAATACACGAGAGGACGGTGACGCCATGAAAATATCGGCCAAAAGCCGCTACGCGCTGCATCTGATGTTAGAGCTTGCGATGCAGGCCGAAGGAGTGAACCTGTCGGTAAAGAGCGTGGCTGAAAGCCGGGGCATCAGCGAGAAGTATCTGGAGCAAGTCATTCCGGTACTGGTGCGCACAGGCCTGGTGCGCAGCGTCAGAGGCGCGAAGGGCGGCTATCACCTGGTAAAAAGTCCTGAAGACTGCACAGTAGGGCTGATTTTGCGAACGGTAGAGGGTAGCTTGTCCCCTGTCTCTTGTATGGACGACGAAGTAAACCAATGCGCCCGGTGCAAGGCCTGCGTAACGCTGGACTTATGGGAGCAGGTAGACCAGGCCATCAGCAACGTAGTAGACCACGTCACGCTGGCGGACCTGGTCGATAAGCAGCGGCGGTTAGACGCTCGCTGCGCCGCGTCCGGGCGCGGCAACTGCTGACGCTGCCCGCGGGCAATTCCTATTTTCCTATAGGAAACAGTACATTCTGCGAGGAAGAAAGAAGGATTACGATGTTTGTATATGCCGACAACGCAGCGACCACCGCCGTAAGCAAAACCGCGCTGGACGCGATGCTGCCCGCGCTGGGAGAGATATACGGCAACCCCAGTTCCCTGCATCAGAAGGGACGCGAGGCAAATTACGCCCTGATGGACGCCCGGGCGGCAGTAGCGAAGTGCCTGAACGCGGAGCCGCGCGAAATTTACTTCACGGGCTGCGGCACAGAAGCGGATAACTGGGCGATAACGGAGGGTGCGCGCCTTGGCGCAGAAAAGGGAAAGAAGCACATTATATCCGACGCCATCGAGCACCATGCGGTGCTGCACACATTAAAAAAGCTTGAAAAGCAAGGCTTTGCGGTCACCTACCTACCCGTCCATGAGGATGGCGTAGTCCGGGTGGAGGAACTGAAGGCCGCCATCCGCGAGGACACCTGTCTGGTAACTATCATGTACTCCAACAATGAAATCGGCACTTTGCAGCCCAT
This sequence comes from uncultured Clostridia bacterium, assembly GCA_947649615.1. GTDB lineage: Bacteria > Bacillota > Clostridia > Oscillospirales > Oscillospiraceae > Pelethomonas. Next base: position 1,147 of record CANSSG010000046.1, on the reverse strand, counting down.
CCGGGAGATTGGCGCCGTCTGCCGCGAAAGGGGCATTTTGTTCCACACGGACGCGGTGCAGGCGGTAGGCCACATTCCGGTAGATGTAGAAGCAGATAACATTGACATGCTGTCCTTATCCGGCCACAAATTCCACGCGCCCAAAGGCGTCGGCGCGTTATACTGCAAAAAGGCAATCAAGCTGAAGAACTTCATTGAAGGCGGCGCACAGGAGCGCGGCAAGCGCGGCGGCACAGAAGCGACCCCTTCGATTTTAGCGATGGCAGCGGCGCTGACCGAGAGCTGTGAGCACATGGAAGAAAACCGCGCCAAGGTCTCCGCCATGCGCGACAAGTTAATTGAGGGCCTAAGCAAGATTCCCTATTCCCGCTGCAACGGCGCCCCCGATAAAAAGGCCCCAGGAATTGTCAGCTTTTGTTTCGAGGGCATAGAGGGCGAGAGCCTGCTGTTGCGTTTGGATTTAGCCGGCATCTGCGCCAGTTCCGGCAGCGCGTGTACCAGCGGGTCGCTGGACCCCAGCCATGTGCTATTGGCTCTTGGAATGCCCCATGAGATTGCGCATGGTTCATTGCGGCTGAGCCTGTGCGAATACAACACGATGGAGGAGGTAGAATATATCCTCCAGCAGGTTCCGGAGACTGTCAAAACGCTCCGCCAGATGAGTCCGGTTTGGATGCACATGTTAGAAAAAATGCCCGACCCCTACAAAGAGTAGATTCATTTTCCCCCTCCGGGGGGCGGGGTCCTACTTTTTCCGTAAGGAAAAAGTAGCAAAAACTTACTTAAGGGGGGCTGGCCCCCCTTAAGGATCCCTCCTGAAATCTTTGTTTTGTTTCCCTTTTGGTACGCTTCCGGTGTTCTGTCAGGGGTGCGTGGACTTTGTGCGCCGGATGCTGCGTCTACCCACGGGCATTTTGTGGGTGCCTACCTTTTTTGCTTTGGGTACTCCCGGCAACGCCCGCCAATCCCCGTGCCGCGTCTCACGCGGCAACCAGCACCCCCAATAGAACCGTGCGCAGAAGCAAGCACCGGCATCGGCCCAAGGCACTGGAGACAGAAAAAACCAGCCAAAGGTCGTAGCGAAAAATAAACACCCCCGTAATAAATAAGGGATTTTTAAACCGCAGGTTTAAATGATTTTTTGGTT
>CANSSG010000045.1 GCA_947649615.1 uncultured Clostridia bacterium | reverse complement strand
TGATCCGAATGAAATCCGCCATGGAAAGTATCTTGTCACTTTTGAAAAGTCAAAGATACTCTCGCACCTGGAAGAAATCACAGACGCCCAGCAGTTGGATGATGGCTCTTTTTATCCCGGCAAGTGGATACACTATGGCATCTACACACAAAATCATGTGATTGACGTTATTTCACACTGCCCGCCAGACGTCCCGTCTTTAGAAGTTAACACCATAATTTTTAGGACCATAAGTGGAGACCAGTCCCTTCAGAAAGCCCATATCATAGGGTTTTTTATGCACTTACAAAATTTTTTCTTCTATGATATAAGAATGGTGTTAGTGGTGTCAATTTTAAAGGAGTGTTCCTATGGCTTATTTTCTTAAAAAAACCAAACAAAAAAACAGGACCTATCTTGCCATTTATCAAAGCTTCTACAGCCATGAAAAGAAGGGGACGGCACATAAATGCTATAAATCCCTGGGTTCTATAGAAACCCTCATGGCAAATGGTATGGTTGACCCTATCGCGCACTTTCAGGCAGAAGTCGATACACTCAATAGAACCCAAAAAGAGGACAGCGGACAGAGGATTTCTGCCGTTTCCCCTCTCCGTTACCTGGGCTATTTCCCTTTAAAAAGTATCATGGATAAACTGAAGATCAAAAAATATATCGACCTTTTTAAGCTTACAGTTGATTTCCACTTTGACCTCTACGAGCTCCTTGAATCACTTACTTATGCCATAAGTGTTAACCCCTGCAGCAAATATAAAACCTTCCATGAAGTAATCCCAAACCTTTTCCATTCCTATGGCTATTCTTATGACCAGCTCCTCGAAGGCCTTTCCTTTCTCGGTGCCAATTATGAAAAGATAGCGGAAATTTTCACTCATCAGGTTGCGGGTGTGTATGGAATGGAAACTTCAAAGACTTATTTCGACTGTACCAATTTTTTCTTTGAAATCGACCGGGAAGATGACTTCCGGAAAAAGGGCCCCAGTAAGGAATGCAGGAAGAATCCGATCATAGGCCTGGGGCTGCTCCTGGAGAAAAATCTGATCCCTGTCGCCATGAAAATGTACCCTGGAAACGAGTCTGAAAGGCCTGTCCTGTGGAATGCTGTCTGCCAGATGAAAAAACAGCATAATATAACCGGAAAAACGGTACATGTGGCAGACAAAGGACTCAACTGTGCCGCTAACATAGCCTTTTCAAAGAAAAATGGGGACGGCTACATTTTCTCAAAAGCAGTCAAAGGGCTTCCTGAAAAGGGAAAAACGTGGGTTTTGCTTGAACAGGGCTTCCATGAAGTAAAGGACAAAAACGGGAAAATCCTCTATAAATATAAGTCCTGTATTGATAAATTTCCCTATGAAGCGGAGCATGATGGCAAGAAAACGACTGTCAGACTTACAGAAAAACGCCTGCTTACATACAATCCCTCCCTTGCTGAACAAAAGAAGCACGAAATAAACAGAATGGTGGAAAAAGCAAAAGCACGGACCCTTTCCCAGGCAAAGAAAAGCGACTGTATGCGCTAGAACTGAGAGCAGTGGGAAAGGGTGCGGAGGAAGTGTCGGCGCCGACCGGGTTCCATAGTGGGTATATAACGCAGCTCACCGCAAAGCACCGTTCAGGAGGGATAGGGGCAATATCCGGGGACCATTACGGCGGGAACCGGCGGAACATGAGCGAAGAAGAGACGTCACTGCTGGAGCCGTTCCGAGAGAAAGCAGAAAAGGGCCAGATCATAGAAATCTCTGAAATTAAAGCTAGCGAGGAGTTCATAGTGGTCTCAAAAAAATCAAAGAAAAAGTGAGAGAAATGCAAGTAGAAATCCACAATTGCAGAAGGAATGGTGGAAAAATGCGTCTGATGTTCCAGGATGAAGCTGGTTTCGGAAGAATCAACAAGTCCAAATGCTACTGGTGTGCAAAAGGGATCCGTCCCAGTGTGCCTTGCCACCATATACGGGAGTACCGATACGCCTATGGAGCGGTGGAACCTCTGACCGGTGAATCCTGCTTCCTGGTCATGCCTTATTGTAATACGGTATGCATGAATCTGTTTTTGAGAGAATTGTCCAACCAATTCCCTGACGATATCGTTCTGCTTTGATGTGATGGCGCTGCCTGACATAAATCGAAAATGCTGGACATCCAGGAAAACATTGCCCTTTTTTACATTCCTCCCTATACCCCGGAAATGAACCCCATCGACCAGATTTGGCAAGAAATCAGGAAACTGGGCTTGAAAATCGAAGTCTTTTCTTCCTTGGATAACCTTGTGGATCGTCTCTGCTTTACTATTTCATCCTTCTTGCCTGCACTTATCTCTCGCTTTACTGGGAGATCTTGGATTCTAAATGTTTTTGACGGTGCTACTGCTTTAACTCTACTACGGTGACGCCGTCCTCGCCCTCGCCGTACCGGCCCAGCCGGAAGGATTTTACCGACGGGTGACGCTTAAGCTGCTGATGGACTGCCTTGCGTAGCGCGCCGGTGCCTTTGCCGTGGATGATAGTCACAATGTTCAGCTTGCCTACCACCGCGTTGTCAATGAAGCGCTCTACTTGCAGGTCTGCTTCGTCCGTCATCAGACCCCGGATGTCCAGTTCGTTTACCGCCGCCCGTGCGCCCGCTAACCGGACGGTTGCGGCGGCCCGTTTTTTTGCTTCCTTCTTCGCAACAGCTTCCGCGTCCTCAATGAGACGGACTTCGCTGCCTTTTACCGTTAATTTCATGTTCCCGGCCAGCAGTTGCAGCTTTTCGCCATTGACTGCCTGGACAACTGCCTGCTTCCTGGTGCCGCCCAGCTCTACCAGGTCGCCTTCCCGGATGGGACGGCTGGGGGCGGGCAGCGGCTCTTTTTCTACCTCGAAGTGCAGTTCCTCCTCCGCCTGGTTGAGCTGCCCGCGGATGGCGGCCCGGGCGTCGTTGACCGCCTGCCAGTTGGCGGCTTTCTCCTGCTCCTTCCGCAGGCGGCCCAGCTCCTCGAAGATGGCGTCCGCCTGGGCGCGGGCTTCCCGGATGATGCGGCGGGCTTCCGCCTCGCCCCGGGTCCGGGCGTTTTCCTTGGCCCGCTCCATCTGCTCCCGGAACTCATGGGCGCGTTTCGCGTCCGCTTCCCGCTGGGTGCGCAGGCGCTCCGCTTCCGTCTGATCCTTCTCCAACCGCTGGCGTTTTTCCTCCAACTGGGTCAGGACATCCTCAAAGCGGATGGATTCGCTGTCCATCTGCGCTTTGGCGGTCTCAATCACCGCCGGGTCCAGGCCGAGACGCTGGGAGATGGCAAAGGCGTTGGATTTCCCCGGAATCCCAATCAACAGCTTGTAGGTAGGCCGCAGAGTCTCCACATCAAACTCGCAGCTGGCGTTTTCCACCCCCTGGGTGGTCATGGCGAAGGTTTTCAACTCCGCGTAGTGGGTGGTGGCAGCGATCTTGCCGCCCCGGTCCCGGACATGCTGGATGATGGCAATAGCCAAGGCAGCGCCCTCGATGGGGTCTGTCCCCGCCCCCAGCTCATCGAAAAGGATCAGGCTGTGGCTGTCCGCTTCATCCAGGATTTTGACAATGTTCACCATATGGGCGGAGAAGGTAGACAAACTCTGCTCAATGCTCTGTTCATCGCCGATGTCCGCCAGCACCCGGTCAAATACGCTCACCGCGCTGCCAAAATCAGCAGGGATGTGCAGGCCGCACTGGGCCATCAGCGTCAGCAGCCCCAACGTCTTGAGACTGACGGTCTTGCCGCCGGTGTTAGGGCCGGTGATGACCAGGGTGTCAAATTTCTGCCCCAGCTCAATGGTAATCGGCACCGCCTTCCCGGAATCCAGCAGCGGATGGCGGGCGTGGCGCAGATAGACGCTGCCGTTGCGGCGGATTTCGGGGCGGGAACCGTTCATCTTGTAGCTAAGCTGTCCCCGGGCAAAAATCAGGTCCAGGCGCACCAGCATGTCGTAATCCGACAGAATGTCCCGGTGGCACCCCGCCGCGTCGGCGGACAACTCCCGCAAAATCCGCTCAATCTCCTTTTTCTCCTTGGCTTCCAGCTCTTTCAACTCGTTGTTTGCCTGGACTACCCCCATAGGCTCCACAAAGATGGTGGCCCCGCTGGAGGACACGTCATGCACCAGCCCCGGCAGGCTCCCCCGGAACTCCGCCTTCACCGGCACCACGAAGCGGCCGTCCCGCTGGGTGATGATGGCTTCCTGCAAAACCTTGCTGTAACTCTGGGAGGAGATGATCTTCTGCAAAATCTGCCGCCCCTTGGACGCGGCCACCCGCTTGTGGCGGCGGATGTCCGCCAGTTCCGGGCTGGCGTTGTCGGCAATCACGTCCTCTTCCAGAATGGCGGTAAATATCCGTTCCTCCAAGAAATGGTTTCCGCGCAGGGCAAAAAACAGGTAGTCAATGGCGGATTTTTTCCCATCGTCATTAAAATAGTCCCGCACCCGCCGCGCACAACGCAGCACCCCGGCGATGTCCAGCAGCTCCCGGGTGTTCAGCGCCCCGCCGTGGTCGGCGCGGTACAGGCTCTCCGCCACCGGCTTGATGCCGGAAAAGGCGGGGGAGCCTTTCAGGCCAATCATATCACGGGCGGCGTCGGTTTCGTCCTGTAGGCGCTTCACATCGTCCACGCCGGTCTGGGGGACGGTGGCCAGGGCGCGTTCCCTGGATTCCCCGCTGTTGGTCTGCTCCGCCAGCATTTTCAGTACGGCGGGCAGCTCTAAGGTCCGTATGGATTTATCAAATAGTTCACTCATGATTCATTCTCCAAAAAATAAATCGGGACCGCTGATGCGCGGCCCCGGCAGGTCGGTGCTTTGGCAGGCGTGGCGTTCTCCTACATCTCTCGGGTTACCACTGCCAGTACCATCGGCGTGTGGCTGCCACGAAATTGACCACCTCATAACACCAGCTTATTCTGCCCTCTATTATAGCCGCACCATTTAGATTTGTAAAGGCTTTTTTGCCCGGATCTGCTCCGGCGTTTACACACTGCAAAAACCATGCAGCAAACCAGACGGCGTTTTCGGCGGGGGCTGCTGTTTTACGGGAATGCAATGATGCCCGCTGCCGCCCCTTTCCCCGCCGCCAAAGTCCATTTTTGATACATTCCTGTAGGGGGAAGGTTTGTTTTTCTTCAAAATAATGCAAAATTACTCTTGACATTCCGGTTGGAGGATGGTGTATCTTCGGAGTAGAAAACAAAGGAGGGATTTTCCTATGCTTACTATTTCTCATTATACAAAAACCTATCCGGGCGGAAAAACTGCCGTGGATGATCTGTCGCTCCACGTCCCGGCGGGGGAAATCTGCGGCTTCATCGGACACAACGGCGCGGGGAAAACCACTACCCTGCGGGCCGTGTCCGGCGTCATGAGCTTTACCCAGGGAACCATCACTATTGACGGGCATGATGTGCGCACAGACCCGGTGGCGGCCAAGGCCGTTACCGCGTTCCTGCCGGATAATCCGGACCTTTATGAATTTATGAGCGGAATCGAATACCTGAACCTTATAGCGGACCTCTACGATATCTCCGCACGGGACCGGGAAGAACGAATTCGGCTCTATAGCGGCAGCTTTCAGCTTACCCAGGATTTGGGCAGCGCCATCGCAAGCTATTCCCATGGGATGAAACAAAAGCTGGCGATTATCTCCGCCCTCATCCGTAAACCTAAGCTGCTGGTGCTGGACGAGCCGTTTGTGGGGCTGGACCCGGCGGCGGCGCATCTGCTGAAGGGCTACCTGCGGGAACTGTGCCAGGAAGGCGGGGCGGTATTCTTCTCCACCCATGTGCTGGAGGTGGCGGAAAAATTGTGCGGCACCATCGCTATTATCAAGTCCGGGCGGCTGGTGCGGCATGGGCCTACCCAGGAGGTCGTGGGGGATTCCAGCCTGGAGGATGTGTTCTTGGGCCTTGCGGAAAACGGAGGGGCGCAATGAGAAAATTTTTCCTTTTGGCCAAAGTCCAGCTTCGCGCACTGCTGTCTTCCTTCCGCGTTGGCGGGGGAAAGAACAGGGCCTTCTCCGGATGGGCGGTACTGTTGCTCATGGCCGGGCTGTGCCTGTACATTTCCGGGAGCTATAGCTTTGCCCTGGGGGGACAGTTGGCGGCGATCGGATGCTTGGACCTGCTGTTGCTGATGATGCCTGCGATGGCGGTGATGGCGGGCTTGATGTTTACCGCCTTTGCTGCGCAGGGCGTGGTGTTCGGAGGGCGGGACGCGGATTTGCTGCTGTCCATGCCTGTGAGCGCGTTTACGGTGCTGCTGGCAAAATTAACGGCGCTGTATATGGAAAATCTGGTATTTTGCGTATTTTTAGTACTGCCCGCCGGGTCCGCGTGGCTGTGGTTCGGCGGTGGCGGCGGGATCATGTTCGCGGCCCGCCTGGCAGTGGGAACCCTGTTTTTGACGCTGCTGCCGTCGGTGCTGAGCCTGGCGGCAGGATTCCTGCTCAGTTGGCTGGGCGGGCGGTTCGGCAACCGGAAGGGCCTGCATCTGCTGTTGTACGCATTGCTTCTGGGCGTGGTGTTCTTTTTTATCTTCCAGTTTAACGCGGGCGTCAGCGCTGTCGCGGCTGGGTCCGCAGGCGGCAGTCCGGGCAAAATGCTGATGGGCTGGGGGCTGCCCTTCCAGTTGTTCCAACAGGGCGTATGCGGAGACTGGGAGACCCTTGCTATGTTCTGCCTGCTGGCAGCGGCGCCTGCCGTCCTGGCGGCGTGGCTGTTCGCTAGGCATTACCAGGCGGTCCTCACCGGGCTGCACAGCCATGGGAAGCGGACGGCCTACCGGCTGGGCCGTCTCCAAGCGGCGGGACGCCGGAAATCGCTGATTAGAAAAGAAGCCGCCCGGTATTTTGGGACGCCCATCTACCTATTCAACACTGGCATCGGGCTGATTCTCATGGTCTTGGCCGGCGGCGCGGCGGCGGTTATGGGCAGGAAGCTGCTGGACCAGCTTGCGCTGGCAGGGCTGGGGGATTTCCCCCTACTGACCTCTGCCGCAGGAGTCATAGGCTTTCTGCTGTCCACGGTGGCGGTTTCCGGGTCGTCAATCAGCCTGGAAGGACGGTATCTGTGGATTTTGAAAGAAGCGCCCGTTTCCGCTAAGGAAATATTGGACGTCAAGGCGGGGTTCCAATTGCTGCTGTGCTGTCCCTGCGTGGCGGTTTGCGCGGCGGGACTGGCCTTTGGGCTTGGGCTGACGGCAGCAGAGGGCTTTGTCCTGGCGGCATTTGGAACGGCCTTCGCCTTGTTTACCGCGCCGGTAGGGCTGGCGGTCAATCTGCTGTTCCCCAAGCTGGACGCCGTGAACGATATGGTGGTGGTCAAGCAGTCCTTGGCCGCTATGCTGTCCACCTTTGGCGGCATGGGGGCGGCGCTGGCGTGTGCGGGGCTGGTATGGGCCTTGTCCGGCATGGTGGGAGAAATTGGCGCGCTTGGGTCCTGCGCCGCCGTGCTGCTGGCGGGCAGCTTTGGGGCGTACCGGTGGCTCCATTCCAGGGGCGTGGAGCGGTTTGAAATGCTGTGAGGGATTCTCTCCTTGCGCCTGGACGCGGAATTTGCTATAATGGGAAAAAACGCAGGCGGGAGGATTGGTTATGGCTGTCAAACGGAAAGCCGCAGACGAAGGCCTGGCGCGTCTGAAGGTTGCGCTGGCTGGCGGAGAACTGGGGAATGCGTACATTTTTCACGGCGAGGAGAGCTATCTGCGCGAATTTTACCTTTCAGAAATGAAAAAAACGCTGGTGGAGGGATTTGAAAGCTTCAACTTCCACAAGCTGGAAGGCAAGGGGCTGACTATCCAAACGCTGACGGAGACGGTGGAAGCTATGCCTATGATGGCCCAGCGAACGATGGTGCAGGTGGTAGACTGGGACCTCTACAAACTCAGCGAGGACCAGCGGAATGGGCTGGCTGCGCTCCTGGAAGATTTCCCGCCCTACTGCTGCCTGGTCATCGTCTATGACCAGATTGCGTACAAGCCCAACAAAACCTACAAGAAGCTTTATGCCGCCCTGGATCAGCACGTCCAGGCGGTGAAGTTCGAGGAGCAGAGCCAGAATGAAATCCTCAAGTGGGTGGCCCGGCGGTTTAAGGCGGCGGGCCATACCATTGATGCGCCTACGGCTGAGCACCTGCTGTTTACCTGCGGCAGTCTGATGAACGGGCTGATACCGGAAATCGGGAAAATCGCCGCCTACGCTAAAAATGAACGCATCACCAAGGGCGATATCGACGCGGTGGCCGCACCGGTGCTGGAAGCCCAGGTGTTTGAAATGACCAACGCAGTGTCCAAAGGGGATTTCGATAAAGCCGCCGGGGTGCTGGGAACGCTGCTGAAATTGCAGGAAGAGCCGTTTATGCTGCTGGCGCTCATTGGCAAGGAACTGCGCAAGCTCCACACCGCCCGGCTGGCGCTGGATACCGGGAAAGACAAATTCTGGCTGATGGAGCGGTGGAATATGCGCTCGGACTATCCGGCGCGCCTGCTGCTGGACAACGCGCGGCGGGTAGACCGTGGCTGGTGCGCCAACGCGGTGAAGCGGTGCTATGAGGTGGATTTGCGGATCAAGAGCGTGGGCGGCGTAGATGGAGCCAACGAGTTGAAGCTTTTGCTTATGGAACTGGCCCGGCCGCTCCAAGGCTGACCGGCGGCAATAACTGTGCGATGGGGTTGTGGGCAATGAGGAAGGTTCGGGAAGTTATCGTGGTGGAGGGGCGTTACGACAAAAACGCCCTCAAGCAGGTGGTGGACGCCACCGTCATGGAAACCAAGGGCTTCGGCGTGTTCAACGACAGGGAACGGCTGGCTCTGCTGCGGCGGCTGGCGGAGGAACGGGGGTTGATCCTGCTTACCGACAGCGACGGGGCGGGATTTGTCATTCGGAACTTTTTAAAAGGCGCCATCCCGAAAAACCGGCTGAAACAGGCCTATATCCCAGATATTTACGGCAAAGAGAGGCGGAAGGCCGCTCCCGGCAAAGAAGGAAAGCTGGGGGTGGAGGGGATGCGGCCAGAAGTCCTGCTCCAAGCCCTGGAACAGGCGGGGGCCACCTTTGAGGATGGCGTCGCTGTCCGGACAGGACGGGAGATTACCAAAGCGGACTTATATGCGCTGGGCCTGACCGGCGCGCCGGACAGCGGGGCGAAGCGGGCCGCGCTGCTGAAAAAACTGGGCCTGCCAGAGCGGATGACCGCCAACGCCATGCTGGAAGCACTGAACCTGCTGTATACGAGAGAGGAGCTTTTGGAGGATGAAAACGGATGATCTGGCGCGTCTCGCCCCGCTGTTTGACGGCTGGGAGGAGACTATGGTGTGGTCTTGCCTACAGGGCGTCATGGGGGAAGCCTACGCCAATGGGGATTTTTCTTCCGGATTAATCGTCAGCCAGGATTTCTGCTTTCTGGCCGGGAAGCCGGATGGGACGCTGCTGGAATGGGCCAGGGGTCCTATTCTGGTTCCAAGAACGGCGGACTGGGCGCCCTTGATTGAAAAAAAGTTTGGGGCCAGAGCCGTCCGGGAAACCCGGTATGCCATCAAAAAAGAACCTGGGGTTTTTGACCGGGAACGGCTGGAAGGCCTTGCCGCCGCCCTGCCGGAGGGGTATACGCTGCGGCTGATTGACGCAGAATTGGCGCCGGTTTTGTTGGCGGAGGCGTGGTCGAAGGATTTCTGCACTGCCTTTGACAGTCCGGAGGACTGCTGCGAAAGGGGCGTGGGCGTTGCCGCGATGTTTGACGGCGCGCCGGTGGCGGGAGCCGGGTCCTACTGCGTCTACCGGGGCGGCATTGAAGTGGAGATCGACACCCGGATGGACCACCGCAGGCGGGGGCTTGCCGCTGCCTGCGGCGCAAGGCTGATTTTAGAATGCCTGGACCGAAATCTGTACCCTAGCTGGGACGCCATCGACCTGCGGAGCGTAGCGCTGGCGGAAAAATTGGGCTACCACCGGGGGGAACCGTATCCGGTATATTGGATTGGATAGAACCAGGCAGGACGGACCGCAGTGGTCCGCCCTGCCTGGCTGCATAGCGTCAATATGTGCTGTGGCCCTGCCAGTTCTGGGAGGCCGCGCAGTACGGGACTCCCTTGACATTGTGGAACTGGACGAATTTCAGGGAATAGAGGTCACCGGAGATGTACCGTTCGTAATCTGGCTGGTAGAGGACGATATAGTCCGTCCCTACCGAGTGAAGAATGCCTTGCCAGGTAACAGGCTGGTTTGGCCCGACTTGGAAGGTGGCAACGACAAAGTAGCCTATGTTCCGGTTTAAAAGGCTGCGCAAAGACGCCTGGTACGCTTCCTCCGCGCTGGCGGGCATGTGGGTAGTTTCCATATCCACAGGGTTTTTCATCCGCTGGCTTTGGGCGGCAGCACTGGATATGCTGCGCAGCGTCTCTCCATTCATCCCCTGTATGGGAACCTGAACCGCGTTGGATTGGTCTGGCACGGGCTGGGCTTGGGGCGGGTTCTGGCCCGGGTCGCCGTACACCCAATTGCCCGCCGGCCCCTCGATGGGCATGTAATAGCCGGTTTCGTCCGGCGCGGCCGGGACCGGCATGTTTTGGTTTGCTGCTTGCTGCATCATGTACCACTCCTTACTAAATTATGTGAGGTAATAGGCAGAAGTCGGATTGTAAAAGCAATGGTCGCCTATCCGTGTCTGCCAGTAGCCTACGGTGGTGGGGAAATTGTTGCGGCACTTGGGACTGAACGGGTTGTAAAACCAGAGGGATTCCGCTACATCCGGCAGGCGGTTGCCGGCGATGGCCCAGTCGGCAATCTCATAGTGAATCGCTTCCGGACGCATGTTGTAAATATTCTGCGGATTGTAAGCCCCGCCTTCCGTCTCGCTGGCGCATACAAATTGATAGGGCTGAAAGATGATATTGCGGATGCTCCCCTGCCCCACCCGGGCGTATTCGCCTCCTGTAGCGTGGACGCGGTTCATTACCACGCCCGCTACCGCTTTCATTCCGTCTGTACCCTCTCCGCCCGCTTCGCACTCGATGAGACGCGCGAGCAGCTCTCGATCAGAGTAAGCCATAGTTTATCACTCTCCTGGTCACTACTATTCTATGCGCTTGATGGGCGCAGGGTGCGGAGGAGCCGCCATCCACTGGACGGCGGCTCCCCTTATGCGTAATGCCGGCCGCTGCCCCTCAGCGGTCAAAGGAAGGATTCGTAAAGTACACGTTGTTTTTTTCCGCCAGACGGTCCTTGGCCAGACGAAGGCCTTCGCCGAACCGTTGGAAATGCACGATCTCACGCTGCCGCAGGAACCGGATGGCGTCGTTCACGTCCGGATCGTCGCTCATGCGCAGGATGTTGTCGTAGGTGACACGGGCCTTCTGCTCTGCTGCCAAATCCTCCGTCAAATCCGCGATCATATCGCCAGTAACCTGCATCCCAGCCGCGCTCCAAGGCGCACCGGAAGCCGCAACGGGATAGACACCGGTTGTATGGTCTATAAAATAGGCATCGAAGCCAGCGGTTTTGATCTGCTCCTCACTGAGATTGCGGGTCAGTTGGTGGACGATGGTCCCCACCATTTCCAAATGGCCCAATTCTTCAGTGCCGATATCCGTCAACAACCCCTTCAGCTCCGGGTAGGGCATAGAGAACCTTTGGCTGAGGTAGCGCAGGGAAGCGCCCAGTTCGCCGTCCGGCCCTCCGTACTGACTAATAATCAACGCCGCCAGCTTAGGATTTGTATTTTTGATTTTGATCGGATACTCCAACCGCTTCTCATAAACAAACATTATTGTTTTCCTCCTTCTGCGGCTTCCCAAGGCCAAGGCCCGTTGATCCAGGTGTACGCTTCCGCCGTCACGCCGGTCTGCTGAAGCGGCCCATAGGCGGCTTCATAGCGCTTGCGGCCTTCCTTGGCCAGATTGACATAATCGACATAGAGTGCCAAAGCCTCCTTGTCATTGGCGTGTGTATCCAGGTACATGCCCAACTCAGTAATGGTAAATCCCAGCGCCATCAGCTCGCACAGCGCGTTGTTGGGGCAATTCATCTTGCTTTTCACCGCCCGGAAGAAGGGCAGGTTCAGTCCGGGGAACAGCGTTCCCGCAGCCAATGCCTGTTCCTGGTCGTAGCGTTCAGAGCTGTTGTCCTGCATAGGAATATATGGAAACGCCATATTGGCGCATTTTCCAGGCAAGCTGCCCTCCATGACGCCGCAGGCGCCGGGGGCGGGATTAGGATTAGGTTTCTCCAAGGGAAGATTCCTCCTTCATGTATAGTGGGGGCGCAGGCCCTCAAGCCATCCTATGCGCGGGCCTGGCGGAGGTGCGGCATATTTTTCCTGGACGGGTCATAGGGTAGAAGGGGGTGATCGCATGTTTTTCACATTTAAAAAGTGGACGGCTCTGTATTTAGCAACACTTCTGGCCTTATTCGCCATATTTGCCGCGATACTGTGGCAGGGAGCCGCCGTCAACGCGTCAAAAAACCTATCTCTGGCGCAGGACGGCGGTCTGGTGCTGGTGATTGACCCAGGCCACGGCGGCTTTGACCCTGGGGCTGTGGCGGCGGACGGCACGGCGGAATCCCGGATCAACCTGGAAGTGGCCCTGCAAATGGAGGAGCTGGCCAGATTCTTGGGCGTACCCACAGAAATGACCCGCCGGGAGGACGTCTCCACGGAAAGCGACCCGTCGGCAGCGGTCCGCCAACGGAAGAACTCCGACCTGCAAAACCGGGTTTCCCAAGTGAACGGGGTTCCCGGCGGCGTCCTGGTCAGCCTGCATCAAAACAGCCTGCCCCAAGTCCCCAGCGTTACCGGGGCGCAGGTATTCTACGCAGGCGTCCCAGGCAGCGCGGACTTGGCGGCGGCGGTCCAGGAGGGGCTGAACCGTACGGTCAATGCCCGTGCCAAGGAGTCCAAAGCGGCAGGGGGCGGCGTCTACCTGCTCAGCCACGCAGAGATTCCCGCCATACTGGTGGAGTGCGGCTTTCTGTCCAACAGCGGGGAGACGGCGCTGCTGAACACGCAGTCCCACCAGAACCGTTTAGCGGTAACGGTGCTGGCGTCTGTCCTGGACCATCTGCGGGGGACGGCGGAATAACGCCGTCCCCCGTAAAAAAACGCTTGCCAACCCGGAACAAATGTTGTATAATAGAGAAAACACCGGTACGCAGGAGGATGGCTATGGCAAAGGCAAAGACGGTATTTTACTGTACGGAGTGCGGCAACGAAACGCCTAAGTGGGCAGGCAAATGCATGGCTTGCGGCGCGTGGAACACCATCGTGGAGCAGGAGGCCGCCCCCAAGGCTAAATCCGGCCGCTCCACCGGCATACGCAGCGCGTTCCACTCCGTAAAGCCGGTGACCCTGTCGGAAATTGACACGGCGGAGGAAATCCGCTTCCACACCGGCATGGGCGAGCTGGACCGCGTCCTGGGCGGCGGCGCGGTAAAAGGCTCCCTGGTATTGGTCGGAGGCGCGCCCGGGGTGGGCAAATCCACGCTGATGCTGCAAATCTGCGGCAGCTTATGCGAAAAGAACCGCGTCCTATACGTCTCCGGCGAGGAATCCACCCGCCAGCTCAAGCTCCGCGCCCAGCGGTTGGGGGTAGGCGGCGATCATCTGCTGGTACTGTCGGAGACGGCCCTGGAGGATGTGCTGCAAGCGGTATCCGGCGAGGAACCGGATATCTTAATCGTAGATTCCATCCAGACCTTATATAACGGGGCGCTGGACAGCCCACCCGGCAGCATCGGCCAAGTCAAGGACTGCACCATGGCCCTCATGCAGCTTGCCAAAGGCCGGAACGTGACGGTATTCGTCATCGGCCACGTCAACAAGGAAGGCTCCATCGCCGGGCCAAAGGTTTTGGAGCATATGGTGGACTGCGTCCTCTACTTCGAAGGGGAGCAGCACAGCACATGCCGCATCCTCCGCGCCGCGAAGAACCGCTTTGGCGCCACCAATGAGATCGGCGTATTCGAGATGCTGGACGCAGGCTTGGAGGAGGTGGAGAACCCCTCCCAAATGCTGCTGTCCGGCCGTCCCGACGGTGCGCCGGGGACCTGCGTGACCTGCGTGATGGAGGGCGTACGCCCGGTGCTGGCGGAAATCCAAGCCCTGCTGGCCCCGGCTTCCTACGGCAACGCCCGCCGTTCCAGCAACGGCTTTGACTTCGGCCGCGCGGCTATGCTGCTGGCGGTGCTGGAAAAGCGGGGCGGCTTGAAGGTATCCGCCTGCGACGCATATATGAACATCATCGGCGGCCTGACTCTGGACGAGCCTGCCGCCGACCTGGCGGCTGTTTTAGCCCTGGCGTCCAGCTATCTGGACAAGCCCATTGCCGCCGACTTAGCCGCCATCGGAGAAGTGGGGCTGACCGGCGAACTGCGGGCGGTGAACAACCTGGACCAGCGGCTCAGCGAGGTCTGCCGCCTGGGCTTTAAAACCTGTGTCGTCCCCCTCCGCAAGGGTAAGCCGTCTGCGCCCCACGAAGGCCTGCGGATAGTGGAAGCGTCCAATATCGGGGAAGCTATCCGCGCCGCGCTGGGGAAATAGCGCCGCCGTATGAATCGCCGCGCTGTTTTTGCGCCATAATACGGAGGACGGGGCCGTTTTTCCCGTCCATTTCCGGCGAAATGAAAAATTTCAACTCATTTTCCTATAAAACCCTTGCAATTATGGCGGGAATACGGTAAAATGTCCGGTAGGTAAGAAATCCCGTGTAAATTATTCCAATTAGGAGGAAATCAAAATATGGCTACGATTACTGCCGGCGAATTCCGCAATGGCAAGACCTTTGAGATGGATGGAAAAGTGATGCAGGTCATCGAGTTCCAGCACGTTAAGCCCGGTAAGGGCGCGGCATTTGTGCGCACGAAGATGAAGAACGTGGTGACCGGCGCGGTCACCGAGACCAGCTTCAACCCCACCGCCAAGTTTGAGGAAGCTTTCGTCGAGCGTAAGGATATGGAGTACAGCTACAGTGATGGCGACCTGTACTATTTCATGGACCAGGAGACCTTCGATATGGTGCCTCTGGGCAAGGACCTGCTGGGCGACGCCTTCCGCTTCGTCAAGGAAAATACCATGTGCAAGGTGCTCAGCTATAAAGGCACGGTATTTGGCTTGGAGTGTCCCAACTTTATGGACCTTGTGGTTACCGACACGGAGCCTGGCTTTGCCGGCAACACCGCCACTAACGTGACCAAGCCCGCCGTTCTGGAAACCGGCGCGGAGATCAAGGTGCCTCTGTTCATCGACGTTGGCGACAAGATCACCATTGACACCCGTACCGGCGAGTACCTCTCCCGCTGCAAGGAGTAATTTTGTGTTCCATCGGCCTGGGGCCGTGTGTTGAAAGAGGAGAACCTACGAAAACATGACTTTTTGAAAGGAGAAAAGCTATGGAAATTCTGGAAAAGGTCGCGTATATGAAGGGCTTGGCGGAGGGTATCGGCCTGGATGTCAAGTCTAAAGAGGGCAAGCTCCTCAAGGTAATGATGGACATTCTGGACGACGTAGCCCTGGAGCTGCAAGACATCCGTGACGAGCAGGCCGATTTGGAGGAGGGCTTGGATGCAGTCAGCGAGGACCTGGCTGATGTGGAAAGCTGCTTGTTCGACATGGAGGACGAGGACGGCGATGAGGAGGACGGGGAGGACGGGGAGGTATACCAGACCACCTGTCCCAACTGCGAGGAGGAGATTTTCTTTGACGAGGACATCCTTGCAGACGGCAGCGTCCTGTGTCCTAACTGCGGGGAAGAGCTTGAGTTCGACCTGTCGGACCTTAGCGGCTGTGGAGGCTGTTGCGGCACTTGCGCAGACGCGGAGGATGACGGTGAGGACGAGGACGACGAAGACGACGAGTAAAGCTTCTTCATAAATGCGCGGCGGGAGCGACCCTTGTGGGTCGCTCCCGCTTTTTCTCGTACGCCAAAGGGTGACGGCGCACACAGAGAGACCTTTGACCGGTTTAAAGTGTACCCCATGTCAAGGACATAGACGAAATAAAGTAGAGGGAAGGGGAT
>CANSSG010000044.1 GCA_947649615.1 uncultured Clostridia bacterium | reverse complement strand
GACTGTAAATCTGTTGTCGACGACTTCGGTGGTTCGAATCCACCCGCTCCCACCATATGTTAAAAGGTCGTGCCGTTGGCACGGCCTTTTAGCGTATGGCGGCCGGATGGAAAGCCGCAGCCCAAGACTATAGGGCCGCTGCGCCTGCTCCTGAACAAACCACCCGCCAAGCGCCGGCCCGCACCCCTCCTTTCCGGCCAGTTTTGTCCACGTCCGCTCTATCCATGCGCCAAAAATAATTTCAGCCGCCGCCAAATTTTCACTCAAAAACGAATATCTCTATTTAATCTTCTAAAAAATACAGTATAACTGTTTTATAAAACAAAAAATACAAAATAGCTGTTCTTCACAACTGCTATATTAGCACAGTTGTTTTCTTATGTCAATAGGCAATTTCAGATTTTCTGTTGACTTTTTTCTCGATTCCATATATTCTATATCTATTAAAAAAGGAGGGTGCTGCCATGAGCTTTGGACAAAGACTGCGGGAGCGGCGCAAAGAGTTGGGAATCAACCAAGGAGAACTGGCCAAAGCCCTGGGCGTCAGCGTCTCCGCTGTCAGCAACTACGAAAACGGGCAGAACGCTATGCGGGAGGATGTGCTGCTTCGGCTTCTGCGGGTGCTGGACATCGAGCCGAATTACCTTTACCAGGATTCCTTCTCCGGTAAAGCCTTCACCTGCTCGGTGGAGGAGGAACGGCTGGTGAAGGCTTACCGGTCCCTGCGGGTGCCGGGCCGCCAGACCTTGCGGGCGGTGGCGGACGCCTTGTCGGCTTATCAGGAAGAATTGGACGCCGAGCTGCCGCCGGAAACGGAAATCCGGCAGATTCCCTTGTACCGCAGTCCTGCGGCGGCGGGGTTCGCCTCCCCCGTGTTCGGGGAAGATTTCGACTATATCGAAGTCACCGGCGACACCCCCAGGGGCGCGGAATACGCTGTGCGCATCCAGGGGGATTCTATGGAGCCTTATATTGACGACGGCTCCATCGCCTTTGTCAACCGGGACCCGCTGAGCAACGGGGATGTGGGCATCTTCTGCGTGGATGGTGAAATGCTGTGCAAGCAGTATGTCCGGGATGGGCTGGGGATGATATATCTGTTTTCCCTGAACCGGGCCAGGTCGGACGCGGATGTGTTCCTGCCAAGGGACAGCGGGCGGAGCATTGTCTGCATGGGGCGGGTGCTGCTGCCTTCACGGCCTAAGGCGCCGCAGTAACGGGGCATGCCTGCCATCCGAAGAAGCGCATCCCGCCCCTGGCCCTTCTGCCAGGCAGCAGGCAAGCCCTGATACAAATTTCCCGAAAAAAACGGATTGGGACTACCAAACCGGCGGGAATTGTGGTACATTATAAAGTAAGACGATCATCCAAAGGCGGTGAGGAAGCGTGGGACATTTGAAAAAGAAAATCCTGCTCCTGCTGGCGGCGGCAGTGCTGCCGCTGGTGCTGGGCGGGTGCATGATGAGCGCGTCGGTGGAGGACTTGTATGCGCTGCCCCAGCTTCCGGAGGAGTATAAGGCGCTTAGCGCCAGGCTGTCGGAAATTCTCGCCCTGGGGGCGGAGTACGCCGCGCCGCAGGCGGGAGGCAATCTGCCGCCTGTCCAGATGGTGGATCTGGACGGGGACGGGACCGATGAGGCCTTGGCGTTCTTCCGCATCAGCAGCGAGGAACGGCCGCTGAAAATCTATATTTTCCGGGCCGTGGGGGAGGATTACCAGCAGGCCGCCGTCATCGACGGCAGCGGGACCTCCATCCACAGCGTCCGATATGAGGACATGGACGGGGACGGGGTCCGGGAAATCCTGGTAAGCTGGCAGGTCAGCGCGGAGGTCCAGGCGATCGGCGTGTACGCTGTGCAGGATTTGGAGCCGGTGCGGCTGATGAGCGCACCTTACGCCCGGTATGACGTGGTGGATATGGATGGCGACGACGACCTGGAATTGGTGCTGCTCAGGAGCGACGCCACCGAGGCGGGGCTGAGCTTGGCGGATTATTACGATTGGGACGGGGAAAAGAGCGGATTGCTGCTGCAATCTACGGCGCGGCTGTCGGCTCCGGTGGCTTCCTTGCAGGGAATCCATGTGGGGCGGCTGCTGGGAGGGGAAACCGCGATTTTTGTTACCAGCCGGATTACCGGCGCGGATGATACCAGCAACGCCATTACCGATATCCTGCTTTACCGCCAGCCGGAGCTGGTCAATATCGTCCTCAGCGAAGATACCGGCAAGTCTACGCAGATTTCCAGGTACCTCCATAACCAAATCCAGCCTGCCGACATTACCGGCAACGGGGCTACGGCGGCGCCGAAGCCCGCCAAGCTTCTCTCGGAGTCCAAAGAGGTGGAGTATTGGAAAATCTATTGGCACAGCTACCGCGCCGACGGCTCCTATGAACAGGAAGCCATTACCTACCACAACCTGACCGACGGGTGGTATATGCTCATCCCCAAAGAGTGGGACAGCCACTTTACCGTGAGGCAGGTCAATACCAGCGCAACCGTCCATGCCACGGAATTCTACGGCGTCCGGGGCAGCGCGGTGGGCGAGAAGCTGTTCACCGTTTACACGCTTACGGGGACGGACCGGGAAAATCAGGCAGCCAAGGCCGGACGGTCTATTCTCAGACTGCAAAGCGAGACGATTTTTGCGGTCTCTTATACTGATTATTACAAGGATTGGCTGTATCGTGTGGATGAATCGGATATCTCGGAAATGTTCCGCGTCATTATCAAACAGTTGAGTACTGCTGAAAATTAAGAGAGGAGGCCCGCTGTGGCAAGAAGGGTTTTAGTGCTGGAGGATGAATCCAGCATCCGGGGGTTTATCGTCATCAACCTTACCCGGGCCGGGTATGAGGTCATCGAGTCCGAGACCGGGGAGGAAGCGCTGGAGAAGCTGAAAGAAAACCCGGATATCCGGGTCGCCTTGCTGGATATTATGCTGCCGGGAATCGACGGGTTTGAGGTCTGCCGGAGGATTCGGGCGACCAATACCAGAATCGGCATCATTATGCTCACCGCCCGCAGCCAGGAGATGGACAAGGTTACCGGGTTGATGACCGGGGCGGATGACTATGTAACCAAACCCTTTTCCCCTGCGGAGCTGACGGCGCGGGTTGACGCGCTGTTCCGCCGCGCCGGGGGCGCCGCGCCTGAACAGGTGGGGGAAATCTTCCAGGAGCCGTTTTTGCTTAACACGCGGAATAGGACGCTGGCGAAAAACGGGCAGCGGGTCAAGCTGACCCAGGTGGAATATTCCATTATGAAAATGTTTATGGAAAACCCGGGGAAGGCGCTGTCCCGGGAGGAAATCCTCGACATGGTCTGGGGCAGGGATTATTTCGGAGAATTGAAAATTGTCGATGTCAACATCCGGCGGCTGCGGCTTAAAATCGAGGATAATGCGCAGAATCCTACTTATATCAATACCGTTTGGGGTTATGGGTATAAATGGGGGTTTTAGCTGCCTTAAGGCGGGTTCCTACTTTTTCCGTAAGGAAAAAGTAGCAAAAACTTACTTAAGGGGGGCCGGCCCCCCTTAAGAATCCCTCCTGAAATCTTTGTTTTGTTTTGCCTTTTGGTACGCTGCTGGCGTTCTGTCAGAATTGCGTGGACTCTGTGCGCCAGACTTCTACGCCTACCCACGGGCATGTTGCCAGTGCCTACCTTTTTTGCTTTGGGTACTCCCGGCAACGCCTGCTGCCCGCCAATCCCCATGCCGCGTCTCACGCGGCAACCAGTACCCCCGATAGAACTGTGCGCAGAAGCAAGCACCGGCATCGGCCCAAGGCACTGGAGATAGAACAATAAGTCCAAAGGTCGTAGCGTAAAATAAATACCCCTCGTAATAATAAGGGATTCTTAAACCGCAGGTTTAAGCGGTTTTTTGGTTACTTTTTGTTCGCACAAAAAGTAACCCCAGGGTCCGGGGCCGGGCAGGCCCCGGGGCGATTGGAGAATAATTTATCTTTCGCGCCCGAAGGGCGCGAAGTTCCCCTGCGGAAGGAGACAGTGCCATGGCGAATAACAAAATAGAAATTACCGGTCTGAGAAAAAGATGGCTGGTTAGCTCCTTGTCCCCTATTTTTGTGGTGGCCCTCCTCATCGCGGGGACCTTCTGCGTGGTAATGGCAAATTACTACTATAATATGATGCTTGACGGACTGAAAACTAGAGCCGCCCATGCCAGCGAATACTTTTCCAGCAACGCAATGACCAGTTTCAGAGAGTTCTACCAATATGCCAACAGCTTCGCCGTGGAGTTCTCGGAACGAGACAGCATGGAACTACAATTTATTGACTCCTCCGGGAAAATTATGGCCAGCTCCTATGGGCTGACCGCCGGGATGGCGCCGGGAACCCCCGATATTAAGGAGGCCTTCCTCTCAAAGGAAATTCAGCCCTTCCGCGGCGTGGACCCCCATACCGGGGAACACATCATGTCCGTGTGCGCCCCCCTGCTGCTGGATGACCAGGTGATGGGGGCTATGCGGTATGTGACGTCTATGTCGGGCGTGTCAAAGGAACTTCTCATTACCGTGGGCGTGGCGCTGGGGCTGCTGATTTTGGGCGTGGGGATGGTGTACGTCTCCAACATGGTCTTTATCAATAACGTCGTGGAGCCGGTCGCCGAGGTGACCGAGACCGCAAAGCGGATTGCCGGGGGAAGCTACGGCACCCAAATGGAAAACCACTATCAGGACGAAATCGGACAGCTTATCGACGCAATCAACAATATGTCCTCCCAAATCAGCAAAAGTGAGAAAATTAAATCCGAATTCATCTCTTCCGTCTCCCATGAGCTGCGCACCCCGTTGACCGCTATCAACGGTTGGGGCGAGACGCTCCTCGAGGATGATAACGACCCCCAGCAGCTTAAACGCGGCGTGGGCATCATCCTGAAAGAGTCCAGGCGGCTGACCAATATGGTGGAGGAATTGCTGGACTTCTCCAAAATGGAGGATGGGCGGTTTACCCTGCGGATTGAACAGGTTGACATCCAGGCGGAATTCGAAGATACCATCTATACCTATATGGAACTGTTCAAGCAGGACCACATCGAATTGCACTATGAAAGCAGCGACGAGCTTTTCGCGCCTGTGCCGGGGGACCCGGAACGGCTCAAACAGGTTTTCTGCAATGTGCTGGACAACGCTGCCAAGCACGGCGGCGCGGGGAAGCGCATCGACGCCGCCGTGGCGTACCAGGACGGGCAGATCGTCATCACCGTCCGGGACCATGGGTCCGGAATCCCGGAAGCGGAACTGCCCTTCGTTAAGCAGAAGTTTTATAAGGGGTCCTCTAAGGCCAGGGGCAGCGGGATCGGGTTGGCCGTCTGCGATGAAATCATCAGGCTCCATGAGGGGTCCTTCGATATCGGGAATGCTGAGGGCGGCGGCTGCCTGGTGACGGTCCGCCTGCCGGCGGAATAAATTTTTTGACAGAAAGGCAATTTACATGGCGAACAATCAAAAATCCTGCGGGTTCCGTACGACTATCGGCGGCCAGGCCCTTATCGAGGGCATCCTTATGCGGGGTCCGGAAAAACAGGCCGTCGTGGTCAGGGGTCCGGAGGGGCTGGTGGTTCAGGAAGAAGAACTGCGGCTCATTAAAGATAAATACCCCATCCTGGGCCTGCCCCTCGTCCGGGGCAGCGTGACGTTCCTGGACAGCATGGTGCGGGGCGTCAAGGCGCTTATGTTCTCCGCCGACTACTTCCCGGAGGAGGCGGCGGAGGAGCCGTCTAAATTTGAACGGTGGCTGGATGAAAAGCTGGGGAATGAAAAGATGGAAAAACTCGTCATCGGCTTTTCTGTGGTACTGGCCGTCTGCTTCTCAATCGGGCTGTTCATGCTGCTGCCTACCTTCCTGGCAAGCTTGGTAGAGCTGGTGACGGACAGCGTACTGATCCGCAACCTGGTGGACGCGGCGCTGCGCATCGCGATTTTTATGGCGTACCTCATTGCCGTGTCCCGGATGAAGGATATCCGGCGGGTGTTCTCCTACCACGGGGCGGAGCATAAGACCATCTTTTGCTATGAAAAGCGGCTGGAACTGACGGTGGATAACGTCAGGCAGCAGCCGAAGCACCATCCCAGGTGCGGCACCAGCTTTATGCTGGTGGTCATTATCGTTGCGATCCTGGTCAATACCGCGGTCTTTGCCCTGTTTCCGGTGGATAACGTGTTCCTGCGGATGCTGGTGCAGCTTTTGCTGCTGCCGCTGGTGGTGGGGATTACCTATGAGTTTAACCGCTATGTGGGCGGCCATGACAACCCCGTCACCAACCTGCTGGCAAAACCCGGGCTTTGGATGCAGAATTTTACGACCTTCGAGCCGGATGACTCTATGATGGAGGTGGCTATTGAAGCCTTGAAGCGGGTCATTCCGGAAGAAGAGGGAAAAGACAAATGGTAAATCCCCAAAAGCGGCGCGGCGGCTTTTGGAAGGCGGTTTGGGGGTGAGGGCGTGATAACCTACCAGAACCTATATCTGGAAATCCGTAGGATGCTCCTGAAGGCCGGGTTCCCCGGCGCGGGGCTGGAGGCCAGGGAGCTGGTCTGCTGCGGCAGCGGGAAGAGCAGGGAGGAGTTTTACCGGGACGGCTCTATGTACACTTCCCCGGAAATCACGGACGCCGTCCGGAAGCTGGCGCAGCGGCACATCGACGGCGAGCCGGTGGCTTACCTGCTGGGGGAGTGGGAGTTCTATGGCCTGACCCTGGATGTCAATGAATCGGTGCTGATCCCCAGGGTAGATACCGAGGTGCTGGCGGAAGCCGCCATCGCGTATGCCCGGACTGTCGAAAAATGCCGGGTTTTGGACCTGTGCGCAGGCAGCGGGTGCGTAGGGCTGGCCGTGGCCGCGAACGTGCCGGACTGCCGGGCGCTGCTGGGGGATATCTCGGAGCCGGCCCTGCGGGTCTGCCGGCAGAATGTGCGGCGGTGCGGGGTGGCGGAACGGGTCAAAACGGCAGTCCTGGACGCGTTGGAGCCGCCGCCCAGGTCTATCGGGGACTTTCACTGCATCGTCTGCAACCCGCCCTACATCCCCCGGGCGGAAATCGAAACCCTGGAGCGGTCTGTGAAGGACTTTGAACCCTACGCCGCCCTGTGCGGCGGGGAGGACGGGTTCGACTTCTACCGGGCCGTCTCCCAAAAATGGAAGCCCGCCCTCACGGAGGGCGGACGGCTCTACTTCGAAGTGGGCGCAGGACAGGCCAGCGCCGTGCTCAGGCTCATGCGCGGCCAGGGGTTTGGCGACCTGAATATTCTGCCCGACACACAGGGAATCCCCCGGGTGGTGTACGGGACGATTTTAAGCGAGGCGGTAATATGAGATATACGGCATATCGCGGGCAGCGCAGGGAGGGCGGCGTACGCAACTCCTTGCTGGTACTGCTGCTGGGCGTAGGTTTGGGCGTTTTGAGCAAATGGGCGGACTTTTCCTGCCCGTGGCTGTCGGATCTGACCAGCGGCGTCCCGCTGTGGATCCTGCTGGGGTGCGTGTTCGCGATCTATAGCCGGACCGCCGCCAGGGCCGCGCTCCATGTGGCGCTGCTGCTGGGCGGGATGGTGGCGGCCTATTATACCGCCGCCGTGCTGATGGGCGGGACATGGGCGAAGCCATACTTAATCGGATGGGGAACCGCCGCTGTGCTGTCGGCGGCGCCCGGGTACTTGATGTGGTTCGCCAAGGGCAGGTCCCGGCGGGCCTGGGGGCTGTGTGCGCTGGCGCTGGCCTGCCAAATCGCCGTTATGTTCCTGTCCTCCGGCGGGGTCAGGGCGGTGGATGCGGTTGTCATCGTCCTGACGGCGGCGGTGCGGAGATGAAATTTCTGGATACCGGTTTTTTGAAAACGGACGAGATTTTCCTGCGGCAGGTGGAGCTGGATGAGGGCGACCCGCAGAGGATGTGGGCGCCTGCGTACCATTTCGACATCTGCAACAGCGAGGGGGTCCCGGTGGGCGGCTGCAACCTGCGGCTGGGCCACAGCAAGGCCCTCTATTACGCTGGGAATATCGGCTATAAAATCGACCCGGCGCACCGGGGTCACCGGTACGCCGGGAAGGCCTGCCGCCTCCTGTTTGAACTGGCGCGGCGGCATGGGATGGAGTACGTTATTATTACCTGCAATCCGGACAACTGGGCTTCCCGGAAAACCTGCGAATGGCTGGGCGGGATCTTGGCCGAAATCGCCGAGCTGCCGGAGGACGCCCCAATGCGGCTGGAACGGGACGGGACGGAGAAATGTATATTCCGGTTTGACCTGCCGGCGGAATGAGGGCGGGGCGTTACCGCTCCCAAAACTGCTTCATGCGCTCGTCCGCCCAGACCACCTGGTTCCGGCCATGCTTTTTCGCGTCGTAAAGCATGGTGTCCGCAATCTTCAAGTAGGCGGCGTAGCTGCTCTCCCCGCTGGGGATGGCGGTGACGCCGCCGATGCTTACCGTTACCCACGGGGATACGGAGCCGTCGTGGGGGATGCGGAGGTCCTCAATCGACTGGCGGACGTTCTGCAAATGGGCAAATGCCTTTTCCGCCGTGTCGCCGAAAAGAAGCGCGACAAATTCCTCCCCGCCGTACCGGGCGAAAAAGTCCGTGCTGCGGTGCAGGCGGGCGGAGACCGTCCTTGCGACCGTGGTCAGGACACGGTCGCCGGCGGGATGGCCGAAGGTATCGTTATACTTCTTGAAATTATCAATGTCGAACATGCAGATGGACAAGGGGACGTGCAGGCGGATGGCTTCGTTCCACTTCACCGCGCTATAGCGCTCGTACCGGCGGCGGTTGGGGATTCCCGTCAGTTGGTCGGTCATGGACTGCTGCTCAAGCTGGCGGCGGTAGCTGTACAGCTTGATGTGGGTATGTACCCGGGCGCGGACTATGGGGACGCAAAAGGGTTTTGTGATGTAGTCCACCGCGCCCAGCAGCAGGCCCCGCTGCTCGCTCTCCACATCCGTCAGGCTGGTGATCAGGATGACGGGGAGACTTTGGGTGATGATCCCCTCTTGCAGCCGTTTAAGCAGGGTGAAGCCGTCCATTTCCGGCATCACTACGTCCAGCAGGATCAGGGAATATGTCTCGCTGCTGGCCAGGCGAAGCCCCTCCTCTGCCGTTTGGGCGGTGGAAACGTCATACTCATCTTCCAGTATGGCCTTTAGCTGGGCGGCCTGTACGATGCTGTCATCTACAATCAGTATTTTTTCCATCTTTATACTCCTTGCTCCGTTTGCTTCCATGTGTTCGGCGTGGAGACTTTTTGTATGAGTAAACGTTTATTTACAGGGGGATAAAATCCCCTTTTTCGGGAAATGGTCAGGCCGGAGGATGTTCCTGCCGCAGATAGCCGCTGAGACCCGCGGCCAGCAGTTGGAAAACCGTGTCCTCCGTCTCCTGGACGTCGGGCAGGACGCCCTCTACTACATATTTGGCGTACATGACCGTGGAGGTCAGAACATGGAGCCATAAGAGGTCCTGGTTGATCTGCCGCAGCGCAGGAAACTGCACCATGAACTGCCGGACGATGCCCCCAAAGGTGTGGAAATGGGAAAAGTCACGGCCCTTGTCATACGCCGGGAAAAACGCGCTGTCCCGGAACCGGTGGTAGAATACCGTCTCATCCGGATGGGACGTCCAGAAGCGGAAATAGGGCTGCCAGAGCTGGCGCACCGCCCCCATCGGATCGGCCGGCATAGACTGCGGGTCAAACGCAAGCTGGTCGAAAATCGCCGCCGCCTGCCGGTCTACATAGGTGAAGCACTCCAGGATCAACTGGTCCTTGCTTTCAAAATAGCGGTACAATGCCCCGGGGGAAATGTTCGCCAGGCTGCTGACATTCTGAATGCGCATCCCCTCCAAGCCGTACCGGCGCACGGCCTGCATGGCGGCATATATAATGCGGGTCCTGGTGTCGTCTATGACGGCCGCCTCCCTCTATGGCCGGGGCTTTCCGGCCCGTTGTTTCAAACCAATATTATACACCGGTTTGCGGGTCTTGACAATACTCTTTTTTGCTGGCCAGGACCGTCTCATAAATCAGCAGCTTGCACAAGGTGTAGTGAACCGGCCCAATTAGGGCAGACAGCACAAAAAGGGACAGCAGCTTATTTCCGCGAAGCAGGCCCCGCGAACAGTCTCACAGAGACCGCTATACGCACACTGCTGCGCACAAGCATTTAATTATGGCAATGTTGTAAATCGGTTTTTAGGGGATCCTGCAATTTGCAGCATTGAAAACGGAGTCTACGCTGCCATCCTCCAACTGTCTGACCATAGCAGGCTCCGGGTGGTATGGTCCCAGCATTCCAGTGCTGATGTATTCTTCAAATTCTGTTCTCATAAGGCTCCTTTCTCAATAGCCCATCATACCTTGGCTCTGGGTATGGCTATCTTGGTTCAACTTTTGACCATGAGCCATCTTTTTCATCGTTTCCCGGCGGCGCGGCTTGCTGTCCGTCCAGACTGGCGGCTCAGGGAGCTGCAGCTGGTCTGCGTCCTGCTCCAACTGCTTTCCCAACCGGAGCAGGCCTTTTTCCGGCTCAGAATACTTACCCCGGAAACCAATCATCTGCTGGTAGATGAAGAGGGCTTCCATATTTTCTTTGAGGAACGTCTCATCATGAAGACTGCTGTCCCGGCACCTGCGGCCATTAGGACAGAGGAAAGTGATGTGCTTCCGGCTCTCGGTCCAGATAACGATGTTCAGCCCATGGGCTTGGCAGATTTCGTCTTTGGCCTTCCGGTGGGCCAGCAGATCATCGGCGCTCTGGTGGAGTGTCCTCCCGTCTACGCATCTGACGCTATTGACCACTAGGTGGTTGTGGATGTGGTTGGTGTCCACGTGGGTGGCAATCACATCCTCGAAGCCTGAGAACTCCCGCTGGGCCAACTCCAGTCCAATGGCGTTAGCTTCTGCCGGTGTGATCGGGTCATCCTGTGCAAAGGATTGGGCGAAGTGGCGGAACTGCCGTCTATCATTGTAGGCGGACTGCCTGGGCATCGCGCCCCCGCTCTGATGCTTGCAGATGATCGCGGTGAAGGCCGCCATCATCTTATCCCCGCGCAAGACGGTGGACCTGTTCGCAGAGGGCAGTGTAGCCGTCCGCCAGATCATCACCCCGCACGACAGTCAACCGCTCCACGTTTGCCAGGACAGTCAGATGGTTGAGATTCCAGCCTTGAGCTTTCAGTTCAGCAAAGATGATGATCGCTGTTTTCTTTCTCTGCATTTCGCTTCTTTCTCCTCGTCGACACAAGTTCTATATCCCTCTCCTTGCTGTAAACAGCAGGGCTCACTTATTCCATTGTGTCTCCTCTCCCAGCCACAAACGCTTCGCTGGTTTGTGGCTGGGTTCTCGTTTGGCAGGGGGTGCCGGGGCTCCGTCTCGCCGAGTGCGGCACGGCGTATAGCCGGACGCGATGCTCGCCCCATCTGAAGAGGGGCCTTGCGCATCCCGGCGGCCCCGTCCGTACAATAATATTATTGGATGTTTTGGGGAGAGTGTTTCATATGTAGGTTTACAAGATGTACTTCTTTGAGAATGGGTAGTTCTTTGAATACGATACTTTTGGAGAGTGCGGTTCCCCGGCTACGCAGATAGCCCTGCCGTATCTAGAGAGCCTATTGAGCTTCCTGGAGATGGACTGCGTGGAGTGGGAGCCACCGATCCAGCAGGCTTGCGAGGGCTTGGAGCAGTTCCTTACTACGAAAGACGCCGCATACACCGATAAAATGATGCATGCACTGAGTGAATTAGGCGAGAAGCACGTTTACTTCAAGCAGCTGTATTTGCAGTGATTCTGGCGCAAAACCAGAGAAAATATAGAACCCGGAATGGTAGAAGAAATGCGCCGGCTTCCGGAGCAGTTTTCGCTGTACCAGAAACAGGCGCAGAAGTTTGTGGAGAATATTCTGAACGTTGACCAGGTTGACCGGGACGTGCAGAAAAATGTCGGAGCAAACTATGTTTTTGATCAGTCTCGTGATGCGGAGCTGTTTTGCTTCTAACCGATTCCAGTCAGCTTCGGCCCGGTTGGTGAGGATACCCTGCGGCACGATCCTGCATCCGAGGTGCGA
Source organism: uncultured Clostridia bacterium (assembly GCA_947649615.1). GTDB lineage: Bacteria > Bacillota > Clostridia > Oscillospirales > Oscillospiraceae > Pelethomonas. The sequence continues at coordinate 3,997 of CANSSG010000044.1, read as the reverse complement.
CAGGAGGTCGCGCAACAAATTGCCTAAGAAGCTGCCCTATCCATTTGGGGTAATCCTACCGCAGCCCGCGTCGCTGGTAACGGCGGGGTGGGAAGCCTGTGGGACAACGTGGGAAAGCTGAGAGCCTAACTCAGCCATACTGCCAGGATAAGTGCGTCATGGAGAACGCAAAGTGAATCATCGCAAGAGTCGTTACAGGGAATAGGCGAAATCAGGCTGATACGCCTACACCAAAAGGTGCGGAGGCGGCTGTGGGAACTTTCGCAATCCCCCAGCAAATGGACACAAATCCTCCCGGCTCAAAGATGGCTCCTAAAACGCACGCAATTATTTGTTACGCGGAACGTGGCAAGCCCTATGCGTTCCTTTGCAGAAATGCGGAGGTATCGGCCTCGTAAGGGGAAGAAATGGCGCAGAGGGTAGAGGAACGGGATAAAAAGCGAACGCCCGCCCTGTAATGGGGCGGGATAGGGGCGCCACCGGTGGCTCACCGGTTCAAACCTTGCCCCAGCCCGAAAGGGCGCTGACTTGCCCCACGGTATTTCATAGCAAGAAAAGGAGGTAAACCTATGAACGGTAATTGTTCAACGACGGGGCATAAAAACCCTGAGAGATTGCCGGACGCGGCGGCGCTGGAACACCAGTGGAAAACCATCGACTGGAAGAAAGCGGAAACCGAGGTCAATAGGCTGCAAGTCAGGATTGCTAAGGCGACCCAAGAGAAGAAATAGAATGCAGTGAAGCGATTACAGTATCTTTTGACCCATTCGTACTATGCAAAAGTGTTGGCGGTACGGAAAGTGACCACCAACAAAGGGAAAAAGACGCCGGGCGTGGACGGCGAGCTGTGGTCTACCCCAGTCTCTAAGATGCGCGGTGTTCTGACCCTGACAGACAAGGGCTATAAAGCGAAACCTTTACGCCGGGTATTCATTGAGAAAAAGGGCAAAAAAGCCAAACGCCCGCTGGGTATTCCCTGTATGTATGACAGGGCCATGCAGGCGCTCTACGCCCTGGCCCTAGACCCAGTGTCGGAGACAACAGCGGACCCAAAGTCCTTCGGTTTCCGCAAGGGGCGCTGTGCGCAGGACGCCTGTGAATACATTTTCACGGCGCTCAGCCGCAGTTTTTCCCCGCAGTGGGTGCTGGAGGGCGACATCAAAGGGTGTTTTGACCACATCAGCCATGACTGGCTCATTGAGCACATCCCCATGGACAAATCTGTACTGAAGCAGTTTCTGAAAGCAGGATTTATATTTGAGCGGGAACTGTTTCCCACGGATGAGGGCACACCCCAGGGCGGCGTCATTTCCCCTATTCTCGCAAATATGGCGCTGGACGGAATGCAGAAAGTCCTCTCGGATCGTTTCCACACCAACCGGCTGGGCAAAGTGGACCTACGATTCAAAAACGCCCATAAGGTCAGTCTGGTGCGCTACGCCGACGATTTCATCGTCACAGCGGCTACAAAAGAGATTGCAGAGGAAGCCAAAGAAATTATCCGCGATTTTCTGCAAACCAGAGGGCTGGAGCTGTCCGAGGAAAATATGGTCATCACCCACATCGACGACGGCTTTGACATGCTGGGCTGGACATTCCGCAAATTCATGGGCGAAGCGCCGCCCCCCCCCATAAAGGGCAGTGGTGGGTCTCCACCAACTACTGGCACCGCAGGGGCGACCGGAACTGGGTGTTCTGCACCGAGAACAAGGAACTTTTGCGGATAAGCCACATTCCTATTGTCCGCCACATCAAAGTACGAATGGACGCAAATCCCTATTTTGACACCCAATATTTTATTGACCGCAAAATGATATGCTCCCTATAAAGCAGACAGGGAAATCGTAAGAGGGAGAGGGAAGCAAAGATGGGGAAAGCGAGTACAGGCGGTCAGGGAACACCTGGAGAACGGAAAGAGCGATTCTGAACTCTCAGCGCGGTACGGCACAACGGCCCAGGTGATACGAAACTGGGTAAAGCGGTATCAGGAGATGGGCGTGACGGGACTGGAGGACCGGCGAGGGAAGCGTCTTGCGTCCCAAACACCCCGGACACCGGAAGAGGCGCTGCGGATTGAAAACGCCCGCCTGGAACGTGAAAACTATCTATTGAAGATGGAGCTGGACCTGTTAAAAAAAGTGAAAGAGCTGGAGAGGGGGGATCGCTGAGACAGTTCCGCCAGGAGCGGCAGTATAAGGCGGTGCGTTGGGCCGCAGAGGAACAGGGGTATCCCGTGGCAGAAGCGTGCCGTGCGCTGCATATCTCCCGGGCCGGCTATTACCAGTGGCGCTCCGGGAAAGCGTGCGCCCGTACCATGGAAAACCGGCGTCTGGCCGGACTGGTTAAGCAGATCCACGACGAGAGCCCGGACAAGGGATACCGGCGCATCCGGGACGATCTGGCGCGGTATTACGGCACGCCAATAAACGACAAGCGGGCGCTTCGCATCTGCCGCAGTCTGGGTATCCGCTCCACCATCAAATATGCCCGGCACGGCTGTACCCGGCGGGTCTCAGACCCACAATGTCTGGCGGAAAATGTGCTGAACCGCCAGTTCTACGCGGAAAGGCCCAACGAAAAGTGGCTGACGGACGTGACGGAGTTCAAATACTATGTGGGTCCAAGTGTGCATAAGCTCTACCTCAGCGCCATCCTGGACCTTTGTGACCGGCGGATCGTCTCCTTTGTCCTCCGGGACGCCAACGACAGCGCCCTGGTCCACGAGACACTGGATCAGGCTCTGGCCGCCAACCCGGACGCCCATCCCTTGTTCCACAGCGACAGAGGCTTTCAATATACGACCAGGGTATTCCACGACAAGCTGGCCGCAGCCGGGATGACGCAGAGCATGTCCCGGGTGGGCAAGTGTATTGACAACGGGCCTATGGAGGGCTTCTGGGGCATCCTCAAGCGGGAGCGGTACTATGGCAGGAAATTCACCAGCCGGGAGCAGCTGTGCCGGATGATCCGGGAATATATTGCCTACTACAATTTCAGCCGTCTCCAGCGCCGCCTGGGTGTCCATACACCCATGGAGGTCTTCGCCCAATACAGAGCAGCCTGAAAATTTTTGCATCTTATTTCACTGTCTACTTGACGGGGCGCAGTTCATTTTGTCCAGATGGTTCTATTTTTGGCGAAACGATCTTTCAGGACGTATGTAGGGAAGTGTACGATTCTGATGAGATCAATGACCCTATAGAACCATGGCATATCTCTGTAAAAAAGGATATGATCCTCATTGATGAAGGTATGGCGGAGTGTATGGAAAGCAGAACTGCTTTTACCGAAGCGCATGAGCTTGGACATTGGCATCTTCATAAGCGGTTTTACAGTTCAAATGAAAACCGAGCATGTCGTAGCTTTTCGCAGCAGAAGATGTACTTTCCTCATCGGAATACGATGACACCTATTGAATGGACTGAATGGTAGGCAAACGCGTTTGCATCTACAATATTGCTGCCGCGTCAGGCCTTGCGTATTACATTGGGTACGTTTCTGGAAAAGCATGGGCTGACATGGAGAAAACTAAGCGATTTCTCCGTTCACAAGAATCGGGAATTGTACAATGAATTTCTCCATGCTGTGGCAAATACCTATTGCGTTTCTTTTGAAACAGCACGGATTCGTATGAACAAGCTTTGCAACATCGGATACCTATATTAGGAACAGAAAAGGCCGTGAACCTTGCATGGCCTTTTCTATTCAACAACGTGTTCGCAAAAAAGCGTTGTTGCTTATCAATGTAGATTGGAGGTGGGTTATATTGTAATTGCGATTACAATCGTCGTTTCGATGACCGTTGCTCTGGCTGTGATATTCGGAAGTGCAATTGAAAAAGGAAAGCAGGCGGGTCGCACAGAAATTGAAGTCAAGATTGCCGGAATTTTCAGTGTTATAGTTACCACAGTTGAAAAGCGGTAGAAAGGGCATCATTAAAGAAAGAGACAACGGGAAGGATTTTTCTCAAAAAGCGCTTCAGCCAAGCCCAGAAATG
>CANSSG010000043.1 GCA_947649615.1 uncultured Clostridia bacterium | reverse complement strand
TTGAGGGAATCCTCTTTTCCTTGTGTGTCCACTTTATGGGGTACAGTTTAATACGGTCTCCTAATATTACTTAAAAAGTAAATATGAATTTTTTATTTTACTTTATATTCCCTCGTTAGGAACTGCAAAGCCATATACAATCGATACTTCAGAGATTTTAGAGACTACAGAGACGTGTGTTATTAGACAAGCACCGGAAAGTAAAATTATTGATATAGACCTATTTGTTCGAAATTTGCCAGATAGCTGGAACGCATCACCGGAAAAATTGGAGCAGGCCAAGGAGTTGGGAAGAGAGCTTGCCGAACACCAAACATTAGTAAATCCACATATTAGGCACATAGCTTGAATACAAGGGCAAGGTGTTATGTATTGACACCCTGCCCTGCCTTTTTACCCGGCTTTATCAAAACAAGGGTGTCGTACATAACACCCTCGGAGGTTAGAATTTGCCAAAGTCTACGATTTACGGCTGTTTCTTCTTCAAAGCCAGCCATGCCCAGAAGCTGATGGAGGGCAAGACCGACCAGCCCACTCAGGTCGAGGTGGTCAAGGTCATTCAACTGTCCGCCCAGCAGCTCCGGCACTTCACGGCGAATCTGCTGCGAGATATGCCGTTTATCACCACCAACAAAAGTCTCACCGGCTACGATAAGGGGGGTACGGCGCTGCCTGCTGGTAACCACCAGACGGAACCAGGACGGCATCCTGGTGGACTGCCAGGGCTTCAACTATACCCGGTATTCGGCCTATGTTCCCAACAAGCACTGCCTTGACCTGCGGAATGTGCTGGTAGATCACTATGATCTGAAGCTCCGGCAGCCACGCAGCCAGCGGGAGTGGTGATGATTTTCTCTTCGAGAGAGCGGGCTTCGCCCGCCCATTCCAATCAACCTACCGCTTAGAAAGCCCTCACCGCCCCCTGAGCGGTGAGGACGCAAGTATAGCGCAAATGTACATTTTGCGCGTTTGTAGGGGGATATCCCCCTGTCCCCTATGCTGCCTGCGGGCGGAAGATCATCGGCCACAGGCCGGGAGAGGAGCGTGGAGTGTCGCCGCAGTGAGCTTTGGCAAGGACTCCCTCGCCATGCTCTTATTATTACTGGAGCGCAACACACGATTGGACGAAATGATCTTTTACAACTCGGAAATGGAATTTCAGTCAATCTACGATATCCGGGACCGAATCAAGCTGGTCCTGGAGCAGCAGGGTATTCGGTTCACAGAGGCGGAACCGGGTGTCCCGTTTTTATATAAAAGGGAGACCCCCAAGGGTCTCCCTTTACACTCACCCGGCCGCTCAGATTTCCAGGTAGGAATCGGCGTACAGGTTATGGTTCTTAATGATATCGCAGCTCTTGATGGTCTCCATAAGCCGCTGGTCGCAGGGGTTCACAATAGCGGAGGTCAGGCCCATGGTCATAGCCATGCCCACCATCGCCGCGTCCATAATGGGACGGATGTGCTTGGGCATACCGTTGGAGTTGTTGGACAGGCCGCCGGTGGACTTCAGCCCTTCCTCGGAGAAGGCGCGGATGGCATTGAGCACATCCATCTGCTTGTCCTGCATACCCTTGATGACCAGGAACAGGGGGTCAAACCACAGGTCGTTGGCTTCCATGCCCAGGTGCAGGCCGCGCTCGAGCATGTTGTGGCAGTGCATCATGCGCTCCTCGTTGTCCTTGGCGATACCGTCGGCGGAGCAGAGGGCGATAACGATAGCGTCGTTGGCGGCAGCCAGGTCAATGTAGCCAATACGGCTTCCCGCGTCGGCAGAGTTGACGATAGGCTTGCCGTTGGCACGGTTATAGACCTTGATACCGGCCTCGATTGCCGCCATATTGGCGGTATCCAGGGCCAGGGGGACATTGTTGAAGTTCTGCTGGAGGAGCTGAACCGCCCAAGTCATCAGTTCAGGGCCATTGCTCTCGGCAGGCCCGATGTTGACGTCCAGATAAGTGGCACCAGCGGCAATCTGCTCAGCGGCGCGCTTAAGGATAGGCGCCTCGTCATAGGTATCCATAGCCTTGCGGATAGCGGGGGAGATGCAGTGGATCCGCTCGCCGATGGTGACGAAGGTCTGGGCGTTGGGATCGTGGCCCTTGTAGGTAACTTCCTTATCGTCGATCTTGTAAGGCCCAGTGACGACAATGGGAGGCGCGGGCATAACCTTCTTGGGCGCGGGAGCGGGGGCAGCGGCTTCCCCGGCGGCGGGAGCGGCGGCGGATTTCTCCACATAGCTCTTCTTCCACTCCTCGTCCCGCAGGTACTTCACCAACTGGACGGCCTCGGTAGTGCCGACAATAACGCTCCAATCAGGCAGCTTATCCTGAATTTCGCCCTTCATAACGGCCACCTTGCCGGGGATGATGAGGGCGCGGGACTTGATCTTGTTGTTGATATCGAACTCGTCAAAGAACTTCTTGATAGAAGAACTGGAGAACTTGCCGGCGGCCCAGGCGGTCAGCACGGACATACCGGAAGCGTCGGTAATGAGCAGGTTGACGGGCATCTTGCTACGCTCGATTTCGCCGGAGACCAGGAAGTAGGTCAGCGCGAAGTCTACGGTCAGGCAGCAGGGGCTATTTTCGTCAGCGCCGTTGATGGGATAGATGCCGGGCTGGACCTTCATGGGCTTCTGGGGGTCGGTAAAGATGTTCTGCCGCAGGCCATAGAGGGGCAGCGCCTTGGCGTAAGTCATCTCGGAGCAGACCACGATGGAGCCGTACTTGCAGGTAAACAGGCTCAGCAGGGCGGCTTCCAGATGGGCGTCGCCGTTGGAGAGGGCGGCCACGTTCACAATGGAAGGATAGCCGAAGGTCCGGTCGCCGTCCTTCAGCGCGGCGCGGCGGATCTGCACCGTCTCGGCGTAAGCTTCCTTGGCGGAAGCGGCGCTGACCTCCAGGATCAGGTTCTTGTTCCCGGCGGCTTCCAGCTTCTCCACCACGTCATGGAGCTGTTCCAGGCTGCCGGCCCGCACGCCCAGCAGGGCCTTGGCGCCCGCGGCGACGGCGCTCATATCGGCATAGTTGTCCGCGTTCGCGCCGTTGACGATAATATCGCAACCTGCGGCGGCTTCCACACCGGCCTTCATCGCTTCCACATCGGTGCAGCTCAGGACCATCGGGCGGCCCAGGGCTTTCGCCTTGTTCACCAGAGCGGCGAAATCAGCGGGGGCCTTATCGCCGCTGTGGCGGACGTAGACCATTTCCACATACATCCGCTCGCTGATGCGCTCATAATCCACAGCGGGGATATTCTTGAGGACCTCGTCCTGCTTCGCTTCGTCCATGCAGTCACAGACCTGGACGGCGTAAAGGGTCTTGGAGACCAAGGTTTTCTCATGGCGGCTGAGGACGGTTTCCCCGCCCAGGGCCAGCTCGCCCACCTTGTAGCTCTTCATGGGAGGCGCGGTGGCCTCGCTGAGGGTGGACAGGGCTTCCGAGGACATATGGGGACACTTTTCAATCGGCAGCGCGCCGGACGCGACCTTCATTGCGAAGGCCATGCAGGTGGGGTTGCCGCAGTCCTTGCAGTTTGTTTTCGGGGTGAGCTTAAAAATGTCAAGACCTTTCAATGCCATAATTGCATACCCTCCTTACATCAAAGCGGCGACCAGCCGCGCAGTGGTCTCAATAGAAACCGGGTGCTTGAGGATGACGGCGTCGCTGCCGTAAGCCAGGCAGGCGGCAGCGGTTTCGACTTCCATATCGATGCCGCGTTCCTCGGCGGGACCCCAGCCGGGGTTCTCGCTTTCGGGGGCGGTGGATTCCTTCACGCCCCAGGTTTCCACGCCCACGGGGGTGATGATAGGCATTTGCAGGGTATTGTCATTCTGGCTGAGGGCGGCGGCCTTGACGCGCTCCAGAGTGGAGACCACGTACTCGAAGCCGTACCCGGCGGAGGCGGAGCCGACGTTCATCGCGACGTTCTTGCCGTCCACGCCCATCTGGGTGATGAGGACGTTGAGCTGCTTGGCCAGGTTGATATCCACGGCGGATTCCGCGCCCACCTTCTGGCCGTAAGCCATACCGGCGCCGGCGGCAACGCCCTTGTAGTTCTCCTCCTTAGCGGAGAGGACCAGGATATTCTTGCCCTGGAGGGCCTCGGAGATTTTACCGAACAGGTCGGCGTCCTTCTCGCTGTTCTTGCAGCCGGCGACGACCAGGGGCTTGTCAACGGCCTCGGCCACGGCCTTGGCGTCGGCGACGCAGTCCTCAATGGACTTGTTGGCGCCGTTGGGGTCGGCCAGGTCAAAACGGATGCAGACGAAGTCCACGTCGGGCAGTTCAGCGGCTTTCTTGGCGCGGGCGGCGAGGGTGTCGCACCCGGCGTAGAATTCCTTCAGGCCCTCAGAGGGCTGTTCGGGGTCATCGGACACGTCGATGCCAATTTTGGGGCAATTGGCGATAGGCGCGTCGAAGGTATAGAGGTTGAAGACATTCTGGCCGCCCAGGACGGTGGCCTTGTCTCCGGTTCCCAGCGTCAATTCGTTAATTTTCGCGCTGAAAACCTGGGGCTTTTTTGCAAAAGGCATAGGTTTTTGTCTCCCTTCATTAAATTATCGGCTCAATGTATCTTTGCCACCTCCGGCGGCAGGGGGATTTTTTCTTATCGGAACCCCGGGGGCTTCTCGCCCCCGGACCCCTCGGGTACTTTTCCCTCGGGGGAAAAGTACCCAAAAGCCCGCTTAAACCTATGGTTTAAGAATCCCTTCGGGGCATCACGCAGGGCGTGACACCCTATTTTTTTGTTTTGTTTACGCTACGACCTTGCGTCTGGCCGTTCTAACTCCAGATTCCTGGGCCGATGCCGCCGCGTACTCCTGCGCACGGTTCTAACCATGTACTGGTTGCCTCGCGGGGCTCGGCACGGGGGTCTGGCGCAGGGACGCGTATCGAAGGCTGGTCCGTTTATACGGCCCGGCTTACTCCTTCAAAAAAATGCCATAATCCAGAATGACGTTCCCGTCATCATCCGGCGTTGTGAAGCGAGGGCAGTTATAATGCTCGAACCACCACCCGTTCTCCCTGGGCGTCCAGCCCTGCCGCTCCATTTCATCCTGACGCAGCCGGGCGGCCTCCATGCCATAAATCTCCCGCTGTTCCTCGTTTCCGTAAATCCAGAACAGCGCACAGCAGGACTCGGGCAAATCCGTATACGCATAGCCCTCCGGGCTCGGAGTACCTGCGGGAAAAAATTTCCCGATCCAGTACTCGAACACCCCATCCTCTATCCGCATCGCTCCTACGGGAGAGCCGTCACAGAAGGCATCCCCTTCCGGACGTGGCAGCTGGTCCAGGGGCGCGAACAGATTCCGGGTGAACCACTCCCACCATTTGTGGTAGTAGCCGCCATTCTTTCTGTCGGCGTCCGTATAGCGCCGCCCGATCAAGCGGCAGGCCGGAAAGGATACTTTCTCAGCCTTTACGATCTTAACGCTCATAGGGGGGCTCCTTTCGACTTCTTACAGCGTCAGCCCGTCAAAGATGCGATGCACGGCCTGCTTGACCGGGCTGTCGTTAGGAACGGTAACGGAAGGCTTCCCCTCCGCGTCATAGGCATAAACGGTATCGTCATGGGGGACGACGCCGATAAGCCGCATGCCGTACTTTTCAATTTCCTCCTTGACGCCGGGGTTCAACTCTCCCTTAGGGGCGCGGTTGATAATCAGCCCGACCTCTTTCGCCCCCAGCTTCAGGTCAACGATCATCTCGCTCAGCCGCCCGGCGGCCTGGACGCCCCGCCGCGAGCAGTCGCTCACCAGCAGGATCGTGTCCACCTGGGGCAGAACGCCCCGGCTGAGGTGTTCCAGCCCGGCCTCGTTGTCCACCACGATATAGCGGTAATTTTTCGCGTACTTCGCCACCTGGGTCGTGAGCAGACCGTTGACAAAGCAGTAGCAGCCCTTCCCCTGGGTGCGGCCCATGACCAGCAGGTCATAGTCATCCGCCTCCGTCAGCGCGTCAGAAAACCGCATTTCTGCGTAATCCGCCTTCGTCATCCCGGCAGGGATGACCTGCTGGGAAGCCATTTCCGCCCGGGCGATGTCCTCGCGGATGTCGCCCAAGGTTTCCTCCACCTCCACGCCCAAAACCTCGTTGAGGTTAGAGTTGGCGTCAGCGTCCACAGCCAGGACGGGTCCTTGTTTTTTCTCGCAGAGATACTCAATAAACATTCCGCAAATAGTGGTTTTTCCTACGCCGCCTTTACCGGCCAGCGCGATGGTATGAGCCATAAGATGATCTCTCCTTTAGCGTTAGTTGGGAAAAAGCGGGCCGCGCCGCGCCGCACGGCCCGCTGAGGATTAATGGTTCACTTGCTCTCTACAATTCTTTCCAGGGTTGCGATAACGCCTATGCCCTTAAGCTGATCCGGGCAGACTGCTATGACCCGCCAGCCTTCTTTTGCCAGTTCGTTGCAGGTTTTCTCGCAGTTCTGGACAGTTGCGGCAACCATTTTGTACTCAAACATATAGCATTCCTTCTTTTTTGGCAAGAAATTCCAGGATTTTTGCTTAGAGGTCTACAATCCCGCTTTCCTTGACGATGCGGGCCACGTCCTCATACTTGTTGAGGGCATACAGATGGATGCCGTCGATGCCGCAGGCGCGGTACTCGTCAATCTGGTTGATGGTGTACTCGATGCCGGCTTCCTTGAAGCTGGCCTTCTTGCCTTCGATATCGGCGTCGAAGCAGGCTTCGTCGCCCTTGGCGGTCTTGAGACCTACGGAGAAGGGGCTGGGGAAGATCCAGTTCTTGGAGATGATTTCGCACAGCTTCCGGGGCATGACGCAGCCGTTGCGGCTGAGGGCCATGTTAATGGTAGCGGCCTGGTCCAGGATGGGCATGATACCCACATCCACGGGCATCCAGATACCGGCGTTGCGGATTGCTTCCAGCCAATACTTGAACTGGTCCATATCCCAGCAGAGCTGGGTCATGATATAATCGGCGCCCTCGTCCTGCTTCTGCTTGAGGAATCCAATGTCGGCTTCCAGGCTGCGGCAGGCAATGTGGCCCTCGGGGGAACCGGCCACGGCAATGGTGAACTTGTCGCCGAACTCCTTGCGCACGAACTTCACCAGCTCGGTGGCGTAGTGCAGGTCGCCGCCGGTGCCGGTCCAGCCGAAGGGCAGGTCGCCCCGCAGGGCCAGCATATGGTCGATGCCATGGGCCAGGTAGTTCTCCAGCTGCTCCTTAATGCCCTCGCGGGTGTTGCCGATGCAGGTGAAGTGGGTAACGGGAGTACACTTGCCGTCCTTCTGGATCTTGTCCAGGACTTCCAGGTTTTTGCCCACGTTGGTGCCGCCCGCGCCGTAGGTGCAGGAGATGTAGTCGGGGTTCAGGGTATAGAGCTGCTCCAGAACGCCGCCCGCGCCGCACAGTTTTTCCATGCCAACGTCAGTCTTGGGGGGGAAAACTTCAAAGGAAAATGCTGCTCTTTCTTCAAAAATGTCGGCTACGCTCATAGTGAATCGTCCTCCATAAGTAGAAATATATTTTCAGCGGCCCTGCCGCATGGGGTACAAATTTCTTCCCACCCTCCGCAGCGGAGGGAGTTCCTTCCCGCCGGAAGCCTGCGGGCCAATCTGCCGGTGCATACCGCTTTTATTTCAGGCCCTCCCGGCGCGGGAGACGGCGGTGGATTTGCGCTTTCAAATCGGTGTAAAGCTATACCGCTTCAACAGTCCCGCCGTGTTGGTATGGTACACCACCACGCCCCCGCCCAGATCCTCCCGCTGGATTTCCGCCCGGGGTTCCAGCTGGCGGATGTAGGCGTCGGTGTCGTCCACGGAGACCTCGGAGAAATCCACGTCCCGCATCTGATTGTTGCTGCACTGGTTAAAAATCTCGCAGCAAAGCTCATATTCCCTCATAACCGTCACTCCGCCGCCACGATAACGTAGCCGGAGGTCAGGTCTGCGCTGACCAACCGGCCGGTGATGGTCATTTTCTCGCCCATCACGTCCTCGAAGGTCAGCTTGTCCCCGTCGGCGTTGATGCTGGCGACATACTTGCAGAGGATGTTGCCATCCTCTTTCGTGTTTTTATAAATAGTAGAAAGGCACATGGGAATACACTCCTTTCGCCTGCCTGTTCTTATTTTTTCAGTTCCTCCAGCGCCGCCGACAGGTAGCCGTTGGCCTGGTCAAAGGACTCCACCGCATGTAAAAGCTGGTGCTTGGCCTCCCCGGAGAACTCCGCCGCCATATCGCTCAGCTCCTTGGCATGGTGGATGTTGTGCTCCAGCATGTATTGCAGCACCGCGATGGTCTGGGGGCCGCCGTGGTCATGGTGGTGCTCACCCTCGTGGGTGTGCTGGTGGGTGTGGGTGAAGGGCTGGCCGTTTTCGTCCACATGGGTATGCTCGTGGACATGCTCCCCATGAGCATGGGGATGGTCGTGATCAAAATGTCCCATATTTTTGAACCTCCCGGATATATTGACACAATTTTAACTAAATACACTATACCCCAAATCCGCTCACTTTGCAAGGAGTAGAAACAGAATATTTGACGAAAAATTTTTGCTTCTTTTGTGAAAACAGACAGTTTCGCCGGGACTGCCGGAAAAGGACTGGACATTTTGTGGGGAGGGTGGTATAATAGCCACAAATCAGCCGGTTTGTTTTGGGGGCGAATTTGTAATTTGTTCCAAAATCCACCGGCTATTTGTGTGAGGAGGTATTTTTGTGATTAGTTTTATCATCTGTCTCGCTCTCCTGATTGGCGGATATTTCGCCTATGGCAAGGTGGTTGAAAACACCTTTGCCCCCGATGACCGCGAGACCCCCGCCGTCAAGATCAACGACGGCGTGGACTACGTGGTGCTTCCCCAGTGGAAGCTGTTCCTGGTGCAGCTGCTGAACATCGCGGGCCTTGGACCCATCTTCGGCGCGCTCCAGGGCGCTCTGTGGGGACCCATCGTGTTCCTGTGGATTACCTTCGGCACCCTGCTGGCCGGCGGCGTCCACGACTTCTTCTCCGGCATGATGAGCGAGCGGAATAACGGCGAGTCTATCTCCGAAATTACCGGCATCTACCTGGGCGGCGTGATGAAGAACGTGATGCGCGTGTTCAGCGTAGTGCTGCTGGTTATGGTAGGCACCGTCTTCGCCGTAGGCCCTGCGGGACTGATTGTCACCCTGTTCAAGAACAATGGCGTGGACGGCTTCCTGGCTACCACCCTGTTCTGGCTGATTATCATCCTGGTCTACTACTTCATCGCCACCTTCCTGTCCATCGACAAGATTATCGGCAAGGTGTACCCCATCTTCGGCATCTGCCTGATCGTCATGGCGGTAGGCGTAGCCATCGGCATCTTTGTCAACCCCGCATACACTATCCCTGAAATCTGGAGCAATTTCCGCAACATGCACCCCGCCAGCACCCCGGTGTGGTCCTTTATGTTCATCACCGTGGCCTGCGGCGCCATTTCCGGCTTCCATGCCACCCAGTCCCCCCTGATGGCCCGCTGCCTGAAGAGCGAGCGCCAGGGCCGGTTCGTGTTCTACGGCGCCATGGTCTGCGAAGGCATCATCGCCCTGATTTGGGCCGCTGCCGGATGCTCCCTGTATGAGGTCACCGGCGGCCTGAACACCGGCCTCCAGGCCGTTCTGGCTAACGGCCAGTCCGCCGCCATTTACGATGTGTGCGCCAAGACCATGGGCGGCATCGGCATCGCCTTGGCTATGCTGGGCGTCATTGCCTGCCCCATTACCTCCGGCGATACCGCTTTCCGTTCCGCCCGCCTGGTATTGGCCGACTGGCTGAAGCTGGAACAGGGCAGCTATAAAAACCGTCTGATCCTCTGCGTTCCGGTGCTCGGCGTAGGCGCGTTCCTGGGCGTGGGCAACGCCTTGGGCTTTATCGACTACACCATTATCTGGCGTTACTTTAGCTGGACGAACCAGACGTTGGCGATGATCGTGCTGTGGGCCGCGTCCATGTACCTCTTCTACAACAAGAAGAATTACTGGATTACTGCCGTCCCCGCCACCTTTATGAGCGCCGTTTCCGCTACATATTTTGTCCTGGCGCCTGAGTGCCTGGGCAAACTGGTCAATACCTACGAGGAGGGCAAGCTGGTGGCCTATAACACCATGGTGGCCTATCCCATCGGTATTGTGGTAGCCGTGCTGTTCCTGGGCGTCTTCCTTTACTCCATCAAAAAGCGGAAGGTCAGCCCCCAATATGATACCCTGAGAAAGTAACATCCATTCTTCATCATTAGGCGGAGGGGCGGAAATGCCGCCCCTCCGCTTTCTATCCGGGAGGATTCCATGATCTTGAAACCTAAGCAGTTAAGCCGGGAAGGGCTGTCCCAAGATGCCCTGGCGGCGGATAAAAAGGGCTGCAAACGCTTCGGGCCATGCGGCGTGGGGAAGCGGGCCCTTTACCTCAACAGCTTCTATATCGACCGGTGCTTCTACGTGACGCTGCCCTCCGTCCGCAGGGTGTTCAAGCGGGTGGCCATGAGCAAGGGAGGCTTCACGGGCAAGGGATTGTTCGCGTCCATCCCTTATCTAGTGGTGGAGTACGATGATGGAAAGCAGAAGCAGTGCAACTTTAAGCGGGAGGATGATGTGGACAACCTGTTGGCCTACATCGCCAGGGTCCTCCCGGACGTTCCGCGGCTGAGCAGGGACGGCGAGCGGCGGATGGCCGAAAAGGCCGCCCGGGAAGCCTCCCGCTACCTGAAAGAACTGACGCCCCAGGCCCAACAGGCCTGGGACGAGCTGAAGGCGGCGAAAGCGGCGCTGGAGGAAGATACCGCGCCCTCCCACCGCCTGGCCCAGGCCGCCAGAACCAAACGCAACAGCGACCAGTCAAATCCCGCCTATAAGTGGGTGGCGCTGACAGTTGTGGTCCTGGGCGCGGCCGCCTTAGCGTATGGCGTGTGGAGCTGGCTCCACAGGGATAACACCGGGGTTTACTTCCTGCTGTTCGGGCTGGCGGCGGTGTTCTTTTTCTCGGGGGCCAATGTGCTCCCTACCGCGCGGAACAATAAAAAGGCTGTGGCCCGGGAATGGGAGGACGCAAAAGCCGCTATGGGGACGTTCTTGGCGCGGGTTGGGCCGTTCCCGGTTCCCTGCCAGTACGCCCACCCTGTGGTCTTGGAGCGGATGATCCGCATTATCCGGGAAGGGCGGGCCAAGACTTCCGCGGAAGCGTTGGCGGTGCTCAAGGAGGATTTGCGGGCAATGAATTCCTCCGTCCAGTTGGAGCAGGAGGAGTATGACGAGGTGGTCTGCATTAAGCCTATGTTTTTACTGTGCGATTACCAATAAACCACAGAAAGGAGACGGGATATTTTATCCCGTCTCCTTTTTTTGCTGTTGAAAAGGCGGAAGCAGGGGCTTTACGCCAGTTCCTCCGTTAAGAGGCACATTTCGCTGATCATGCCGCCGATGGTTTCGATGGTGTCCAGCAGCGGGGCGTCGGTGGAAATGTCTACGCCGGCCAGTTTCGCTAATTCCAGGGGCGTTTTCCGGCCGCCGGCAGCGAGGGTGCGCTTCCAGTCCTCTACGGCGGTCCCGCCCTCGGCTTCAATCCGCTTGCAGGCCTGGGTGGCGATGGTCAGGCCCGCGCTGTAGGTGTAGGAGTACAGGCCCATGTAGTAGTGGGGCTGGCGCATCCAGGTCAGCTCCGCCCCCGCTGTCAGTTCTACGGAATCGCCCCAGAATTTTTCCAGCGTCTCCTTCATCAGACGGTTCAGCGTCTCCGCCTGGACGCCGCCCCCGGCGTCTACTATGCGGTAGACCTCCCTCTGGTAGGCCGCCTCCAGGAGATGGGTGACAAAATTGTGGTAGTAGGTATTCCCCACCATATTGCCCAGCACCCAGCGGCGGAACCGCTTGTCTGGGTTGGTTTTCAGCAGGTAGTGGCCCAGCAGCAGCTCGTTCATGGTGGAAGGCGCTTCCACGAAATAGGTGGAGCAATTGGTGCCGAAGATGGACTGGGCCGCGTTGGAACGCTTGAAATGCCCCGCGTGGCCTAATTCGTGGGCTAGGGTGAATACATCGCTCATGCGCTCGTGCCAGCTCAGCAGGATGTAGGAGTGGTTCCGGTAGGGGGTGGAGCAGAAGCCGCCGGTGGATTTGCCCTGGTTTTGGGCGAAGTCTACCCAGCGTCCCGCGTAGGCATCCAGGACCATCTGCCGGTAATCCTCCCCCATGACGGACAGGCCCTCGGAGATGTACTTCTTGGACTCCTCGATGGTGACCGGCGGCACGTATCCCGGGTCTATGGGCAGCTTCAAATCCGCGTAGGTCATGCGGTCCAGGCCGTGTACCTTTTGCAGGAGCTTGGCGTATTTGCGCATGTGGGGGGCCAGCTTGTCCATAATGAGGTCAATCTGGCGGTCGTACATGCTCCGGTCTACCTTCTGCCAGAACAGAAGATAGTCAAATACCGATTGGTAGCCGCGCTGGTCCGCGAGAATCTTTTCTGCCTGAACGTTGGCCTGGTAGGCGGCGGCGGTGACGTTTTCGTACTCCCGCAGCTTTTGGGAGAAGGCCGCGAAGGCTTCCCGGCGGACTGCCGTGCGGGCATCGTGGGAGTAGTTGTCCTCATAGAGGGAGTAGCCCAGGGGGAATGCTTCGCCATCCGCCTGGAAGGCGGGGAACTTCATGTCCGCCAGCTTCGACTGGTTATAAATCTGGTAGGGCGCGCGCAGGGCGGGGCTGAGGGCGGCCAGGACGCGCTCCGTCTCCGGGGTAAGCTGGTAGGGCTTCTGGTAGAGCAGGTCCTCCAGAAAGGGCTGGTTTGGCCCGCCTTGGGCGGCGGCTTCCCGCAGCACCTCCTCCGGCTGGGCCAGCATTTCACTCTCGATGAAGCTCAGGCGGCTGTACATCTGGGCCTCCAGACGCCCCATGGCTTCGGCCCGCTCTTGCAGGGCCGCGTCGGTGTAGTCCACCTCCGACGCCAGGCCGGAATAGCTGCCCGCCCAATCGTCGATCTCCTTCCATGTCCGGTACTGGTCCAGGCAGGCGTGGATGTTCGCGGCGGTGGACAGCTTGCCCTTGTAGGTTTTTTCGATGTCCTCCGCCAACTGGCGGAGCTTTTCTACGGCGGCTTTCCATTGGGCTTCGTCCTGGTACAGGGCCGATAAATCCCAGGTCAGCTCTACGGGGACGTCCTTGCGTTTCATTAGTTCCATCGTGTTTCCTCTCCTTATTTAAGTGTGGTTACCGTCTCTCAAAGCCTAAGTACCGGGTGCCCTGGAAGGTCAGGTCGCCGAAATCCCCTTCCACCAGCATCCCGTATTCGCTGCCGCCTACGCACAGCTCCATCCGGTCGCCGCTGGCTACCTGGAAGGTCACGTAGTAGGTGGTGGAGGTATGGGTGTGGCCCATGCCGTTGGCTCCCTGGTGGTGGTGATGGCTTACATCGCCCCGCTTGGAGACCACCGTGGCCTGAACCGTCAGGCGGGGGGCTTGGTTGTTTTTATTCCACTGGCCGATGCCGCGGATGATGTTGACCAGAATCATCCCAAGGACCAGGAAGAATACCAGAAAAAACATCACAAAGAAGAAAGCACCAGACATATCAAAGTTCTCCTTTCTCCGCTAAAAGCAGAGGAATCCGGTCGCTGGGGTAGATTTTTATGCCGTTTTCCTCCAGAAGCTCCGCCGTCACACCGCTGCCGGAGACCAGTGTGCCGGAGAATGTGCCGTCATAAATCGTCCCGCTGCCGCAGGAGGGGCTGCGGACTTGGAAAAGGGCCTTTGTGATGCCCAGCATCCGGGCAGTTTCCAGTGCCTTTTCCGCGCCAAGGCGGAAGGCTTCCGTTACGTCCGCGCCGTCCCGGCTGACGACCCTGGCTCCCGTCCGCTCGGCGGGAGAACGGGGCGTAGGCAGGCCGCCTAGCTGCTCCGGGCAGACGGGGACGAGCTCGTATTGCGCCCGGAGGGCTTCCACCTCCGGGGCGTAGTTGTTTCCGCCGCTATATTTGCAGTTTTCTCCCAGCAGGCAGGCGGAAACCAGCAGTTTTTCTTTCAAAGCGATAGTTCCTTTCCATCCAGGACCGCCCGTACCAACACGTTTTCCGCGTCATAGCTTAGCTTCAGCGAGAAGAAGGGGCGCTCCTCTTCCAGCAGGCGGAAGAATATTTTGTCCCCCTCCCAGATGGGGAGGGCGTAGGCCTTCTCCTTCGGCACCCATTCTAGGTCGCCTTCGTCGCAGTCTGTCAGTTCCCCCGTCCAGCCGGTGGCTGTGAACAGGTGCATGTATAGGGTCTCCTGGCCCTCCCAGTCGAAGGTCACGATGCCCCGGAAACGGTAGGCTGTCAGGGTCAGGCCCGTTTCTTCCCGCGTCTCCCGGAGGGCGCATTCTTCGGGGCTTTCGCCATGCTCAAAGCCGCCGCCTACGCCGATCCATTTGTCGTGGTTGATGTCGTTTTTCTTTTTTACACGGTGGAGCATCAGGTATTCCCCTGATTCGTTTTCCAGGTAGATTAAGGTGCTGTTTTGCTGGCTGCGCAAAGGGTTCACCTCCAAATCAGATAGCAGGCGCCGTACAAAACCGGCTGGTGCAGGACGTAAATGAGCAGGCTGTGCCGCCCCGGCCAGGTCAGGGGTCCAGGCAGGGGGGCGGTTAATATCCGGTTATCCCTGTGGGCCAGGCACCAGCCGCCGAATACCGTGCCAATCAAAAACAGGAAGAACCAGGGCAGCAAGGGGAAATAATCCGCGCTGTGGAAGCCCGGGGCCGTCAGGCCCAAGGGGTACAGCCACGTTACGGAGACTGCCGCGCGGGCTGTCCACCAGTTTGCCAGCAGATACAGCGCGCCGCTCCCCGCCGCCAAAAGCAGGCCGGGGAGCTTTTGCAGGTATTTTCCCAGGAAGTGGTACAGTATCATAGACACCGACAGGAACATCAGGATGCCGAAACGGATGACTTGTCCGCCCAGCAGTGCGCCCAGCTCTACCGCCACGGCGCAGGCCATTACGATCATGCCGTGGCGCATGTTGCTGCGGGAAAAGCGGGCGGACGCGCCTGCCAGCAGGATGAAGGAACAGCAGATGTATTTCTGCATCAGGTTCAACGGCGTGGAAAAAAGCTGTGACGCGGATATTATGCCAAAAATATACAAATCGTATAGGAAATGGTAGGCTACCATCAGCACAACCGCCACGGTGCGCCATGCGTCCAGGATGGGGAAACGCTTCATGCCGCCTCCTCCCGCGCTTATACGTTGAAGCGGAACAGGATGATGTCGCCGTCTTTTACCACGTACTCCTTGCCCTCGGAGCGGATCATGCCCTTCTCCCGGGCCGCCGCCATCGTGCCTACCTGCATCAGGTCATCGTAGGCGATGACCTCCGCACGGATGAAGCCGCGCTCGAAGTCGGAGTGGATCTTGCCCGCCGCCTGGGGGGCCTTGGTACCCCGGGTGATCGTCCAGGCCCGGCATTCGTCCTCGCCGCTGGTCAGGTAGGAAATCAGGCCCAGCAGGGTGTAGCTGGCCTTTACCAGACGGTCCAGGCCGCTTTCGCTGACGCCCAAGTCCTCCAGGAACATGGCCTTTTCCTCGCCCTCAAGCTCCGCAATCTCCGCTTCCAGCTTGGCACATACGGGGATTACCTGGGCGCCCTCCGCGCCGGCCCGCTCCGCTACCTGGCGGTAGTAGGCAGTCCCTTCCGGGTTGGCAAAGCCTTCCTCATCCAGGTTGGCGGCGTAAATGACCGGCTTGAGGGTCAGCAGGTCGCTGGTGGCAATGACCGCTTTTGTGTCATCGTCGCAGTCGTAGCCCCGGGCGGCGTTGCCGTCGTTGAGCCAGGCCAGCAGGCCTTGGAATATTTCTGCCTCACGGAGGAATTTCTTGTCGCCTTTGGCGGCCTTCTGCACCTTGTCAATGCGGCGCTCCACCATCTCCACATCCGCCATGACCAGTTCCAGGTCGATGATCTCTATGTCGCGGATGGGGTCCGCCCCGCCCTCTACATGAATGACGTTCTCATCGTCAAAGCAGCGGACTACGTGGACAATCGCGTCCGTCATGCGGATGTTGCTCAGGAATTTGTTGCCTAAGCCCTCGCCCTTGGACGCGCCCTTGACCAGGCCCGCGATGTCTACAAACTCAATGACTGCCGGGGTCGTCTTCTTCGGGTTGTACATCTCGCTGAGCTTGTCCAGACGGGCGTCTGGCACCGCGACCATGCCTACGTTGGGGTCGATGGTGCAGAAGGGATAGTTGGCGCTCTCCGCGCCCGCGTTGGTGATGGCGTTGAATAGGGTGGATTTGCCTACGTTGGGCAGGCCGACGATGCCTAATTTCATTTCTATCGTTACCTCCTGATTTTTCAAGGGTTTCAAGACTTTCT
>CANSSG010000042.1 GCA_947649615.1 uncultured Clostridia bacterium | reverse complement strand
TCCCCTTCCCTCTACTTTATTTCGTCTATGTCCTTGACATGGGGTACACTTTAGGCTTACCCGTTGTCGGAAAATCCAATGACGGTTTAGCCGATGTTGGATTTTCCAATATCGGTGAATCCAACTCCGGCGGCTGGGGCTGCTCATAGATGGTGTACTCAATGGCGGTCATTTTTCCCCTCTCGTCACGTCCTTGCCGCCTTGTGATATATCCGGCCTTTTCAAGCTCCCAAACGGCGGTGCGGATAGCGTCGATACTCTCCTTGTTGATAAGGGACAGGCCAGCAAGGGTGTAGTCCCAATCTTCGGGGAGTGAAAGCATTTGTGACAGCAGCCCCTTTGCCTTTAGGGACAGCTCTTTATTGCGCAGATGGTGGTTTGACATAACGGTGTAGCCACGGTTGCGCTCCACGCGGAAAACTGCCATAGTGCGATACTCCTTTGCGGTAGATTTGTTACGCAGTAGAAGCGCGATTTTGAGGGGTCAGGTATAAACACCTTGCCCCGCCAAAACCGCGCCTGAAAAGCCGCATGGCGCAAGGCTCTTTATGCCCCTACTGCGTAACAAAGGGCATAAAAAAAGCGGTGTTCCTTTTCTCCCCGTCGTGGGAGTGAAGAAACGCCGTCATGGTCGGTATATGAAATTGTCATTGTAGGGGGTTATCTGTGTGCTGCCCCGTCCGAGCGGCTGGCTCTCGCGGTGCTGCGCATATCAAGGCTCTTTCCCCAAAAGTAGTAAATCGGTAGTAAATTCGGTTGCCCATATCCGCGAAAGTGCCTGTTTTTCAAGGCTTTGCAGAGATAATCAAGGTTGTTAGCCAGAACAATACCACAGGTCCGGTAAAATTGCTATTCATCAGCTTGGACAAATTCCCGTTGGGAAATGCTACTGCCGGTGGCTAAAAAGAAAGCGCCGGTGCAATAGCCTGCGATGGCTAATGAACCGGCGCTGAAATCGTTTCAGGAGATTTTTCGTAAGAAGCTATACCCCGCGCGTTCGAGTCTGGGCAGAATGAAGAGTCCCATTGAAAATATCGAAATTTTGAGGCTCCCAAATTTTCACATTTGGGAGCCCCAGGAGGCTTGCAAATACTAGGTTTTTCAACCAAATATCGTTTTTAACCTCCATTTCTGGTCCGAGTGGGGAGACTCGAACTCCCGGCCTCCTGCTCCCAAAGCAGGCGCGCTACCAACTGCGCAACACCCGGTTATTAAGCATTGCCGGCATTCCCCAAGCAGGCCCGCAGCCGGCTTGCGCAGCGCCCCGGCAGGGCCGCACAAATGGGGGACGCTATCTATTATACACATTTTTCTCCAAATGTCAAATGTTCAAATATTTATAATGACATTTCCTTTCAGAAGGAGTACAATACCAAGTACCAGACAAAAAAACAGGAGGACTAATCTTTGAAAAAGCTAAACGCCGCCATCGACCGTTTCTGTGCGATGCACCCCCGGTTAGGGATTCCGAACCTCATGCGTTATCTTGTAGCCGCCAACGCTGTTGTCTATATTTTCAGCATGTTTGACCGTTCCGGCATGCTGTTGAATATGTTAGCCATGGATGCAGCGTCATTGCTCCACGGCCAGATTTGGCGAGTGGCAACTTTTGTCCTGATTCCCACCGGCAGCGGGCCGCTGTCGGTAATGCTGTCGCTGTTTTTCTACTTCTGGCTGGGGGAATCCATGGAGCGTCTGTGGGGCAGCACGAAATTTACCGTATATTATGCCGGCGGCATGCTGTTGTCGGTGCTGTCGTCCATTCTGGCGCTGTTCCTGGACGGTTTTGCCTTTCCGCTGTACGGAGCCGGGTATGTAAATGCGGCGCTGTTTTTTGCTTTTGCGCTGACCTACCCGGATGCGGTTGTCCGCCTTTTCTATATCATCCCCATCAAGATGAAATGGCTGGCGGTTTTTGAAGCGGCCATATACGTGCTCAGCGTGGTGCAAGGCATTCGCATGGGGCTGTGGGGCGTGGCCCTGGCCCCCATTGTAGCCATGCTGAATCTGTTTGTTTTCTTCTCCCCAGACTTTTCCCGGCGGGCGAGCCAGTTCCAGGCGCGCCACCGCACGGAGGCTGTGCAATTCCGCAGGGCGGTAAAGGAGCAGCGGCGGCAGAAGGGCTATAACCACAAGTGCGAGGTCTGCGGGCGAACGGACGCAGAGCATCCTGATTTGCAGTTTCGGTACTGCTCCAAATGCACGGGGTATCACTGCTTCTGCGAGGAGCACATTTTCAACCACGTCCACCATACAGACTGACGCGGCTTCCCCGGCAGCCTTCCCTTGTAGGAAAAGCTGCCGGGGGTCTGGGAAGGCTCCGGCGGCAGCGAAGGGGAGTCCCCCAAAGGCCGGCTTACTCCCACTTCTCCCAAACCTCAGGGCAAAACCCTACCGTAACGAGCTTCCCATTGCGAACGATGGGCGTAAGAAACAACTGCGGGTTTTCATAGAGTTTATCCTCTGCCGCGTCAGGGGTAAGATAAGCCACATACAAATCCTGATATGCCTTACATTTGGTGTTGATCAGCTCTTCCACCTTCAACTTTTGCCGAATGGCGCGGTACTCGCCCAAAGAAAACCCTTTTTTCGGCAGATCAATATACTGGTACTTGATACGCCGCTCTTTGAACCAGCGTTCCGCTTTTTTGGTTTCAAAACACTTGGAGGAACCGAAAATCTGAATATTCATTGTGCATACTCCTTAAAATGAACAAATTAACACAAATGCAGCGATGGAGGGACCCACCATGACGGACGAAATCAAAACACTGAAGGACTGGACGGATCACAGCGGGAACATCGTCTTTTTTGGCGGCGCGGGGGTCAGCACAGAAAGCGGCATCCCCGATTTCCGCAGCACCGGCGGCCTTTACAACCAAGAGTATGACTATCCCCCTGAGACCATCCTGAGCCACAGCTTCTACGAAGAAAACCCGGCAGAATTTTACCGTTTTTACCGCAACAAAATGCTCCATCTGGACGCCCGGCCCAACGCCGCCCACAAAAAGCTGGCCGAATGGGAGGCCGCCGGAAAGCTGAAGGCCGTCATCACCCAAAATATTGACGGCCTCCACCAAAAAGCCGGCAGCAAGAACGTCCTGGAGCTTCACGGCAGCGTCCTGCGCAACTACTGTACGAAATGCGGCATGTTCCATGGGGTTGAAGCCGTACAGCGCAGCAAGGGCGTCCCATTCTGCCCCTGCGGCGGCATCATCAAGCCGGACGTAGTCCTCTACGAGGAAGGCCTGGACAGCGGCACGCTGGCGAAATCCGTTTCCGCCATCCGCCGCGCGGACATGCTGATTATCGGCGGAACCTCGCTGACGGTGTACCCCGCAGCCGGGCTGGTGCAGTACTACCGGGGGGCAAAGCTGGTAGTCATCAACAAAAGCGCCTTAGGCCGCGAAGCGGGCCTGACCATCACCGCGCCCATCGGGGAGGTCATGGAGCAGCTTTAAGTATATCACAAAAAGCAGAAAGAGGGAAGTATGGAAAAAGCAAACCGTTTGCGCCGGGACCCTTTTTACCGCCAGATTTTCAAGCTGGTCCTGCCCATAGTCATCCAGAACCTTCTGAGCGCCGCCGTCAGCTCCGCCGACGTGGTCATGCTAAACTATGCCGGCCAATCTTCCATCTCGGCGGTTTCCCTGGCGTCCCAGTATGCCAGCGTATTGTTTATGGTTTTCTACGGCCTGGGTACCGGCGTGACGATTCTCAGCGCCCAGTATTACGGCAAAGGCGACATGCGGGCCATCCAAATGATAGAGGGCATTGCCATGCGCTTTTCCCTTCCCATCGCGGCGGCTTTTGCGGCGGCGGCGCTGCTGCTGCCGGAGCAGATGATGCTGCTGTTTACCGATGACGGGGAGTTGATTTCCATCGGCGCGTCCTATCTCCGCTGCATGAGCCTGGCCTACCTCTGCTGGGGCGTGGTAGAGGTTTACCTGGCGGTCCTGCGGAGCATCAACCGCGTAGCGGTCAGCATGCTGATGAACGCCCTGGCCTTCACGCTGAACATTATCCTAAACGCGGTGTGGATTTTCGGCCTGTTCGGCGCGCCGAAGCTGGGCGCCATGGGCGTAGCTGTCGCCACCAGCCTCTCCCGCCTGGCGGAACTTGCGGCCTGCGTGGCAGTATCCATCCTCAGCAAGGACGTAAACTTGAACGTCAAATACATGTTCGTGCGGAACAAGCCCCTGTTCTCCGATTTTGTACGCCTGTCCCTCCCCGCCCTGGGCAACGACGTCAGTTGGAGCGTCGCGTTTTCGATGTATTCTGTCATCATCGGCCATCTGGGTACGGACGCTGTAGCGGCCAACTCCTTCGTCGTGGTGGTCCGGAATTTCGGCACTATACTCTGCTTCGGCATGGCCAGCGCGGGCGGGATTCTTTTGGGCAACATTATCGGAGAAAACAAGCTGGAGGAGGCACGTACCGGCGCAAAAAAACTGATGAAGCTGACCGTGGCCACGGGAGCCATCGGCAGCGTTATGATCCTGGCGGCCATGCCGGTGGTCTTAGCCTATGCAAAGGCGTCCCTTTCGGAGCAGTCGGTATACTTTCTCCGCCGGATGCTTCTGATTAACACATATTACGTCATGGGCGCGGCAGTGAACACAACGCTGATTGCGGGCGTATTCCGCGCCGGGGGCGACAGCCGGTTCGGCTTTATCTGCGATACGGTGGACATGTGGTGTTACGCGGTCCCCCTGGGCTTCATCGCGGCGTTTGTACTAAAACTGCCGGTCATATGGGTATATTTCCTTTTATGCACCGACGAATTTGTCAAATGGCCCTGGGTCATCAAACACTACCGCTCCGGCCAATGGCTGCATAACATCACCCGCGACGGCTTGTTTGACACGCAGTAGCCGCCGCCCACTAATCCATTTCCAGCGAGGTAACCAGCATGAACGAAACCGTTTATACCTTCCATGCGGCCATTGAGCCAGTTCCGGACAAGCACGGCGCTTTTGTCCGCTTTCCCCACGATATCCGCGCGGTGTTCGGCAAGGGCCGGGTCAAGGTCCGCGCCACCTTTGACGGTGAAATCTATGACGGGAGCCTGGTCAACATGGGCGTGAAAAACCCGGACGGCTCCATCTGCTATATTATCGGCGTACGCAAGGATATCCAGGCAAAGATTGGAAAAGCCCCCGGCGATACGGTTGCCGTCACCATTCGGGAGCGGCAGTAAAAGGAGGACCCTTATGAAAAAAATAATCACCGCCCTGCTGGACGCGCTGGACAGCGGCCGCGGGGCCGTTCTGTGCGGCATTGTCGCCAGCCGCGGCTCCACGCCCCGCGGGGCTGGCGCGAAAATGCTGATTCTGGAGGACGGTGCATCCCTTGGCACCATTGGCGGCGGCGCGGTGGAGTTTCGCGCGGCCGGGCTTGCCCGGGAGCTGCTGGCGAAAAAGCAGTCCAGGTTTCAAGACTACCGCCTGTCCGCCGGGGAAATCGCTGATATTGGCATGATCTGCGGCGGGGATGTCCGCGTGTATTTTCAGTACTTTGACCCACAGGATTCCACCGCCCGCCGGGTTTTGGCGGAGATTCCCGCCCTGCTGGACGCGCCTGCCCCGTCCTGGCTGGTTACGGCGATTTCCGGAGACGCCTGGTCTATGGGCGTCTATGACCGTGAGAAGGGCCTGCGCGGCCTGGAGCTGCCCATGGAGCGGATTGCGCCGCTGCTGCGCAGCCGGGGAACGCTGGATGAGGGCGCGCCGGTTCTGTACGTGGAACCCCTGGCCCGGGCGGGAACGGTGTACCTGTTCGGCGCGGGCCATGTAGCGCGGGAGTTGGCCCACATCTTGGCTATGACCGGTTTCCGGGTGGAGGTCTGGGACGAGCGGGCGCATGCGGTGGACCGCGCATATTTCCCGGAAGCCGCCGGCCTCCACTGCGGACCGTTTTCCACCGCTTTGGCGAATCTGCCGCCTGTGGCCGGAGAGGATTATGTGGTCATCATGACGCCGGGGCATCAGGCGGACTATGAAGTCCTCACCCAAGTCCTGCGGACCCCTGCGAAATACATCGGCTGCATTGGCAGCAAGAAAAAGGTGGCGGCCGCCAGGGAAAAGCTGTCGGCTGAAGGCTTTTCCCCGGAAGAAATCCGCCGCGTCCACGCCCCCATTGGGCTGCCCATCGGCGGCGAGACCCCCGGCGAGGTCGCCGTTTCCGTGGCGGCGCAGATGATCGCCTGCCGGTCGGGCAGATTGGAGCTTTTTCAATGACCGGGCGGGTGCAGTCGGTCTGCAAGGCCATGGATCTGCTGGCCTGTCTTGCCCAGGCCAAGGGACCCCTGTCCCTCGGCGAATTGTCCGTCCGCGCCGGCATTCCCAAAACCACGGTTCACGGCCTTCTGACCTCCCTGCGGGCAAGCGGCGTGGTGGAGCAGTCGGAGCTGGACGGCCGCTACCGCCTGGGGGTGCGCCTGTTTGAGTATGGCTGCATCGTCAGCCGGGGCTGGAACGTACTGGAAGCGGCGGCGGAGCCGCTGCGCCGGACGGCGGAGGAAGCCGGGGAAGCCGTCTCCCTCGGCGCCCTGGACCACGGGGAGGTGTTGGTGCTGGACTGCGCCGACGCCCGCAGCAATTTACGGGTGGTGCCGGAAAAAGGGGCGCGGCTTCCGGTTCACTGCACCTCCATGGGCAAGCTTTTGCTGGCTTACCTGCCGCCGGCCCAGCGGAAAAGCATCCTCCGGGCCTGCGGCTTTGCCGTCTACACGCCCCACGGCCATACCAACGCAGCGTCTCTGGAAGCAGAACTGGAAGAAATCCGCCGCCAGGGCTACGCCCTGGAAAACGGAGAATACCGCATCGGGCTGCGCAGCGTATCGGCCCCGGTTTTTGGGATAGACGGGCAGGCGGCCTACGCGGTAGGCATTGTAGGGATGTTCCGGCGGCTCAACTCGCCGGAGATGGAAAAATCGGTCAAACTGATTTTAGAAGCAGCGGCGCAGATATCCTATGGCATAGGCTATCGCGGCGCTTATGGAAAGGAACCGGGCCATGCTGCAAATTGAGCGCATAAAACTGGAACTGGACGAGGATGAAGCCCTTCTGCGGCAAAAGGCCGCCGCGGCCCTCCGGATTCCGGCGGAGGGAATCGGGACGCTGCACATCCTCCGCAAAGCCATCGACGCCCGGGGGGGCGTTCGGTTTGTATATACCCTCCGCGCGGCGGTAAAAAACGAGGAAGCGGTCTTAAAACGCTGCCGCAGCAAGCAGGTTTCCCAGGTAAATGAAACGCCGTACCGTCTCCCCGCGCCAGTTTCCCCGCCCAAGCTTCCCCCGGTGGTGGTAGGCGCAGGCCCGGCGGGCTTGTTCTGCGCCTTGGCGCTGGCCCGGTGCGGCGCGCCGCCGGTCCTGTTGGAGCGGGGCTGGCCTGTGGAACGCCGCCGCCAGGACGTGGAGCGGTTCTGGGCGGCCGGGGAGCTGGACCTGGAATCCAACGTGCAGTATGGCGAAGGCGGCGCGGGCGCGTTTTCCGACGGCAAGCTGAATACCGGCACCCGGGACCCCAGCCACCGCTTTATCCTGGAGAATTTGACTGCCTGCGGTGCGCCGGAGAGTATTTTATATGACGCCAAGCCCCACATTGGCACCGACTACCTCCACCGGGTTTTAGCCTGCATGCGGCAAGAATTGTCGGCGCTGGGATGTACGCTCCGCTTCGGCCACCGCCTGGCGGGACTGGCGCTGGAAAACGGCCGGGTTGCCGGTTTGGAGGTGGTTGGCCCTGACGGCGCGTACCGTCTTCCGGCGGAACAGGTGGTCCTGGCCCTGGGCAACAGCGCCCGGGACACCTTCTCCATGCTCCACGCCGCAGGCGTCCCCATGGAGCCGAAGCCCCTGGCCGTAGGCGTACGGATCGAGCACCGCCAATCGGACATCGACCTGGCCCAATATAAGTCCCTGGCGGGCCATCCCCGCCTTCCTGCATCCAGCTACAAGCTGAGCTGCCACTTGGAAAGCGGGCGGGCGGTGTTCAGCTTTTGCGTATGCCCCGGCGGACAAGTGGTCGCCGCCGCCAGCGAAGCCCAGCGGGCCGTCACCAACGGCATGAGCCATTACGCCCGGGACGGTGTCAACTGCAACGGCGGGCTTCTGGCCAGCGTTGGCCCGGAGGACTTCCCTGGGGACGGGCCATTGGCGGGCATTGCGTTCCAACGGGCGTTGGAGGAGCGGGCCTTCGCGGCGGGAGGGGGGCGGTTTTTCGCGCCCGCCCAGCGGGTAGAGGACTTCCTCATAGGGCGGCCCACCGTACGGCCGGGAGCCGTGCTGCCCACCTACCGCCCCGGCGTGAAATGGTGCGACCTGCGGGAGGTCCTGCCGGAATTTATCTGGCGCTCCCTGGCGGACGCCCTGCCCATACTTGACCAAAAAATCCACGGATACGCCCACCCAGACGCAGTGCTGACGGCGGTAGAGACGCGGTCATCCTGCCCGTTGCGCATCCTGCGGGACGAGGGCGGGCAGTCTGCCGTCCGGGGGCTGTGGCCCTGCGGCGAGGGCGCGGGATACGCCGGCGGCATCATGTCCGCCGCCGCCGATGGCCTGCGCGCTGCGGAGCAGCTTTTGGCGGCGCTGTAAACGACAGAGAGGAATGCCGGGCCATGGAAAAGCAACTGGAAAGCAGTCTCTACGGTCCCGTCCGGGACTATCTGCAAGATTTAGGCTACGATGTAAAAGGCGAAGTCAAGGGCTGCGACATTACCGCCACCCGGGGCGGCGAACTGATCGTCGTGGAGCTGAAGCGGGGCTTCACGCTGGAACTGCTCTATCAGGCTGTTGACCGCCAGCGGGTGGCAGACGGCGTTTACGCGGCGGTTCCCCTGCCGAAGCGGGGCTACATGTCGCCCAATGTAAAGCGGATGTGTTCTCTCTGCCGCCGCTTGGAACTGGGGCTGATTTTTGTCGGCTTCACCAGCAAGGGCGTCCCGCAAATCGACGTAGCCGTGCATCCCAAGGAAGCGTCTGCCCCCCGCCGGGACAAAAAGCGCCGCTTCGCGGTCATCCGCGAGCATGAGGGCCGCACCGGCAGCGTCAACACAGGCGGCGTGAGCCGCCGGAAAATCCTGACCGCCTATAAAGAGCAGGCCCTTCTGACTGCGAAGCTTCTGCGGGACAACGGCCCTCTGCGGGTGGAGGAGGTCAAGCGCCTGGGCGGCCCTCCCAACGCCGGGGCGATCTTAGGCCGGAATGTACTGGGATGGTTTGACCGCCAGGAGGTTTCCGGCAGCCCCCGCTACCTATATTCCGCCAATGCACAGGCCCTTGCGGCGCTGGCGGAGTACGAACATCTGCTATAAAGGCGGAGGGCCGGACAATCTGTCCGGCCCTCCGCCTTTTATCTTGTACAGCCGCACAGTCAGCAGCCAATAGTTGCCACCAGCACGGCCTTGATGGAGTGCATCCGGTTCTCTGCTTCATCGAATACCACGGAGTGGGGTCCGCGAAAGACTTCATCGGTGACCTCGCGGATATCCACGCCCTTATCCTTCCACTCCTTCGCCAGCTTAGTCTCAAAATCGTGGAACGACGGCAGGCAGTGCAGATACAGCACATTGCGGTTGCCGGTGCGCTCCATGGTCTGCTCCGTGACCCGGTAGGGGGTCAGCAGCTTAGCCCGCTCGGGAATCAGGGCTTCCTCGCCCATGGACGCCCAGATATCGCCGTAGATCACGTCCGCGCCGGTAAGGGTGCTTTCATCGCTGGTGATCTCAATGGTGGCGCCGGTAGCCTTAGCCACCTCCTGAACCTGCCGCAGGACAGATTGATCCACGCCGTCGATTAGTTCCTTGGGTCCAAGGCCCACAAAGTGCATCCCCATTTTCGCGCAGCCGTACATCCAGGCGTAGCACATGTTGTTGCGCACATCGCCGGGGAATACCACCTTGACCTCCCGCAGGGGCTTGGCGCAGTGTTCCTCAATGGTCATCATATCCGCCAAAATCTGAGTGGGGTGGTCTACGTCCGTCAGGCCGTTCCAGACGGGGACGCCGGAATATTTTGCCAAATCCTCCACGACCTTTTGGTCAAAGCCCCGGTACTCGATGCCGTCGAAGAAGCGGCCCAGGACTTTGGCGGTGTCCTCCAGGCTCTCCTTTTTGCCCATCTGGCTGCTGCCCGCGTCCAGGTAGGTCACATGCGCGCCCTCCTGGGTAGCGGCTACCTCGAAGGAGCACCGCGTTCTGGTAGAGGTCTTTTCAAAGAGCAGGACAATATGCTTGCCCTTGAGGGCAGGCTCGCAGACTCCGGCGCGGCGCTTGGTTTTCAGGTCGTGGCCCAGGTCCAGCAGATACCGTATTTCCTGGGGCGTCAGGTCCATCAGGGTCAGAAAGGATTTGCCTTTTAAATTGATTGCCATATGATCTCCTCCGTATCAGTTAACATTTTCGCGAATAAAGGGCATAGACATGCACCGCGGCCCGCCCCGCCCCCGGCTCAGCTCGCTGCACGGGATGGTGTGGACAGTGATGCCGTGATCCTCCAGGATTCGGTTGGTCACATAGTTGCGCTCATAGACGATGACCTCTCCCGGCGCGATAGCGAGGGTATTGCTGCCATCGCTCCACTGCTCCCGGGCGGCGTCGATGGGGCTGTCGCTGCCGCATTTGATGAGGGTCACATGGTCAAGGCCCAGGTGTTCCTTCAGAATGTCTTCCAGGCGGCCCTGCTGTTCCTGGATGCGGACCTTGCCGTCCACCAGCTCCATAACGTAGACTGTGATCTCGCTGAGGATGTTGGGATGGACGGTAAACTTGTCCCGGTCTACCATGGTGAACACGGTGTCCAGGTGCATAAAGCTGCGGGTTTTCGGAATATTGAAGGCCAGGATTTTCTCAAAGGTCTCGCTGATAGACAGTACCGTGTGGGCAAACTTGTCAATACTGTCCTCCTGGGT
Organism: uncultured Clostridia bacterium; assembly: GCA_947649615.1. Lineage (GTDB taxonomy): Bacteria > Bacillota > Clostridia > Oscillospirales > Oscillospiraceae > Pelethomonas. The sequence continues at coordinate 5,540 of CANSSG010000042.1, read as the reverse complement.
GCGCTGGGAAATTCCCACCGCCAGGACTTTGGGGGACAGGACCAGAATATCGCCGCCCTCAATAGAGCTGTTCTCCCCCCGGTCATACCACTTGGGCGCGTCCTTGTAAACCGGGTGGTACTGGAAGATAAACTTCCCGAACAGGGTTTCCCGGTTCCGGGTGACGGTGTGCATCCGGTGGAGGGACACGCCGGTGCCGATGGTGGCGAAGGGGTCCCGGGTAAAATACAGGTTGGGCATAGGGTCGATGAGGAAGGGATAATCGTCAGACCGGAAGCTAAGGTAATCCGCCAGCTTCCCGGTTTCAAAGCCCCGCACGTCGCTCTTCCGTACGCCGGCCATCATTGTGTCCACCAGCGCGCCGCCGTCCATTTCCGCGAAGTAGTCCCGCAGGATTTCCCGGATTCTGTGGTTTTCCAATCCGGCCTCGTCCAAAAACTGCTCGGTGAGTTCCCGGCGGACATCCGGCTCGGCAATAGTCTGCTCCACCAGGTCGCGAAGGTAGACCACCTCCGCGCCGTTTTCCCGCAGGCATTGGGCGAAGGCGTCATGCTCCGCCTGGGCCACCTTGAGGTAGGGAATGTCGTCAAAGAGCAGCCGTTCCAAATATTCCGGCATCAAATTTTCCAACTCCCGGCCCGGACGGTGGAGCATGACCTTCCGCAGGGGACCGATTTCGCTGGTATTCAGCAGGCCGGTTTTCAGCCGCGTTTCAGTTGGCATCGCACATCACTCCTTTTCTGCGCTTAGGATTTCCCGTTTTAAAAAGGGCATACATCCTTTTGGAAAAGAATATGCCGCCCGATTGTAAACCTTGTCAAAATTTATGGTTGACAACTTGGCTGCGATATGGTACAGTTGGGAGCGTAATTCAAAAAAGGAGGCGGCTGACATGGAACTCACCGCAAACAAAATCCGGGCCAGGGACATGGCCTACACCGGCGCGATGGTTGCGCTGACGGCAATCTGTTCATGGATTTCGATTCCCACCGCGATTCCCTTCACCCTGCAAACGATGGCGGTATTTTTAGCCATAGGCCTGCTGGGCGGCAAGCGGGGAACCATCGCTGTCACCGCCTATGTACTGCTGGGCGCGGTAGGCGCGCCGGTTTTCGCTGGATTTTCCAGCGGCCCCGCCGTACTGCTGGGCCAGACCGGCGGGTATATTTTAGGCTTCATTGGTTCCGCCCTGCTGATGTGGGGGCTGGAGAAGCTGTGGGGAACTGGGCTGAAGGCCCTGGGCGTTTCCATGTTCCTGGGCCTGCTGGTCTGCTACGCCTTCGGCACCGCCTGGTTCATGTTCCTCTACACGAAAAACACGGGACCTGTAGGGCTGTGGACTGTATTGGGCTGGTGTGTGATTCCTTACATCATTCCCGACCTGGTGAAAATCGCGGTAGCTTTAGGCCTGACCGCCCGTCTCCGCCGCCATGTCAAGTAACCCGCTCCCCCTGCGCCCCCACCATGGGATGTGCATGGCGTATTTTATCGGGCAAGGCTACAGCGATGGCTTTACCGCCCACATGGCCGAACTGCTGGACGGGCTGCATCCTGGCCGTTTGGTGTGCCTGACTGTCGGAACGGACGAGGTCTGTACCGCGTGTCCCAACAACAGCGGCGGCGTTTGCTGCAAGCCGGCGCAGGTCGCAGGCTATGACCGCGGGGTACTGGCCGCCTGCGGCTTAAGCGAGGGCGCGGTGCTGCCCTTCGGCCGGTTCACGGCGCTGGTGCAGGAGCGGATTCTGGGAATAGGAAAGCGGCGTCTGATTTGCGGGTCCTGCCAATGGGACGGGCTTTGTTCAAGCCAGCCCAGCCGCTGGGCCGCCTGCTGCGGCCCAACAAAGGAATGGCATCCTTTTATTGAGAATTAATATAGGAGCGTCCCGGTCTCATACATGGAGGCCGGGACGCTCCGCCTGCATGCCATGCCCCGGTATAAGCCGCCGCCCCGGGCGGCTCTTTTCTGTTTGACTTTTTCCCCATTCCGGGATACAATATAGAGAAACGTGTGAAGGAGGGCCGCGCCATGCTGTATTCCGATCATCCGCGGGTGCATTATGACAAGCCGCAGTTGGCAGAGGTGATTTGCCAGCTTCGATTTCCGGCGATTCTCTCCATTGGGGCCAGAGAACCGGTAGAATTTCAAGAAGAGGTGCGGGGTATGTTCCCCCGCTATGCAGCCAAGCAGGAGCAGGTCTTTGCAAAGCCCGTCCTCCCAGGCGGGAAGCCGGAGCCGCCCAAGACCGTGGTAAACCACAGCTTCATTTCCACCGATGGCCACTGGAAGCTGAACCTGACCAGCGGCTTCATCTCCCTGAGCACCGTGGCCTACCCTGGCTGGGAGGGGTTCGGGCAGAAGCTGGACTTGCCCCTGGCCCAGTTTATCCGCATTTACCAGCCGGCCTTTTTTGAGCGCATCGGCCTGCGGTATGTGAACATTTTCTCCCGCCGGACGCTGGATTTGGAGGGGGAGCCGTGGCGGGAGCTGATTGCCGCGCCCTACCTGGGGATACTGGCGGAGGAGGACGTAGAGGAGTCCGCCGCCCGCAAGTGCGCCGTAGACGTAGAGATCGCCCTGGACGAAGCCTGCCGGGCGAAAATCCACGCCGGGCCTGGTATGGTGAAGCCCAACGCCCCTAACGCCCCCAGCGACCCGGAGGTCAAATTCATTTTCGACATGGACTTGTTTACAACCGGGCAGCTCAGCCCCAGCATGGCCGCCGGCGGGCTGGAGAACCTCCACGGGCATTCCACCCCCCTGTTCCAGGGGGCCATCACCGACAAGCTCCACGCGGCCCTGGAACCGCGTTAGAGGGCGCGGCGGACGGATTTCACAGGAAAATGGCCTTGCGCCCTTGACAGCCCCGCCGCGCTATGGTATAGATGATACAAGAATCCGCGCGGGGCTTTCCGCGCAGTGCAAAGAGGAGTTAAATATATATGCCAAACGTAGCGATTGCGACCGACAGCAACAGCGGCATTTCCCAAGCGGAAGCCAGAGAAATGGGCATCCGTGTGCTGCCCATGCCTTTTTATATCAACGAGGAGCTGTTTTTTGAGGACATCACCCTCACCCAGGAGCAGTTTTACCGGCGCCTGGCGGAAGACGCGGATATATCCACCTCCCAGCCCGCGCCGGGGGACGTGACGGACCTGTGGGAGCAGCTTTTGGAGACCTATGACCAGGTAGTCTATATCCCCATGTCCAGCGGCCTGTCCAATTCCTGCGAGACGGCGCTGATGCTGGCTGCGGAGTACAAGGGAAGGGTCTTTGTGGTGGACAACCAGCGCATATCCATCACCCAGCGCCAGTCTGTGCTGGACGCCCTGGCGATGGCGGCGGCGGGCATGGATGGGCAGGCCATCCACGACGCGCTGATGCGCGAGCGGCTGGAGGCCAGCATCTACATTACGGTGGACACGCTGAAGTATCTGAAAAAGGGCGGGCGGGTCACCGCCGCCGGGGCGGCCATCGGCACGGTTTTGAACATCAAGCCGGTTTTACAGATCCAAGGGGAGAAGCTGGACGCCTTTGCCAAGGCCCGGGGCTGGAAATCGGCGAAAAAGATTATGCTGGACGCCATGGAGAAGGACATTACCCAGCGGTTTGCTGGGGAAAAGGTTCACCTTGCCGCCGCCTACACCTGTTCCGAGGAGGAAGCCGGGACGTGGAAGCGGGAGTTAGAGGAGCGGTTCCCGGGCTATGAGATATTCATGGCGAAGCTGTCCCTGAGCGTGGCCTGCCATATCGGGTCCGGCTCCATGGCGGTAGGGTGCAGCAAAGTGATGTGAGTGTTTGGCGGAAGCGGCCAGAAGGAGGGAATCGAGCATGATTGACGTATTTGACATAATGGGTCCGATTATGGTAGGGCCTTCCAGTTCCCACACCGCAGGGGCGGTGCGCATCGGCCGCATGGCCCGGACTCTGCTGGGGGAGCGGCCGGTAAAGGCGGAGCTGCATCTTCACGGCTCCTTCGCAGAGACGGGGGTGGGCCACGGCACGGACAAGGCGCTGATTGCCGGGCTGCTGGGGATGGCCACCGACGACCTGGACATACCCAACAGCTTTGAGATTGCCGGGAAGCGGAAGCTGAAATTTACGTTTGACGAGACAGACCTGCGGGACGCCCATCCCAACAGCGTCAAAATCGAGGTAACCGGCGAATCCGGCAAGAAGATGAAGATGCAGGCCAGTTCCATCGGCGGCGGGCGGATCATGGTTGACAAGCTGGACGGCGTATGGGTCAGCTTTTCCGGGGATTACCACACCCTGATTATCCAGAACATGGACAACCAGGGAAACCTGTCGGACGTATCCACGGCCCTCTCCCTGGCCCGGGTGAACGTAGCCAACATGAGCATGCACCGCAGCGCCAAGGGCGGGAACGTGATGATGATTATAGAGACGGACGACCCGGTGCCGGGCTACATTGTGGAGCTGATTGAAAAGCAGCCGGGCATCCTCCAGGTCATCCATTATGTAAAGGAGGATTAACCATGAATCTGGATTCCATGCAGGAAATCTGTACTGCCGCGCGGCGGGAGGGGAAGCGGTTCTGGGAAATCATCCTGGAAACGGACATGGAGAACCGGGATGTATCCCGCGGCGCGTCCCTGGAGAAAATGGCCCAGAACTGGCACACCATGAAGGAGGCCTCCGAGGTTTACACCGGCGAGCGCCGCAGTCTCAGCGGCATGGCGGGCGGCCAGGGCAAGCTGATGCACGACTATTCCGCCAAGGACCCCATCGGCGGCGAGTTTATGGCCCAGGTCGTGGCGGAGGCCCTGTCCATGGGGGAGAGCAACGCATGTATGCGCCGGGTAGTAGCCGCGCCCACGGCGGGTGCCTGCGGCGTACTGCCGGCGGTGCTGATTCCGCTTTATTGGCGCGAGAACCTGTTGGAGGACAAGATGCTGGAGGCCATGTATACCGCCAGCGGCGTAGGGGCGGTGATTGCCTACCGGGCCTGCATTTCCGGCGCGGCCGGCGGCTGCCAGGCGGAGATTGGCAGCGCGTCCGCCATGGCGGCGGCGGCTCTGGTTCATCTGCGGGGCGGCAGCGAGCAGCAGATTTGCCACGCGGTAGCGATGGCCCTGAAGAATCTGATGGGGCTTGCCTGCGACCCGGTGGCGGGGCTGGTGGAGGTACCCTGCATCAAGCGGAACGTAGTAGGGGCTGTGAACGCCGTTGCCGCCGCCGACATGGCCCTGGCGGGCATTGAGAGCCGGATTCCGGTAGACGAAGTAATCGACGCCATGGGGGAAGTAGGCCGCCGCCTGCCCATGGAGCTGCGGGAGACCGCCTTAGGCGGCCTGGCCGCCACCCCCACAGGCCGCGCCGTAAGGGAGCGCATGGCCAGCGGGAAGAAGAAGCAGCGGGTGCTGACCATCAAAGACGCCCGCTGGAAGCTTGAGCAGAAAAAGGCGGAAGAATAAGCAAAACCGCCCAATAACCCGATATAAGCCAGGCAGCCGTCCAGGAGCAAATACTGGGTAGCTAAGGGCCCAATTGGGACCAAATGGGGCCAAAGACATTGAAC
>CANSSG010000041.1 GCA_947649615.1 uncultured Clostridia bacterium | reverse complement strand
CCACTTGAGGGAATCCTCTTTTCCTTGTGTGTCCACTTTATGGGGTACAGTTTACCATAAACGCCAGGAGAATCACTATATTAATAAATGTGATAATTGCAGTAATGATAGAGCCACAGATAACCACGGCAATTATCGCTAAGACGTTTACGATGCCTAAGAATATCTTTACCCACCTGTCTTTATCGGAAAGATCATGCAGATTATCCTTGTATTTTGTAATAGAGTCACCATTTCTTGACCAAGCTCCCTTGATGGTATTGGCTAAGTCTTGATAGCCCTTTTCAAAAAAGTAACTCTTTTTTGCCGGTTGGAGCATAGTTGCCATACCTGATCCTCCTCATCTCTCTATGTATGCAAAAGAATTGTGAAGTTGCGAGAACAAAACACCAACATAAAGCATTGAGAGCCGAGGAAGCGTTGCACATATGTAGCGCTTCCCGGCCTCAACATTTTCGGCACAAGAACGCCGAGTGTAAAGAGAGTATGTAGGTGATTGGTTAGGCAACCGCGCGGTTGCTGTCGATCATATTCTCTTTGAACGACCTGCCGTAGTTGACAACCGCAGTTCCGCCCCCCCACAGTGCACCACCGGCGCCAGCAACTGCAGCAAGAACGCCAGCAATCAGTATGATGCAGTAGACGATGAAAATGACGGCTGTAATTACTAGCAAGAGACCAATAAAAGTACCAATTCCGCTATCATCCATAACTATTTACTCCTTTACTTTATTTTCAATCCCTTGCGGGTATTGAGCAATTATATAATCATTTCTGGAAGGAAACCGGCAAGATCACCAACAAATGATTGCACCGCAACGACCGTGCCAATCAGCGTCTCCCCTTTCAACTACAAACATTATCCAAAAATCAACGCCGGCAATAGGGTAGGGAAACATCTCCTTGAGGAAATCTAGGCCGCCGCTGACGGGGCTGTACTCCGTGAACAAACCGCTAAACTCAAAGAATACTTAAAATATATAGACGAACCGAATGCCTCTAAGTAGAATATGGGGGAGGAAATCCTTCGCCATTTGCAGGATGCTTCTGACCGCTATCTGGAATGTTCTGTCCAAGGACAAGTCCTAACATCAGTATTTGTTTCGCCAAGTATTTAACTCGACAAACCGTGCATCCACCAAAATTTTACTTTATAATTTTACATAGCATTGTCGGATTTGTCAATATGCCGACGAAAAAACTCGAAATTTTTCTTCAAGGGCTACAAGGTTTGGCAACTGCTGCGATTTTAGGACACAAAACGGACCCAATAAAAATTTTGAGCCGTCATTCTTCCGCCAGCACACTATGAGCAACAAGGTGGGTGTCTAATGTAGAAAAAGGGTGAAAAATGAACCGGCCCAGTAAAACTGGACAATAGGCAAAAGGCCCCCTGTGTAGGAAAAAAATAAGACTACACAGGGGGTCGCACTATGGAGAAACGCAAATACACAAAGATACAAGAATTGGAAGCAAAAATTATATCAATGCAACGAGGGCGGAAAATTTCTTCCTTCCTACCTCTGGTCCCCTTTTTGACACGCAGAAAGCCGCCGGCAAATGCCAGCGGCTCTGCAAATATATTACTGCCGCACCACGGTTCCGGTTTTCCCCATGATGCCGTCCCGCGCTTTTTCCAGCAGCGTGATTAACGCCTCCCGCCCGGGCTTAGACTCCGCGAATTTCACAGCGGCTTCCACCTTAGGCAGCATGGAGCCGGGGGCAAACTGGCCCTCGGCGGCGAACTGTTTTGCTTCCGCGGGGGTCATGGCGTCCAGCCAGCGTTCATTTTCCTTCCGGAAATTCACCGCCACCTTTTCCACGGCGGTCAGGATAATCAGCATATCCGCATCGAGCTGCTCCGCCAGAAGTTCGGAGGCGAAGTCCTTGTCGATGACCGCCGCCGCGCCCTTGAGGTGGTTTTTCTCCGTACGATAGACGGGGATGCCGCCGCCGCCGCAGCAAATCACCAGATGGCCGTCTTCCGCCAGGGTACGGATGGCGCCGGCTTCGATAATGTGCTTTGGCTTAGGGGAGGCCACATACCGGCGCCAGCCCCGGCCCGCATCCTCCCGGACGGGGTTGCCGGTAGAAGCGTTGTAGGCGCGGGCTTCCGCTTCGGACATAAACTTGCCGATAGGCTTGGTTGGATATTCGAAAGCGGAGTCTGCCGGATCCACCTCCACCTGGGTGATAATGGAGCACACGGGCATATTGCTGATCCCCCGGTCCAGCAATTCCTCCCGCAGGGCGTTTTGCAGGTCATAGCCGATATACGCCTGGCTCATGGCGCCGCATACGGACAAGGGGGTGTACCCCTGCGCGGGGTCTTCCCGCTGGAGGGCGGACATAGCGTTGTTGATAATGCCCACCTGGGGTCCGTTGCCGTGTGCGACCACCACCTGGTTCCCGTCCTCGATCAAATCCACGATAGCCTTTGCGGTAATTTTGACAGCGGCAGCCTGCTCCGGCAGGGTGCTGCCCAGGGCGTTGCCGCCCAGGGCGATGACGATTCGCTTACTCATGGCACATTTTCCTCGATCTTCCAAAAATGTTAGGTATACATACCCTTTTCTCCACAAAAGGGTATGTATACCGGATAAAAAGAATCAGAATTCCTTGCGTTTCTCCCCGCGCTTCTCAAGGCTGCGCAGGGCGGCCACGGGGTCTTTCACCTTGCTCAGGAAAATCATCGCGGCGATAATATAGGGCTTAAAGGAGGCTTCCTTGTAAAGCGGCTCGATATAGCGGTCGAACACGCTGTTGTCCACTTCGCCCTCGGCGCAGCTCAGGCCGCTGATGTCGGCGGGAAGGCAGTGCATATACAGGGCCTTACCGTCCTTGGTAAGCTTCATCATATCTTCCGTGCAGGACCAATCCTTATGCTCGGCATTCTGTGCCAGCAGTTCTTTTTCCAGGGCGTCGATCCCGGCCTTATCGCCCTCGCGGTAGAGCTGGGTCCGTTTTTCCATGGCCTTGAAGGGCGCCCAGGACTTAGGATACACGATGTCGGCGTCCTTGAAGGCTTCTTCCATAGAGTTGACCTTACGGAAGGAGCCACCGCTCTCCTGGGCGTTCTTGGCGGCGATTTCCTCCACCTCGGGCAGGATTTCATACCCCTCGGGGTGGGCCAGCACCACATCCATGCCGAAGCGGGTAAACAGACCGATAATCCCCTGGGGGACGCTCAGGGGCTTGCCGTAGCTGGGAGAATAGGCCCAAGTCATCGCGACCTTTTTCCCCTTCAGGTTCTCCACGCCGCCCATTTCATGGATAACATGGAGCAAATCCGCCATAGCCTGGGTCGGGTGGTCTACGTCGCATTGGAGGTTGACCAGCGTAGGCCGCTGTTCCAGGATTCCCTTTTCATAGCCCTCATCCAGGGCGTCCATAAAGGTTTTCTGATATTTGTGGCCTTCTTCGATGAACATATCGTCCCGGATGCCGATCACGTCGGCCATAAAGGAGACCATGTTCGCGGTTTCGCGGACGGTTTCCCCGTGGGCGATCTGGCTGGTTTTCTCGTCGAGGTCTTTGATGTCCAGCCCCAGGAGGTTGCAGGCGGAGGCAAAGGAGAACCTGGTTCTGGTAGAGTTGTCCCGGAAGATGGAGATGCCCAGCCCCGAGTCAAAGACCTTGGTAGAAATATTTCTTTCTCTCAGGTCCCGCAGGGCGTCTGCCACGGTAAAGATAGCGTCCAATTCATCGTCCGTCTTATCCCAGGTCCAGTAGAAGTCATTTTTGTACATGTTGTTGATGCGCAGCTTTTCCAAATGCTGGGCTAATTTTTCCGTCTTGCTCATGGCTATATTCTCCTTATTTGATGGATTTATTCTGCGGCCCTTCAGCCCGTGCCAAGGGGCTTCCGCCCGGCGGCCCGCGGCCTGCCTTTTGGCTTCGGGTTCTCCCGGCGTACGCATGGCGCGCAGGGGAGAGGGACGCTGCATTACTGAATCTCGTTATTGGTCAAGCTCTGCCGGAACTGGGTCACGTCGGAGGACTTATTCTCCTCCTTATATAGTCCGGGAACCGCCGCGTATACCGCGGCGCAGGTGACAAGGTCCTGCTTCCAGGTAATCTCATTGGGCGCATGGGCCTGGCTTTCCGCGCCGGGTCCGAAGCCTACGCATGGGATGCCGTACCGCCCCTGGATGGAGACGCCGTTGGTAGAGAAGGTCCACTTATCCGTCAGCGGCCGCTTCCGCAGGTGCATCGCGTCCAGCTTGGGTTCAGCGTCCGTATGGCCGATGCGCTCCTTGCCCCACAGTCCGTGGTGGGCGTCGATCAACGCCTGCACATGGGCGGCGGTCTCCTTATTGATCCAGGTGGGGAAGAAGCACTCTGTCTCATACACCGTCCCCGTCCATGCCGGGCGGTCGTACATGTACATACTGACCTTCACATCCTGTCCATACTTCTTGACAGCGGGGAGGTCCTCGATTTCCTTCAGGCAGCTATCCCAGGTTTCGCCGGCGGTCATGCGGCGGTCGATGGAAATCGCGCAGCTATCCGCCACGGCGCAGCGGCTGGGGGAGGTGTAAAAAATCTGGCTGACGGTGCAGGTGCCGCGGCCCAGGAAGCGGGCGTCCTCCCAATGCTCGGGATTATACTTGGGATTGAGCCGTTTGACAAGGCCCTTGATCTCCGTGGCATCGGCGTCATCGTTTTCATTGAGGGCGCGTACGTCCTGAAGGATGTCCGCCATCTTATAGATGGCGTTATCGCCCCGCTCAGGTGCGGAGCCGTGGCAGGAAACGCCCTTCACATCCACCCGGATTTCCATCCGCCCCCGGTGTCCGCGATAGATGCCGCCGTCGGTCGGCTCGGTAGAGATAACGAATTCGATTTGTTTCTGCGCATCCTCCTTGCTGGGGAAGAACTTGTTCACGATGTACTGCCAGCACATGCCGTCGCAGTCCTCTTCCTGGACGGAGCCGACCACCATAATTTTATAATTTTCAGGAATAAGGTTCAAATCCTTCATGATTTTCGCGCCGTACACAGCGGAAGCCATGCCGCCCTCCTGGTCTGAGCCGCCTCGGCCATAGATGATGCTGTCCGTTTCGTAGCCCTGGTAGGGGTCATGGTCCCAGTTGTTGATGTTGCCGATGCCCACGGTGTCGATATGGGAGTCGATCGCTATGATTTTGCTGCCGCTGCCCATCCAGCCGATGACATTGCCCAGCCCGTCGATTTCCACCTTGTCATAGCCCAGCTTCTCCATCTCGGCCTTGATGCACATAACGACTTCCTTCTCCCCGCAGCTCTCGCTGGGGTGGGAGATCATCGCTCTCAGGAAATTGCTCATATCGGCCTGATAGCCCTGCGCCGCTTTTTTGATTGCTTCGAAATCCATAACAAAATCCTCCATCAAAATTATCCGCCGGGTGCAAACTCCTCCGGGTTCATGTTTTGCTCTGTCTCTATCATAGCACAGAAACGGCAGTTGTCAAACAAAATTTTTGAAAACCTAAAAAAATTTTTGAAAACCTATTGCAATCCGGATGCAATGCTGGTATGATGTGGCCATGGGGTAGGCAGAGGGGGCCGCCGTACGCATCCTGCGGGGGCAGACGGCGGCTCCCGGCCAAAAGGCCCCGTACCTTGGAGGTGATAACGGATTGGACAATAAGCGTCTGGAGATGCTCAAACAAATCGCCGCCGCGTTAGCGGCCCAATTCGGACCCAACTGCGAGGTTGTCATTCACGACCTCTCCGCCAAGGACCCGGAAAAGTCCATAGTCTACATTGTCAACGGCCACGTCACCGGCCGGCGTTTAGGCGACGGCCCATCCACGGTGGTCATGGAGCAGATACTCCACGGGGACGAAAACCCCCGGGACCACCTGGGATACCTGACCAGGACGCCGGACGGGAAAATCCTGAAATCCTCCACAGTCTACATCCGGGACAGCCGCGGGCGCGTCACGGCAATTCTTTCCATCAATTACGACATATCCTCTCTGTTAATGATGGAAAACGCCATAGGCGGCCTGGTTCACACCGCCGGAGACGAACCCCGCGGCCGTGAAGAGCGCATCACCGTTTTGAACGTCAGCGACCTCCTGGAGGACCTTATTGAGCAGAGCGTCGCCCTGGTGGGCAAGCCTGTCGCGCTGATGAACAAGGAGGACAAGGTTCGCGCCATTCAATTTTTAAGCCAGCACGGCGCGTTTTTGATTACCAAATCCGGCGACAAGGTAGCGAAATACTTTGGGATATCGAAATACACCTTATATTCTTATATTGACCTGAAACAGGAGGAAAAACGCCATGAGCAAAATTGACCTGCGCATCAACAAGGACATCCTGCAAAAGAACGTCCAGAAGGCCAAGGAAAACAACGTGATCATCCCCACCATCGCCCAGATGCAGAACCCGGAGGCCATCCCCGCCGGCATCCAGGAGAAGCTGAAGACGGTAGGCCTGTGGGACGTAAACCCGTTGAACCTGTTCCGCATCACCTGGAAGAACGAGGCGAAGGAATCCGGCGGCCTGTTCCAGGCGGTGCCAAACTACGTGGAAATTCCCTCAAAGCTTTCCGGCGTACCCTGCCGGATCATTGCCATGGCGGGCAAATGGTTTCCTACGGGCTGCCACAAGGTCGGCGCATCCTTCGGCTGTTTAGCGCCCCGGCTGGTGACGGGGCAGTTTGACGCTTCCTGGCACAAGGCTGTGTGGCCCTCGACGGGCAACTACTGCCGGGGCGGCGCGTTCAACTCCAAGCTTTTGGCCTGCGAGAGCGTGGCGATTCTCCCGGCGGAGATGAGCCAGGAGCGCTTCAACTGGCTTAAGAGCATTGCGGGCGAAGTGATTGCCACCCCCGGCTGCGAGAGCAATGTCAAGGAAATCTTTGACAAGACCTGGGAGCTGAAAGCGGACCCCCGGTACATGATTTTCAATCAGTTTGAAGAAATGGGCAATCCCCTGTGGCATTATAATGTGACGGGTTACGCCCTCAAGGACCTCTACGAGGCGGTCAAGCGTCCCGGCGACCGTTTTGCCGGCGTGTGCTTCACCTCCGGTTCCGCCGGCACCATGAGCGCGGGCGACTACCTGAAGGAGCAGTATCCCCACCTCAAGCTGGCGGTAGGCGAGGCCCTGCAATGTCCGACCATCGTGAACAACGGGTTTGGCGGCCACCGCATCGAGGGCATTGGCGACAAGCACATCCCCTGGATTCACAACGTAAAGAACACGGATATGGCCATTGCAATCGACGATGAAGACAGCCAGCGTCTTCTGCGCCTGTTCAACACCCCTGATGGCCGTGCGTATTTAAAGAACGAGCTGGGCCTTGACGGCGAGCTGATTGAGAAACTGAGTTGGCTGGGCATTTCGGGCATTGCCAACGTCCTGTGCTGCATCAAGATGGCGAAGTATTACGAGTTGACCGAGCACGACGTAGTAGGCACCGTCCTGACCGACTCTGCCGCGATGTACCAGAGCCGCATTACGGAGCTTGACGGGATGCACGGCGCGTACAACGCCACGGAGGCGGCGATTGACCACAACCTGCATATCCTGGGCATGAAGACGGACAACATGCTGGAGCTGACCTATGTCGAGCGCAAGCGCGTCCACAACCTGAAGTACTATACCTGGGTCGAGCAGCAGGCCCGGGATGTACAGGACTTGAACGCGCTGTGGTACGACACGGAGGGGACGTGGGACGCGGTCCACGCCCAGGCAAAGGAGCTAGACGAACTGATTAACGAGTTCAACGAAGCGACCGGCCTTCTGAAGAATCTGTAATCAAATCGGGCGGGGCCATCCGGCCCCGCCCTTGCCTATATCATCTTACTCACTCTTCCGAGATATAAATTTCCTCCGCATCCTGCTGCGCCCGAATCAAAAGGTCTTCCGCCTTCCCATAATCCCGCTTTTGCAATGCTTCCAGGGCGTCGGTCACGCCGTTAAACAGCCTGGTATAATACTTCGGCAAGCTTTCCATACCATTTTATCCTCCTTTATACCGACATAATACACTGGCGTATTACAAAATGCAAGCAAAAATATATTATAAACTGCAATAAAATTACATCGTATATTTATCACGCATATCGAAATATAATCGCCGTATAATACATAAGGTGAGGTGCGGTATGCGTAAATTCAAGATTCCCAAAGGCTACACGGCCACAAATAAAACCATTCGGTTTCCAGACGACGTAATTGAACAGGTCGAGGACGTGATTCGCGGTACAAATTGCAATTTCTCGCAGTTCGTAATCGAAGCGACCCGTTTCGCGCTGGAAAATCTGAGCGAGGAGGAAGAAGCCCCATCCCCGGACAACCTCCAATAAGAAAGAAAGGACCTCGATGATGAAAAACGTAAAACACGCCAAATGCGTCAAGTGCGGAAAAATCTACGAAGCTGCCCCCAGCATAACAAGCTGTGCCTGCGGGGGGATCCTGGACATCATCTATGACTATGAATACATCAAGACGAAGCTGACGAAAGAAACCCTTGCGGCCCGCCGCGATCATACGATGTGGCGTTACCGCGAGCTTCTTCCGGTAGAAGAAACGACAGAGGCCCCGCCCCTCCGCGTGGGATGCAGCCCCCTCTATGAAGCGAAAGCCCTGGCGTCCCAGCTAGGGCTTCGGCAGCTGTATATAAAGGACGACGGCATCAACCCCACCGCCTCCCTGAAGGACCGCGCCAGTTCCATGGCGGTGGCCAAGGCGGTGGAGGCAGGGGCAAAAGTAATTGCCTGTTCTTCCACAGGGAACGCCGCATCCTCCCTGGCGGGCAACGCGGCGGCGGCGGGCATAAAGACGTACATCTTTGTCCCCTCCCGCGCGCCCAAGGGCAAGGTAGCCCAGCTAATGACCTTCGGGGCGGTTGTGATATCGGTCCAGGGCAGCTACGAGGAGACGTTTGCGTTAAGCAGGCAGGCCATTGAGAAATGGGGCTGGTACAACCGCAATGCGGCGGTCAACCCCTACCTGTCGGAGGGCAAAAAGACCGTAGGCTTGGAGATTATGGAGCAGCTCAACTGGGAGGTCCCGGACTACATAGCGATATCGGTAGGCGACGGCTGCACCATCGCCGGTCTCTGGAAGGGCCTGAAGGACTTGTACGCCATAGGCTTCATAGACAAGCTGCCCCGTCTGATTTCGGCCCAGGCGGAGGGGTGCTGCCCCATAAACCGCGCCATTGAGACCGGCGGGGACTGGCATCCGATGGAAGAAAACACCCTGGCGGATTCCATTGCCGTAGGCGTTCCCCGCAACGCGGACAAGGCCCTAATGGCAATCCGGGAGAGCGGCGGCCTGACGGTCAACGTCTCCGACAGCGAGATCATGGCCGCACAAAAGCTGTTAGGCCGCACCTGCGGCGTCTTTGGCGAACCGGCCGGCGTGACCGGCGCGGCAGGCCTGAAGAAACTCTGCGGGCAAGGCAAGATACCCGCCGGCGCCACGGTGGTGTCGGTAGTGACCGGCAACGGACTGAAAGACGTAGCCAACGCCATCGCTTCCTGCGGCGAACCGATTTCGATTCCCAGCGACATGGGCTTGCTGCTGGAAGCCTTTTCCAGCCGCAGCATTATAGTTGAATAGGGGCTAAACAGGCCCCAAAGGGAGCCGGGGCGTTCCCGTTCATTGGAACGGGAACGCCCCCATCACGCTCAGGCAGATGACCCAAACAGCGGCCCCCAGCAGGAGCGCCCCTGGGATGCGGAGCAGCCATTCATAGTGTCTGGGGGCATATCTGCTGCCATCCGGCGACCGCTTGTGGAGCATCCACCACAGCGGCCTGCTGAACCCCACCAGCAGGGTTCCGGCCATCAGGCAAAGCATCGCCAGCATCAACGCAGTATCCACTCGATCCATTGCAAACGCTCCTTTCCGGCATTATCTTTCCACGATTTTGTAATAGGTTCTGGCGGTCAGCAGGTACACGGCGCCATAAACGGCAAAGAAGACCAACACTGTGCCAAGGGTGCATACAGCGGTAATAGCGGTATTGTGGATATAGAACATAGTGAGCAGCTTTTCGACCATATTGAAGTCGAACAGGATATGTATGGAGGCCACTGCGATAGGCAGGAAGAAGACCATAAGGATTTGGCTGTGGATGGAGCGCTTGACCTGCCCGTGGCTCAGCCCGACCTTCTGCATGATTTCGAACCGTTCCTTATCCTCATACCCCTCGGAGATTTGCTTATAGTAGATCATGAGCACGGTAGCCAGCAGGAAGATGAACCCAAGGAAGATGCCCAGGAACAGGAAGCCTCCCGCCAGTCCATACGCGTTTGCCTCCCCCTCGCTGCGCAGGTTCCAGGTGCATCTCGCCCAGGACCCGGTTCCCTCGTAGAAGCTGCTGTCCTCGATGGCGTCATAGTACCGGTCCTGCAACGCCGCCAGCTCATCCTCGGAAGCATCCACGTCCACAGCGGCGAACCACCGCATGCTGCTGGAATCGTTAGGGTAGGCCTCAGCCTGCCTGGCCCAGATATCATAGATGGCCTGGTCATCGGCCACCACGATGGTGGCCAATTCCGCGATGGACGGGTCAAAGGACGGGTTGCGGCGCAGGTGCTTCACGATTTGGAAGTGGGACTCGCCCAACTCCGTCCCCTCCTGATGCACAGTCCACCGCAGGGTCAATTCATCGCCCTCCACCCCATACGCCGCCACCTCTCCGGGAGCCAGGCCCAAGGATTCCCCGGTTGTGGCGGTGTAATTATCTTCGGTAAGAACGGTCATCATAACGATGCCCGTAGCGGCCTTGTTAAAGCGGTCGGTCGTATAGACCCCGCCGGCGATTTTCCCGGTTCCGAAGCCCAGGCTGTAGCTGGTGCGGACATTTTCCACATGAAACCCCTGGCTTTCCATAAAGCCGGTTTGCGCCGCCAGCATGGCGTTGGGGTCAAAGAGCCGCCATTCCTTGGGGTCTTCATCCGCAAAGGGGGCAGGGTAGTAGCTCACGGCGATATTGACGTCGCCCGGGTACTGTTCCGCGACCATGTCCGCCGTTCCGAGGTAAAGCGAGAGCGTCCCCGAGAGCATCACCATGACCATGGTACACAGGATGCAGATATTGGCCAGCCCCACGGCATTTTGCTTCATACGGTAGAGCATGCCGGAAATGCCGATAAAGCGGCCGGTTTTATAGTAGAAGGCCTTATTTTTCCGGAGCATTTTCAGCACAGCGATGCTAACGGCGGTAAACAGGCAGTAAGTCCCAAGGATTACCAGCCCTACGGCCAGGAAGTAGGTGACGATGGCGTCCATCCCTGTCCGCGTAGTGACCGCGATATAGTAGCCCCACCCCAGGGAGAGGATGCCCAGCAAGGTCATGACCCAGCGTGTTTTTGGCTCCCGCTCGCCCGCCGCGCTGCCATGGAGCAGTTCGATTGGCTTGGAGACCCTGACCCTGTTCAGGTTGAGCAGCAGGGTAAACCCCAGCAGCGCGGCGAACAGCGCCGCGGTCTGCGCCATCCCGCCCCAAGAGATATAGAACCCAAACGGCACGGGCATTTTCAGCAATTGGTGGAGGACCAGGCTGACCAGCTTATGGAGGCTCACCCCTGCGGCGATGCCTCCTCCGATGCCCAGCAGGCCGATAAACAGGGTTTCGACAGCCAGTACGACGGCGATATGGCCTTTGCCCATGCCCAGGATATTGTAAAGCCCCAGTTCTTTTTTCCGCTGCTTCATAAGGAAGCCGTTGATATAGCAGGCAAAGACGGCGGCGAACAGGAACGCGATTACCATGCCCATCGTCATAAAGACGGAGACATAGGCATATGCGTTTGGCCGGCCCGGGACCATATTCTTGACCCCTGGGTCTTTCACCAGGGCGGACATAATGTAGATTGCGGCAGCGTCTCCCGCCAGTGCGAGGATATACGGCAGGTAAAACTTCCGGTTATTGCGGATATTCTGCATGGCGAGTTTAGGGTAAAGCCCGGCATTATGCATCCTCCTCACCTCCTGCGGCAAGGAGGGTCAAGGTATCGGAAATTTTCTGATACATCTCCTCGGTAGAACTGACGCCCCTATAGATTTGGTGGAACACCTCGCCGTCCCGGATAAACAGGACGCGTTTCGCATGGCTGGCGGCCTTGGTAGAGTGTGTAACCATCAGGATGGTCTGTCCCTCGGCGTTAACCTGGTCGAAAAGGTTGAGCAGGCTGTCGGTAGCCTTGCTGTCCAGCGCGCCGGTCGGTTCGTCGGCCAAAACGATCCGCGGGCCGGTAATCAGCGCACGGGCCACAGCCGCCCGCTGCTTCTGCCCGCCGGAGACCTCATAGGGGAATTTTTTCAACAGGTCGCGGATGCCCAGCCTTTTGGCGAGGGGCAGTAGCCTGCCCTCCATTTCCTTGTAGGTTTTTCCGGCCAGCACCAGCGGGAGGAGGATATTGTCTTGAATAGAGAAGGTATCCAACAGGTTAAAGTCCTGGAACACGAAGCCCAGGTGGTCCCGCCTGAAGGCGGCGATGTCTTTTTCTTTAATGGTGACGATATTTTTCCCATCCAGGAGCACCTCGCCGCTGGTAGGCTTATCCAGCGCGGCCAGGATATTGAGCAGCGTTGTTTTCCCGCTGCCGGACTCGCCCATAATAGCGGCATATTCGCCTGGCTCGACGGCGAAGTTAACGCTGGCAAGGGCCTGGACCTGCTGTCCGCCGAAGCGGGTTGTGTAAACCTTTTTTAAATCTCTGACTTGCAGGATTGGCATGATTTTTTCCTCCTTGGGTTTGATTGCAGGACTTATTATAGCGCAGCGCCGCCTTTGATTCCATTGCTTTACCTTACAAAACGGGGAGCAATCTTACATTCGTGTAAGATTCAGCCTGCCGAAAAGCCCGCCGGGGCTGTGGCGGAGGATTTTTTGCGCATCCGAAAGAATTTTTTGCAAAAGGTTGCACGAAACACGGCAACTTCTGGGCAAATGCGGCCTACTAGTGTAGTGGGCGTCACCTACCGGAACTTCGCGCGTTCGAACAAAAACGCCCACAGGGGTTGATCTCCCTGGCTATTCCCCGGCGCCGGTTGCAAACGGCTGTACCTTGTCAAAGGAATACCCTCCATGTCCGGAGTCTGGCTGGGCGTGGAGATATCGCCAGCTTTCCCCAAAAAGACGCGAAGCATCTTTTGGGACACGCAATAAAGCGCCGCGCGGTGCGCGGCGCTTTGGAAAAGGAAGGGGGGAGGCAGGGAGTGCTACGCCTCCTTCCGGCGCTTCCGGCTGACGGCGATGACCGCGATGCTGAGCAGGAACGGGAAGAAATAGGTAGCGGTCCGATATAGGAGCAGCGCGGAGGAGGCCTGCGCCCCGGACATAAAGGGGGTAAACAGCAGCAAAAACGTAAACTCCGCCGGCCCGACCCCCGCGACGTTCGGAAGGGCGGAACTGATCATAAGCATCAGCGCCGCCAAAAGCTGCACCCGCCCCATGGTCAGGGCGTCAATCCCCAAAAACCGGAAGGAAAAGAAGACGGCAGAATAGAGACAGAACAGCTTCCCGGCGTTCAGCAGCAGCACCTTCCGGCAGCACCCCTTGCTTTTCAGCACATGCTGGGTTTCGCCATAGAGCGATTCCAGATTATACGCCCATTCAGCCTTTCGTTTTTCCCACTTCTCCGTTTCCGGCAGGAATTGCAGCAAACGCAGGGCAAAAGCCTTCATTTTGCCCCAGGTGCTAAGCAATACCAGCGCGGCAATGACCACGATGCACACGCCGTATCCGATGGCCAGGTACCTGGACAAACCGGGGCAGGCCTCCCGCAGCCACCGTCCCTGCCAAACCAGCATTACGGTAGCATAAAGGAGGATAGAGGTTTTATGAAACACATACTCCATAGTCATCATCCCGATTCCGTGTCCCACAGTCAGCCCGCACTGGTGCAGGCGGTAGCTCTGCATAGGAATGGAACCCACCGCGCAGGTGGCCACATTTCCGAACACGCCCAAGAACGTGACTTCCACGGCGTCGCGGAAGGAAAACCCCGGCAGTCTTGCCCTGACCAAGGCCAGGCAAATCCCCGACTCCGCCATCTGGAAAGCGGCGGCCAGCGTGAACAAGAAGGCGGCCTTCCCCGGCGAAACGCCCCGCAAGTTATCCAGAATCTCCTGATAATTCCCACGAAACACCAGGAAGACGGCGGTTCCAGCCGCCAAAAGCGGCGCCAGGGTACGGATTACATTTTTCCAAGAAAGCTTTTTCACAACCAATCACATCCCTCTGCAAGCAGGAAGGAAGCGCGGCAAGGCGGCGCTTCCCTCCTTATTATGACGCATTTCCATCCATTTCGCAAGGGCTATAATCAACGCAGCCGTTTTGGCCGCCGTTTCCTTTATGCGTTCCACCGTTCCATAGCTTGTCCGCCTGCGGACTCCAGAGCTGGGCGTAAGATGCGCATTTATCACACAGATGGTCCACGCTTTCCGGCGACTGCAAATCTGTAGAGTGGGCGCCGGTACGATGGACCATTTCCCGGAGCAGGTGGGGATTTTCCAGCATAGGGCAGGGCCGCAAGTGGTTTTCATCAAAGGGCTGTCCGTCGTGATAAGCCATAAAAATCGGTCCCTGCAAGCATTCCAGCAGTGTCTTTTCCCGGATATTGGAATCAGAGTAATGAATGAATACGCAGGGGTCCACGTCTCCGTTGGCGTTGATATGCAGGTATCTCCGCCCTCCGGCGATGCACCCGCCTACATACTCGCCATCGTTCTGGAAGTCCATAGCAAAAACCGGCTGGCTGCTTCGGATTTCCCTGACGCGGTGGTACATGGCGGCGCGCTGTTCCGGGCTGGGCAGAAGGTCCGGCGCCGCATCGTTGCCTACGGGCATGTAGTGGAAGTACCAAATGAACTTCGCCCCCCACTGCGTCAACTGCCCGATAAATTCCGGCGAACTGATAGAATCCAAGTTCTGGCTGGTATAGCAGGCGGAGATGCCGAAGGGCAGCTTTTTCTCCCTGAGAACAGCCATCGCGCCAAGGGCCTTCTGATAGACGCCGCTGCCCCTGCGCCCATCCGTAGCCTGCTCGAAGCCTTCCAAGCTGATCGCGGGCATAAAATTCTTCACCCGCAGCATTTCGTCCGCAAAAGCTTCATCAATAAGGGTAGCGTTGGTAAAGGCCAGGAAGTAGCAGTCCGGATGCTTTTCGCACAGCGCGATCAAGTCTTTTTTCCGGACCATCGGTTCGCCTCCGGTGTAGATATACATGTAAACGCCCAAATCCTTGCCTTGCTGAATGATGCTGTCAATTTCCTCAAGGCGCAGGTTCAATTTGTTTCCGTACTCTGCGGCCCAGCAGCCGGTGCAGTGCAGGTTGCATGCGCTGGTGGGGTCCAGCAGGATAGCCCAAGGAATATTGCACCCATACTTCTTCCTCATTTCCTCCTGCTTAGGCCATCCGGTGATATTGGCGTTAAGGAAGAAATTCTCAAATACCGTTTTCAGCACATCGTTGTCCACCGTCTGGAAAATATCCATAATCAACTTATACATATTGTTGTCAGGATTTTCCAGCACATGGCGAAAGGCTTTCCGCTGGGGTTCAAAGCTGTCCGGCCCATCGCCCGCCAGCTTATCCACCCAGTCCAGCAGCTTGAGCATATTTTTCTCCGGGTCTTTTTCGATATAGCCAAAGGCAGTTTTCAGCGCCGTTTTCCTGAAGCTTTCCCGAATACGCATAGGTGTCGACCACTCTTTCTTTGTGTGATGGCAACACCTTACACCAAGGATATTCCTTTCACAATAGACAAAGCGCCCCCTGTGTCGAATAACTAGACACAGGGGGGCGTTTGCCTAAGGCGCGTTTGACAAATGCCAAAACGGCGGCTCTTTTCTTCCGGCCGGAACAGGGGGCGCATGCCGGCAAGGGCTACCGTCTTCTGCCCCTGTACTGGCTGCTGCCGCCGCCGCGCCGCGCGGTATTTCTGCGGTTGTACTGTTTGCGCCGGGATTTCAAAACGGCCCTGAGGATTACCAGGAAGATAATCAGCGCGCCCGACGCGCCCAGCACGATCCACAAAGTAGGCTTGTGGAGGAAATCCAGCAAATCCCTGCGGAACACCAGCAGCCTGGATACGGAGACGTCTTCGTCGGCCAAAAGGTCTACGGTGCCGTACACGGTATCGCCGCTGCGCAGGGTGATTTGACCCAAAACGGTCCCTTTTTCCACCGGGGCGTCCACGACTTCCGCCGTATAGGCAATCACGCGGTCGATATCCTTGACGGGGTCCATCTCCACAGGCAGGAGCCGTTCGATTTCCTGGGCGGGGTGGACCTTCACGGTGTTTTGCTGCTGGGACAGCTCCACGCCCACTTCGCCCACCAACTCATCCGCCGCCAGCAGGACCGTCCGGTTAAAGCCGTCAAAACCAAGGTCGAACAGCTTGGCCGTTTCCGTAAAGCTTTTTGTCAGGGTCAGGTCGTCAATTTTAATGCGCTCCGCGCCCAAAACCACCGTCAGCAGATTCCGGTCGTCCCTGGAAGCGGAGGAAACCAAGCAGTGTCCCGCCGCACTGGTCGAGCCGGTTTTAATGCCGTGGGCGCCCTGATAGATATAGTAATTTGTTTTGTAGCTGGAGATGAGGTAGTTTGTCGTATAGAGGTCTCTAGGCTCCGCCATATTGGTAGCGGGGACCTGATGGTAAATGGTGTCTGTCAAGGGCATAAACCTCTCATATGTGCGGGCTTCTTTGGTAATCAGGTACAAATCCCAAGCGGTTGTGTAGTGGTTCACGTCCGGCAGGCCGTTGGTATTGCAGAAGTTTGTATTCTCGCAGCCCAAATCCCGCGCCTTTTGGTTCATGCGCTCCACGAAGGCGCTGACCGAGCCGTCTATAGCTTCCGCCAGCATATTGCATCCCTCGTTAGCCGAAGCGAGCATAATGCAGTAGAGCAGTTCCTCCACCGTCAGCTCCTCGCCTACCTTGATGCCCACGTTGCTGCCGTCGGGCGGCACGGCGGTGATGGCGGATTCGGAAGCGGTCAAGACGGTGTCTGGCTTCAATTTCCCATTGTCGAGGGCTTCCAGAACCAGCAGGCAGGTCATAATTTTTGTCACGCTGGCGGGGTAAAGTTTTTCATGGATGTTCTGTTCGTAGAGGATTTCCTCGGTGTCCGGGTCGATAAGCAGGGCGGCTTTTGCTTCTACGCTGAAGACGGCGGGTTCTTCCGGCGCGTCCGGCTCTTCGGCTTCGGCGGAGTCCTCCGTCTCCGGGCCGGCTTCGCCGGCATCTTCCGCCGCCAGGGCGGGGGCTGAGAGGGTCAGCAGCATAAGCAGGCTAAAAAAAAGAGCATAAATCCGGCGAATTTTCATATCATTCTCTCCAAGAATATGGTATACTGTTAAATGGGACAGAAATTTTCTTTTATTATAGCAAATAAACGGGGGAAGTTCAACAGGTAAACCAGAATAATTCTCGGCAGTGGGCTTTCGCGCCCTGCCGCCCCGGGGCCTACGCGGCCCCGGACCCCGGGTTACTTTTTTTGTGAACAAAAAGTAACCAAAAAATCATTTAAACCTGCGGTTTAAAAATCCCTTATTTATTACGGGGGTTGTTTAGTTTACGCTACGACCTTTGGTCTTGTTTTTTCTATCTCCAGTGCATTGGGCCGATGCCGG
>CANSSG010000040.1 GCA_947649615.1 uncultured Clostridia bacterium | reverse complement strand
ATCCCCTTCCCTCTACTTTATTTCGTCTATGTCCTTGACATGGGGTACACTTTATTTTTCGGTTTCAGGAAAACCGGACGGTTTTTTGCGCGGCCTTCCGCCCAGCGCCCCGTTGGCCCGGTTTGTCCGGCACACGCTCTCATAGTTCGCCGCTTCCCGGTCCAGCTGCGCCCGGAGCATGGGGAAGAGGAAGCGTTCATTCCCTTCCAGCGCCGGGGCTTCCCCCGTCTTGGCGTAGGTCAGCAGGGCGCGGAACAGGCGGCCCTGCTCCCCGTCGTCCAATGGCGCTATGGCGTCCAGGGAATCAATAAAAATTTTGATGTAGGTCAATGCCATACCATCACCGCCTTTCAACCATAGGCTGCAAACGGCGGAAAGTTGCTCTTTTTTGTGCAACCTTTTCCCAAATTTTTTTAGCGGCTCACCCCAAATCGGGGATTTCCCGTATCACCCGCCGCAGGTCCAGCGCCAGCTCCCCGCCCCGCGGCGCAAAGCCGTATTGCAGGAAGTACCCCTTCAAATCCTCCGGGCAGTCCAGCGCCACGGTCTCCCGGCCCTGGGCGCGGGCGTACTGCACGGCCTGTCCCAAGAGTTGTATCCCATACCGCTGCCCCCGCAGGGCGGGGACGATGCGGTAATCCGTAATCCGCAGGGCGTCCGGCTCCAGGGCCATGGAAATCACGCCGGAGACCGATTCGTCCAGGAGGGCTTCTTCTGTCCGGCGGCCCTCCCCTTCACCGGACACCCGGAACCACAGCCCCGGCTCGGTGGCGGCGTCGTCCTTGTGCCAGCTTTGGCGGCGGAAGGTGGACACGGCGGCAGGCAGGTGGCTGGCGTCGTCCCGGAAGACCACGCGGATCTCCTCCCCCTCCACCTCCAGCAGGGATACGGCGGTGTTGTCCCCGTGGCCGGTAGCGCCGGTTTCCTCCAGGCTCATGCCCTGCAAGGTCCCCAGCAGGGTCCGCAGGGCCGCGCCGTGGCTGGCGGCGGCCACCGTACCGCCGGGGTTTTCCGCCGCAATCCGGCGGATGCCCGCCAGGGTGCGGTCCCGGACCTGGGCGAAGGTCTCCGCGCCGTCCACATGCCACAAGTCGGGGCGTTTGTTGAAATCCACGTACATCCGGCGGTCCAGCCGTTGAATCTGGCCCCAGCTCAACTGCTCCCAGGCTCCCAGCTTGATTTCCCGCAGCAGGGGCATGGGCCGGAAGGCCAGCCCCCTGGGGACGTACAGGGCGGACGCGGTGGTATGGGTGCGGGTCAGGTCGCTGCCATAGACGGCGTCCAGGCGTTGGTTTTTGAACCGTTCCCGGAGGTAGGCAAGCTGCCGGTAGCCCCGTGGGGTGATGACGCTGTCGTACTGGCCGTGGGCCACGCGGAAGAGGTTGCCCTCCGCTTCTGCGTGGCGGACCAGGAAAATTTTTGTTGTCATAGCGGTCCTCCCTCCTTTTTCTTCATTATAGCGAATTTTCCTCCCGTTGGCAATCCTATTTCTCTTTTCTTCTTTTCCGGCGTTCCCCCCTCCGGGGGGCGGGGGGGCGTTCTTTTCCCTTGTAGGAAAAGAACCAAAAGTACCCTTAAGGGGGGCTGGCCCCCCTTAAGAATCCCTCCTGAAATCTTTGTTTTGTTTCCCTTTTAGTACGCTTCCGGCGTTCTTTCGATGGTGCGTGGACTCCGTGCGCCAGTCTTCTGCGCCTACCCACGGGCATTTTGCCAGCGCCTACCTTTTTTGCTTTGGGTACTCCCGGCGCTGCGCAACAATCCCCGTGCCGCGTCTCACGCGGCAACCAGCACTTTCGATAGAACTGTGCGCAGAAGCAAGCACCGGCATCGGCCCAAAGCACTGGAGGTAGAAAAAACCAGCCAAAGGTCGTAGCGCAACTAAACAACCCCCGTAATAAAATAAGGGAATTTTAAACCGTAGGTTTAAATGATTTTTTGGTTACTTTTTGTTCACACAAAAAGTAACCCCGGGGTCTGGGGCGGGGTAAGCCCCAGGGCGGGGTTAACGAAAAATTTTCCTATAGAAGGGGGCGGATGAAATAAATCCC
The DNA here is from genome assembly GCA_947649615.1 of uncultured Clostridia bacterium. Lineage (GTDB taxonomy): Bacteria > Bacillota > Clostridia > Oscillospirales > Oscillospiraceae > Pelethomonas. The sequence goes on along the minus strand of CANSSG010000040.1, from coordinate 17,448 downwards.
CCCGGGAATACTACCCCTGTACCGAGAGGAGGGGTCAAGGATGAAAGGATTTATGAAAGGGATGCTGCTGGGCGCAGCGGCCGGCGCGGCGGCTGATTTAGCCCTTCACACCAGCATGGTAAAGAAAACCCCCGCTGGCAAAGCCATGCAGACCGCTACCGACGCGGTGGATGCCGCGGCGGCTTCCGTGAAGGAAACCATGCACCGGTAAATGCGCGTCCCGGTCCCCGGCTGCGCCGGAATGCGCCGCCGGGGACCCTGGTTTTTTCCCTCTATCAATTACTGAACGTGCTGGTAAAAAGGTCGGCCATGCTCTGGGCGTCCGTGGGCGCTACAAACATCCCCACACAGTTGGACACCGACGTGGTCACGCCCTTCTTCCAGGTCTCGCAGGATTCGGGATACCACGCGCCGCCTTCCGCCTGGGTGGTGATACGCGCCTGAAGCACATCCGTCACCGCCAGGATGTCTTCCAGGGACGCGTCCGCCTTCAGCTTCACCAGCCCTACCGCTACATTGGACATGCTCATCATCGTCTCTTGGATCAGCACTTCTTCCACCGCGTCAATCTCGCTCAGGCCGGGGTAGTACGTATCCAGCAGCTCGCCGTCCATAACCATCATGGCCCCCAGGCCCTCATAGCTGCCTTGCAGCGTGGCAAAAAAGTCGCTCAGGGACGGGCGGGCGTCCACCGTGCCGGACACCGGCTGGTCAGGCTCCTCCGGCTGGCCAGGCTGGCCAGGCTCCTCGCCCTCCGCGCCGTCCTCCGCCGCCCAATCGCAGCGGACAATGCACTGGAAGTCAAACTGCCCCTCCTCACACTCCACATGGAGGGAAACCGTCGTGCTGCCATTGGCAACGGCTGTGACCACGCCGGTGCTCTCATCCACCGCAGCCACCGCCGGATCGGCGGAGGTAAAGGTGCAGGTATAAACGCCGGGGACGTTCTTCGCCGACAGCGTGAAGGTCTCGCCTTCGCTGCGGAGGGTCACGTCGGTGTGGCTGACGGCGATTTCCTTCTTCTCCGCTTCCCCGTCCGGCTCGCCCAAATCCTCCACCGGCGCGCCGCCATCCTCCTTGTCAGGGTCGGGAAGGGGGGCGTCCGGCTCCTGGGCATCCGGCTGCTCCGGCCCGCTGCCGGGAACCTCCGGCTCCTGGGGCCGTACGTCCTCCGGCTGGTCAGGCGGCTCCGGCGGCGGGTTGACCGTCTTATTCAGGAAATTCAGGGAACAGGCGGCCAGCGCCAAAGCCAGCAGCGCCGCCAGGATCATGACGATATATTTTTTCATTGTGCTACCTCCAATACGATGCTCAGCCCAAGGCGGGCCAGTCGGTCAGGGTGATGTGTTCCGCCGCCCTGCCCTCGGTTTCGAAGAGGACAATCTCATTCTCCCCCTCCCGCAGCAGCGGCGCCGGGATGTAAAGCCGCTTTTGCGGGCCGGCATCCCAGAAGCGGCCTATGTTCGTCCCGTTGACAAAGGCGCAGCCCTTCCCCCATCCGGCGAAGTCCAGGAACGTATCCCCCAGTTCCTCCGCGTGGAAGACGAAGCGGTAGAACGCCGGCAGGCCGGGCCGGTACTCCCTGGAGAAATCCACCGCGCCCACGTCCTCCAGCGGCAGCGGGTACTGCGCCCACTGGTGCTGCCAGCGGCCGTTGACGGTGACGCCCAGGTCGATGCCCTTGCGCTGGTCCTCCAGCATGGGTCCGAAGTTGACCCGGCCCATGTTCTCCATTAGGATGTCCAGCTTTGCGCCGGGGGCGAAGGGCAGGCCTATGGGCTTTTCTTCCAGCAGTTCCCGGTCGAACAGCGTGGCCGCAGGGCGTCCGTTCAGGAAAACCTGCGCCCGGTCGTTTGCCTTCCACAGCCGGATGCGCTCCATTGGCCCGGTGGTTGCCAACGTGCTCCGGTAGAGGATGTAGCCATAGCTTTGCCCCAGCCGCTCCATGGAGCGGGGCGTGGGGGAAGGGATTGGGCTGCTTAATTTATCCAGGTTTTCAAACAGCCCGGCCTTGGCGGAGACCGCCAGCCGGCCGTAGGCCTTCCGCCGGATGGGGGTGGTGAAGGGGACTTCCGGGATGGGGCGGTACTTGGCGATTACCGCTTGGAAGCGACGGTATTTTTCCGTTATCTGCCCGTCCTCCGACAGCGGGGCGTCGTAGTCGTAGCTGCTGACGTCCGGCAGCAAATGGTCGCTGTAGTTGGCTCCGTTCATGAAGCCGAAGCTGGTGCCGCCGTGGAACATATAGAGGTTCACGCTCCCCAGGGCCAGCAGCTTATCCAACTCCTCCGCCGCTTCCCCCGGCTCCCGGACGATATGCCCGCCGCCCCAGTGGTCAAACCAGCCAATCCAGAACTCCATACACATAGGCAGGCGGTCTTTGCAGAATTCATCCAGGTAACCGAATTGCTCCGCCGCCTTAGAGCCGAAGTTGACGGTAGCAGCCGCGCCCTCCACGGTCCCCCGCTCCAGGGCTTCCCGCACCGGGCCGTCGGAGGTAACCAGGGGTACCGACACCCCCTCCCGGGCCATCACGTCCCGGAGGAAGCGCAGGTATGCCTTGTCCCCGCCGTAGGAGCCGTACTCATTCTCCACCTGCATCAGGATCACGGGGCCGCCCCGGTCCGCCTGCCAGGGGACCAGCCGGGGCAGCAGCGCCCGGTAATAGTCCTCCACATGCCGCAAAAACGCCGGGTCGGAGGTCCTCAGCCGCATCCCGTCCTCCCGCAGCAGCCACGCCGGAAGCCCGCCGAACTCCCACTCCGCGCAGATGTACGGCGAGGGCCGCAGGATCACATACAGCCCCAAATCCTGGGCAAGCTGGATAAATCGTTCAACATCCAATCCGCCGCCGAAGCAGAACCTCCCTTTTTCCGGCTCGTGGAGGTTCCAGGGAATGTAGGTCTCCACCGCGTTGCAGCCCATAGCCTTCAGCTTTTCCAGCCGGTCGCGCCAGTAGCCGGGGACCACCCGGAAGTAGTGGATGGAGCCTGAAATAACCTGCACCGGCCGGCCGTCCAGGCAGACGGCGTTTTTGATCTCAACGTTCATATCTCTCTCCTGTTTATGATAGCCGCTTTTTCAAGCACGGCCTAACATAAAAGATAGGCGCCACCATTATAAATGATTCCGGCCAGGATTGCAAGTATGAACCGCCGTCCAAATCAAGGCAAAAGCCCCGGCGGCAGGCCCGCGCCTACTTTTTCCCGCCCGTCACCCGGTTGAGCAGCGCCACCATCCCCCACACAACCAGGATTACCAGGAAAATCCCCAGCATTCCCTGGCCCATGATGCCCAGGCAGGCCCATATCAAATCCGTACCCATGCCATCCACCTCCTCAAAGCATGTTTTCCACCAGCGTAATCATCAGCCCGCCGGCAATCACTGACGCAATCTGCCCGCTGACGTTGGCCCCGGCGGCATGCATCAACAGGAAATTGTAGGCGTCCTCCTCCAGCCCCATTTTATGGACCACCCGGGACGCCATGGGGAACGCCGAAATGCCCGCCGCGCCAATCATGGGGTTCACCTTGTTCTTAGAAAACAGGTTCAGGGCCTTGGCGAACAGCACCCCGCCCACGGTGTCGAATACGAACCCCAGCAGCCCCAGGCCCATAATCAGGAGGGTCTGCCATGTGACGAACTGTTCCGCCCGCATCTGGAAGGATACGCTCAGGCCCAGCAGCAGCGTGACCAGGTTCGCCAGCTCATGCTGGGCGCTGCGGCTGAGGCTGTCCAGTACGCCGCACTCGCGGATGAGGTTGCCGAACATCAGGAAGCCGATTAATTCCGCGCTTTTGGGGGCCACGGTCCCGGCGACGGCGGTGACGAGGATGGGGAACAGGACCCGGGTGGCCTTGGATACGGAGCTGGGCGCGTATTCCATGCGGATGCGCCGTTCTTCCGGGGTGGTGACCGCCCGGATTACCGGCGGCTGGATGATCGGCACCAGCGCCATGTAGGAATACGCCGCCACCATAATGGCCCCTTGGTACTTGCTCTGGAAGTAGTTGGCGACATAAATGCTGGTCGGCCCGTCCGCCGCGGCGATGATGGCGGTGGACGCCGCGTCCCGCAAGCCAAACCCCGCCATGACCGCCGCCACCAGCGTGAAGAAGATGCCAAACTGGGCCGCCGCGCCGAACAGGAGCATCTTCGGGTTGCTCAGCAGCGGGCCGAAGTCGATCATGGACCCAATGCCGATGAACAGCAGCAGCGGGAACAATTCGCTGGCGATGCCCGCGTGGAACAGGGTTTCGATGGCTTCCGCCTGGACGAAGGGCAGGTTCACCAGCACCGCCCCGAACCCCATAGGCAGCAGCAGGGACGGCTCCATCTCCCGCTTCACCGCCAGGTAGACCAGCAGGCAGCCGATGGCGATCATCACCCCCTGCTGCCAGGTGAAGCTGAGGACGTTGGAAAACAGCTCGGAAAAGATTTCCATGGGAAAAAGTACCTCCTTTTCGGGCCAACGGCCCATATGGGCGGGGAGCAAACAAAAAAAGACCTCCGCAGCGTAGCCATACGCCGCGAAAGTCTCATCATTTCAGGTAAAGCCGGGCCTACACCGTACTGACGGCCTTTACCGCGCCGGAGCGCTGATTACTCCCTTTCACTTGCTGCCATCATATGCCATCCGGGGCGGGTTTGTCAAGAGGGAAAATCAATTTTTTTCCATTTCTGCTTCACACCAGCAGCCCCACGCCCAGGCCCAGCAGCGCCCCCATCATCACCTGCATCGGCGTGTGGCCCATGACCTCCCGCAGGTCGTCGGCGAAATCCTCCGCCGTCAGCCGCTCCACATGGGCCAGGATTTGGTTCACCAGCCGCGCGGTGTCCCCCGCGCTGCGGCGGACGTTGCAGGCGTCGTACATCACCACCGCCGACAGCACCGCCGACAGGGCGAAGGCCGCGCCCTGTACGCCGTACAGCTTCCCGATGGCCGCCGTGCAGGCCACGGCCAGGGCGGAGTGGCTGCTGGGCATCCCGCCGCTGGAAACGAACAGCCTGGCGTCCAGCTTCCGCAGCACCGCCGCCGACAGCAGCACCTTGACAAGCTGGGCCAGGAACCACGCCAGCAGGGCGCAGTCAATCACCGGGTTTCCCGTCAGCATCCCAAAACGCACCCTACGCCCTCCTCTCCGCCAGGCTGTCCGCCAGGTTTAATAAAAATGCACTGTTTTTGAATACAGTGGCCACCTCCTTCGCCAGCCGGGTCTCCTCCGCCACCAGCGCGGCGCAGCCCTCCAGGCCCAGCAGGTCTGCGAAGGTCCGCTTGCCCTCCGCCCGGTCGGAGCCGATGGGCTTGCCCAGCTCCGCCTGGTCGGCGGTGACGTCCAGCATGTCGTCCCGCACCTGGAAGGCCAGCCCGATGTGGGCGGCGTAGTCCTCCGCCCGCGCCCGGTCCTCCGGGGACGCGCCTGCGGCGATGCTCCCCAGCCCGGCGGCAGCCCGGAGTAAAGCGCCGGTTTTCAGGGCGCAAAGCTGCCGCAGCGGACCCTCGTCCGCCGCAAGCTGGCCGATATCCATCACCTGGCCCGCCACCATGCCGTCCCCGCCGCAGGCGGACGCCAGGGCAAGGACCGCCTCCGCCCGCTGCCCGCCGGACAGCCCCGGCGCGGCGGCAAGGAGCCGGAAGGCTTCCGCTTGCAGCGCGTCCCCGGCCAGCACGGCCATGGCTTCGCCGTAAACCTTATGGCAGGTAGGCCGTCCCCGCCGCAGGCTGTCGTCGTCCATGCAGGGCAGGTCGTCGTGAATCAGTGAATAAGTATGCACCAATTCCAGGGCGCAGCCCAAGGGCAGCGCCGCCTCCGGCTCCCCGCCCAGGGCTTCGCACACCGCCATCGCCAGCACCGGCCTGACCCGCTTGCCCCCGGCCAGCAGGCTGTAGCGCATGGCTTCCTGCAAGCGCCCGTAGGGCCGCTCCCCGGTGAAAAGCCCCTCCAGGTATTCCTCTACCGCCGCCCGGTACCGGCCGTACCGCTCCTGGAAACCCATCTACTCCACCTCCCCGAAGGGCAGCTCCACAGGCTCCCCATCCGGGCCTTTTTGCAGCTTGGATACCTTCTGCTCCGCTTCGTCCAGCATGGCGGCGCACACCCCGGCCAGCTTGGTCCCCTCCTCGAACAGGGACAGGGAATCCGCCAGCTTGGCGTCCCCCCGTTCCAATTGGGACACGATTTCCTCCAGGCGGGCCATATTTTCTTCAAAGGATTTCGTCTCTTCCTTTTTTTTCGGACTCATTCCGCTTCCTCCTTCCGCACTTCCTCCACCCGGCACAACAGTACGCCCCGGGCTAATTTCGCAGCCACCCGGCTGCCCACCAGCTTCTCGTCCGCCTGCCGCAGGGTACGTCCCTCCCCGTCCGTCACCAGGGCGAAGCCCCGGCCCAGCACCTTCAGCGGGCTGAGGGCGTCCAGGGACGCGGCCAGGGCGGCCAGCCCCTTCCTGGGCGCCGCCAGGCGGGCCAGGGCGGCATGGCACAGTTCCTTCTGCACATGGTCCAGCCCCAGGCGCTTGTCCTGCACCGGGGCCAGCGGGTCGGTGAGCACCCGTTTGCGGCCCAGTTCGTCCAGCCTGCGCCGCAGCAGTTCCAGCCGCTTGCCCTGCCCCCGGGCCAGCTGGGACGCCAGGCCTTGCAGCCGCTCCCGCAGTTCCATCTGGTCCGGCACGGCCATTTCGGCGGCATGGGAGGGCGTAGCCGCCCGGGCGTCCGCAACGAAGTCCGCGATGGTCACATCCGGCTCATGGCCCACGGCGGAGATGACGGGGATTTCTGAATCGTAGATGGCCCGCGCCACCCGCTCGTCGTTGAACGCCCACAAATCTTCGATAGACCCGCCGCCCCGGCCGGTAATGATTAAATCCGCCACCCGATGCCGGTTGGCGTAGCGCAGCGCGCCTACGATTTCCGGCGGGGCTTCCGCCCCCTGCACCCGGACGGGCAGCAGCTTCACCGCCGCCAGGGGATACCGGCGGCGCAGGATGCGGATCATATCGTGGACCGCCGCCCCGGCCGGGGAGGTGATGATGGCGATGGTCTGGGGATACGCCGGCAGGGGCTTTTTGTGGGCGCCGCTGAACAGCCCTTCCTTCCACAGCTTTTCCTTTAGCTGCTCGAAGGCGGCATGCAGGTCCCCCACCCCGTCGGGGCTGAGGGCGTCGCAGTAAAGCTGGTAAGCGCCATCCCTGGGATAGACGCCGACCCGGCCCATGGCAATCACCTTCATGCCGTTTTCCGGCCGGAACCGGAGCCGGAGGGCCTGTCCCTTGAACATGACGCACCGGATGGCGCCTTCCCCGTCCTTCAGGGTGAAGTAGTGGTGGCCGGAGGGATAGAGCTTGTAGTTGGATATTTCCCCCCGGACATAGACGCCGTTCAATTCCGGCATGCCCTCCAGCACCGCCTTCACCAAGCCATTGAGTTCCGATACGCTGTAGATATGCTGTTCCACTGTATTCCCCCTCCGTAATGCAATAGGGCGCACCGTCGTGCGCCCTATTTGAGAACCTGTATTCACAGTCGTTGAACGCTGTCTGGCCGGGTCTTTTATCCCCCTGCCGCGTTAAAAAATCTTGAAATACACAAAGTATTCCTGCGATTTTTTGCCTTGCAGGGGGGTAAAATCCCTTGCCCATCCAGCATTCCACGCCTATGAATGCAAGTTCTGATATTATTCTTCCTTCTCCTGGGCGGGAGCGGGGCTGGCCGGCGGCGTTTCTGCGGCTTCGCCCCGGACAAAAGCGCCCAGTACGCCGTTGATAAAGCGGACGACCTCGGGGCTTTCGTACTTTTTGGCAATCTCCACGGCTTCATTGATAGCCGCGCCGTTAGGAATCTCGGGCATGTAGAGGATTTCGTACATCGCCAGGCGCATAATGGCGCCCGCCACCAGGGGGATGCGCTCGAACCGCCAGCCCTTGGCGTACTGCTCGATGTACTGGTCCAGTTCATAGCCGTGGGCGGCGATGCCCTTGACCAGCCTGGCGATATACTCCCGCTGGGTAGGACCCGGCAACTCGCCATAGACCTCATACTCCGGCGCCACGGCGGCAAAGTGCGGCGGGCAGAGCCGCTGTTCCAGCAGTTCCCCGGCGGTCAGGCCGGTGAAGCTCAACTCATAGGAGAGGTGCATGGCGATTTCTCTGGCAACGTTTCTAATCATGTATTTCCCTTTTCCCTCTCAACGCACACACCGCCGCTTACTGGAAAGACACGCCGCCCACATGGACGTTCACCGCCTTGACGGCGAAGCCCGCCATAGACTCCACGGCGTTGGTGACGGCGCCCTGGATTTTCCCCGCCACCTCGGGGATAGCGTAGCCATACCGGATGAGGATGTAAACGTCCACCACCGCGCCGTCCTCGTCCACCACCAGGCGGACGCCCTTCACGCCGGACTTTTTAGCGGCCACGTTCATCAGGCCGCTGATGCCCTCCACCTCGGCGGCGGCTCCCGCCGCTATGGAACCCAGCACTTCCTCGGAAATATGGATGCAGCCAAGTTCTTCCGGATGGGTCATGTATTCTTTGTTCTCGCCCATAATAGACACTCCTTCTGGGAAAGTAGATTTCATCTTAGTATAGCACCCTTTTCGGGAAATTACAACCAGAATTTTCATTTCTCCAGACGGCTTCTTCGCGCCCTTCGGGCGCGGAAGATAAATTCTTCCGTCCTTTACCCCCGGGGCCTACGCGGCCCCGGACCCCTCGCCTACTTTTGCCACGCGGCAAAAGTAGGCAAAAACGCGCTTAAACCTGCGGTTTAAGAATCCCTCATTTTATTACGTGGGTTGTTTATTTTACGCTACGACCTTTAGTCTTGTTTTTTCTACCTCCGGTGCCGTGGGCCGATGCCGGTGCTTGCTTCTGCGCACAGTTCTATCGAAAGTACTGGTTGCCGCGTGAGACGCGGCACGGGGATTGTTGCGCAGCGCCGGGAGAACCCAAAGCAAAGAAGGTAGGCACTGGCAACATGCTCGTGGGTAGGCGCATAAGACTGGCGCACAAAGTCCACGCACTATCAAAAGAACACCAGCAGCGTACTAAAAGGAAAACAAAGACTTCAGGAGGGATTCTTAAGGGGGGCCGGCCCCCCTTAAGTAAGTTTTTGCTACTTTTTCCTTACGGAAAAAGTAGGACCCCGCCCCCCGGAGGGGGGGAACGAAAAAAGGGTGAAAAACCAAAAGAAAATCATAAACTCCTTGCTACTGCCCTGCCGGTATGGTAAAATGAAAAAAAGACATAACCCCCCGGTTAAGAAAGGAACGCCCATGATACATGAAACGATCCCCCTGCTGGTTCCCGGCGCGGACGGGCCTGCGGAACTGATTACATACGCCCCCGCCCCATCTGAGGCGCTGGGCATTGAGCGGCTGCGCTCCGCGCTGGTTATCTGCCCCGGCGGCGGCTACCACTGTCTCTCCGACAGGGAAGCCGAGCCGGTAGCCCTCCGGTTCGCCGGGCTGGGCTTCGCATCCTTCGTGCTGAAATACCACACCAGCCCCCAGGGCCAATGGCCGGTTCCCCAGCAGCAGCTTCTCTCCGCCGTCGCCTACCTCCGGGACCATTGGGAAGCCTACCGCATCGACCCCCATGCCATAATCGTCATGGGCTTTTCTGCCGGGGGGCATCTGGCGGGCTGCGCCGGGCTGCTCTGGAACAAGCAGGAGCTATACCGCCCCCTGCGCCGCCGCCCCGCCGTATTCCGGCCGGACGGGGCCATCCTGTGCTATCCCGTGGTGTCCAGCGGGCCATACGCCCATCAAGGCTCCATCAACCATCTCACCGGCTCCCGCCGGGAGGAGCTGCTGGAACTGGTCTCCCTGGAAAAGCAGGTGCCGAAAAACGCGCCGCCCTTCTTCCTCTGGCACACCGCCGACGACACCACCGTACCAGTGGAAAATTCCATTTTGCTGGACAAGGCCCTTCGGGCCAAGGGCGTCCCCTCAGAACTGCACATCTATCCCAGCGGCGGCCACGCCCAGTCCTTGGCGGACCATACGGTCTTTGCCCCCGGGGAGGACTGGCGGGCGTCCCCGTCCTGCGCCGTGTGGGTAGGCCACTGCGCCGCATGGCTGCACCGCCATTTCGGCGACTACGCCGTCGCCCCCCACCCTGACGAGATGGAGAAGAAAAAATCCAAAAGGTAGCAAAACGCCCCCCTGTGACGGAATGCCATCACAGGGGGCGTTGTATATGGCTGCTGATTTGATTTCACCTAGCAGCGCTTCAAGCTGGAATCGGCCTGCTTCTGTATAAGCGAATTTTCCTTTCCGCTGGACGATAGGATTGCTTCCACCTGCGCCCGTTCCGGCATGGAGCGGATCGCGCCCTTCTTGGTGGTGACCAGGTACGCGGCCGCGTTGGCAAAGCGGAGCATATCCCGCAAATCCCCCTCCGACAGCCCGTCCAGGCCGTGGTCCAGCACAAAGTTCAGCACACAGGCGCAGAAGGTGTCCCCCGCTCCCGTGGTCTCAATGACGCCCCCCAGCTTGCAGGCGGGGACAAACGCCCGCTTGTCCTCATAGTAGGAATAGCTCCCCTCCGGACCCGCCGTCACGTTCAGCAGGCGGATATTGGGGTATTTTTCCCGCAGAACCGCCGCGCCCTTGTCAAAATCCGTCTCACCAGTCATGAACTCCAGTTCATTGTCCGCGATTTTCAGGATATCGCACCGGCTCAGCCCCCACGCAATCTGCTCCCGCGCTTGCGCCAGGTCCGCCCACAGCGGCGGCCGGAGGTTGGGGTCGAAGGATACCAGCGCCCCGCCGCCCTTCGCCAGGGAAACCGCCTTGCAGGTGGCCCGCCGGACGCCCTCGTGGGTCATGGACAGGGTGCCGAAATGGAAAATCCGGCAGCGGGCAAGGCGTTCTTCCGGCACGTCCTCCTCCGCCAGCATCATATCTGCGCCGGGATTGCGGTAGAAGGAAAAATCCCGGTCTCCGTTGGGCAGCTTTTTGACAAAGGCCAGCGTCGTGCGGGCCTCCGGGTCCCGGACCAGGCCGCCGGTGCAGATGCCCGCTTCCCGGATGGTCTCCGCCAGCATATCGCCGAACATATCCTGGCCCACCTTCCCCACGAACAGGCTGCGCCGCCCCAGCTTGCGCAGCATGGCCAGCACATTGCAGGGCGCGCCGCCCGGGTTTGCTTCAAACAGGGGGTTGCCCTGCCCGCTCAGGCCGTTTTCCGTAAAATCAATCAGAAGCTCCCCCAGGGCGATGACGTCAAAGTTTTCCGTTGGCATGTGATTTTCCTCCTTGTTGAAATTTTCATGCTTCCTCCCCCCTCTGCCCGGCCAGCAGCAGATCCTCCGCCAGCGCCAGCGCGGCTTCCAGCACCGGCTCCTTGGGCAGGAGGGTCAGCGTCAGCGCAGGCGACTCCCCCGCGTTGACCACCAGGCGGCGGCGGTATTTGGCGCTGGACACCAGGGCGGCGATGGCTTCCGCCGAGAAATCCGCCAGCAAAAACCGGATCTGCCGCCCGTCCTGGGAGATGTCGCCGACCCCCGCCCGGGCGGCGGTGGCCCGGAGCATGGCCACATCCAGCAGGGCATACACCGGCTTGGGCGGGTCGCCGTAGCGGTCCATCAGTTCGTCGAGCAAATCCGACGCGTCCGCCTGGCTCCGGATGGCGGCAATGCGGCGGTAAAGGTCCATGCGCTGCTGGTTGGAGGGTACGTAGCTGCTGGGGATGTTGGCGGACACCGCGAGGTCGGCGGCGCACTCCACCGCCTGCTTTTTCTTCCCGCCCTTCTCCTCCAGCACCGCGTCTTCCAGCAATTGCAGGTACATGTCATAGCCCACGCTCATCATATACCCCGACTGTTCCGGACCCAGCAGGTTGCCCGCCCCCCGGATTTCCAGGTCCCGCATGGCAATCTTGAACCCGGAGCCGAATTCCACATACTCCCGGATGGCGGTCAGCCGCTTGGACGCGATTTCCGTGAGGACCTTGCCCGGGCGGTAGGTCATATAGGCATACGCCCGCCGTGCGCTGCGGCCGATGCGCCCGCGGATTTGGTGGAGCTGGGCCAGCCCCATATGGTCCGCGTCCTCGATAATCAAGGTGTTGACGTTGGCGATGTCAATGCCCGTTTCAATGATGGTGGTACAGACCAGGATTTGGGCGTCCCCCTCCACCATCTGCTGCATGGCGGCAGAAAGCTGCTTTTCATCCATCCGCCCATGGCCCACCACCACCTTCACATCCCCGCCCAAGAGCTGCCGGATGCGGGCGGCGGTGGAATCAATGGATTCCACCCGGTTGTGGAGGTAGTATACCTGCCCGCCCCGGTCCACCTCCCGGCGCATGGCGTCGGCCAGCATCGCCCAGTCGTGCTCCACCACGTAGGTCTGCACCGGCTGGCGGTTATGGGGCGGCTCCTCCAGGGTGGACATGTCCCGGATGCCGGAGAGGGCCATATTCAGCGTCCGGGGGATGGGGGTGGCGGAGAGGGTGAGCACGTCCACCTGACGGCTCATTTCCTTCAGCTTCTCCTTGTGGGTCACGCCGAACCGCTGCTCCTCGTCGATGACCAGCAGGCCCAGGTCCTTGAACACCACGCTTTTGTTCAGCAGCTTGTGGGTGCCGATCAGCAGGTCAACCCGGCCCGCCCCCAGGTCGGACAAGATCTGCCGGGACTGCCCCGGGGTCTGGAACCGGCTGAGCACCCGGATTTCTACCGGGAAGGAGCGGAAGCGGTTCACCGCCGTAGCGAAATGCTGCTGGGCGAGGACGGTGGCCGGGGCTAAAATAGCCGCCTGCTTGCCGTCCAGGATGCACTTCATCACCGCCCGCAGGGCCACCTCCGTCTTGCCGTAGCCCACGTCGCCGCACAGCAGGCGGTCCATGGGCATAGGCTTTTCCATATCCCGCTTGATGTCCGCGATGCACCGGAGCTGGTCGTCGGTCTCCACGTAGTCGAAGGCTTCCTCAAACTCCCGCTGCCACGGGGAGTCGGGTGAGAAGGCGAAGCCGGGGCGCCGCTGCCGCTCCGCGTAGAGGGAAATCAGGCCCTTGGCCAGGTCCTTGGCGGCGGCCTTGGCCTTGCTTTTCTGCTTGTGCCAGTCCGTGCCGCCCAGCTTGCTGAGCTTCACCGGCCGGGATTCCCCCCCGGCGTCCGCGCCGCCGCCGCCGATATACTTGCTCACCTGGTCCAGGGACGTGGCGGGGACGTAAAGGCTGTCCCCCCCGGCGTAGGAGATCAGGATATAGTCCTTCTCCACCCCGTCCACAGGCATTTTCCGGATGCCCTCAAAGCGGCCCACGCCGTGGTTGGCGTGAACCACCAGGTCGCCAACGGCCAAGTCCGCGTAGCTGAGCATTTTCCGCCGGTTGTCCTTGCCGGAACGGCGGGCGGCCTGCTTCCCGGCGGTAGGGGCGGTGAACTGGCCCTCGGTCAGCACCGCCAGGGAAATCTGCGGATACTCCGCCCCGGCGGACAGTGCGCCGGTGGCGATGCGGACTTCCCCCGGCCCGGGCATCTCCTTGCAGTCCAGGTCCAGGGCGGCAGGGATTTCCCGGTCCGCCAGCATCCGCTGCAAGCTCTTGGCCCGGGCGGCGTTGCCGCACAGCAGCAGCGTCCGCCAATTGGCGGCGCGGTAGTGGGCCAAATCGGCGGCTGCGGCTTCGATGCTGCCGCCATAGGCGCTGAGCTGTTTGGCGCTGACGGACAGCAGCGTCCTGGGGGGGAAGGGATACCGGGAGGTGGGCAGGGCTTCCAGCATGAACAGCGCGAACCGCTCCAAATGCTCCTGCCACTCGCTCTGGCTGAGGAGGAGGGCGGTGAGGTCGCCGTCCTTTTCCCCGGCGGCAAGGAGGGATTCGGTGTCTTCCCTGGCCTGCCAGAGGACGTTTTTCACCCGTTCCCCCACCCGGCCCGTCTCGCTGAGGCAGACCAGCGCGCTGCTGGGGAAGTAGTCGAATACGGCGGTCCGTTCCGCCCCCGGCAGCAGCTCCAAGGCGGGCAGCAGCAGGGCTTCCTCCAGGTTTTTTGTCCGCCGCTGGGTCAGCAGGTCGAAGGAACCCAGCGAGTCAATCTCGTCGTCAAAAAACTCGCACCGCACCGGGTCCTCCATCAAGGGGGAGTACACGTCCAGAATCCCGCCCCGCAGGGCGAACTGGCCCACGCCCTCCACCTGCCCGGCCCGGGCGTACCCGGCTTCCACCAGGCGGCGGGGCAGGTCTGCCAGATCGAACCGCGCTCCCGGCTTCAAGATCATGACGGCGTCCCGCAGGCGTTCAGGTGGGCTGGTTTTTTGCAGCAGGGCTTCGGCGGTGGCCACCACCGCCGCACATCCCTGGCTGGACAGTTCATAGAGGGCGGCAATCCGGTTGTGCTCCCACTGGCGCGAGATCACGGTGCCTGCCCGGACGAACAGTTCCCGGGCAAACAGCTTCAAGACCCGGGCAGGGGCGTCCGGCCCGCCCAGCAGGGCTTCCAGGTCGGCGGACAGCCGTCCGGCTTCCGTCTCGTCGGTGCAGACCATCACCAAGGGCCTTCCTGTACGGCGGGCGGCAGCGGCTGCTGCCTGCGCCCGGTGGACGCCGCCCAGGCCGGTGGCGGCGGCGGGACAGCCGCCGGATTCTACGGCGGAAGCGAGGGCTTCCACCTCCGGGATACGCAAAAGCGTTTGTAGTAATTGTTCCATAGCATCTCCCCGCGCTTTTTTAGGGCTTCCGCCCAACGGCGGCGCCCTGCAAACGCAGGAAAAGGCCCACGCCCCTCTAAGAGCGTGTGCCTGCCGCTTTGGTGCCGGATGACTTCCCCGTGAAGAATGCGGAAGCCATCCATTTGATTCAAGCCGTTCTGCCCGCCGCCGCAAGGCACGGCAGCCGCAAAACATGGCAAATACTGTCTCAAATATTACCTCCGGACTTTAATTTGGAAGTAATATTATGAAAATTCTACCGTCTTTCCGCCCGCTTGTCAAGAGAAATTTGGGGTGGGCCACGGCAGGCTTGAAGAACTAATTCCATCATCAAGGTCTTTCTGACAACTGCACCGAAATCATCGAAACTGCGTTTTTCTCCACCGAATTGAGAATAAACCCGGCCAGATCACAGGCATAGAAATTCCCCTTAATGCCCAAACCGGGTTCCAGGATATAGCTTTTAAGGGCGGCATAGCCCTCGGAAATGTCCCAGCGGCCCCGGCAGCAAAGATATAAATAATGTCCGGCGGGCTTCTCCATGTAATAGGGGAAGTCCGCTTTTTCCTTGATGCGGGTGTAGAGGTGGCTGATGGCCCCGGGTCCGCCCTGTTCCCCCGGCTGGTGGATGGCCCCTAGCTGAAAATCCGTCTGTATCCCGTACTGTTCGCACAGCCTATGGCACCGCTCCAACACGGCGATCAGCATTTCGTTCTCGCTGGCCGCCGGGGCCGTCAGACCCTCTAACTCCTCCACCGGGAGGGCCAGCAGGTGCTCCGTCTCAAACCAGGCGGTTTGGGGAGCCATGTCCGAAACCGGCCCGAACTCCAGATTGCGCAGGGCGCTGGACAGCACGAAGTCCATGTGCGCCAGCTTTTGCCGCTCCGCCTCCAGACGGCCCCGTTGCTCCCGCAGCAGTGCCAGCGTTTGGGCGGCATCTTGTCCCTGGAGGCAGCGGCGGACCTCCTCCAAAGGCGTCCCCGTCTGGCGGAAGATGGAGATGGCGTAAAAATCGTAGAACTGCTCCACGTCGTAATAGAAATAGCCATTATCCCCCTGGTGGGCCGGGGGAAGGAGGCCGATGTCCTTATAGTGCCGCAGGGTCTCCTTGGTGGTGCCGCACAAGGCGGCGAAGGCTCCGGAGGTCAGCCAGGCCTTTTGACGTTCCATAAAAATTTCCTCCTAAAATGAAAAAACCTCTTGACTGCGTGGCGGCCACACGGTTTATGATACCTCTTGCCGGGAAAGATGTCACATATCAAAACCGGGGAACCACCGTTCCAGGCAGTTCCCCGATAAACCGGAATTTCCTATAAAGATTCAACAGGAAAAAATAGTTTGTTTTTCCCTGTCGCAGGCTCAGTATAATCACACACCGCCCCCGCGAGTTTCATTCCTTTTTCAGAAATGGTATTATTCATTACCTCGTCAAATATTTCGCCATATCTGTTTGGTTCAATGTCCACAACAATGTATTTTCGCGCTGGAATAACCCATTTAGTCCATCCTTCAGGCGCAATTGCATCAGCATAAGTTTCAACGCCTGCAAGGTACAGCCCTCTTGTAAACTGATGAGTCCATGGATGAAAAGACTTACTCTCATCACTCATTGCGCCCCAAAATCCAACATATGCTCCATCCGAATTTTTCATGCCAAGAGCAGCCACCTCATTAAAATGGGAATTGGCTTCTTGCCATAACTCTTGCACAATATTTTTTTCTGTAGTACATAAACCTTCTTTACCAATAACAGTAAACATTGGTAAATCTATAATCCTTATTTCCATAAGCAATCCCGTGTCTCCGACTATTCATTAAATCCCTACTTATTGCCCCAATTATAACACCGGCGCGAAACAAATACAAGCCGGTTTTATAGAATAAGAAACCTTTTCCGCCAGCAGCACGAAAGGAGAAAATCATGGAAACCAAACTGGACTCTTACCATCTGCCTGTCACGGGCAAAAACATCCTGCGCTTCGCCTTCCCCACTATTGTGATGACGGTGTTCAACACCTTCTACACCATGGTGGATGGGCTGTTCGTCTCCAACCTGATTGGCATGGAAGCCCTGTCCGCCATCAACCTCACCGCCCCGGCCATCGCCCTGATTACGGCGGTGTCCGGGATGCTGGCTACCGGCGGCAGCGCCGTGGTGATGAAGAAAATGGGTGAACACAGGGAGCAGGAGGCCCGGCAGGACTTTACCCTGCTGATTCTCACCAACGCCGTTGTAGGCGCGGTGATGATGGTGCTTGGCTATACGCTCATGGACACCCTGCTGGGGGCCATGGGCCTCTCCCCGGCGGTGTTCGGCTACTGCCACACCTACCTGAGCAATTACCTGCTGTTCACCATCCCAATTTTGCTGATGTATAACTTCTCCCTGTACCTGATTGCCGCCGACAAATCTACCCTATCTTTGATCTGCACCGTGGCTGGGGGCGTGACCAACATCATTCTGGACTACGCGCTGATTGCCCTGTTTGACATGGGCATCCAGGGTGCGGCCATCGCCACCGGCCTGGGCTACTCCATCACCGCCGTGGTGGGCTTCCTGGTATTTCGGAAGAAAAGCAATCTGCTCCACTTTGAAAGGCCGGTCTTCCGGGGCGGGGTGCTGTTCCACGCCTCTACCAACGGCATGTCGGAGCTGGCGACCTCTCTGGTGTCGGGCATCACCACCCTGCTGTTCAACATGGCGATGCTGAAATACGTGGGTGAGGACGGCGTGGCGGCTATCACCATCATCATGTATGTACTTATGTTTGTCAGCGCCCTGTTTATCGGCTACT
>CANSSG010000039.1 GCA_947649615.1 uncultured Clostridia bacterium | reverse complement strand
CGCGCGTTCAAACAAAAACGTCCACAGGAGTTGATCGCCCTGGAAAAAACCCTTTGGCGCCGGTTGCAAACGGAGGTACCTTGACAAGTGAATAAAGTGCAATAATATGTAAAAAATCAACCAATGGTAATATCCTCTCTTGGCAGGGTGACAGGGGGTACGGCCTTTTTCTCCAACAGCGCCACGGCGAAGGAAATACTCCCCACCCTGCCGCAGTACATGAGGAAAACAATAATCAAGCGGCTCACCGGTAGCAGATCCCTGGTGATTCCCATCGTCATCCCCGCCGTGCCAATTGCAGAAAACGTCTCAAAAAGCACCTGCGTCAGTTCCATAGGCTGAATGGCGCAGATTGCCACCGCCCCCGCCAGCGCCAGCAGGAGGTTGGTGTATAAAACCGCCGTCGCCTTTTTCAGCGCGTCGTCCCCAATGCTCCGCCCAAAGGCGTTGGAGCTTCTCGCCCGCCGCACACCGGACAGGGCGTGGAGCAGAATCACGAACACCGTCGTCGTCTTAACGCCGCCCGCCGTAGAGCCTGGACTGCCGCCGGTAAACATGAAAATAATCGTCAGCAGTATGCTCCCGCTGGTCAAAGCCCCGGTGTCAGTGGAGTTAAACCCCGCCGTACGCGGCGTCACGGCGTCAAAAATGGCTGATAAAATTTGCTCGCCGATAGGCCGTCCGGATCCCAGGTTATTCCGTTCCAGCAGAAAGAACAGCAGGCCGCCTCCCGCCGTCAGCGCCAGGTTCATCGTAAGCACCACCTTCGTCTGCAAACGGTAGCGCCGCCAGCGCAGCTTATTGCGGACCAAATCCTCCCAAACAAGGAACCCTGTCCCGCCGAACAAAATCAGCCCGCAGACCGTCAAGCTTACCAGCGGATCTCCGGCGTAGGCGGTAAAGGAGGAATACGCCCCGCTGACCGGTCCCATCAAATCGAATCCGGCGTTGCAGAAGGCGGAAATGCTGTGCCAAACGCCATAATAAATCCCCCGCCCCCATCCAAGCTGAGGGACGAAGCGGATGCTCAGCAGCACGGCGCCCAGCCCTTCCGCCAGCAGCGTTCCCATAAACACCAGCCGGATAAAGGGTACGAAGCCGCCCAGCCTGTCATAGCTGACGCTGTCCACCACCACTTCCCTCTGCCGCAGTCCCAGCCGCTTGCGCAGCAGCAGCAGGAACAGCGTAGCGATGGACATAAACCCCAAACCGCCCACCTGAATGAGCAGAATGATGACCGTCTGGCCAAAAACAGTCCAATACGTACCAGTGTCCTGCTGCACCAGCCCTGTCACACAGGATGCGGAAGTGGCGGTGAACAGGGCGTCTCCCAAGGACGCCCCGCCCGGCGCATGGCTGGCAGCCGGCAGCATCAGCAGCGCCGTTCCCAGCCCAATCATGATAAAGAAGCCCAGGGCGATAATCTGTACGCTGGACAATTTCGCTTTTGTCTGTCGTTTCATAGCGGTTTCCCATCATTTCCTTTAGACCGTATCTGGTCCCTGAATACTCCCAGCATACCACATTTCCCTAATTTCCGCAACCGCTTTTATCACCGGGCCACAGTATTTAAGAACTGATACGGATGGGCGGAGATGCTGGATGGACGTAGGATTTTGCCGGCCGTCTTGACTGTTGGCTGGCCCGGCTGGGTTTGCTGGCTTATGCCAATTTCCAATAAAAGACGCTTCCAGTTTTTATCAGGAAGCCGCATGATGGGTTATCAGTGATCTG
Source organism: uncultured Clostridia bacterium (assembly GCA_947649615.1). Taxonomy (GTDB): domain Bacteria; phylum Bacillota; class Clostridia; order Oscillospirales; family Oscillospiraceae; genus Pelethomonas. The sequence continues at coordinate 18,743 of CANSSG010000039.1, read as the reverse complement.
CTTGACCTTGCGGGTCCTGCTTTTCCGGTAATGTTTTCGTAAGGATTAAGACATAGATGGCAATAATTGTAAATTCAATTAATGTGAAAACAATGCGTTTCTTAACCGTTAAGCCCGTTTCATTAGCAAAAGCACTCAGTATATTTATTGCAGCATGCGCTATGATGCACGGAAGCAAGCTTCCGCTGTAGTAAAACAGAACGACAAACAGGAAGCCAAACGCCATCGCTCCCACCACTTGAAACAGATTTGCGGCAACCCCCATACCGCTGCCATTCACTAAGTTCAGCAGATGACCGGTCCCAAATGTAATGCTTGAAATGATAACCGCTGTTTTTACATTGTCCTTGGCAATTGCTCGAAAAAGGAGGCCGCGGAAAATCACTTCTTCCATAAACCCAACACAGGCCATGAGGCAGGTATGGCAGGCCAGTTCAAGCCAAGAGCTGTCTACCGCGACCCCATTCCAAAGATTATCGGAAGCCAAAACGATCAGCGGAACATAGTAAAGAAACCGGCGGGCAGGACTGGACGGTTTGCACAGTCCATACTTTTCAAGCAGCCTGTTCTGCCGCATAAAGGAAAACAAGACAACAACTTGTATGATGCAAAAAACGGCGCTTACACAGTTTTCAACTCCGACGATTGCATTGAATGAATTGGATAAGGATTGCAAAACGCAATAAATGCCAATCCATACAAGTGCAAATGTCAATTCGCTTTTTTCATATAGCTTTTTCATGATATTCCCTCCTGGGCAGCTAAAACTGCGCCTTTATATGCCTGCTCCAAATGGGAGGCGACAAGTTTTTCATCATACTCCAATGAATTGTTGGCAATGATACTTGCATATCCGTGAGCAAACAGTGCAATCGGCAAAAATATTTTCTTTGTCTGTTCCATACTCGTTTTCATTGCTTCCTGCATGGCAGAAAGGACCGGAGCAAGCTCCTCCGCGTCGATCATTTCAAGCAGGCTGTTCCCGGCGAATCCCGACTGGAAAAGGAAACGAAACAACTGGGGTTCTTCTATTGCAAAACGGATATAATTTAATCCGATTCCGAGCATGGTTTCTTCCTGCTGGCTTTTTGCACACATCAAATATTCCGTATGAAACCTATCCGCTTTTGCATAAACAGCCTTTTTCAATGCTTCAATCGTTTTAAAATGGTACATAACCGGCTGCGTAGAACAGTTCAATTTTTTCGCAACCGTCCTCGCGTTGATATTTTCCGCACCCGCTGTACGAGCAATATCAAATGCAGCGTCTATAATCATATTTTTTGTGACTTTAGCTTTTGGCGGCACCGCGCTTATCTCCTTTTTGTATTATTATTGTTATATAACGTATATTATATATCGGTTTCTTTTATTTGTCAACGTATATTAATCACCGGCAAAAGCATTTAAAATCCCAGGCCTGTCAATAATGCGAGAGATAAGCCCAGGGAAGAGGGAGCAAATGGTAGGGAAAAGTTGCTTTTTCTGCGGTTTGGCTGGTTTCTTGGACACGAAAAGCCGCCCCGGCCGGGGCGGCTTTTTACTGCGGCATGCTGCTTTCAATCCAGCACATAATGCGTCACGCCGAACAGTCTGGCGATTTGTAGCTTTGCTGCCATGCTCTCATCGCTCTGGTACCAGACGGTCGCCGTCTGATACGCGTTTGGCGCGTAGATGCAGTACGCGCTGTCGTACTGTTGGGAGTAGAAGGTGTTTACATCCCGCCGGCCTAAGATTTCCTGGACCTCCTTGGCGCTGATGGGTTCGCTTCCGCCAATCAGGTTGCCGCCGGCGTCGGTAATGGTGCGTACGCCGCCGGCCATCAGCCGCAGCGCCGCCCGGGACATATCCTCGCCGTTGTTCTTCATCCGCCGCAGGGTTGCGTACAGCTCCGGCAAAGGCTCCAGGGGTGTGATAGGGACTTCGGTTCCGGCCTGGGCGATGGGCGTACTGACATTGATGGTCCGGTATCCCGCCGCATTGGAGAGGGCGGTAGACAGGGAAGTACGCTGTTCATAGACCCGTACCAGCACGGCGGCGGCCTGCTCCCGGGCGGCGGGGGCGTCCGGCTCAAACCGTGCGTCTCCTTTGCCGGACATGATGCCCAGATCATAGGCCACGGTAATGAACCCCTTGTTCACCGTCACGTCGGTAAAGGGGACGCCAAAACTTCCCGCCCCTGCGGCCAGGGAGGTATACCCCAATCCCCGCACCAGCATGGAGGCCATCTCCCCACGGGTCAGGTCGTCATCAGGCCGGAAGGCTTCGCCGGAGGCCGCCACTGCGTCGTTGGCCAGTAAGGTCTCCACCGCGGCATAGTACCAGGCGTCCTGCTTCACGTCGGTATAGGAGGGCTTGGCCGGCTTGACTTCCTCCCAGCCGAACAGCCGCACCAGGGCGGTAGCAAAGGCGGCGCGGCTGATTGGCTGCCCCAAGCCGAACTTTCCATCTCCCACGCCCTTGAACAGTTCCAGCTCGGTAGCGCGTTCGATGCTCTCTGCGGCCCAGTGGCCGGCGGGGACGTCGGCATAGCCTGCGGCGTAGGCGTCAGGTACAAGGCCCAGGGCCAGCAAGCATGTCAGGAACAATATCAGGATTCGCTTTTTCATAGGGTAAACCTCGCTTTTCCAGTAGAGTGGGGTCTAGGGCGTGTTTGAAAAATGTCGAAACGCCCAAAGGGCGGATCTTTTTCCGCTGTACAGCGTTAAAAAATCTTGCAATACACAAAGTATTCCTGCGATTTTTTGCCTTGTCCATCGAAAAAATCTCTCGCTTTTGGTCATTCCGCCATTTATCAAACAAGCCCTATTCTATCAGATTTTTGCCCGCAAGTCAAATTTTCAAACCCGGACCTTCCAAAACTGGCAAAAAGTTATAAAAAACGTCCAAAAGCGGTCTCGTTTTCCAAGGAATCTCTACGCTAAATCCCCCATCTGGGACTGGTAGATGTCCCGGTAGACCCCGCAGCTTTCCAGCAGCTTCTCGTGCTTCCCGCAGCCAATCACCCGGCCCTCGTCCAGCACCAGCACCTTGTCGGCGCTCATGACGGAACTGACCCGCTGGGCCACGATGACGGCGGTGACGCCAGCGTACCCCTCGCGGAGGGCCTGCCGGAGCCTTGCGTCTGTGCGGTAGTCTAAGGCGGAAGCCGCATCGTCCAAAATGAGGATTTCCGGCCTCGCCGCCAGTGCGCGGGCAATGCAAATGCGCTGCTTCTGCCCGCCGGAGAGGTTCGCGCCCTTGATGCCGGCCACGTATTCGAATCCATCCGGCTTTTCGGCGATGAAGCCCGCCGCCATAGCGTCCTCCGCCGCCCGAATGACCTCTGCTTCCGCCAGGGGCCTGCCCATGGAGATGTTCTCCCGCAGGGACTCTGCAAAAATCACATCGTTCTGGAAAACCGCGCCGAATTTTTCCCGCAGCGCTTTTTTCTCATAGGACCGCACATCCCGGCCGTTTACATATACGGCGCCCTCCTGGGCGTCGTAGAACCGCATCAGCAAACGGACGATGGTGCTTTTCCCCGCCCCGGTGGCGCCGATGATGCCCAAGGTTTCCCCGCGCTCCAGGCGGAAGCTTACGCCGTCCAGGCTTTTTTCCGCCGTCTGGGTCCCGGCGTAGGTAAAGGACACATTGTCAAACACCAAAAATCCATCCGCCCGCTTCTCTTCCGCCAAAGGCAGGGGAGGCTGGTCCTCCGGGGTGGCCAGCACTTCCGCAATACGGTCCGCCGACGCGGTTGCCTTGGACAGCATGATAAAGATGCGGTTAAAGGACATGGCGCTGTGCAGAATCAGGTTGAAATAAATCAAAAACGCAAGAATAACTCCCGGTTCCGCCAGCCCGCCGTCCACCCGCTTCGCCCCCACCAGCACCACAAGAATCAGCCCCAGGTTCATAAACATCTGCACTGCCGGGGCAGGGATGGCCATAACGGTGCTGGCGGTAAGGTCGCTGCGGGTCAGACGCTCGTTGACGGCCTGAAACCGCCGCCCCTCATACGGCTCCTTGTTCAGGGCCTTCACCACCCGTACGCCGGTGACGTTTTCCCGCATGACCCGGGTCATCTCGTCCACCTCCCGCTGTACGCGGTCGTAGAGGGGGATGCCCTTCCAGGAAACAAAAATAACAATGGCCGTCATCACTGGGGCCAATACGCACAAAATCGAAGCCAGCGCCCAATCCATGGTCAGCGCCACGCACACACCGCCCACCAGCATAATGGGCGCACGGACGCCAACGGTCTGGCTGGAAGTAATAAAGTTCTGCACATTGTAGGAATCCGACGTCATGCGTGAGATCAAGGATGGCAGCCCGAACCTGTCCGCCTGTGCGCCGGAGAGGGTAATGGTCCGCTGAAAGAGGTCCTGCCGGATTTCCCTGGTACAGTCCTGGGAGACGTACACCGCCGACTGGTTGGCAAAAATATTCCCCCAGCGCACCGCCCAAGCCAGGCCCGCCATCACCAGGCCCCAGCCAATCACCGGGCCGGCCTGGCCCCTGGGGGCCAGCTGGTCGATAATATATTCCAGCACATACGGGATCAGCAGTTCCAGAAAGGCGGCAAGGATTTTCACCGCCATACCCAGCCCGATCCTTTTCAAGCGGCGGCGCATATAGTGGAAGATCAGCTTCACGGCAGGCGCATCCTTTCGGCAAATGGTTGGGTAAACGGCCAATGCAGTTGAAAAAGCCCATCCTTTTCAACCGCTTCGTCTATTAGTATACGACACTTCGCCGCTTTTGTCCATAGAACGGCGTATCTTTTTCGACACGCAGAAAAGCCGTCCGGCGGTTCCCCGCCGGACGGCTTTGCCAAATATCCCTTGCCGCCGTTTCATCCGCGCTGCCGCCGGCGCGGCGGACAAAGCGCAGCCAATCATGAAAACCAACGCCGCCAGGTTACAGGACGGGGGAAATCCCCCTTCATCCGAACATATTACAGGATGCGAATCTGTCCCAGCAGGGGGACCTCCTTCTCAACGCCCTGCACGGCGTTGATGATTCCGATAAACCAGCACAGCGCGCAGAACAGTCCGCCCACAATGCCCACCATCCAGCCGAACAGCGGCAGCCAGCGGGCCGCAAAGCCTACCAGGGTGCTGGCAATCCAGATGACTAGGGATTGGTTAAGATGGAAGCGGCTTCCATACCGGTCGCCTATGAAAAACGCAAGCAGAAGCCCGGGCCAAGAGAGATAAGCTACAATATCCGTCGTTTGTTTGTTCATCTTTCGTTCCCTCCCTCATTATCTGCGGCGCAGGCTGATATCGCCGCTGACGCTGGATATGCGGTAAGTCCTGCCGCCGCCATCCAGATAGAGTGCCTCGCCGGAACGTTTGCCAATGGGGCCAACCAGATCAAAGTCGCTGTCCAGCTCACCGCTGACAGTACTGAATTGCAGAGTAAAGCCCTCTTCGCCGGGAAGGCGCACTTCACAGTCGCCAGACTTGGCATGCAGCTCCATCTGCTCCGGGGCTTGCTGGAGAGTGGCCTGCAAATCACCGCTGGAGCTGGAGAAATGCAATTCCCGGGCGTTGCCAGTCAGCTCCACATCGCCGCATGCGGTGGCCGCCCGTACCGTACCGAAGCCGCCGGTGAGCTGAAGCTCGCCGCTGGAGGTCTCCGCCAGGACGCTGTTGCTGCGGATTGCACCGGCGTCCAGATCGCCGCTGGCGGAATGGAAGATCAATTCCTGGCAGTCCAGGTCGTTAAGTTCCGCGTCGCCGCTGGAGGTCTTGATGGAAAGCTGGCCGGCTTCAAGCCCTACGTCCACCTCCACGTCGCCGTGGACGGTGGAAATCTGGATGAAATCCCAGAACCGCTTCGGTATCGTCAGATCTACATCTGCGGAAGCCAGCCCCCGGAAGAAGAAGAAGGAGGACGCCGCGGTATTTCCCTGACGCACGGAGAGAACGCCGTCTTCGCTAAGCCGCAGTTCCAGGTTTTCCAGGTCGCCGTCCAGCACCACCTGGGACTGGGGGTCGTCGTTCACCCGCACGTTCACGTCGCCGTTGACCTGCACGTCAATGCCTTTCAAGGCCTGGGAGTCGAAGGCGGTGCCTTCCACCCTCCGGCTGGGGCGTCCGCCCTCGCAGAAAAAGCCGCCCCGGTTCCGGTTGTAGCCCACGGAAAAGGACCAGCCAGAATCCTGCTGTTCGCCGGATTCCTCAGCGGGAGACTCCGCGCCCTCCTCCGGCTGCTGGCGGGAAGCTTCGACGCCGCCGTCGCCGTCAAAGTGGACGTAAACCTTCCCTTTAAAGCCGTCGGGATACTTTTCCTTCAACTTGTCCGCCACCTTGCGGACGATGACGGCGGCCTGGTCCACGGCGTCCTTGGTCTGGTTGACGGTCTCCCGGACGATGCCTTCTACGCCGTGGAGCAGCTCACTGGTAAAATCCCGGGCGGAAGCTTCCTGCCGGGGCAGCTCGCCCTCGGGTCCAAGGCTGTCCAGGTAGGCCAGCAGCTCGTCCACGCTGCCCAGCTCTTCCATGGCCTTCTCATAGGCTTCGCTCTCGCTCATGCCGTTGGAAATCAAATCCTGATAGCGGCTGTAAAGGTTCTCGCTCAGTTCCTCAATTAACTCAATTTTGGCGGTGCTCTCAGCGGCGGCAGCCAGCCGGTTGGTCACAGCGATGACAAATCTCGTTCTCATGTTGTCCATGGTGTTCAGACCTCCTCCAAAGAAATCAGGGTATCCAGCAGGTCCCTGGTAATTTTCCATTCACGGCTGTTTTCCTCCCAGCGCCGCCGTCCCTCGTCGGTGATGGAGTAGTACCGCCGCCTTGCGCCCGGGCCGTCCTCGCCCCAGTAAGAGGAAATTAAGCCCGCGCCCTCCAGCCGCTTAAAGGCGGTGTAAAGGGTGGCTTCCTTGAAGCCGTAGCCTCCGCCGGTGCGCTGCTGGATGGTTTTATTGATTTCATAGCCGTAGTTGTCTCCGCGCATGAGCTGGGTCAGAATAATTGTATCCGTATGGCCCCGCAGGGTATCCGCAGAAATGGACAAATTAAAGCACTCCTTTCGCCGGACTGCCCCGCCGCGGCGGGCGTCCCTTAAGTTGGCTTTATCATAGCACGATGTACTAAATCTGTCAAGGTATTATTTTAGGAAAAGTATTAAGATCCTTTTAATACGATTTCCTGATAAAAAAGCTTCAAGCTTTACGCACGGCGGCAACGCCCGCGGATAGGGTCCATGGAGCGGAAGCCCGTCCCCCGCCTACGCCAGCTCCACCGCCACCGGCGCGTCAATCTCCAGCAGGTCCGGCGCGACCCGGCAGTCGTAGGCGTACACCCCGACGCCGTGGGCCGCCGCGTCCCGCAGGGCTTCGCCAAAGGCGGGGTGGGTGCGGTCGTTGGGCCGGAAACGGACCGGCCCTTTCATCTGTACCACGAAAAACACCGCCCCGCGGCCGCCCTGCTCCACCACCCGCCGCAGGCCGCGCAGGTGCTTTACCCCGCGCTCCGTCGGCGCGTCGGGAAAGCGGGCTTCGCCGTCCTCTTCCAGGGTGACGCCCTTGACCTCTACCAATATTTGCCCCCGGGCGTCCTCCAAAAGGAAGTCAAACCGGGAATCTCCCCAGGTAAACTCCGGCCGGATGGCCGTCAGCCCCGGCAGGAACCTGCCTGCCGACGCCCACTCCTTAAAGACCTTATTGGGGGCCTGGGCGTCCATGTTAATCAGCATGCCGCCCTTCTCCACGGCAATCAGGTCGTACTTCGTCTTGCGGGCGGGGTTGTCCGACATTTCCAGATATACCGGCGCGCCGGGAACTAGAAGTTCCCGGCACCGGCCCGTATTCTTGACATGGCATGTCTCGACGCGGCCCGCCAGCTCCACTTGGGCGATAAACCGGTTGGGCCGTGCCATGAAACGGCCCCGCTCCACCTTTGTATACCGCATAGCGCCCCTCCTTCCGGCATGTTTTTTCTAAGCAGTATACCACACAAAGAGAGAAAAGGAAAGCCCGGAAACCCTTCGAAAACTTGTCGGAAATGTGCAGGGAAAAGTATTGAAATTTTCTGAAACCTTTGCTATAATGAAGATAATTTCGCGCACATGAAAATCGTTATGATTTTCACGAAGCCTGCGTGGGCTGTCTGTACAGCCGCGCACATCTGTTAGAGAAGGAGGAAGCACCTAATGGAACCGTCCATTCCGTTCGTCATCCTGATGGGTATTGGCGTCGTCTTTTTCGGCCTGATCTGCATCATTCTCCTGTGCATGGCGATGAGCGCCATCTGCAGATCCATGGGGGATCAGACGCCCGCCCCGGCGCCTGCCGCCGCAGCCGCGCCCGCCGCGCCTGTGCAGCAAGCGATTCCCAACCGTCAGGCGATGGTTGCCGCTATCGCCGTCGCCGTCGCGGAGGAGATGGGGACCGACCCCGCCGGAATCCGTATTCTGTCCATCAAAAAACTTTAATTGAGAAGAGAGGAAAAGAGCTATGAAAAAGTACAAAGTAAACGTCAACGGTACCGTCTATGAAGTTACCGTGGAAGCTATGGACGGCGCCGCCCCTGTGGCTGCGGCCCCCGCTGCTGCCGCCCCCGCGCCCGCTGCTGCCGTTCCCGCCGGCGGCGAGAAGGTGTCCGCCCCCATGCCCGGAACGATCCTGGATGTGCGCGTTTCCAACGGCTCCCCTGTTAAGAAGGGCGATATCCTGTTCATCCTGGAAGCGATGAAGATGGAAAACGAGATTATGGCCCCCTGCGACGGGACCGCCGCTTCCGTCAGCGTCACCAAGGGCGCTGCCGTAGATTCCGGCGCTCTGCTGTGCGTGATCGGCTAAGGCCGGCTCGCTGGGAGGAAAAATAAATGGAAGCTATCATGAATTTTATTCAGGCGACGGGCTTCTATCAGATTGTCACCGGCGACTGGAAGGTACTGATTATGATGGTCATTGCCTTCGTGCTGCTGTATCTGGCGATCGTGAAGAAGTTCGAGCCGTTGCTGCTGCTGCCGATTGCCTTCGGCATGCTTATCACCAACCTGCCCGGCGCGGAGATGTACCATGAAATCCTGTTCGCCGGCGGGCATGTCAACTGGGAGTTCTTCGGCGGCCAGCCCATCACCCAGGAGTTTATGACCCATTTGCAGGAATTGGGCGTCTCCGATGCCGTGCGCGGCACGGTGCAGGTAGGCCAGTCCATCTCCGTGGGCCTGCTTGACGTGCTGTATCTGGGCGTCAAGCTGGGCATCTACCCCTGCCTGATTTTCATGGGCGTGGGCGCTGGCACGGACTTCGGACCCCTGATTGCCAACCCCAAGACCCTGCTGCTGGGCGCCGCCGCCCAGGTCGGTATTTTCATGACCTACGCCGGCTGCCGCCTGTCCACCCTGTTTAACGCCGCCCAGGCCTCCTCCATCGGCATTATCGGCGGCGCGGACGGACCCACGGCCATCTTCGTCACCAGCCGCCTGGCCCCCGAACTGCTGGGACCCATTGCCGTTGCGGCATACAGCTATATGGCGCTGGTGCCTGTCATCCAGCCGCCCATCATGCGGGCGCTGACCAGCAAGGAGGAGCGGCAGATTGTCATGCGTCCTCTGCGCCAGGTCTCCAAGCGTGAGAAAATCCTCTTCCCCATTGTGGTTACTGTTTTCGTAGCCCTGCTGGTTCCCTCCGCCGCCCCCCTGATTGCCTGCCTGATGCTGGGCAACCTGTTTAAGGAATCCGGCGTTGTGGAGCGTCTGAACAAGACCGCCCAGAACGAGCTGATGAATATTGTTACCATCTTCCTGGGCATCTCCGTAGGCGCTACCGCCACCGCCACCACCTTCCTGTCCCTCCAGACCATTGCCATCATGGTAATGGGCGTGGTAGCCTTTGGCTGCGGTACCGCCGGCGGCGTACTCCTTGCCAAGCTGATGAACCTGTTCCTCAAGGAAAAGATCAACCCCCTCATCGGCTCCGCCGGTGTATCCGCCGTTCCCATGGCGGCCCGTGTGTCTCAGGTGGAAGGGCAGAAGGCTAACCCCTCCAACTTCCTGCTGATGCATGCGATGGGACCCAACGTTGCCGGCGTTATTGGCTCCGCCATCGCCGCCGGTGTGCTGATGGCCCTGTTCGGTTAATTTCCCGCCGCGCCCTTCGGGCGCAGAAGATGGACTCTTCTTTTGCGGCCGGGGGCTGTCCGCCCCCGGCCCCTGGGTTCCTTTTTGCGTGAGCAGACCGGCACACGGTTCTATGGAGGCGCCGGGAGTACCCAAAGCAAAAAAGGTGGGCGCCGGCAGTACGCCTGTGGGTAGGCGCAGAAGGCCGGCGCACGAAGTACACGCACTGCCGGCAGAACTGCCGGCAGCGTACAAAAAGGCAAAATAAAAGCAAAAATTGGGATTCTTAAGGGCGATAGCCCTTAAGCCGCTTTCTTTTGTTACTTTTCTTGGCGGCGTAAGAAAAGTAAGACCCCCGCCGCCGGTGCGCGGCGAACAAGAAAGGAGCAATTGAATGGAAACAATGGAATTTCTGTCTAAGAAACCCCTCCTGATTACGGATACCATCCTTCGCGACGCCCACCAGTCCCAGGCCGCGACCCGCATGACCATCGAGGACATGCTCCCCGCCTGCGAAGTGCTGGACTCCATCGGCTACTATTCCCTGGAGTGCTGGGGCGGCGCGACCTTCGACGTCTGCATGCGCTTCCTCAATGAGGACCCCTGGGAGCGCCTGCGCACCCTGCGCAAGCACCTGCCCAACACCAAGCTGCAAATGCTTTTCCGCGGCCAGAACATCCTGGGCTACAAGCACTACGCCGATGACGTGGTGGACGCGTTCTGCCGCAAGTCCATTGAGAACGGTATTGACATCATCCGTATTTTCGACGCCCTCAACGACGTGCGCAACCTGGAGCAGGCCATCAAGTCCACCAAGAAATACGGCGGCACCGTGGAAGCCACCCTCTCCTACACCATCTCCCCCATCCACAGCGAAGACTACTTCGTGAAGATGGCGAAGGAACTGGAGCAGATGGGCGCGGATACCCTGTGCATCAAGGACATGGCCAACCTCCTGCTGCCCATGGACTGCTACAGTCTGGTCAAGCGGCTGAAGGAGAGCGTGGATATGCCCATCCACCTCCACACCCACAACACCACCGGCACCGGCGACATGGTGTACCTCATGGCCGCTTACGCCGGCGTGGATATCGTGGACACCGCCCTCAGCCCCTTGGCCAACGGCACCGCCCAGCCCTCTACCGAGTCCCTGGTGGCAACCCTCCAGGGTACCATCCGCGATACCAAGCTGGATCTGAACAAGATGAGCGACGCCGCCGTCCACTTCCGCAAGGTGGCCCAGCGGCTCAAGGACGCCGGTTCCCTGGACCCCAAGGTGCTGAACGTGGACACCAACACCCTGCTTTATCAGGTCCCCGGCGGCATGCTCTCCAACCTGATCAGCCAGCTTAAGCAGGCCGGGAAGGAAGATAAATACTACGACGTGCTGGCGGAGATTCCCCGCGTCCGTGAGGACTACGGCTATCCGCCCCTGGTTACCCCGTCCTCTCAGATCGTCGGCACCCAGGCCGTCATGAACATCATCATGGGCGAGCGGTACAAGACCTTCACCAAGGAGTCCCGTGCGGTGCTGAAAGGCGAATACGGCGCCCTCCCCGGCAAGGTCAACGAGAAGGTCCGCGCCAAGGCCGGCATCAAGCCCGATGAGGTGATTACCTGCCGTCCCGCCGACCTGCTGGAGCCGGAACTGGAGAAGTATAAGGCCGAATACAAGGACCTGGCCAAGAGCGAGGAAGACGTGCTGAGCTTGGCCCTGTTCCCCCAGGTGGCCCCCAAGTTCCTGGCATGGCGCGACGGACCCCACGACGAGCCTGCGGCCCCCGCAGCCCCCGCCGCGAAGCCTGCCACCGGTTCCAACGCTGTCCGGGAACTCTATGTGGACGATAAGAGCATTTAGGGCGTGTTTGAAAAATGTCAAAACGCCCAAACGGCGGATCTTTTTCCGTTGTACAGCGTTAAAAAATCTTGAAATACACAAAGTATTCCTGCGATTTTTTGCCTTGTCCATCGAAAAAATCTCTCGCTTTTGGTCATTCCGCCATTTATCAAACAAGCCCTAACCCTTAGCAGCATTTGCATCTCAGCGGGAGACGCTCCGAAGTGGAAGCGCCTCCCGCTTTGGCTTTGACGAAAGGGATTTTGCCTTGTAATCCTCCGCCGTTTATGGTAAAATCAGGAGAAAATGCACCTTGGAGGTACAATGGAATGCGGATGCGGAAAAAGAAAAATTTGATCCCCCGGATGGAACGCTGCGAAGTCTGCCACGTCAAGGACGGCTTCTCCCTAAAGGGCCGCTGGCGGGAAGCGCTGATGCCGGAGGCGAAAGAACTGCGCGTGGAACTGGGCTGCGGCAAGGGCCGGTTTACGGCGGAAACCGCCCGGCAAAACCCGGATATTTTATTCATCGCCGTGGAGAAGGTTCCCGACGCCCTGGTGGTCGCCATGGAGCGGGCGATGGCGGCGGAGCTGAAAAACGTGTTCTTCGTGGTGGGGGACGCGGCGCTGATGCCGGACTATTTTGCGCCCGGGGAAGTGGATTTGATCTATATTAACTTCTGCGACCCCTGGCCCCCCAAGGGGCAGGCGAAACGGCGGCTGACCCATCGGGGGTTCCTGGCCCTTTACCGGAAGGTGCTGCGGGAGAACGGGCAGGTTCATTTTAAGACAGATAACCAACCTCTGTTCGAGTTCTCCGTGCTGGAATTCCCAGAGGCGGGCTACGCCCTCGGCGAAGTGACCCGGAACCTCCACGCGGACGGAACCCAGGGGGTTATGACCGACTATGAAGCAAAGTTTTATGAGCAAGGCCTGCCCATCAACCGGTGTGTAGGGACGCTCCTGCCCCAAACGGAAGAGACGGCCCCATGAAAAAGCACAAATCAAAACAGGGTCCACATCCCGGCGGAGCGCCGGGGAATGTGGACCCTGTTTCATTCATTCAGCGGGCTTCAATGCCATTCCCCAATCAGAAGAGCAGCACCGTTACCGGGCGGAAATCTTGGGACAGAAGTGGTTTCAGTCCCGAGGTTAAAGTTCTTTTTGATACTTTTTCTTTCAAGAAAAAGTATTACTTCAGGCTCTCAGCAACCGCAACAGCCACGGCGACGGTAGCGCCCACCATGGGGTTGTTGCCCATGCCCAAAAAGCCCATCATCTCCACATGGGCGGGGACGGAGCTGGAACCGGCGAACTGGGCGTCGGAGTGCATCCGGCCCATGGTGTCGGTCATGCCGTAGGAAGCGGGGCCGGCGGCCATGTTGTCCGGGTGCAGGGTGCGGCCCGTGCCGCCGCCGGAGGCCACGGAGAAATACTTCTTGCCCTGCTCCACGCACTCCTTCTTGTAGGTGCCGGCCACAGGATGCTGGAAACGGGTGGGGTTGGTGGAGTTGCCGGTAATGGATACATCCACGCCCTCCAGGTGCATGACGGCCACGCCCTCGCGGACGTCGTCCGCGCCGTAGCAGCGCACGTTGGCCCGCTCGCCCTCGGAATACTTGATCTCCTTAACCACGTTCACCTTGCCGGTGCTGTAGTCAAACTGGGTCTGCACATAGGTGAAGCCGTTGATGCGGGAGATAATCTGGGCGGCGTCCTTGCCCAGGCCGTTGAGGATGACGCGCAGGGGTTCCTTACGGGCCTTGTTGGCGTTCTTGACAATGCCGATGGCGCCTTCGGCGGCGGCAAAGGATTCGTGGCCCGCCAGGAAGGCGAAGCACTTGCTGTCATCGCTGAGCAGCATGGCGCCCAGGTTGCCGTGGCCAAGGCCAACCTTGCGGTCGTCGGCTACGCTGCCGTCGATGCAGAAGGCCTGTAAGCCCTCGCCGATAGCGGTAGCGGCCTCGGCGGCGGTCTTGACGTTCTTCTTGAGCGCGATGGCCGCGCCTACGCAGTAGGCCCAGCAGGCGTTCTCAAAGCAAATGGGCTGAATGCCCTTGACGATCTCATAGGGGTCGAAGCCCTTCTCCTGGCAGATGGCGCGGCACTCCTCGACATCCTTGATGCCGTACTGAGCGAGGACGCCGTTGATCTTGTCGATTCTTCTCTCGTAGCTTTCAAACAGAGCCATAATTTTTGTCCTCCTCTCTTATTCGTGCCGGGGGTCGATATATTTGGCAGCAGCGTCGAACTGGCCGTAGTGGCCCTTAGCCTTTTCCAGGGCGGTGTTGGCGTCGTCGCCCTTCTTGATGAAGTCCATCATCTTGCCCAGGTTCACGAACTCATAGCCGATCACTTCATCATCCTTGTTCAGCGCCATACGGGTGCAGTAGCCTTCCGCCATTTCCAGATAGCGGGGACCCTTCTCCTTGGTGCCGAACATGGTGCCAACCTGGCTGCGCAGGCCCTTGCCCAAATCCTCCAGAGACGCGCCTACAGCCAGACCGTCCTCGGAGAAAGCGGACTGGGTGCGGCCATATACGATTTGCAGGAACAGCTCCCGCATGGCGGTATTGATGGCGTCGCAGACCAGGTCGGTGTTCAGGGCCTCCAGGATGGTCTTGCCAATGAGGATTTCACTGGCCATAGCGGCGGAGTGGGTCATGCCGGAGCAGCCCAGGGTCTCCACCAGGGCCTCTTCAATGACGCCCTCCTTAACGTTAAGGGTCAGCTTGCAGGCGCCCTGCTGGGGAGCGCACCAGCCCACGCCGTGGGTAAAGCCGCTGATGTCCTTGATTTCCTTGGCCTGAACCCACTTGCCCTCCTCGGGGATGGGGGCGGGACCATGGTACGCGCCCTTGGCAACGGGACACATATGCTGGACTTCGGTAGAATAGATCATGGCGAATCTTCCTTTCCTTTTATTTGAACAAGCTTCTACTTTTTGTTCTTTCCATGCCGGCGCGCCGGACTTTTTTCAACGCACCGGCTTTATTATATGGAAAAAAGGATGGCTTGTCAATCCTTTCTTCTGCAAGGCGCGCAGAAAGGCCGGATTCATTTTTCAGGAACCCGGCCCCTTTCAAGACATTATGACCTCCGGCTGTCCCGCCGCTGTTTTCTCCTTGCGCCGGCCGCCGCCCTGGAGTTTCCGGCAGGCCTTGCGGTAACGCTCGGCAATGGGACCCGCTTCTTTATAAATAGCCGCCTTGCCGGCCCACTGCCTGCCGTCCTTCTCCACGGTTACCGCCAGATACAGCCGCCGGTGTTCCAGGCACTTGCAGCGCATGACGTGCTCCGTGGGCGTCGTGCGCATCCAGCGGCCCAGCAGCAACCGCTGGCCGCAGACAGGGCAGTCCGGGTGCTCCACCTCCCGCCGGTTCTTGCAGCCCCAGCGGGTCTCATAGCTGCCCAGCTCCAATTCCCACAGGGGCGGTACGCCCTTGTGCTTCGGGGGGCGGTGGAACATGGTCATGTCCTCGAAGCGGTCCAGCATGGCCTGGTAGGCCATCACGGTGTAGTAGGTGTCGTTCCAGGCGGAGTGGAAGTCCAGGTCTGTTTCGATGTCCAGTTCCGTTACCGCCTTCTCCAGGGAGGGCTGGCACCCCAGGCTGCCTTCTATTAGCTTCTGGTACATGTATTGCAGGTCAAAGTATTCGCATTTCCAATCCGCGTCGAAGCTGAGGTGGTGGAACGCGAAATTCTCCAGCAGCACCTCAACATCGTTGTTGCCCCACTCCACAAACACAGGGTCCGGCCCGCACCAGTGGAGGAACGCCGGACCCAGGTCTAAAAACCCAGGCGCATCCGCCAGCAGGGCGCGCAGCTCCTCCCGCTCATAGGGCAGCAAACGGTATGTGCGGCTGTCCAGCTTACGGCTGGCCTTAGGGTGGATATAGCTGTGGAAGGAATCCAGCATCGCGCCGGTGTCCTGCTCCACCTTCATCGCGGCCACCTCGATCAGCTCGTTGAAGGGGACTCTCTCCCCGGATTTGTTGCGGTAAAATGTGGTATTCCACTCCAAGTCCAGAAAAATCAGTACTGCCATTGCTTTACTACTCCCAAGTCCTAATCGGGCGGTCCTGCCCGTGTTAAAAAAATCGCTGCAAAAGCGCCTCCATATCCTCCGGCATTCCGGCCCTTAACGCCAGACGCCCGCCGGTTACCGGATGATCCAACTCCAGTCCCGCCGCGTGGAGGGCGGGGCGGGGGATCAAGGCGGGGTCCTCCGTCCCGTACAGCCAGTCTCCCGCTAAAGGGCAGCCTACGGCGGACATGTGGACCCGAATCTGATGGGTGCGCCCGGTCCGGGGCGTCAGATCCACCAGGGAAAAGCCCTCCCCCCGCCGCAGGGTCCGGTAGCCCGTCTCCGCCGGTTTGCCGTCCAGCAGGTCGATCCGCCGGGCAATGGCGGAGCCGGGGGCGCGGCCGATGGGAAGCCTAACCGTGCCTTCCGCCGGCTCGGGCCAGCCCCGGCAGACGGCCCAATACGTCCGCTGAAAGCCGCTGGTGTGCATCCGCCGCCGGAGGAAGTCATGGATATAGGCGTTTTTTGCCGCCGCCACCAGCCCCGTGGTTCCGCGATCCAGGCGGTTGACCAGATGCACCGCGCTCCCGTTTCCCAAATAGTGCAGCAGTCCGGCGGCTAAGGCCGGCTCCCCGGGAGACAAGGACGAGGGAATGCAGGCCAGGGGCGCCGGCTTATCCACAACCAGGAGGTATTCGTCTTCAAAGATAATATTCAAATCCATGGGGACGGGCGCCAGCGCCGCAGGCTGCTCCCCCGCGTCCAGGTCCGCTGCCAGCAGATCCCCTTCCCGCAGGACCGCGTTGGTAAAGACGCGGATGCCATTGGCGGTAAGGCCGGATTCCGTCCGTTTTAAGCGGTTGACCAGCGCGGTGGACAGGCCCAGTTCCTTTTTCAGAAGGCTCTTGACAGTCCGTCCGGCCTGCTCCCGGGATACTCTAAGCTCCAATGACGCCATAGCCGCCTCCCGTCCTGAATTCAAAAAGAGTATACAATATTCCCGCCGGATTTTCAATAGGTGTATTGTTGGAAAATGGGGAAACCTGTCGAACGCCCCTTCCGGCCAGGTTCAGGCGGCCCCCAAGGCCCTCCGCATCTTTTTTTGACACGAAGAAACCGGGCGGCATTGGGCCGCCCGGTTTAAAGCTGCTATGAAAGCATTGAGTATCCGTATTTGTCTACTACGGCGTCAACCTCCTGCCCCTGTTTGCAGAGGGGACATTCCAGAGGGGGATAGCTGGCATATCCCGGCAGGTCGCTGGTGTTGAACAGGGATATGACCGGTACGCCGTCTACTTCCTTCAAGTGGCTGTAGATCGACGCCACGCCCGCTACGTTTCCTCCGTAATACTGGGCGCACCGCATCCCCTTTTGCACGGTGCTGCCGGTCGTAATGGAGGCAAGCAGGATCAGGACGTTCTTGCCCTCCAGCATAAAACGGGCGTTGTCGCGGAAAATGAGCTGCCCGCCAGAGCTGAGGTTTTCCCGCAGGAGGTAAATTTCTTTTCCGGAGTTGACGGAGAGACCTCCCTCCTGGGTCAACTGCCGCGCCAGGCAGGTGCCGATCACCCGGGTGCCGTCCATGCAGAGGATGGTGTCCACCATAGTATTGGCCCGAAGCCGTTGGGCGAGCTGCTGGGCAACGGCTTCCGCTTCCTGTAGGCAGGACTGCTGGCGGGTCACATCAATGAAGTAATTGATGTGGCTGTGCCGGGTTGCAAAATGGCCTTGGGCCACCCGTAGCGTCACGTCGCCTACACATACGGGAATCTTAAAAAACTTAGGTTCCATAGGCTTACCTCCTTTTCTTTTACGGGAACGAACCGCGCTGTGTGTCATTCCTTATTATACCATGCAGTGGGAAAATTGTCCAGCGTTTTTCTGTGCTGCGGTACAGCCAGCGAGTAATATAAAATATACTTGACAAATCATCAAGGCTGTTTTACAATAGGCGCAGAAAGGGGAGATGATGGATGCATGGGGAAATGAAAACCGTCATTACCGCCGGCCTGCTGCTGTTTGCGCTGGCGGCGTGGCTCTGGCCGCTTTTCCTTGGGATTCATTTGGAAGCCAGGGACCGGAAGAAGCGGGGGGAACCGCCAGAATATGACGAAAGACAGAAAATCGCGCGGTTAAAGGCTGGGAACCATACGCTGTTTGTGCTGCTGGGGTTCCTGGGGGCCTGGGCGGCAGTGGATCAGATAGGGCGGCTCGCCTGGACCGGCTCTCTGCTGGATATGACGCTGTGCGCGCTGATGCTGGCTTGGAGCGTCTGGGCGGCGGACTGCATTCTACATGATGCTTTCGTTACTTGGAAGGATAAACGGAAGAATGCCAACGCCATCGTGCTGATGTACTGCGTGTCCTTGTCCATGTTTGTCAGGGCGTTCTGCGTCTCTGGGTACTGTAAATCCTGGATGCCCTTCGTATTTGCCTGCGCAGGGGCGGCGGCATTGGCTGGCGTGGTGCTTTATAAAGCGAGGCAGGAAAAGGCTGGGGACGCAGTATGAAGAACCTCAGGCTTCGCTCTGCGCGCGCGGCTAAGGGACTCAGCCAGCAGGCGTTGGCCGACCTGGTGGGCGTGTCGCGGCAGACGGTCAACGCGATTGAGCGGGGGGATTACAACCCCACCATCCGCCTTTGCCTTGCGATTTGCCGCACACTGGATAAGACGCTGGACGATCTCTTCTGGGAGGAAAATCAGGCGCCATGACAAGCCGCCCCGCGCTTTCGGCACCCTCAAAAAGAAAGTCCCTTATCCGTTTGAGTGTTAAAGTGTACCCCATGTCAAGGACATAGACGAAATAAAGTAGAGGGAAGGGGA
>CANSSG010000038.1 GCA_947649615.1 uncultured Clostridia bacterium | reverse complement strand
AATCGCCCGAGGGCTTGACCTACAATATGCAGGCTTTGGCCGCGTTTATCACTGCCTTTGTTCGGTTTTTAGGGTGCGAATCCTAAATAGTTGGTGTTGATTAGGGCGAGGGTCCACCCGTTCCCATCCCGAACACGGAAGTTAAGCTCGCTTCTGCCGACAATACTTGGCTGGAGACGGCCCGGGAAGATAGGTAATGCCAACACAATGAGGGCAGTCGAAAGACTGTCCTCTTTTTTTGTTTGATAAGGAATTTTGTACCTTGCAAAATTCTTGAAGGAAAAATGAATAGGAGGGCTGTGAAATGGCGCGGAGGGAAACGGTGGTATTGACCAATATGTGCATGGTATACGATAATCAGGGGAATATTTTGGTGGAGGACCGCTTAGATCCGGACTGGCCGGGGGTCACCTTCCCTGGTGGGCATGTAGAGCCAGGGGAATCCTTTACCCAGTCTGTTATCCGGGAGGTCTGGGAGGAGACCGGGCTGATGATTGAAGCGCCTGAGTTATGCGGCGTGAAGCAATTTCCTGAAGATGACGGTACAAGATATATTGTGTTCCTCTATAAAGCAAACCATTTTTCTGGGGAATTGCGGTCCTCGGAAGAGGGAAAGGTGTTCTGGATCAAGCGGAGCGAATTGGAGAACTATCGCCTTCCCGTTAACTTTGACCAGATGATCCAGGTTTTTGAGGACGAGCGGTTGGGGGAGCATTATGTCCATGTTGTGGACGGGCAGGTTGTGAGGGAGCTGCTGTGAAGGAGGAGCCATGGTCTTTTTGATTGCGGGGGCGTCCCATACGGGGAAGACTGCCCTGGCGCAGAAGCTTCTTGAGAAATATCATTACCCGTATCTATCCATTGACCACTTGAAAATGGGACTGATTCGCAGTGGATACACCAACCTGACCCCGGAAAGCGATGACGGGGATTTGACCGGTTATCTGTGGCCTGTCGTGCGGGAGATGGTGAAAACTGCCATCGAAAATAAGCAGAACCTTATTGTGGAAGGGTGCTATATTCCTTTCGATTGGGCCAAAAGTTTTGAAAGGGACTATCTGGCGTATATCAAATACCGCTGCTTGGTGATGAGCGAGTCGTATATCCGGAGCCACTATGACGACATCAAAAAATATGCCAATACGGTTGAAAACCGGTTGGATGATGCGGACTGCACAATAGAAGCCCTGCTCCGCGACAACCGGGAGACGCTACGCTTATGCCAGGCGTTTGGAGCGGAAATGCTGCTGATTGATAGTGAGTACCGGGTTGACGCAGCCTTTGCATAAAACAAAATGCTATTTTCTAACGAAGGAATACGGTATGTATAAGATTCTTGTGGTGGAGGACGATGCTGTAATCGCCGGGGCGGTGGTGGAGCATATTGCCTCCTGGGGCTGGGAAGCGCGGAAGGTTCAGGATTTAACCCGGGTTATGGAGGAATTCACCGCCTTTGCGCCCCATTTAGTCCTGCTGGACATCGGCCTGCCTTACCGGAATGGGTACTATTGGTGTACCGAAATACGGAAGCTGAGCAAAGTCCCGATTGTTTTTCTGTCCTCCGCGTCCGACAATATGAACATCGTGATGGCTATGACCATGGGCGGCGATGATTTTGTTCCAAAGCCCTTTGACTTGGAGGTCCTGGCGGCGAAGATCCAGGCCGTCTTGCGCAGGACTTACGACTTTGGCGCCTCCGCGCCTTTGCTGGGGTGCCGGGGGGCGGTGCTGGATACCGGGGACAATACCCTCCGCTATGAGGGGTATACCTTGGAACTGAGCCGCAACGAGTACCGGATTTTACAGGTTCTCTTGGAGCAGAAGAGCCGCACCGTGTCCCGGGATACGCTCATGCGCAAGCTTTGGGAGACGGACAGCTTTGTGGACGAAAATACCCTGACGGTGAATATGGCCCGCCTGCGCCGGAAGCTGGAAGGCGTTGGGCTGACGGACTTCATCCGCACGAAAAAGGGCTTGGGTTATCTGATTGAGGGGTGAGGGCGCATGCTTTGGGACTATGTTAAATGCCGCTGGAAGCCGCTGGCGCTGCTGGCGGTCTGTACGGGGGTGTTTGCCTGGGTGCTGAGTCTCTACCGGTTTCCGGTGGAAGCGGTGGGGTATGCTGGGCTGCTATGCCTGATTTTCCTGCTGGCTTGCGGGACGGTGGAGTTTTTCCGGTGGCGGGGCAGGGTGCGGGACTTGCAGAGCATCGCGGGGCAGGCCGCGCTGCTGCTGAACCTCCTGCCGGAGCCGCGGGATATGGAGGAAGCCGCCTACCATGAACTGCTTCTGGAACTGGACGGTGACCGGCGGAACGCCGTGTCCGCTTTGGATGCGCAGCTGCGGGAGAGCGTGGATTACTATACCATGTGGGTGCATCAGATTAAGACGCCCATTGCCGCTATGGGGCTGATTTTGCAGGGCGACGAGAGCGAGCGGGGCCGCGCCCTCAGCGTGGAGCTGTTCCGCGTGGAGCGGTATGTAGAACTGGTTCTCAGCTATCTGCGGCTGGGAGGCGGCTCTACTGACTATATGATACGCAACCTGGATCTGGACAGCGTACTGCGGCAGGCGGCGCGGAAGTATGCGCCTTTGTTCATTCGCGGCAAAGTCTCCCTGGAACTGCGGGAGACGGGGCTAAAGGTGCTCAGCGACGAAAAGTGGCTGCAACTGGTGATCGAGCAGGTGCTATCCAACGCGGTGAAGTACGCCCCCGGCGGCCATGTTACCGTGTGGGCCGAGGGGGAGTGCCTCCACATCAGGGACGATGGCGCGGGCATCAGCGCGGAGGATATGCCCCGGATTTTTGAGCGGGGCTTTACCGGGTACAACGGCCGGATGGACAAGCGGGCGACCGGAATCGGGCTGTATCTGAGCAGGGAAATCTGCAAAAAGCTGGGCCACACGATTGAAGCGGCATCGGAGCTGGGGCGGGGGACTTGCATCACCATCAGGCTGGCGCGGCCCCGGCTGGAGGTAGAATAAAATTTCCTGCGGCCGGAAAGGCCTGCAAATACTGGACTCTACCGCTGGTCGGTTGCGCGGAGGCACAGGGCTGCTGTATACTGGCGGCAAGGAGGTGCTGACGATGCACGAAATCAACAATGAAAAATTTGGAGAATTTGTAGTCCAGCTCCGGAAAGAAAAGGGCATGACACAGAAGGAACTGGCGGAGAAATTGTACGTCTCCGACAAGGCCGTGAGCAAATGGGAAAGGGGCTTGAGCCTGCCGGACATCGCCCTCTTACAGCCCATGGCGGAGACCCTGGGGGTCAGCGTGACGGAGCTGCTCAGCGGGCAAATGATCCGGCCAGGCCAGACCATGACGGTCCAGGAGGTGGAGCCGCTGGTTGCCACAGCCCTGACCATGACCGCCCAGGAGCAGGCGCAGCAGCGGGAAAACCGGCGGAAATGGGGGCTGCGTTTTTTGTGGTCGCTGGTGCTGTGCGGGGCGGAGGTGGCGCTGCTTTGGCGGTTTGCGCCGCAGTTGTTCGGAGATTTTGTGGTGTTTGCCATCCTCACGCCGCTGATGGCGGCGATCTTTGGGGTGTACTTCATCTTTTTTGCCAAGGAAAAGCTTCCCGCGTTTTACGATCAGTACAAGGTCAATTTCTACTGCGATGAAACATTCCACATGAATTTCCCCGGCGTATATTTCAACAACAGCAATTGGCCGCATATCCTGGACGCGATGCGGGCCTGGGCTTGCTGGAGCCTTGCAGGCTGGGTGGCGGTATATGCCGCCGTGGGGCTGGCGCTGGACGCGCTGAAGCTTTCCGAGTGGACACAGTTCGCCATCCTTATGCCGCTTATGTTCGTGGCCCTTTTCGGAGGAATGTTTATCCCCATCCGTGTGGTGGGGAAGAAATACGAATAGCACAATAATGCTATTTCCTGATTAAGAATTAGTATAAAATCCCGGCGTCCACTAAATAAGTGGACGCCGGGATAGATTTATCTTGCTTGAGCTGAGCGGCGATTAATACATGCCGTCCATGCCCATGCCGCCGCCGGGTGCGGGAGGTGCGGGCGGCTCGGGCTTATCAGCCACCAGGGACTCGGTGGTCAGCACCATAGCGGCAACGGAAGCTGCGTTCTCCAGGGCGGAGCGGGTGACCTTGGCAGGATCGACAATGCCCGCCGTGATCATGTCCACATACTCCTCCTTGTAGGCGTCGAAGCCGGTGCCTTTTGCGGCTTTCTTCACGTTCTCCAGCACCACAGAGCCGTCCAGGCCGGCGTTGGCGGCAATCTGGCGGATGGGGGCTTCCAGGGCCTTGGCGATGATGCGCGCGCCGGTCTTTTCATCGCCTTCCAGCTCCTCCACCAGCTTCTCCACGGCGGGGATGGCGTTAACGAACACGGTGCCGCCGCCGGAGACAATGCCTTCCTCCACAGCGGCCTTGGTGGCGTTGAGGGCGTCCTCGATGCGCAGCTTCTTTTCCTTCATCTCAGTCTCAGTGGCAGCGCCCACCTTGATGACGGCTACGCCGCCGGCCATCTTGGCCAGACGCTCCTGGAGCTTCTCCTTGTCGTAATCGGAGGTGGTTACGCCGATCTGGCTGCGGATCTGGGCCACGCGGTCCTTGATGGCCTGGCTGTCGCCAGCGCCGTCCACGATAACGGTATTTTCCTTGGTGACCTTGACCTGACGGGCGCGGCCCAGCATGGAGAGGTCGGCAGTCTTCAGTTCATAGCCCAACTCTTCGCTGATGACCTGGCCGCCGGTGAGGATGGCGATATCCTGAAGCATTTCCTTGCGGCGGTCGCCGAAGCCGGGGGCCTTGACGCAGACCACGTTGAGGGTGCCGCGCAGACGGTTTACCAGCAGGGTGCTGAGGGCTTCGCCCTCCACGTCCTCGGCGATAATGACCATCTTCTTTCCGGACTGAACCATCTGCTCCAACAGGGGGAGGATGTCGGCGATTACAGAGATTTTCTTATCGGTGATGAGGATATACGCGTCGTCCACAACGGCTTCCATCTTCTCCATGTCGGTAGCCATGTAGGGGGAGATATAGCCGCGGTCGAACATCATGCCCTCGACGACCTCGCTGTAGGTCTCACTGGTCTTGGATTCCTCGATGGTGATAACGCCGTCAGCGGAAACCTTCTCCATTGCCTCGGCAATCAGCTTGCCGATCTCGGCGTCGCCGGAGGAGACAGCGCCTACGCGGGCGATGTCATCGGTGCCGTTGACCTTCTGGGAATCGGTCTTGATGGATGCCACGGCGGCTTCCACGGCCTTGGCAACGCCCTTCTTCATGACGATGGGGTTAGCGCCGGCGGCCAGGTTCTTCAGGCCTTCGCCCACGATGGCCTGGGCCAGCAGGGTGGCGGTGGTGGTGCCGTCGCCGGCCACGTCGTTGGTCTTGGTGGAGACCTCCTTCACCAGCTGGGCGCCCATGTTCTCAAACGGGTCGTCCAGCTCGATCTCCTTGGCGATGGTCACGCCGTCGTTGGTGATGAGGGGAGCGCCGAACTTCTTATCCAGCACCACGTTGCGGCCCTTGGGTCCAAGGGTGACTTTAACGGTATCGGCGAGCTGATTGACGCCGGTTTCCAGAGCCTTGCGGGCGTCCTCGCCGCGCTTGATTAACTTAGCCATAGTTTAATTACCTCCAACAATCTCGTCGCGCCCGCTGGGCGCGGGAAAATTTTTTTGTTAAACGCCCCTTCCGGGGACAGTGAGAGGGGAAGACGGCAGATTACTCGACAATCGCCAGAATGTCGCCCTGGCGGACGATGGTGAATTCATCATCGCCGATTTTCACGGTGGAGCCGGAATACTTGTCGGTAATGACCTTGTCGCCGGACTTGACGGACATGACGATCTCCTTGCCGTCTACCATGCCGCCGGGTCCGACGGAAACGACTTCCGCCACGGAGGGCTTCTCCTTTGCGGTGGATGTGAGGATGATGCCGCCTTTCGTGGTTTCCTCGGCCTCCATGGCCTTCAGGACTACGCGGTCTGCTAAGGGTGTAAGCTTCATTGCTGGGTTCCTCCTATATCAATTTTTTGAAAACAATGTTGAGCACCGTTAGCACTCTGTGTTTTGGAGTGCTAACGGTGCTTATCTTACATCATCCTGCCGCATATTGCAAGAGGGTTTTGGCAAAAATTTGCCCCTTTTACAAAAAGTTCACATTCTAAGAGCAGCCATACGGCCTACGGCAGCGGCCGGAAGGTGGCGTTGGGGTCGCATCCTGCGGGACCGAAAAAACCGACCTTTTTCTCCGACAGCCGCAGCGCCACCTGTTCGCTGCGGGCAATCTCTCCGTCCAGGCAGGTGACCACCGGACCCTCATGGGATTCGATCCGTATTTCTTTAGCGGTGTAGCACTGGGCGATTGCGGGGAACTTGTAATAGCGGCCCGCCGAATAGTCCCCGACCAGCCGCAGGAAGGTGGCCCTGCTGGCGCCGCGTACCACCAGCGTATTCAATATGCCGTCGTCCATCCTGGCCTCCGCCGCAGGCATGAAGCCTCCGCCGTAATACCGCCCGTTGCACACCGCCACCAGGACGAAGGAATCCTGGGGCAGGCGCTCGCCGTCCACGGTGACGGTCCAATGGTGCCGCAGGCTCCGAAGGAGGAAGTTTACGCCCAGGGAGGCGATATAGCTGCCCTGCCCGCCTAAAAGGGGAAGCTTGCCGTATGTATGCACACCGTCCGCCACTTGGGCGTCAAAGCCGGAGCAGGCTACCGTAAGCGCCAGGCGCCCGTTGCAGTCGATGGCGTCCAGCGGGAGCGCAGGCCCGTCCCACAGGTTTTCCGCATCGGAAAACAGCCCGGCCTTGTCCCCGAAATTTTTCAGGAAATCGTTGCCGGTGCCGACCGGGATGCAGGTCATAGCGGCGTTCCCGTATCCGGCGATGCCGTTGGCGGCTTCATTCATGGTGCCGTCGCCGCCACAGGCGTAGATGCGGATTTCTTCTCCGGATTGGGCCAGATTCCGCGCCGTTTCCATCGCGTGGCCGGGGCGTTTGGTAAGGATGCAGTCCACGTCCAGGCCGTGCCTTGCGGCAAGGCCCTTTGCCATGGACATCAGTTCCGCAGTGCAGTCCTTTTTCCCAGCGGTGGGGTTGATAATGAAAACATGTCTCATAGCGTCCCGCCCTCGCTTCGTTTGAAATAATCTCTGGTGCGCGCTGCGTCCTGTAGAATCTGCTCCCGCAGGGCTTCCAGGCTGTCAAACCGCATTTCCGGCCGGAGCATCGTCAGAAACGCCACCCGGCATGCCGCGCCGTACAGTTCCGGCGCTGCGTCCAGCAGATGGCTCTCAATGGTTACATCGCCGTCGGTGTCCACCGTCGGCCGTACGCCCACATTGGTTACGGCGGGGTACACCCGCCCCCCCACTTCCACCCGGGAGGCATAGACGCCGAAGGCAGGGACAAGCTGCCGGGGGTCGGGGATGAGATTCACCGTAGGCATCCCCAGACGGACGGTGCCGATCCGTTTCCCGTGCCGCACGGGGCCGGAAATCATGAAGGGCCGTCCCAGGAAACGGGCCGCGCCTTCCGCATCTCCGCGCTCCAATTGGGCGCGGATGTGGGTGGAGCTGATGGTCACGCCGTCCAGGGTTACGGCGGGGATGATGTTGCAGCCCATGCCTAAATCCGCCGCGCGGCGCTGCAAGAGGGGGGCGCTGCCCTGGTTTTTGTGGCCGAAGCGGAAGTCATGTCCCGCCACCAGCCATCCCGCCTGGTAGGGGCCTGCCAGCAGGTATACAAAGTCCTCCCAAGGCATGGTCATCATGGTGCGGTCAAAGGGGATGACAATGCACTCCATCCCCGGGAAAAGCTCCTCTACCGCCTGCCGCCGGGCTTCCGCCGTAGTCAGCAGCGGCACCGGCAGGCCTGTGACGAACTCCCGTGGGGAGCGGTCAAAGGTCACCACCGCCGGGTCCATCCCCAGCTGCTCCGCCTGTTCCGCCGTCCGGCGGAGCAGGGCTTGATGCCCCAGGTGGACGCCGTCGAAAAAGCCCAGGGCAATGACTCTTTTTCTGTTTTTGTCCATGGCTCCCTCCCGCGCGTTTATCCGCCGAAAAAGTTTTTAACAGACCGCAGCTCCCCGTTTTCCCACCGGCTCAGGCAGAGAAACTCTTTTTCCCGGCTATAGACCCGGTACTGTCCCGGCTCCAGCCCGGGGGCGGGGATGGGGCTTCCATTGCGCACCATCCGCTCCATCCGGGGCGAGGCCAGCAGGAAAACCGGGCAGTCCGCAAAAAAGCAGTCTACCGGCATCAGCATAGCCCCGCCCTGCTCCTGGACCTGTTCCAGGGTTACAGCATCCTCCAGCGTAAACCCTGCCGCCATGGTCCGGCGCAGGCTGCTCATGCACCCGCCGCAGCCCAAGGCTTCCCCGATGTCGTGGCATAGGGTGCGCACGTAGGTTCCCTTGGAGCAATGGACCCGCAGAAGGTATTCTGCCTCTCCAGCTTGCTCCAGGATTTCCAGGTCGTGGATGGTGACGGGGCGGGGGTCCCGGTGGACTTCTTTCCCGGCCCGGGCCAGTTCATAGAGCTTTTTCCCATTGCGCTTGATGGCGGAATACATGGGCGGGATTTGCTGGATTGCCCCGGTAAACCGGGGCAGAACCGCTTCCAATTCATCCCGCCCGGCGGTGACGGGGCGGGTTTGCAGGACCTCGCCGGAGCTGTCCTGGGTGTTGGTGGCAACACCCAGGCGCAGTCCCGCGATATACTCTTTGCTGCTGTTTTCCGCGAATTCCACCGCCTTGGTGGCGGCGCCCACGAATACAGGCAGTACGCCGGTGGCCATGGGGTCCAAGGTCCCGCCGTGGCCGATCCGTTTTTCTTTTAGAAGCCCTCG
This sequence comes from uncultured Clostridia bacterium, assembly GCA_947649615.1. Classification (GTDB taxonomy): domain Bacteria; phylum Bacillota; class Clostridia; order Oscillospirales; family Oscillospiraceae; genus Pelethomonas. The sequence continues at coordinate 16,488 of CANSSG010000038.1, read as the reverse complement.
AAGCTTGGCGCATACGTCCATGCTGGTCCAGCCGGAGGGCTTGTCAATAACGATGATTCCGCTGGGCATAGGTTATTCCGCCGCATCGCCGGTAGAGCCGGGGGCGGCATCGCTGTTTTCCGCGCTTCCGGTGCTGCTGGTATCGCCAGTGCCGTCGGTGCTTCCGGCATCGCCGGTATCGCCGGCGTCAGGATTCTGCTCGGGATGCAGGGCTTGCAGGGCATCCACGTAGCCGGTGTAGAGGCTTCCGATGTCCATGCTGTCCAGCTTTTCGCTGCGCACAACGCCTTCCATTGCCGCTTCCATCTTCTCATTGAGGTAGTCAGTCAGGTTGGTGGTGGCAAGGGAGGCCAGATGCTCGCTGGTCAACTCCTTGCGCAGGAGGATGTGGTAGCCGTAGTCGCTCTCCACAATGCCGCTGATTTCGCCGGGCTTGAGCTGGAAGGCGGCGTCTTTGAACTCCTGGACGAAATTGGTGTTGGGGTTGATCAGATAGCCCGCGCCGGATTCCCGGCCGGGGTCCTCGCCGTGGGTGTTGGCAAGCTCGGTAAACAGGTTTTCCAGGTCTCTGCTGGCTTGCAGCTGGGAGAGCAGGTCTTCAGCCAGGGCTTTTTTCTCCGCGATTTCATCCTCGGAGAGAGGCTCATTCGTCTCCGCGTTTTTGGTAGCCAAGAGGATGTGGTCCACATAGGCGTTATCCTCGCTGGGCGCCTTGTAGATATCGCTGGAAGGGTCCTGGGCCAGTTCCAGAAGGTGCTGGTAGAGGTAGTTGGACGCGCTCAGACGGCTGTGGGTGGCCTGGCTGAGGCCGGTTTCGTATAAGCTTTGGCTGAAGGCTTCCTCGCCGCCGGCCTGCTCCACCATCTGGGCAAGCTCCTCATCCATCGCGGCCTTGTCCTCGTCCGTCAGGGCCACGCCATGGGCGGCGGCTACATTTTCCATCAGCGTGTAGGACAGGGCGTTGTTTTCCGCCTGCTCCCGGGCCATCTGCGTCAGGGGGGTACCCTCCACGGACTGGTCCCACTTGACCTTGCCGTTCTCGTCCACGGCATCGGTATACATGCCATAGGCCGCGCTGAACATATTAAGCTGGTATTCCAGGCCGTTGCAGGTATACATCAGCCAATAAAGGTACATATCCGCCGGAACGGTGTTCCCATCCATTTCCAGCACCGTTTCCTGCATATCCAGGTCGGTGAGCGTAGTGAAAATGCTGCCGGGGTCCTGGGATTGGTCCGGCTGTTCCTCCGGCCCGGCTTTGCCGCAGCCCGCGCATACGCTCAGCAGAAGGAGAAGGGCCATCAGCCCGCTTAAAGTTTTTTTCATGATTTCGCATCCTTTTCATCTTATAAAATGTTTTCCCGCCCCGTCCGGCTCCGGGCCGGACAAGGCGCATACACAGCCATCATACCACGGTTTCCGCCGGGATACAATGGTTTTGTGGTGAGCGGGGCGGTTTTTTCGCATGAAAGCAGGGAAAACCGGTCGAAGGACGTTTTTGGCGTCCTCCGGCCGGTCCTCCGTTTAGAGCCTGTATTCACAGGCGATTGACACCGTCCGGGCGGGTCTTTTGCCGTCCTGCTGCGTTAAAAAATCTTGAAATACACAAAGTATTCCTGGGATTTTTTGCCTTGCAGGGCGGCAAAATCCCTCGCCCATCCGGCATCCCCCGCCTATGAATGCAGGCTCTTACATCTGCACGACTTCCTCTTCCGGCTTCTGGCAGGCCTTGACGGAGGTCACATGGAGTACCGGGCCGTCTCCCTCGTAGGGATCCCAGTGCTCCACCGCCACCTGGGCTGTGACCTCCACCCAGGCCCGCTCGGGGATGCCGCTCACATCGTATCCGATGCAGGCCAGGGCCAAAAAGGTCATATCCTCCGCGCAGCAGACCATGGCAAACCGACCTGGGGTGAAGTAGCGGCCATACTGGGGGGGCTTGCACATAATGGCGCGGTAAACCACGGTTTTCCCGGCGTACATCTCCGGGTTGTCCATGATTTCCACGTACCAGAGGCCGAAGTCCTCGTCAGAAATCCGGATCTCTGGCGCGGTCAGGTCGAAGGCAGAGACGGTGCCGTCCATGTAATTCTCGCTTTCGCCGTCTTCCTTTTCCAGATAGATGTCCGCCCGGCGGTTGATAAGCCGCAGGTTCCGCTTCCGCAGGGCGGTACACAGCTCGCCGGTGCAGCGGTTGATGCAGATCATGTCTGCGTTGCGCAGCTTCTCCGACATCAGGGACGCCATATTTTTGGCGTACATTTCAAAGGTAGGGCCTTCCACTGTGGCAATGATTTGGTAAAGGACCCAATCCTGCGGCATGGCGTTCACGTAAAAATCCTGGATTTGCCACATGCCGTTGTACTCCACGATAATCTGGGACGCGCGGCACTTTTTCCGCTCCGCTTCCAGGAAGTCCGGCGTAAGGGCTTCCAGGTTATCCACCGCCACCACGGTGACGTTGCGCAGCAGCTTGGGGTCATATTCGACCTCGCCCTCTTCGCAGCAAAGCAGCATGGTACGGTCCTCCATAGCGAAGCCGTCGGAGAGGATGCCGTTGATGAAGGAGGTTTTGCCGCTGTCCAGGAAACCGGCAATGAGATAGACGGGGTATACTTTCTCCTGGGCCATAATCACACCTCAAAAAGGGCCTTCAGGCCGTCCTGGTCCAGCTTGCTGCCGATAACGCACAGCCGGCCGGTGTAATCGGCGGGGCCGGTGCGGACCTGATGCTCCTCGGGGACGTAGTCGAAGTGGAGCCAGGTACCATCCCCGGCGGGGACGATGCCTTTGGCCCGCAGCACCGCGCCGTAAGCGCCGCCGTCCAAAGCGGTGAGGATGCCCTCCAGCTTCCCGGCGGTGAAAGCGCGGGTAGTCTCTACGCCCCAGCTTGCGAACACCTCATCGGCGTCGTGGCCGTGGTGATGGTGATGTTCGTGGTCATGGTGGCAGCATTCATGGTCATGCTCATGATGCTCGTGACCGTGGTGGCAGCACTCGTGGTCATGCTCATGATGCTCGTGGCCGTGGTGGCAGCACTCATGGTCGTGCTCATGATGTTCATGGCCGTGGTGGCAGCACTCGTGGTCGTGCTCATGATGTTCATGGTCATGATGGCAGCACCCATGTTCGTGATCGTGGTGGTGATGGCCGCCGCAGACGGGGCATGCTTCCGCCTCTTCCTCCCCCAGAAGGTCATCCGCCAGGGTGTTGCCCTGCTCCATCGCGCCCAGCAGTTGTGCGCCGGTGAGCTGGTCCCAGGGGGTGGTGACGATGGGGGCGTCGGGATTTTTCTCCCGCAGGAGGGCCACGGCGGCTTCCAGCTTTTCGCCATCCATTTTCTGGGTGCGGCTGAGGATGACGGTTCCGGCGTATTGGATCTGGTTGGCGTAGAACTCGCCGAAGTTCTTCATATACACCTTGGCCTTGCCCGCGTCGGCCACCGTCACCGCGCAGCCCAGGGCCATCTCCGGCGCCTGCTCCGCAACATCCTGGACGGCGCGGATGACGTCAGAGAGCTTGCCCACGCCGGACGGCTCGATGAGGATGCGGTCGGGGTGGAACTGCTCCATCACTTTTTTCAAAGCCTCGCCGAAATCGCCCACCAGGGAGCAGCAGATGCACCCGGAGTTCATCTCGGAAATCTCCACGCCCGCGTCCTTGAGGAAGCCGCCGTCAATGCCGATCTCGCCGAACTCGTTCTCAATGAGGACGATTTTCTCGCCCTTGAGGGCTTCGTCCAGGAGTTTTTTGATCAGCGTGGTCTTGCCGGCGCCCAGGAAGCCGGAAATTACGTTTACCTTAGTCATAAGAGATACGCCTCTTTCTTAAATAATATCAAACCTATCATAACCCATTTTTTGAAAATTGCAAGAGGTTTTCCGGTTTTCCTGGGGAAGCCCCATGAGGCTCGCCCCGGCATTCCGCTGGAAATCTTAAAAAAACCTTCCAGGAATTTCCCTTGCATTTGTGGAGCGGACGTGAGATAATGATTCTGTGCAAAATTGAGCGCCGCCTGACCGGCGGCAAAGGAGGAGTTCCCTTGGCGCAGAGCTTTCAGGAAATGACCCAGGACATTATCAGCCACCCCTTTTTCTTACAGCTCCGGGAATGCCCGCATCACGGAGGGGAGAACTCTTTGTACATTCACTCTATTGACACCGCCAAATGCGCCTACCGGCTGGCCCGGCGTTTTGGGCTGCGTGAGGAGCGGGTCCGCGCCCTGACGCGGGCGGCGCTGCTCCACGACTTTTTCGGCTACGACTGGCAGAGCGACCGGCACAAGCGGTATATGGACCGCTACTCCGGCTGGGAGCGGGTGCGGCACATGCATGCCTTTATCCACGGTTCCCATGCCGCGCGCCGTGCGGCCCGGATGTTCGGCCTGGACCAGCGGCAGCAGGACGCGATTGCCAGCCATATGTTCCCCCTGGCCTCCTGGCCCAAGAGTTCGGAAGGGTGGCTGCTGACGCTGGCGGATAAAGTAGTGGCGTCCCGGGAGGTCAGCGAGACTGTGGGATGGCACGTTAAAGGCTGGTGCCGCAGGCTGAAGCCCACCCGCCGCCAGCAGCACTGAGCGGCAGAAAAATGCCCCCTGTCCCAGACAGGGGGCATTTTTTTCACTTCAACCGCCCGTCGCCGGCCATCAGGCCGGTCATTTCCTCGATCCGCTCCAAAGGGAACGGCGGCAGGGCAACGGGCTTCATGGCAATAGACATCAGCTTCATGGGATTGTCGTCTGCCGCTACCCGGTTGGACGACAGTGCGCCGCAGCGGCGGCAGCGGTGGATCACCGCCCATTCGCCGTTTTTGCGCACCCAGACGGCAATAGGCTCCATCCATCCGCCGCAGCCGGACGCCCGGTCGCCGGGTTCGATGTCCACATGCAGGCTGTGCAGGCAATTCGGGCAGTGGTTGCGGTGTTCACTGCCCGCCCCGGCGGGTACGACGGGACGGCCGCAGACCTTACAGGTAAAGCTGTCATGGCAGGCGTGGTTTTTATAGTAGCCTTTTTCAAAGTTTTTTCGCTTGTTTTCTCTGTTCAAGTGGGATTTTCCTCCTAAAAGTAGTTAAACATCCTTTCGGGAGGCTTGGCATAATTATCATGTGGCGCAAACCTCCCGGTCAGCGCACACTCACCGCACGAAAATGTTTCATAAAATTCTCCTTGTTCTTCAGCGTATTCAGGTTTCGAAACCAAAAGATATATCGTCTGAAACCGCGAAAAGTTAAGCCCCGCAGGGCTTTTGCTTCCCGGCAGGGGCATAAATTTGCCTGATTTCCCCGCATTGACGGGGCGGCAGGTTGTATAGTATAATGAATGTACAAAAAACAGACAGGAGGGCTTTCCAATGACAAATGGGATGGTATGGGTCTGGCTGGCCGTGATGGCGGTGTCGGCCTTTGCGGAGATGGCGACCATGGCGCTGGTATCGGTCTGGTGCGCCGTAGGCGCGCTGGCGGCGGTGTTTGCGGCCTATTTCGGCGCACCGCTGGCGGCGCAGCTTTTGGTATTTGTAATTGTGTCCATTGTAGTAGCCGCCGTTGTGCGGCCCCTGGCGAAGCGGTACGCGGATCCCCACCGCATCCCCACCAACGCCGACCGCCTGGTGGGTATGGAGGGCCGGGTCACGGAGACCGTCAACAACAGCTACCCCACCGGGGCGGTATACGCGGACGGCAAGACCTGGACTGCCCGCAGCGCGGACGGAGAGGTAATTCCCAAGGGGGAGACGGTGGAGATTGAGCGTTTGGAGGGCATCAAGCTGATTGTCCGCGCCAAGGCCGCTGTCCCGGTGGGGTAAGTCAAAAGGAGAAAGAGAATATGTTAACGCCCCTGCAAGAAAAAGATTTTGACAAGTACATTGATTTCGCCTATGCGTTGGCGTTGATCCCTGAAAAAACCAGTTATCCTGCTTATTTTGACGGCGTGAAGACGAAAGCGGAGTTCGTTGAGGGCGCCAGGGACGCCTTTAGCCAACCGGACGAGGAAATCCTGCTGTACTTGGAAAACGGCAGGGCGGAAGGCTGGATACACAGTTATGCCACCCCGAAGGAGCGTTATGTGGGGCAGGTGTCGTGCAGCTTCCGGCGGGGCGCGTCTGCCGCGCTGGATGAATACGCCGCGTATCTGGCGGAGAAGTATCCGGGGTATGATTGGGAAATGAGCTTCCCGGCGGCGAACCGGGAGGTGCTGGACTGGCTGGCGCGTACCCCGGGCTTTACCCCCTTGGAGCACAGCCGCCATTACCAGATGCTTTTTGACCAGTACACGCCTGCGCCGGAGGAACCCGGCGTGGAACGGATTACGGAGGAAAATTTTGAGAAATTCCGGAGAATCCATCAAACGATTGATTCCAATATGTACTGGAATGCCCAGCGCATTCTAAACGACCTTCCCAACTGGGACTTATACGTGGCGGAGGAGGGCGGCGTTGCGGGCGAGGTGGCATCGGTTTACCAGGGCGGCGGATGCTACCATCCATATGCCATTGCCTTTTCAGACGGGGCGTTTCATGAGGGCCTGTGCCGCCGCCTTATGATTCGCGCGATGAACGAGGGCAAGGCAAAAGGCGCGGTGTATCTGCCGTTCTTTGTCGATGCTGCCGGCGAGAGGGAGCTAGATGAGATGATGCCCGGGCTGGGGTTTCAGTTGATCGGAGAATTTGCGGCCTACCGTAAGAAAATTTAACTGCCAAGTATAAGGAGAGAAAAAATATGTTGACGCCCCTGCAAGAGAAAGATTTTGATAAATACGTTAATTTCGCGTATGAATTGGCCCTGGACCCCGCCCGGACCTTCTATCACGTCTACTTCGATGGCATCAAGACGAAGGCAGACTTCATCGCCAAAGCCAGGCGGACCTTCACACGGCCAACGGAGGAGATCCTGCTCTATCAGGAAGACGGCGCAGTAGAGGGCTGGCTCTATTACTTCTATCAGCCCGAGGACCGCTATTTGCAGCTTGCTTCCTCCTGCGTCCGGCGGAACATGGCCCAGGCGTTGGAGGAGCTTTCCGGCTATCTGGCGGAGCGGTATCCCGGTTGCGACTGGTGGGTTGGTTTCCCGGCGGAGAACCGGGAAGCGGAAGCCTGGGCGAAGGGCGCGGGATTCCGGCAGTTTGACGATGCCCAGAACTACAGCTTCTTTTTCGACCGGTACGGCCCGGTCCCGGACGATCCGTCCGTGGAGCGGATCACGGAGGAGAATTTTGAGAAATTCCAACGGATCCACCGGACCATTGAGGCGGATATGTTCTGGAACTGCCGGCGGGTCCGGGAAAAGCTTTCGGAATGGACCATCTTTGTGGCGGAGGAAGACGGCGTGGCCGGGGAAATCATGGCCACCAGCTTCAAGGACGGTATGTACGAGATATTCGCCCTGTGCTGCGAAGACGGTAACTATCACGAGGGCCTGTACCGGCGGCTGCTGACCCGGTTCCTCAACGAGGGAAAGCGGCAGGGCGCGAAGTATCTGACCTTCTTCGTGGGTACAGACGATGAGATGAACCGGATCATGCCAGCGCTTGGCTTCCAACTGGTGGGCCGGTATCTGGGGTATCAGAAGAAAATTTAGCGGTCATTCGGGGCAAACTACCTCCGGACCCGGAACGGTATCCGGGCGGGAGGGAGAAATTGCCATGCGTGAAAAAAAGCGGAAAGAAAACGGCGGCCCTATGGACAAGGCCATGGATCTGACCATCTGGCAGTCTGCCAAGACAGACCCCCAGGGCAGCTATACCGGCACCCCTGCGGACCCCTATGAGGTTCCAGTGCAGGACGCCGACGATCTGTAGCGGAAGAGGAGCGGAGAGCGTGAGTGCTCTCCGCTCCTTCCGCACCTCCGCCCAGTCTTCCGCATAGGATGGCAAAACAGGAGGTAAGACCTATGCCTATCATATATTTGAGTCCAAGTACACAGGAAAACAATATGTACGTCACCGGCACCGGCAGCGAGGAATACTGGATGAACCGCCTGGCGGACGCCATGATCCCCTACCTCAATAGCTGTGGTATCCGCTACACCCGCAACACCCCCGATATGACCGCTGGAAGCTCTATCCGGCAGGCCAACCAGGGCTGGTATGACTTTTACCTGGCCCTCCACTCCAACGCGGCGGCGGAGAGCAACTACGGCAACGTCCGCGGGATTATCGCCTTTTACTACCCATCCAGCACCCAGGGCCAGCGGGCGGCGCAAATTTTTGTCAATAACCTGCGGGGCATCTACCCACTGCCCAACAAGGTAGTCACCCGCGCCACCACCAGCCTGGGAGAGGTCCGGGATTCCAAATTCCCGGCGGTGCTGCTGGAGCTGGGCTACCACGACAACGTGGAGGACGCCCAATGGATTGAGAACAACCTCACGGAAATCGCCCGGAATCTGGTACTGAGCCTGACGGACTATTTCGGCATCCCCTTCATCTGGCCCGTAGACCCCTGGGAAGGCACCGTCCACGCCGGCGGCGGCACCCTGAACCTGCGCAGCCGCCCCAGCCTGAGCGCCCCGGTCATCGCCAGCATCCCGGACGGTGCGGAGGTCAGGATTTACGGGCGGTACGAGGATTGGTACGTGGTTCGCTACGGCGATTATGTGGGCTACGCTTCCGCTCAGTTTATCCGGTAGGGGATAAAACCGCAGGCTTTGTTCCCGTTTGGCCCTTTTCGGCGGGCTTCGACGGTAAAACGCAGGCGATGTTTTGCGTTTTTACGTTTTTTCCATTTTAGAACTTTACCTTTTCCTCTTTTTTTGCTATAATATCTTTCGTTGCATAAAAACCGGCGGCCCACCGGCCCCGGGAGAGGAGGGATGCCCTGTGAAATACGCCAGATGGACGGGCGGCGCGTTCGACGAAGCCGCCGCCCAAAATCTCTGCGCGGCGGGCTTCCCGGAGCTGCTGTCCGAGCTGCTTGTCTCCCGGGGCGTGGATACGCCGGAGAAAGCCGCCGCGCTTTTGGAGCGGGAACGGGCGCTGAGTTATTCTCCTTTTTTGATGAAGGACATGGACAAGGCCGTGGCCCGCATCCACCGCGCCCTGGCGGACGGGGAGCGGATGGCCGTATTCGGCGACTACGACGTGGACGGCATTACCTCCACGGTGCTGCTGGTGGACTATCTGCGCGGCAAGGGCGCAGACTGCTTGAAATACATTCCCCGCCGGGTAGAGGACGGCTACGGCTTAGGGAAGGAAGCCCTGCGCTCCCTGTGGGAGCGGGGCGTAACGCTGGTCATTACCGTGGATTGCGGCATCACCGGCGTGGAGGAGGCCCGGTTTGCCAGGGAAATCGGCCTGGATTTGGTCATTACCGACCATCATGAGTGCCGGGAGGTTCTGCCGGAAGCGGAGGCGGTGGTGGATCCCCGCCGTCCCGACTGCCCCTATCCCTTCAAGCATTTGGCGGGGGTGGGCGTGGCGCTGAAGCTGGCCCTGGCCCTGGATGAGCAGCGGGAGGAAGCCCTGTTTGCCCGCTACTGCACCCTGGCCGCCATTGGCACGGTGGCCGATGTGATGCAGATGACGGGGGAGAACCGCACCATCGTCTGCCGGGGCCTGGAAGCCATTGGCAGCACGGACTTCCTTGGCCTGCGGGCCTTGCTTCAGGAAACCGGCCTTGCGGACAAGGAGGTCACCTCCGTCCAGATTGGCTTTGTTCTGGCGCCCCGCATCAACGCGGCGGGCCGGATGGGGGAGGCGGAGCTTGCCGCCGACCTGCTTTTGACGGACGACCCTGCCCATGCGGAGCTGATGGCCCGGGAGCTGTGCGGCCTGAACCGGGAGCGTCAGGCGGTGGAGCAGGAGATTTTTGCCCAGGCGGTGGAGCAGATCGAATACCTGCCCGCCGGGGAGCGCAGTGCGCTGGTGCTGTCCAGCGAGGTCTGGCACCAGGGCGTAGTGGGCATCGTCGCCAGCCGTCTCAGCGAAAAATATTCCTGCCCCAGCTTTATGATCCACCTGCAAAACGGCGTGGGAAAAGGCTCCTGCCGCAGTTACGGCGGATTCAATCTTTTTGCCGCCCTGGAATCCTGCCAGGACCTTCTGGTGGATTTCGGCGGCCATGAACTGGCGGCGGGCTTTAATATCCGGGAGGAGGACATCCCCCCCTTCCGGCAGCGGATGAACCGCTATGTATGCGATTTCTGCAAGGGGGAGAAGCCGGTGTCCTCCCTGGCGGTGGACGTGATCATCCGCCGCCCCGAGTGCGTCACCCTGGAGGAAATGGAGGCCCTGTCCCGTCTGGAACCATATGGCGCCGGCAATGAGCGGCCTGTGTTCGCCCTGATGGGCGCGCGGGTGGAGAGCATGCAGGGCGTGGGCCAGAACCGGCATTTAAAGCTGCGCCTGACGAAGGGCGAGTGCCGGTTTGACGCCATCTTTTTCTCCGCCACCGCCGCCGCCTGCGGGGTATCGGTGGGCATGCGGGTGGACGCGGCCTTCCATTTGCAGGTCAACGAATTCCGGGGCGTCAGCACGGTTCAGCTTCAGCTGGTGGACCTGCGCCCCGCCGCCGCCCCCAGCCAACGGGAGCGCGAATGCCTGGAGTTGGTGGAGCGCCTGACCAGCGGCGGGCCGGTGACGGAGTGTGAGGCCCTGCGCCTGCTGCCGGAGCGGCGGCAGTTCGCGGCCTTGTGGCGGGCGATCCAGCGGATGGAGCTGGAGGAGGACGGGCCTGTTCTGCGCCTGCCGGCCCTGCGGCGGCTGGCGGGGTCCGTAGACGGCGCGGAATCCTTCCTGCGGGCCGCACTGGGGGTAGAGGTCTTCGTGGAGCGCGGGCTGGTGACCCTGGCCGTCGGAGAGGACGGGATGATATTGCGCCCCAGGCCCGGACGCCGGGCCGATTTGGAGCAGAGCGTCTATATACGCCGCCTGCGCCGGATTCTGGGGCAGGACGAGAAGGGAGCTGAGTGACCTATGGTCACAGTGGAAGAGCGTTACGAGCACCTGGAAAAAACCATCCGGGGCTATAATATTTCTGCGGATTTGGCGCAGATCAGGTCCGCCTATGAATACGCGCGGGAGCACCACGGCGAGCAGATGCGCCGGGACGGCTCCCCCTACATCACCCACCCCATTCATGTGGCGCAGATTGTGGCGGAAATGCGGCTGGACAGCGAATCCATCCTCGCCGCCCTGCTTCACGACTGCATCGAGGACACCGACAGCACCTATGAGGACATTGCCAAGCGGTTCGGCGTAACGGTAGCGGACATTGTGGACGGCGTGACCAAGCTGACGCGGGTGAAATACAGCAGCATGGAAGAGGAGCAGATGGAGAATCTGCGGAAAATGCTCTTTGCCATGAGCCGGGACATCCGGGTTATTCTGATTAAGATTGCGGACCGGCTCCACAACATGCGCACCATGGAGTACCAGACCCCGGCGAAGCAGAAGAAAAAAGCTTTTGAAACCATGGAGATATACGCCCCCATCGCCCACCGTCTCGGCCTTGCCAAGATGAAGTGGGAGCTGGAGGATTTATCCCTGAAATACTTGGACCCGGTGGCTTACGACGAGATTAGCCGGAAGCTGGAAAAGGCCGCCCAGGAGCACGACCAGTTCATGAGCCGGGTGCAGGAGGACATCAACGACCGCCTGGCAGAGTTGAGCATTCCCCACGCCACGGTGTACGGCCGGGTGAAGCATCCCTACAGCATTTACCGGAAGATGTACCTCCAGGAAAAGACCATGGAGGAATTGTACGACCTGTTTGCCTTCCGCGTACTGGTGGATACCGTGCCGGACTGCTACAACGTGCTGGGTGTAGTCCACGACATCTACAAGCCTATTTTAGGCCGGTTCAAGGACTATATCGCCACCCCCAAGCCCAACATGTACCAATCCCTCCATACCACCTGCATCGGGGAGGAGGGCATTCCCTTCGAGGTGCAGATCCGCACCTACGACATGCATGCCATCAACGAATACGGCGTAGCCGCCCACTGGAAGTATAAGCAGGGCATCAAGAAGGAGGGCGGCGAGGCGGATTACGAATGGATTCGCCGCCTGCTGGAAAACCAGGAGGACGCCGACGCGGAGGAATTCATACACTCCCTGAAGGTGGATATGTTTGCCGACGAGGTGTTTGTCTTTACCCCCAGGGGGGACGTCATCAACCTCCCGGCGGGGGCCACGCCCATCGACTTCGCATATTCCATCCACTCCGCCATCGGCAACACCATGGTAGGGGCCAAGGTCAACGGCCGGATGGTGGGCTTCGACTACCAGCTCCACAACGGCGACGTGGTAGAGATCAACACCTCCAAGGCGGCCCACGGACCCAGCCGGGACTGGATGAAGATTGCCAAGAGCAGCGAAGCCCGCAGCAAGATCCGCCAGTGGTTCAAGCGGGAGCGGCGTGAGGAGAACATTGCCCAGGGCCGCGCATCCTTCGAGAGCGAGCTGAAGCACCTGGGCCTGACCGTAGCCCAGATCACCGCGCCCGACGTGCTGCCCAGCATCCTCAAACGGGTGAGCTTCCAGACCTTGGACGAGATGTACGCCGCCATTGGCTACGGCGGCCTGACCTCCCAGAAGGCGGCCAACCGGGTCCGGGACGAACTGCTGCACATCAACCGCGCCGCCGCCATGGCGAAGGCCGCGGAGGAAGCCGCCGCCAAGGCGGCCCTTGCGGCGAAGGCCGCCCAGGAAGCCAAGCAGCCCAACATGCCCCGGAAGGTCAAGAGCGAGAAGGGCATTGTAGTGGAGGGGCTGTCGAACTGCCTGGTAAAATTCTCCAAATGCTGCGCCCCGGTGCCGGGGGATGAGATTGTCGGCTTTATCACCCGTGGCTACGGCGTGTCCGTCCATCGCAAGGACTGCCCCAACGCCCAGCCCGGCCACCATGTAGAGGCCAACCAAGGCCGCTGGATCAAGGTAAGCTGGAGCGACGATATCCGGGACTCCTACGCCACGGCGCTGGAGGTGGTATGCAAGGACCGTACCGGCCTGCTGGTAGATATTTCCACGGCGATGAGCACCTGCAAGGTAAATGTAAACGGCCTGAACGTCCACACCACCTCCGATGGTTTTGCCATTTTCCATCTGACCATTTCCGTCACGGATTCCAAGCAGCTTGAACAGGTGATGCGGAAGATTCATCAGATTTCCAACGTCATGAAGGTCAACCGCCCCGCAGGTTAAAAAGAAAGGAAGCGCAGATATGCGAGCAGTCGTTACCCGCGTCCGTTCCGCGTCGGTAGAGATTGGCGGAACCGTCAGCGGCCGGATTGGGCAGGGCTATTTGGTTTTGCTGGGCGTTGGCCCCAATGATACGGAAGAAACTGCCATAAAGTTAGCGGACAAGATATGTAATCTCCGGGTTTTTGAAGATGAAAACGGGAAGATGAACCGCAGCCTGGAACAGATAGGCGGGAGCATTTTAACCGTATCCCAGTTTACGCTGTACGCGGACACATCCAGCCGCCGCCCCGGCTTCACAGGCGCGGCGAAGCCGGATATAGCGGCGCCGTTGTATGAGGAATTCATGTCCCATTGCCGTGCGCGCGGCTTTGAAGTCCAGCACGGGGCGTTCGGGGCGGATATGCAGGTATTCTCTCAGAACGATGGGCCGGTTACGATCCTATTTGATACAGAGAAAGAGAAATAACGCTTTCACAGGAAAGGAGCGCGTATTATCATGATCTTTGATACCATTCCCGTAGGAACCATCGGCACAAACTGCTATTTGATAGGAGACGAAGCGGCAGGGGTCTGCGCGGTGGTAGACCCTGGCGGGTCTCCGGAAAAGGTGCTGGCGATGATTGAAAAGTCCGGCCTGGCGCTGCAAATGATCCTTCTGACCCACGGCCACTGGGATCATGTAGGGGCCATTCCCGCGCTGCTGGAAAAGTGGCCGGACCTGCCCATTTACGCCCACGAAAAGGAACTTTGCCCCGCCGGTGAACCCAAACCCCATTACTTCTTCCCCCACGCGGGAAAGAACCAGCGGACTTATGACGAGGGGGACGAGCTGGCCCTGGGCGGCCTGCAACTGAAGGTTCTCCACACCCCCGGCCACTCCGGCGGCAGCGTAGTGCTGCTGGTGGAGGACGTGATGCTCTGCGGGGATACCCTGTTCGCGGGAAACTGCGGGCGGTATGACCTGACCGGGGGCGATGGGGAGCAGATGTTGCAGTCCTTGAAACGCCTGGCGGATTTGGAAGGGGACTACAAGGTCTGCCCCGGCCACAGCGCCCTGACCACCCTGGAGCAGGAGCGGCAGACCAATCCCTATATGCGGCGGGCAATGGGAGTATGAAACTGATCTTTGAGGGCCACGACTACCGCTATGCGGTAGAGCAAAGCCTGCTGGCTTTTTTCCCCAACGAACGCCCCGTATACGATGGGGAGGACGCCAACCTCGCCCGGGTATGGCTGGCCGTGGAAGGCCACACCGCCCATGCGGCCACATCCCTGACCGTAGGTGGAAAAACCGCCGAAGGCACGGCCCAGGCGGATATCTCCGCCGCGCTGGACGAATATGGGCGGGAGCGGCTTAAGCAGCGGGCGGTGAAGCTTAGCTTTTTCGAAGCGGCCCGGAGCCTGACCGGCGTGACCCCCGCCTGGGGCGCGCTGACGGGCATCCGTCCCGCCAAGCTGGCGGTGGGGATGCTGGCGGAGGGGCTGAGCGAGGAGGAAACCGATCGTATCCTGCGGGATACCTACTATGTGTCCAGTTCCCGCCGCGCCCTATGCCTGCCCTGCGCCAAGGCGGGGCTGGAAGCCAAGCGGGGGCTGTCCAGGGATGAAATTTCCCTGTATGTAGGCATCCCCTTCTGCCCCACCCGCTGCGCCTATTGCAGCTTCGTCAGCAACAGCGTGGAAAAAAGCTTCCATCTGGTGGAGCCGTATTTGCAGGCCCTTCTGGCGGAGGTGGACAGCGCGGCGAAGATGGTGGAGGAGCTTGGCCTGCGGGTCAAGTCCTTCTACATGGGAGGCGGTACGCCCACCACGTTGACGGCGGGGCAGATGGACCGCCTGCTGGGCCGCTTGCAGGAGAAATTCGCCCTGTCCAACGCGGTTGAACTAACGGTAGAGGCGGGACGGCCCGACACCATCACGGCGGAGAAGCTGGCGGTGCTGAAAAAGAACGGCGTCACCCGTGTCAGCGTGAACCCCCAGTCCATGGACGACCGGGTCCTTGCCGCCATCGGCCGCCGCCACAGCGGGGACGACATCCGCGCCGCGATGGCGCTGGTGGGACAGGCGGGGTTCCCCCATGTGAACATGGACCTGATTGCCGGCCTGCCGGAGGATACGCCGGAGCGGTTCCGCCGTACCTTGGACGAGGTTATTGCCTTTGGCACGGACAACATCACCATCCACACCCTCTCCCTGAAGAAGGGGAGCCGCATCACCCTGGAAGGCACCCGCATCCCCACGGTGGACGAGGTATCCGCCATGCTGGACTACGCGGCCCCGGCCCTGTGGGCGGCAGGCTTTGCGCCGTATTACCTCTACCGGCAGAAGTATATGTCCGGCAGCTTTGAGAACGTAGGCTGGTGCAGGCCCGGCGGGACAGGGTGGTATAATATTTACATTATGGAGGAGCTGCACACCATCCTGAGCCTGGGCGCAGGAGGCTCCACCAAGATGGTAGACCCGGCGAAAAACCACATTGAGCGCGTATTCAATTTGAAGTATCCCCAGGAGTATATTCAGCGTCCGGAAAAGATCACGGCGAACCAAGAAGCGTTCCGGGCGTTTTATGCGAATATATAGCACGATGGA
Source organism: uncultured Clostridia bacterium (assembly GCA_947649615.1). Taxonomy (GTDB): domain Bacteria; phylum Bacillota; class Clostridia; order Oscillospirales; family Oscillospiraceae; genus Pelethomonas. Next base: position 761 of record CANSSG010000038.1, on the reverse strand, counting down.
GTAGAAAGGAGAACAAATCATGGCATATTCTCTCGCCCAGATCAACGACGCGGTCCGCAGCGACCCCCAGGGCTTCGTCCAGGAATGCGACGCAGCCTACAACAAGAAGATCGAGAACGCCGCCCGGAAGATTGCGGACAACCTGTCCAAGTCCCGTATCGTCCTGCTCTCCGGCCCCTCCGGCTCCGGCAAGACCACCACGGCAAAGAAGATCGAGGCCAAGCTGGAGCAAATGGGCATCAATTCCCACGCCGTCTCCATGGATAACTACTTCAAGACGGTGGACCCGGAGACCTCCCCCCGGAACCGCGAAGGCCAGATCGACTATGAATCCCCCTTCTGTATGGATATGGACTTGCTCAACCAGCACTTCGCGGCTTTGGACCGCGGAGAAAAAATCCGGATTCCCAAGTTTGAGTTTGCCCGCCAGATGCGCTCGGACATCAAGAGCCAGCCCCTCCGGCTGGGGAGCGATGAGATTGCCATTTTCGAAGGCATCCACGCCCTCAACGACATCATCACCGGGCGCAACCCCGCCGCCGCCAAGGTGTACATCTCCGCCCGCTCGGACATTACCGGCGAGAGCGGGGAGGTTGTGTTTAAGCGCACCTGGCTCCGTCTGGAGCGGCGCACGGTCCGGGATTCCAAGTTCCGCGCCTGGAAGGCGGACGTAACGGTTCGCATGTGGGCCAACGTCCGCCGGGGTGAGAAGCTGTATATCTCCCCCTTCAAGGACAACGCCAGCATCATGTTCGACAGCA
>CANSSG010000037.1 GCA_947649615.1 uncultured Clostridia bacterium | reverse complement strand
AAACAATGGAATAGGATCAAGGATAAGTTTCCGCCTGAAAAAAGCCGCAAGGAGGGCGGCCAGGAAAAAGTAACCGGTAAATGCTTAACGCCATCCTGTATTGGCTGAACACCGGAATACCATGGCGGGATCTGCCGGAGCGGTTCAGGCCATAGCAAAGCGTGTACAGCCGGTTCTGTGCCTGGACAAAAGCTGGCGTATGGGAAGATATCCTCACAACCCTGATGGAGCAAGATTTGGTGAATGAACGCTTTGCCACCAGATATAAGAAGAGAGCCCTTTATTTCCGTGCTGTTGTCCGCCTTGCCGGTATCCTTGTCTGGTTACTTTGACAGTTTTAAAACATGCCCTAAGCACATCGCGCAGAATCCGCATTTTTCACCGCCGGCAACACCTTACGCAGGCGTTTCGACCCACAGCACGGGGCGGATGGGCGCGTCCGACGAAGGACAGACCGTGATGATCCAGCCCTCCATCAGCCCCGCCAGACAGCGGCACCTGGGGTCTGGCTCCACTGGTCCGCGCAGGGCGGCAATGCCTAAGCCCAGACGCTTGACCGTTGCCTCCTTGGCCGTCCAGAGACGGAAAAAGGCTTCGTCTTCCATGCCGCCTGCCAAACGCTTGGGGGCGGGGCGCAGCTTTTCAATGTCTACGCCGATAGGCTGGTCGTGGATGGCGCAGACCGCCGCACCGTGGGAATGGCTGAGGTTGAAGCAGACCTCCGGGCGGCTGGGAAAATAGGGCTTTCCCCCTGCTTCCCGGGCAATCGGAGGCGGGGATAGGCCCAGCTCCCGCTCCAAAGCCAGGGACAGAAGGCGGTATGCTTTTTCATGCTCGCCGCCTTTGGCGCAGCGGGCGCAGTATAAGATGATGTCCAATTGGCGTCACCTCGGATTTTGAAATCAAAATCATTCTATCAGTTTTTCCCCGGAAGAGGGGAATTTCCAGTCTATTGGCAGGTTTTTTGCCGTCAGAAAAAAATATTTTGAAAATTTAGCTCAGAAAAGAGGAATTTTGCCTTTTCCGTTGTATATTGTATTAAGACGGTTTATAAAATAAGGGAAGGACTGCTGCAATCGGGCTGCCCAGGGTGGATGCAGCCCTTTTTGAAGGAGGTGCGGTTTGGATGGCCTTTCCACAGCGATTTTTGGACGAGCTGATTGACCGCAGCGATATCGTGGACTTGGTGTCCTCCTATGTGTCCTTGACAAAGAAGGGCGGCAATTACTTCGGGCTGTGTCCCTTCCACAATGAGAAAACCGGGTCCTTCTCCGTTGCGCCGGATAAACAGATTTTCTACTGTTTCGGCTGTCATAAGGGGGGCGGCGCGCTCCAGTTCGTAATGGAAATTGAAAACCTCTCCTTCGTGGATGCCGTGCGGTTTTTGGCCAAGCGGGCGAATATGGAGGTCCCCGAAAATGATGGGGACCGGGAAGAATCCCGCCGCCGCCAGCGGGTGCTGGCGCTGAATCGGGACGCCGCCCGGTGGTTCTACCAAAACCTGTCCCGCCCGGAGGGCGCAGCGGTGGCGGCATATCTGGCTCAGCGGAAAATTACGCCGAAAACCGCTGCCAGTTTCGGCTTGGGCGCTTCCTTGGATAGCTGGGATGCCCTGATGGGCGCTATGACGGCCAAGGGATATACCAAAACCGATCTGCTGGCCGCAGGCCTGGTGGTGAGCAATCCGAAGGGGCGTATTTACGATAAGTTCCGTAACCGTCTCATGTTCCCTGTAATCGACGTGAAAGGGGACGTGGTGGCCTTTGGCGGGCGGGTGCTGGACAAGTCGGAGCCGAAGTATATGAATACCACCGAAACCGTCGTCTACAGCAAGCGCCGGAACTTGTACGGCATCAATCTGGCAAAAAAAACCAAAAGGCCAAATTTTATCCTCTGCGAGGGCAATATTGATGTTATCACCCTCCATCAGGCGGGGTTTGACAATGCGGTGGCTTCTATGGGTACCGCCCTTACCACAGAGCAGACGAAAATCCTCAGCCGGTATACCAAAGAGCTGGTGCTCTGCTTTGACAACGATGCGGCGGGGCAGATGGCAACCCAGAAGAATATCGAAATGCTCAAAAACAGCGAGTTTTCTGTACGCGTCTTGCAGCTTCCCCGGCGGCTGGTGGATGGGGAATATATGAAGCAGGATGTGGACGACTTCATTAAATTCCAAGGCGGGGCGGCTTTCGAAGCCATGCTGAACGGCAGCGCCAATCAGATGGACTTCCGCATGGACGCGGTGGCGGCAAAGTACGACCTGAGCGACCCGGAACAGAAAATCGCCTACGGCGGCGAGATCAGCCAGCTGATTGCTTCCCTGTCCAACGCCGTGGAGCGGGAGGTGTACGCAGGCCGCGCCGCCGAAACGGCGGGGATATCCGCTGCGGCCATGCGCGCCGAAGTGGAGCGGGCCAGGAGACGGCAGCGGGGCCGGGAACGGCGGGACCTCCAACGGGAGAACCTCAATACCGCCGCCCTGCGCCAGCCGAAGGACCGGGCCATCCGGTACGCCGACCTGCGCTCCGCCATGGCGGAGGAAGGGGTGGTCCGGCTGCTGTTGCTGGACGGTGCGCTGCTGGACAAGTGCGGTGGGTTGGAGTCGGAGGATTTCAGCGCACCCTTCCTGGGGCGGATATACGATATGCTGCGGGAAGCCTGGGCCGAGGGGCGGCCCTTGACGGCGGCCGCCCTGGCCGCGCGTTGTACGGCGGAGGAAACCAGCCACCTTTCCAGCGTTTTGCAGAAGCCTGAATCGCCCGCCTATGCGGACAAGGCGTTGGAGGACTACATACAGATTATACTGCGCTCCGCAGAAAAGCGGCGGGGGGAGCAGACGGAAGACCCCTTGCTGGCGGCTGTGGAGAAATTTAAAGCGGACAAAAAGAAAAAGGGTAACGGAGGAAAGCGGCAATGACGAAAAAGAAGGACGAGCTGACTATGGGAGCGGAGCGGACCGCTGAAAACAAGAAGAGCGAGGGCGAGAAGAAATACGCCCGCCTGCCGGACAAGGCGTTGGAGAAGCTGCCCGCTGCGTCCATCCTGCTGGCCAATGAGAAAATCATGGATCTGTTCGCCCGGGGCAAGAAACGGGGACGGCTGGACTCTTCCGAAATGATGGAGGTCCTGGATGAAATCGAGTTGGACAGCGACCAGATGGAAAAAATCTATGACTCCTTGGAGTCCCTGTCCATTGAAATCGGCAGCGAGGAAGACCTGCTGCCGGAAATGCCTGACGATATGGACCCTCCCCTGGAAGAAATCGTGGATTTGGAAGAGGAGGAGCTGGTTGACCCCAACACATTGGTGGACAGCTTCGCCATCGACGACCCTGTGCGGATGTACCTGAAGGAAATCGGCAAAGTCCCCCTGCTGTCCCCGGAGGAGGAAATTGACCTGGCCCAGAAAATGAGCGACGGCAACCTGGCCCAGGAGCAGTTGGAGGATATGGGCGAGGAGGGCTTCTCCCCAGAGGATTTGGCGCGGATGAAGGTGCTGATCAAAGAGGGGGAGAAGGCCAAGCAAAAGCTTGCCGAGGCCAACCTGCGCTTGGTGGTTTCTATCGCCAAGCGGTACGTGGGCCGGGGGATGCTGTTCCTGGATTTGATCCAGGAGGGCAACCTGGGGCTGATTAAGGCGGTGGAGAAGTTCGATTTTACAAAGGGCTTCAAGTTCTCCACCTATGCAACCTGGTGGATTCGCCAGGCCATCACACGGGCCATCGCCGATCAGGCGCGGACCATCCGGATTCCCGTCCATATGGTGGAGACCATCAACAAGGTTATCCGCGTCTCCCGCCAGCTTTTGCAGGAACTAGGACACGACCCCTCTCCCGAGGAAATTGCCGACGAAATGAGTATGCCTGTGGATAAGGTACGGGAAATTTTGAAAATCGCGCAGGAACCGGTGAGCCTGGAAACCCCTATCGGCGAGGAGGAGGACAGCCATCTGGGAGACTTCATCCCCGACAACGGCGCCAGCGAACCCAGCGAGGCCGCCAGCTTTACCCTCCTTAAGGAGCAGCTTGTGGATGTGCTCAGCACCCTGACCCCCAGGGAGGAAAAGGTGCTGAAGCTTCGCTTCGGAATTGAGGACGGCCGCACCCGCACCTTGGAGGAGGTGGGCAAGGAGTTCAACGTCACCCGCGAACGCATCCGCCAGATCGAAGCTAAGGCCCTGCGGAAACTCCGCCACCCCAGCCGGAGTAAGAAGCTGAAGGACTTTTTGAATTAAACGGGAAAACGTCCCCGCCAGAATAGGGCGGGAACGTAAAGTCAACGCAGCTGAAGGAGCGCATTTGCGCTCCTTCAGCTGCGTTGCTTATATATCACGCCGCCCCATCCTGCTCTGGCTCCTGGGTGACTGGAACCGCTGCTTCATCCTTTCTCAAAAACAGCAGCCCAAATGAACCCGGGCCACAGTTGCTCGCAATGGCGGAAGAAGCTTTTTGCAGGTAGACCCTCTCAAACGGGCAGTACTGCCCCACCAGGTCTTGAATGTACCGGAGCCTTTTCGCATCCAGGCCGGAATAGGTGATAAAGAGGATGCGCCGGTCAATGGTCCTGGTCTCTTGGAGCACCTTCCTGATGTATTTTTTCGCAACATGTGTAAATCCGCCCATCTCCATACTGCCTACCACCATCCTGCTCTTTCTCAGCACGAGAATTGGGTGCAGCAGCAGTGCGTCGCAAAGGACTTGTATCCGCTTCGATATTCGTCCGGATTGACACATCATATGGGTGCTGTCTATGATGAAGGCAGAGGAAATGAACCGCTTTATCAGTTGCACCGACGTCACAATCTCCGCTTTTGCGGCATGATGCTCCGCTAAATGCGCCGCATACAGTACCGCCAGCCCCATGCTGCTGGAGAGATGCCCGGAGTCTATCACCGTGACGTTTTCAAAGGATTTTGCGGCCTCGAACGCATTTTGATATCCCTGGCTGACATGTTTGGCCATCGTGATGTGGATTACATTCTGTGCTTCCGTCAGCTTTTCCGCAAAGAACCGTTCGTAGTCCTCCACTTCCGGCGGCTGGGAATCGCCCTTCCGCCCTTGGACCATGTGGGCCAGCAGTTCATCCGGCTCCAACTCCTGGCCGTCCAGGAAGCGCCCCTCGTCTGTGCAGATATAATAGGGGCAAATGGATATGCCCAGTTTTTTCACAAGAGACGGGGGGAGGTCGCACACGCTGTCCGTCGTAATCAGGACGGACCGTCTCTGCGCCCTCTCAAAAATCAGGATGTCCTTTCCCAATTCCATCTGCCCGCCATCTTCATACAGCCTTACCAACTCCTTGGGCAGGATGCTCAGCACCGCCGCTTCCAGCAGCGCGCCGCCTACCGGCTTGGCCAGATAGCCGCTGAAGCCCTCTTTCCGGTAGAGGAGCTGATTGTCGCTGCCCGCGTTGGCGGTCAGCGCGATCACGGGTACGTCCTGGCACAGCCCCCCGGGCTGTGTCCGCAAGGCATGGAGACACTCGATTCCGTCCATCTCCGGCATCATATGGTCCATTAAAATACAGTCATAGTGGTGATTCTGGGTCAGGCTCAGGCATTCCGCCCCGCTGGAAGCGGTGTCAATCTGAACCTTGGTTTCGGCCAGCAGCTTTGTCACGACCATCAGATTCATGTCGTTGTCGTCCACGACCAGGATATGCGCCTCCGGCGCCTCAAAGCTTTGCTGGTACGGCCCGCTGTCATGGAGCTTCGCCCGGGAAGCAAGCGTAAACGTCCCCAGTTCCTTTTCATCCACAATGTCCTGATCCAGCGTAACGATGAATTTTGAACCCTTGGTATAGACGCTGTTTACGCTGATTTCGCCGCCCATTAACTCCACTAGCTGCTGCACAATGCTCAGCCCCAGCCCGGTCCCCTCAATATGGCGGTTCTTCTCCTCGTCCACCCGCCGGAACGCGTTGAAAATATAGGGGATGTTTTCCTTTTTCACGCCCTGACCGGTGTCCTCTACGGAATACCATACCCGCACCCGGTTGACTCCCTGGCGTTCACAGCGCACAGAGAGGGTGACCGAACCCTCGCTGGTATATTTCACCGCATTATTCAGAAGGTTGATGAGAATCTGCTTAAGGCGCACCTCGTCTCCACACAGCATGCTGGGGATGGAGGGGTCAATATGGAGCTTGAATTCCAACCCCTTTTCCTTTGCTTTGATCCAGATCATGTTGACAATTTCTGAAAAAAGCACCCCTGTCTCATAGGAGGTGTTGACGATCTCCATCTTCCCGGACTTGATTTTGGATATATCCAGGATATCGTTAATCAGTGTGAGCAGCAGCTTGCTGGCGCCCTGGATGTTCCTGGCGTTCTCCGCTACCTCCGCCGGGATATCGCCCCGGAGCGTGATCTCGTTCAAACCGATGATGGTATTGATGGGGGTGCGTATCTCGTGGCTCATACTGGAAAAGAAATTGTTTTCCGCCTGGTTCAGTTCCTCGATTTCCTTTTTCTGCTGCTGGCTCAGCGCGTTTTCCTCCTCATACATCCGGTTCTGAAACATGAGCAGTACGCTGGTGAGCAGGCCCACCATAATCATGGAGAATGCGGAATCAAAGAAAGACCTCTGCTGGGAATTCAAGGCAGCCAACTCCGGGAGGTAAAAGGCAATGCCATAGCAGAGCAGCGTCTCTGCCGCGCACAGTCCGAAAAACACGGCCATTCGCTTCCCCTGCAAGGTGATGCAGACATAGATAAAGCACAGTACGAACCACTCCGGCACCCCGCTGTAGAATCCGCCCGCGCTGAAAAACGTGAAGGGAAACAGGGTCAGCAGCAGCAGCACGACGGCGGTGGCCCCAGTCTGAATACGCTTCTTTCGAATGCTGAACTTCACGATTACCGCCATGACCACCAGGCTTATCATGAGAATCACGATGTTCAAAACGCTCCTGCCCATGGGCAAGGTGAATACCAGCGCGACCATGCAGACCGCCGTCACAATGCGGAACATCCGTTCTCGCAGGCTGATCTTGTGGTCATAAAGGATATCAAACCATTTTTTTATCACGATATCTTCTACTCCTTCAAAACGCAGTCAAGAAGAACGCCTATATCCCGGCGAGTTGTCCGCATAGTTCATCATAGGCCTGCATCAAAGCAGGGTGATGCGCCTGGATGAAGTCCACGTCTTCTCTTTTTCCCGCCAGTTCCAGCTCTTTCGCCTGGGCGGAAAGGGCCTCTGCGCCGACGGTCAGCGACGTACTTTTCAAGGCGTGGACCTTCACCGCGTAATCCGCCCAGCTTGCCGTCTCATATAGGGAGACGATCTCCGCCCTCCTATCCCCGCTCTGGGCCTGGAACATCCGCAGCATCTCCCGGAAGAAATCCTCGTCCCCGGCGCAGTAGTTCAGCCCCAGTTCCACGTTGATGCCGGCCTGGGCCAGCCGGTCATAGGGGAGCGCCGGCTTGTCCGGCTGTTCAGCGGCCGGCGGGGTTCCCGTTGGCTCTGGCAGCCCGGCTGTTTCATCAGGTACTTCCTTCGGGACAGCCTGAACCGTTTCTTCCATGGCCATGCTGCCAGCCGCGCCGCCCTCGCTGTATTGGATAAACCGCTTGGGCAGCACCTTGCGCAGCACCCGCTCCAAAACCGTGCGCTCAATGGGCTTGGGGACAAATTCCGTAAAGCCCTCGTCACGGAACATCTCTCGGGCGCCGCTGACGGTATTGGCAGTCAGCGCAATCACCGGTAGGTCCTGATAGGCGCCATTTTGCAGTTCACGGATTTTCTTCAACGTCTGTACGCCGTCAAACCCCGGCATCATATGGTCCAGGAAGATAATGTCATAGGAGACGCTGTTGCACTGCTCTACCGCCTCCCGTCCGCTCAGGCAGGTGTCTACCTCCATGCCATAGCTTCCCAGGACGCCCTTGGCCACCACCAGGTTCATTTCCTCATCATCCACCGCCAGCGCCCGCAGGCCCGGACAGATGAAAGGCTTCCGGCCCGCAGCCTGGGCCTCCGCAAAGCCGCGCGCCCCCAGTTCCCCGTTCAGCAGGTTGGCGACGGAGAGGGCGGAAAAGGGCTTATGGATCATGAGCAGGCTGCTGTGGCTGTCCAAGGCAAACTCTTTGTCCGCGATGACAACGACCCGGAGCGTACTTGCCAACTCCTCATAATACGCCCGGTCTTCCTCGTACTCCGATTGCGCGATAAAGACATGGGTCAGCTTATGGTGGCGCTGCAACTTGAGCAATCCCTCAAAATTATGGGTCTGATACCCTTTGATGCCTAACCCATTCACCAGATTCAGGATTAGTCCGTCATAGTACCCGCGGACCTCGTCGCAGCTATACCGTTCCGGCCTGAAATAGCATGCAATGCACAACTGGTCCGGGTGGTTGAGCATGATGCACGGCTGTGCGTCCACAACGCCCTGCGGGATGACGATATGGGCGTGAAGGCCCTGCCGGTCCTCGCTTTCAAAGTGAATAAAACCGCCCATGGCGTTCAAAATCCCCCGGGCGATGGGAAGGCCAAGGCCAAGCCCGCCTACGACGCGGCGGCTTCCGGAATCCGCCTGATAGAAGTCGTCATACATCTGAAGCATCTGGGAATCCGTCATGCCGACACCGGTATCGTGGATGTCTATAATCAGGTTCACGCCATAGCTTTCCGGCCGGAATCCTATGCGGACGTTTATACCGCCCTCTTCCGTAAATTTGGTGGAGTTCTCCACCAGAATCTTGAGCACATGGGAGAGTTTTTCCGCATCCCCAATAAGGACTGCCGGCACCTTCGGATCGATATCGAACACGATCTCCAAATGCTGCCGGTTGCTTTGCAGGGCGGTCATTGTGATCACGTCGTTCAGCACGGAGGTAATCATGTATTCTTCCTTGGCCGGCGTCAGCGTACCTTCGACGATTTCCGTATAGTCCAGCATATTATTGATCTGGTTGGACAGGCGCTTGCCCGCCAGCTTGATGGAGGTCATGTCTGCCCGGATGTCCGGGGAAATATCTTTTCCCAGCGCCACGTCGCTGATCCCAATCACCATATTGATAGGCGTACGCAGCTCATGCGAAACATTTGACAAAAAGATTGCGTTCTGCTTTCCCGCTGTTTCCAGCTCCGTGAATATATGGTCATACCATTTTCTCTGTGCGTTGCGGCGCTTGACCCAGTATCCCGCAAGCGCCGCCCCTCCGAAGACCATGGCAGCCCCCATCCCCAAGCGGAAGGCATCCCGAAATTCCATATCATAAGAAATGGTGTGGAGGATCAGGACATGGTACAAAAGCGCCAACACGTACAGCGCTTCCAGCACATACAGGACCCTTTTTTTGTTCAGCATGAACAATGCGAGGATCATGGCGCAGGCCACGGCGGGCATGTCGTAAAGGCTGGTCTCATGTATGCTAAAGAAAAAGAATCCCAGCAGCATCAGCCCGGCGCAAAGATACTCATAAAACGCGTCCGAGCCAAGTTTCGCAATATGTAAAAGCCATACGCTGAAGCAGCCGGCCGCCATCAGCGGGATCGTCCAGAATTCCCACGCCATAACGACCGTAATCAGGCTTAGTATTACGCTGGACGCCGTGGCAATAACAGCCAGCAGGAGATGTCTGCTTGTCTGCTCCTCCGCCCTCATTGCGCCGCAAGCTCCCGCGCCACTCGATTAAGCAATTCCTGCGGGGGAAACGGCTTCTTCAAGTAGTTCACCGCGCCCAGCCGGATTGCGCTGACCACGTCGTCTTCCTGTCCCGATGCAGTCAAGAAGATGACGGGCGTTTTGATGTCCAATTTCTTCATGCCTTCAAAGGTTTCAAATCCGTTCATCTTTGGCATCTCAATATCCAAAAGGACCAGATCCATCTCCTCGCGTTGCAGAATGTCCAACGCCTCGATACCGGATCTAGCTAAAAATACATCATACTCTTTTCCCAGTATCATCTTGGTCCTCACCAGGTTCATATCGTCGTCATCGACCACTAAAATGCGTTTCTGCATATGTAATGCCTCCCTATTCCATGATTGAGCCAGTCTTGGCCCATAGGCCCTATTCTAAATGATATCCACGAGAAAATCAAGCTTAATTGCGGCGTATTTTTTTGTTTGGCAGCCGCTATAGCCAGCGCAGTTGAAAAAGCGCAAATGCTGCCGCGCGGCCTGTGAAGCCACCGGCGGAAGCCGTTTGGGAAGTTCCCTGGGGCGCAGGCCTCTGCTTTTGCCAAAAATGCACTTGTCCATATTGAAATCCTCTGTTATAATATATCCGCACATACGCTGCGGCGCCCCAATTGCTGCATTGTTTTACAATTTGCATCCAACTTTTCCTGCCCTTGACTCTTCTATTATGCAAGGGCAGGCAAGCCCTGATCTTAACTTACGGAGGACGGCAGAATGAACAGGATAATACCAAAAACCGGCGCAGTAATCGTTACAGCGGCAGTTTTTCTTTTTGCAATCTGTTTGATTGCCAACTATCCTTTTGGCTCATATTTTGTATGTATGTTTCTGCCGGTTGGTTATATCATGATGGCGGCGGGGCTGCATTATGAAAGTTGTGAAAACCGGCGCGTGGCCGCAGATACCGGGATGGCGTTTGCGGTCGTTTACGCAGTATTGGTTTTTCTTGTATATTTTGCGCAAACAACCAGCGTCCGCTTTGGCGGGCTGAGCGAGCAGGCACAGGGCATCCTGGATTTCCAACGCGGCGGGCTGATGTTCAACTATGACCTGCTGGGGTATGGAATGATGGCTCTTTCCACATTTTTCATGGGCTTGTCCGTCCAAGCGGACAGCACAGCGGACAAGTGGATGAAAGCGCTCATGGAGATTCATGGCGTCTTCTTTTTCAGTTGCTTTATCATGCCAATGACGGGTGTGTTCAGCAGTATGTCAGATGGAGGGCCAAATACCGGCGGCATCGCTGCGCTTACCGCATGGTGTGCATACTTTCTTCCTGTTGGGATACTGGCATATAGGCACTTCGGGAAGGAAGCCTGATGCCTGGTTTGCAGTCCTCTTCTGCGGATACTTCCGTTGAAAGCGCCGCAGCGGGTTACATAGATTAAAAAGGGCGCGGCTTTTTCTTAAGAATATTGGGTGTTGCAAAAAAAGGAAACCTCTCTTATAATGGAAGCAAGCTACCGTGTATATGCGGGATTTGATTTTTGATGGATTATGGGAGACAGAATAATGCCGAGAGCGGATGTATATTTACAAGACGCCTTTGCCGCCTTTGACTTCGGTGCGCCGGTTGAAAGCGCGGAGCGGTTCGGGCAGGGACATATTAACGACACCTTTGTGGTACGCACACAAGCGGAAAGCTGCCGCCGCTTCATCTTGCAGCGAATCAGCCCTGTGGCCTTCAAACGGCCCGACCAGCTTATGGAGAATGCGGCGGGCATCACCGGGTACTTAGCCAGGGAACTGGAAAAAACTGGCGGCGACGTGCAGCGGGGGACGCTGCATTTCCTCCGCACCAAGGACGGGAGCTGCTATTACACGGACGGGGACGGCGGCGCATGGCGGGCGTACCCTTTTGTAGAGGGGACGGTATGCTATGAGACGGCGGAGACGCCGGAGCTGTTTGCCGCCTCAGGCCGCGCCTTTGGCCGCTTCCAGCGGCTATTGCAGGGGTATCCGGCCCAAACGCTGTATGAGACCATCCCCCATTTCCACGACACGGAGGACCGGCTGGCCAAGCTGAAGGCCGCCGTGGCGGCGGATTCCTTGGGCCGGGCGGCTGGCTGCGCCAGGGAGATCGAATTTGTGCTGGCCCGGGAGAAGGACTGCTCCGTGGCGTTGCAGGCCCAGCGGGAGGGGAAGCTGCCCTTACGCGTGACCCACAACGACACGAAATTGAATAATGTGCTGATGGATGAGGCGACCGGGGAAGGGGTTTGCATCGTGGACCTGGATACGGTGATGCCGGGGCTGTCCATCAACGATTTCGGGGATTCCATCCGGTTTGGCGCGAACCACTGCGCCGAGGACGAGCGGGATTTGAGCAAGGTCAATCTGGATTTGGGGCTGTTTGAGATATACACCCGGGCCTTCTTGGAGGGCGCGGGCGGAACGCTGACGGAGGAGGAGGTCAACTACCTTCCCTGGGGGGCGAAGCTGATGACGCTGGAATGCGGCATGCGCTTCCTCACCGACCACCTGGAAGGGGACGTCTATTTCCACATCGAGCGGGCTGGGCAGAACCTCGACCGCTGCCGTACGCAGTTCAAGCTGGTATCCGACATGGAGGAGCACTGGGCCGAAATGGCGGACATTGTGGCGCACTGCCGGTAAAGCGGCAAAAAGGCATACAAAATCCGGCGTATTCCCGGGAAAACCCGGCGAATAGGCCGGATTTTTCCTGTTTTGCAATTTCTGCGGGAAAAATCGTTTTACTCTTGCTGTCCCGGCGAAAGTCTGCTATAATATAAAGGCATGTTTATACCCTGTCCCCCCGCGCCCTCCGGCGGTGCGGCGGGTTAACCGCTAGAAGAAGGGATGTGACTTTCATCAACAGAGAACAAACGCGTAAGCAGCGGCTCCTGATTGCGGACGATTCGGAAATGAACCGCTCCATCCTGGCGGATATGCTGGGGGAGGAATACGAAATACTGGAGGCGGAAAACGGCGTGGAGGCGGTAAGCGCCCTCCAGAAGCACCGCATGGAAATCGACCTGGTCCTGCTGGACATCGTCATGCCGGAGATGGACGGCTTTGAGGTACTTACTGTCATGAATCGGAACAATTGGATCGAGGACGTTCCCGTCATCATGATCTCTGCCGAGACCGCCCCGGCCCATGTGGAGCGGGCCTATAACCTGGGGGTGACGGACTTCATCACCCGTCCCTTCAACGCCCTGGTGGTCCACCGCCGGGTGGTCAACACTACCCTGCTGTATGCCAAGCAGAAAAAGCTGGTGAGCATGGTGGCCGACCAGATTTATGAAAAAGAGCGGCAGAACACCCTGATGATTGACATCCTCAGCCATATCGTGGAGTTCCGCAATGGCGAAAGCGGCCAGCATGTGCTGCATATCCGCACGTTGACGGAGTTGTTTTTGCAGCGCTTGTCGCTGAAAACCGACCGCTATCAGCTCACGCCGGTGGATATCAATTTGATTTGCATTGCCTCCGCCCTTCACGATGTTGGCAAGATCGGCATTGCCAGCGAAGTCCTCAATAAGCCCGGCCGGCTGACCAACGAGGAATTCGCCATCATGAAGACCCACACCACCATCGGCTCCGACATGATGGACGCGGCCCCGGTACACGGCTCCGAGCCGCTGATCCGGGTCGCCCGGGACATCTGCCGCTGGCACCACGAACGCTGGGACGGCCGGGGCTATCCCGACGGTTTGAAAGGGGACGATATCCCTATCTCCGCCCAGATCGTTGCCCTGGCGGACGTATACGACGCCCTTACCAGCCCCCGGGTCTACAAGCCCGCCTTCCCCCATGAGAAGGCGGTGGACATGATCCTCAACGGCGAGTGCGGGTGCTTTAACCCCCTGCTGCTGGAAATCTTGCAGGAGGCCGCCGCCCAGCTTCCCGAGTACATGCAGGGCAGCGGCGACCACGCCCGGGCCGCCCAGATGGAAATGCGCTCCGTGGCCCAGGAGATGCACCACTATGAGGAGTTGTCCGCTTCCGAGCGGACGCTGCAGCTATTGGAGCATGAGCGGATGAAGTACAGCTTCTTTGCCGCCATGAGCCAGGAGATCCAGTTTGAGTACACCGTCAATCCTCCCATCGTCACCCTCAATACCTGGGGCGCGAACCGTCTGGGGCTGAAGGAAACGGTAATGGACCCCCTCCACAACGCCAAAGTGGACGCCATCATAAATCCCGGCAGCCTGGAAGGGCTGATCAAGGCCCTGCGCAGCACCACGCCCGCCCAGCCCATCGTCAAATATGAGTGCAAGACCCTCCACGAGGGGGAAGAACGCTGGTGCCGGATCATTGCCCGGGCCACTTGGAGCGCGGACGAGCCGCCCCAGTACACCGGCGCCATCGGCAAGGCGGTGGATATCCACGATTCCCAGATGAAGCTGGCGGCCTTGGAGCGGCTGGCGTCCCACGACACCCTCACGGGCCTGCTCAACCACGCCAGCGCCAAAAAGGAGATTGTCCACCGGCTGGAATGCAGCCCCGACCGGCAGTTCGCCATGGTGATTTTCGACCTGGACTATTTCAAAAACGCCAACAATACATATGGCCACATTTTCGGCGACAACGTGCTGAAATTCCTGGCAGACCGGCTTCAGGAGAGCATCCGCGGCGGGGATATCGCCGCCCGGGTGGGCGGGGACGAGTTCCTGCTGTTCCTGGAATACGGCGGGGAGCTGGAACCTGTGGTCTCCCGTATTTACCACGCCATTTCCGGCAGCAAATTTGAAGAATTTCCCATTTCCCTCAGTATGGGCGTAGCCCGCACCGACGCGGTGGGTACCGATTACGAAACCCTGTTCCATGCGGCGGACCAGGCCCTTTACAAGGTCAAGCGGTCCGGCCGGGGCGCTTTCGCCTTTTATGATGAGAGCATGGTGAACATGCTCTCGGTCATCTCGCCCATCGACGGCGGCCATCATGAGGAAGGAGAGAACAAACAATGACCTTACAGGAATGCTACGCCGCTATGGGCGGCGATTACCAGGGCGTTATGGGCCGCCTGTCCAGCGAGCGGATGGTGCAGAAATTCGTTCTGAAGTTCTTGAACGACGGCAGCTATGACCTGCTGCTCCGCTCCATGGAGGAGGAGAACTACGCCGAGGCCTTCCGCGCCGCCCATACCATCAAGGGCGTGTGTCAGAATTTGGATTTTACCACGCTCTACCAATCCAGCAGCCAGCTCAGCGAAGCCCTTCGCAACGGGCTGTCGCCGGAGGCGCCCGCCTTGGTGGAGCAGGTGAAGGCGGACTATACAAAGACGGTGGCGGCCATCCAGGCTTTCCAGGAATCCATAGGCGCATAGCGGCCCTCCGGCATGCTGTGAAAGGAAGGAGGAGCTGGCGGTAATGCGCAGTAAAATCAAAAATAAAACCACCCAATTTTTGTCCACCAGCCTGATCCTGGTGCTGACGCTCAGCGTGGCAATTTTCTCGTTTCTTGCAATCTTCATGAACCATCAGAGCGCCAGCACGATCCGGGAAGTCAGCCAGATGTATATGTCCAGCATGGGCGACCAGATCGCCCTGCATTTTGAAACCACCATCGGCCTGCGGCTGGATCAGCTAGTAGCCCTGGTGCAGACCGAGTTGCCGCAGGATGCCCACGCCAACAAAGCGCAGCAGGAAAAGCTGACGGCCAACGCCAAGGCCCGTGATTTCGAGTACCTGGCATTCTACCGCACCGACGGCGTCTTTGAGATGCTCTATGGCTCGGAGATCACAGTAATTGACCCGGAGCCGTTTCTGAAATCCCTTATGGCCGGGGAAAACAAGGTGGCTGTCGGCAGCGATGCAGGCGGCAACCGCCTGCTCCTTTTGGGCGTCCCCTCTCCCCACGAATCCACGGAGGAACATCCCTGCGCCGCGCTGGTGGCGGGCCTGCCCGTTTCCTACATCACCGACACCCTGGCCTTGGAGGAGGACGGCAACCACGTTTACTCCTTCATCATCCGCCAGGACGGCAGCTTCGTCATCCGCACCGGCGACGCCTTCCGCAAAAGCTATTTCGAGCGGGTGCTCAGCCAGTATGACACCGTGGACGGAAAGACCCCGGAGCTTTACATTGAAGCGCTGTCCGACGCCATGTCCAGGGGGGAGAGTTACTCCGACGAGATCAGCGTCAGCGGCGAGTCCAGGCAGGTGTACTGCAACCGGCTGGCCCATTCCGAATGGTTCTTGCTGACGTTCATGCCCTATGACGAGTTAGACGCGATTGTCAATGGCTTTACCAACCGGTGGACATATTTTGTGCTGGGCGCCTGCGCCCTGGTGCTGATGGTGCTGCTACTGGTGTTCCTGAAGTATTTCCAGATGGCCCATGCGCAGATGGAGGAGTTGGACCAGGCCCGCAAAGAGGCCGTCCGGGCCAACAAGGCCAAGAGCGAATTCCTCTCCAATATGAGCCACGATATCCGTACGCCCATGAATGCCATCGTCGGCATGACAGCCATTGCCACGGCCAACATCGGGGACCAGCAGCAGGTGCAGAACTGCTTGAAAAAGATCGCCTTGTCGGGCCGGCATCTGCTGAGGCTGATTAACGATGTGCTGGATATGAGCAAGATTGAGAGCGGCAAGCTGACCTTGAGCGTGGACCAGGTCTCCCTGCGGGAGGTGATGGACGCCATCGTCAGCATTGCCCAGCCCCAGGTTCGGTCCAAGCATCAGCAGTTCAACGTATCCATCCACGACATCTCTGCCGAAAATGTGTGCTGCGACAGCGTGCGGCTCAACCAGGTGCTTCTGAACATCATCGGCAATGCGGTGAAGTTCACGCCTGACGGCGGGCGGATCGACGTTTCCATGTACGAGGAGCCGTCGGAGAAGGGGGACAATTTCGTCCGCATCCATTTCCAAATCCAGGATAACGGCATCGGCATGACGGAGGAGTTCAAGACCCATATTTTTGAGTCCTTTGTCCGCGAGGACAGCAGCCGGGTTCACAAAACCGAGGGCAGCGGCCTGGGTATGGCCATTACCAAGTATATTGTGGACGCCATGGGCGGCATCATCGAGGTAGACAGTACCCCCGGCGAAGGCACAAACTTCCACGTCTCCCTGGACCTGGAGAGGGCGGACGTGCTGGAAGCGGACATGGTTCTGCCGCCTTGGTCCATGCTGGTGGTGGATGACGACAAACAGCTCTGTGAAAGCACGGTTGGTTCCCTGCGTTCCATTGGCGTACAGGCAGACTGGACGCTGGACCCCCACACCGCCCTGGATATGGTGGGCGACAGCTACAAGCGGAACAATCCCTATCACATTATCCTGCTGGACTGGAAGCTGCCGGGAATGGACGGTATCGCCGTAGCCCGGGAGCTGCGCCACCGGTATGGGGATGATATCCCCATTCTCTTAATCTCTGCCTACGATTGGAGCGAGATTGAAGAGGACGCCAAGGCGGCGGGAGTCACCGGATTCATTCCCAAGCCACTGTTCAAATCCACGCTGTACTATGGGCTGAAACCCTTCGCGCCCGAACTGGGAAAGCCGGAGGAGACCGCTGAGTCGAAAAAATTCGACTTTACAGGCCGCCGGGTGCTGCTGGCGGAGGACAACGACCTGAACTGGGAAATTGCTGAGGAACTGCTCAGCGCCGAAGGGTTGGAGTTGGAATGGGCAGAAAACGGACAGATCTGCGTGGAAAAATTCCAAGGTAAGGAGCCGGGGTATTACGACGCGATTCTGATGGATTTGCGGATGCCGGTAATGACGGGCTATGAGGCCACGGAAGCGATTCGCAAATTGGAACGCCCGGACGCGAAGGATATCCCCATCATCGCTATGACGGCGGACGCCTTTGCGGAGGACATCCAGAAGTGTTTGGCCGCGGGGATGAACGCCCATGTGGCGAAGCCCATCGACGTGCGGGATGTCTGCCGCCTGCTGGTCAAGTTTATGAAATAATGAAACAGGCCATGCCGTTCATCACGGCATGGCCTGTTTTTCCGTTAACTTCACTTAACCTCAATACTGGTAACGGTTAACTGCGCCCCCTCTACGCGGAACCGAACTTCCCACTGGCCGAAGGCCATTCCATAGGCCCGTTCCGGGTCGTCCTGATAGGAGGGCCTGGGGTCCTCCGCCAACACGCCCAAAAGGGCGTCCCGCTTCGCCGCAGGCAGCTTTCCCAGCAACTCCTCCGGACACCGAACCTGCAAGGTTTCCCGGGCAATCCGGCTGGTAAATCCGCCGGACGCTTCCGGGTGGGCGTCGGCGTAGGGGATATAGGGCTTCACGTCGTAAACCGGCGTACCGTCCAGCAAATCCGCCCCTGCCACGAGCAGAACCGGGCTGTCCTTATCCCCATAGTCAATCCCCACCAGCCGGACGCAGGAAAGCCCCAGCCCATTAGGCCGGAAGGGCGACCGGGATGCAAATACGCCGACCCGCTTGTTGCCGCCCAGCCTGGGCGGGCGCACGGTAGGCGACCAGCTTTCCCTTCTTGCCTGGGAGAATTCCCAAATCAGCCAGATATGGGAAAAATCTTCCAGCCCCCGCACGGCCTCAAAAACCCGGTATTCCGGCGTAAAGATGACGGCAGCCCGAAGGGCTTCCACCAGGCCGCTCTGGCGGGGGATGCCAAATTTTTCCTTGAAATCTGATCGAATATGGGCAACCGGCTGAATTTCCATCATAAATTCCCCCTACTGGTCCAGCTTCAAAAGCCGGATATCCTTTCCGAAGAAGCGGAGGACCTGATATTCCCCGCTGATCCTGGAGAGAACCGCCGCGCCGTACCGCCGCCCCAGCTCATCCAGAGACAGGTTGGAGGACAGCACAGTCCGCCGCCCGGACAGCAGCCGGTCATTGACGATCCGGTAAAAGGCCGACTGGACGAAGGATGTCAGCATCTCCGTCCCCACATCGTCCATAATCAGCAGGTCGCAGTTCAGGCAGCGGTTGATTTCCCGGTCGGGGTCTTCCTCGAAGGGATTTTCCCTGCCGAACTTCCCGCTTTCAAACTGCTGGAACACATGGCCCGCCGTATCATAGACCACAGAGAACCCCCGCTCCCCCACATTTCTGGCGATGCAGGCGGAGAGGAAGGTTTTCCCCAATCCCGGCGCGCCGGTAAACAGCAGGTTCCCCATTTTGGGAAAGCTGTGGGCGTAGCCCCGGCAAAGTTCCAGAACCATCTTCATATTGTCCTGCGGGCTGCATCCATATTCCTGCCAGACCTGGGTAGGATACCACGCCAGGGAAAAGGTTTCAAAGGACTGATTGCCCAAATCCAGCAGCTTGCTGAGCCGTCTATTCTGCTCCCGGGTGTAGTAGGCGGCCAGGCACCGGCAGGGCGTACCGTCCGGAAGGAACCCGGTATCCTGACAAATCTGGCAGGCCGGCCCATCGTCCAGGTAGTCGTAGGGATACCCCGCCTCTACCAGCAGCTCAGCCCGTTCCCGCTGGAGGGCTAGATTGCCTTCCTCCAGCCGCTTCAGCGCCGTTTCCGGGTCTCCGTCCTGCTCAAAGGCGGCCAAGACGATCCTGGCCGCCGTAGCCTGAAGCTGGCGGTCAATGGCTTCCACCGCCGGGGCGCGGCGGTAAACCTCCTGCGTCCGGCGTTCCAACTGCGCGGCCCGCCGCTCTTTGTCCGCCTGGAAGCGGCGGATGGCCTCGGCCATGATATTTCCATCTCTTGGCACTTAATCTGTCCCTCCTTCCTGGCGAAGCCGCTGCAAATATTTTTCCATCCGGGCAATATCCTCCCGGGCAGAACGCCCGGCTTCCTGGCGTTCTGAAGGGCCTTTCCGCCCGCCGGGGCGGTCGCCGGATTGTATCTGTTCTACGGAGTGGAGTCCTTTTTCATGCCAAGACATGAGGATTTTGTTCATATAGGCCCATTTTAATTCCTTGCACTTGACCACGGTCTTGTCATAGGCCAATTCAATGGCTTTATCATCAAATCCCATGCCTTCCCAGTTCATCAGATATTTTTCCTCACTGGGGGAAGGGGTCCGGTCGCCCAGCCGGAGCAGGCGCATCATCCTGGGCAGGGCTTCCCGGCTGCGCTGGTACCTGCGGATGTAGGCGGCGGCGCTCTCCTGGGTCATCAGGCCCAGCCGCGCCCAAATGTAGCCCTCCTTCTCAATCTGGCGGAGAGTAGGCTTCCGGCCCGGGCCGTAGCGGTGGACCGTGCGTTCCCCGCAGAAGCCCACCAATAAGAAGATCACGTCCGGCGGCAGGCCCAATTGGTCGTACAATCCCAGCAGGATAGCTAAATCGGGAGTCGTGAGCTTTTTCCCTAGTTTTTCCTCCACCGCGCCGGTAAGGGAAGCAAACTCCGCGCCCTCCAAGGCGCGGACCATGTCGGCGCGGGTATACTCAGGCCGTGCGTCCGCCGCAGGCGGAGACGGGACGGCCGGAGGAGACGCCGCCGCTTGAACAGACCGCTGGATATTCGAACCGGGCAGCGCGACCAGGCCTTGTTGTGAAAGGGTATGTAAAGCGCACTGGAACCGCTCCGGTTCCCATCCGAGTTGGGCGCGGACTTTCTCGTCATCGGCGCCCCCGCGATTTTTGAGGACGGCGATGTAGAGCAAAGCGGCGTCGCCGTCGCCGCAGCGTATGAGCCGCTTAGCCGCCGGACCGGAGAGAATGATGCTCTCCTCCTCCGGCAAACGGAGTATGTATTCGCTGATAGCAGATTCCTCCTTTCCGGAAAGACTTTTTCTTCCCTCCATTTTACACGAAAAGACAGCTTTCGTAAAGGGGGTTTTTCACGTCCAGCGCAGAGGACTGTATGCAGTCCGATACAATGCAATAGCGGTGGCCAGCATCTCGATTGTTAAACCGCCCGGTACCAACAGCTTTTTGAGGGCGGTATTGCCGCACCGCTTGCCTAAGGATTTCCAACATTCCAGCTTCGGTGAATGATGCCATACTGTAGCTGTCCATCTTGGCCGCCCATAGAGAAACATAGAAAAACCTGACAGCACAAGGATTTTCAAGATAGAATGAGGGTAGAAATATCGGACGGCCCTGTTTAGCGGTTCAATTCTCCTACTCTTATTCAAATTCCTGGTTGACAGATGGGCAAAATATTTATATAATGCAATGAATAATAAGATTCCCTAAGGTGGGGTTGTGTACCTTTTGGGAGGGCCGTGCCTATGGGGAAGATGGAAAGGAACGAGTATCATGAAAAAAGAATTTAAGATGAGCCAATCCCGCTTTGACGAGCTGCAAAAGGAACTGAACTACCTGAAAACCACCCGCAGCGACGAAGTGGCCGAGATGATCAAGGTGGCCCGGGGCTTTGGTGATTTGAGTGAGAACAGCGAGTATGATGAGGCCAAAAATGAGCAGGGCAAGCTCTATTCCCGCATAGGAGAGTTGGAAAACGTGCTGCTCCACGCCGTCATTATCGAAGAAGGCGACCTGCCTACCGACCAGGTGAGCATCGGGGCTACCGTTACCGTTACGGCTGCCGGCGGCGGCCCAAGCCGCAGCTTTAAAATCGTAGGCAGCCAGGAAGCTGACGCTATGCACGGAATTATCAGCGAGGATTCTCCTTTCGGCAGGGCGCTTATGGGGAAAAAGGCGGGGACAACCGTTACTGTGAACGCCCCCGCTGGGGAGATGAAGTATACGATCGACAAAATCGAGAGGGCTTAAAGATACACAAAGAGGAGAAATCAGTAATGGCTGAAAAGAATAACGCGCCGGAACAGCAGCAGGACTTAAGCGAAATCCTCAAGGTTCGCCGGGAGAAGCTGGCCGCTTTGCAGCAGGAAGGGCGGGATCCCTTCCAGGAAACGAAGTTCACCGTGAGCCACCACGCCCAGGACATCAAAGATCACTTTGACGCCTTGGAAGGCAGTGAGATCACCATTGCAGGCCGCCTTATGAGCAAGCGGGGGATGGGGAAGGTTAGCTTTTGTGATTTGCAGGATAAGTCAGGCCGCATCCAGCTATACGCCCGGAAGGACGAGATGGACGAAGAAGCCTACAACCGCTTCAAAAAGTATGATATTGGCGACATTGTCGGCGTTAAGGGGGAAGTCTTCCGCACCCAGCGGGGCGAAATGAGCGTCCGGGGGAAGGAAATCACCCTGCTGAGCAAGTCCCTGCTTCCCCTGCCGGAAAAATTCCACGGACTGACTGACAAGGAGACCCGCTACCGCCAGCGGTATGTGGATTTGATTGTCAATCCGGAAGTTCGGCGGAATTTTGAGGTGCGCAGCGCGTTTATCAAATATTTGCGCAATTTCCTGGACAACCGGGGCTATATGGAAGTGGAAACGCCGGTGCTGAACACCATCAGCGGCGGCGCGACTGCCCGGCCCTTTATCACCCATCACAATACCCTTGATATTGATATGTATATGCGTATCGCTACCGAACTGCCCTTAAAGCGCCTTATTGTGGGCGGCATGGAGCGGGTATATGAGGTAGGCCGCATCTTCCGCAACGAGGGGATGGATACCAAGCATAACCCGGAGTTTACCACCGTAGAGCTGTATGAAGCATACGCCGATTTCAACGACATGATGGACTTGTTCGAAGAACTGCTCAGCGGCGCGGCGAAGGATATCTGCGGCAGCTATCAGGTCCAGTGGCAGGGCGAGGATATCGACCTAACGCCCGGCTGGCCCCGGCTGAGCATGGCCGAGGCCGTGAAGCAGTACCTAGGTGTGGACTTTATGTCTATCAGCAATGATGCGGAAGCCGTCGCCGCCGCCAAGAGTGTCGGTGTGGATATGGAGAACGTAGAGCCTACCTGGGGCCACGCCCTCTATGAGTGCTTCGACCAGAAGGTGGAGGGGAAGCTGGTGCAGCCGACCTTCATCACCATGCACCCAGTGGATGTGTCTCCCCTGGCTAAACGGTCCCCGAAGGACCCCAGAGTCACGGAGCGGTTTGAGCTGTTTGTCTGCCGCAGCGAGATGGGCAACGCCTTCTCTGAGCTGAACGACCCCATTGACCAGCGCCAGCGGTTCTGGAAGGAAGTGGAAGCCCGGATTAAGGGCGATGATGAAGCCGGGATGATGGACGAGGATTTTCTGACCGCGCTGGAGTACGGTATGCCGCCTACAGGCGGGCTGGGCATCGGTATCGACCGGTGCGTGATGCTCCTGACTGGAAGTGATTCCATCCGGGATGTGATTTTGTTCCCCACAATGAAGCCGCTGGACTGATGTAAAACCCGGAAAGTATTGCGGTGCAATGGATTCCACCGGCAGGCCAACAGAAATGCTCTCAGATTTACGCCCAGTTTACGCCCAAATCTGAAAAAACGTGCAAGACAATCTGAATAGTGAAGGCAAAAGCCCACTGAAAAGCATCCCTGCAATGGGAACTTTTCAGTGGGCTTTAATTGTTCAGACTGTCTAAGAAATCACCTAGGGTTTTCCTCTGTCGAGGGGTAAGTTGATATATCTTGGAAATCAGCGGGTCGGCGGGCTGATCGTCGAAGAACTCTTTCAGTGTCACACCGAGGGTATCACACAGAACTGCCAGGAACTCCACCGTAGGATTCTTGTTGCCAAGCTCTATTTCCCGCAGGTAGCTTTGTGATACGCCTGAGAGATTCGCCAGTTTGTTGACACTGTAACCTTTGCTGGTTCGGAAAAATGCGACACGCTTACCTACCTCCATAGAAACACCTCTTTGTCAATATAGAGATAGGATACCAGAGAATCGCAGAAATAGTTACAGATATAGAATTGACTTCTATCTCTATATAGGATATACTGTGATGGATCTTATGTGTCGAATTTTTTAGAAATCATCATCTATCAGGAGGAAATATGAAAAAGTTAGGAAATATCATCAGATGGATAATTGGTGTCTGTATTATCCTGCTGGGGTTAGCGTTGCTGGCAACCAGTGTGCTAACAGGTGTCTCGATGATGTTGATAGGGCTGCTGCTCTTACCGCCAATCACATCAAAAATCCCCCAGTTCAAGGGAAGGACACCTGCGCTGATTGCAGGCTGTATTGTTTTGCTTTTCGTAGCATTCGCAGCTACACCCGAAACAGATTCAGCTTCTACACCAAAACCACCTCAGTCTTCGCAAGCCCAGGATACGCCTGATGCTCCCTCACAAGATGCACAGGCAACCGAACCTACAGGCACCAATACGCTTGATGCTGAAACTGCGGAAGAACTCAGGCAATGGCTCAAAGGGGCCGTAGCAACCTCTACAGGGACAGTTAATGCCACAAAATCAGAGCTGAAGAAGTGGGGCAAGATTCCAGAACAAGAGTTTCTCCCAATTTGGCAAAGCGTTGTTTTAGAGCAAGTGCGAATTGCAGAGCAATCTATCGGCAATGCTGAAGGTCCTTCGGAGGAAACAACATTTAATAATCTGGTATCCTACCTGAATGGTGTTGCTGGCCTATACGAAAGTCTATATAGCAACAGCACAGAGGCAACTGGTATCAAACAGTTGTCCAGTAAGCTGTCTCAATGCGTATCTGCCAATAAGGAACTGCTAAAGAAATATCCTTTTGATCTGCTGACAGCTTCCCCTTCCTACGGAACATTTTACATCACACAGCGGTTGGAAAACTCTTATTCCGATAATATCCTTGGGATGCTGCAAAAAGAGTTTGACAGTTACCAAACGAAAACGACCTCAGATTGGGTCGCATATGACGTTGAGTATGTTTTAGGTACGGCTATGCCTGGGGATACATTCCGGGTGCTTCATGCAGACGAATTAAACCCGTTCACGCAAACAGGGGCATACGAGGTTTACTACGTTGATACTGGCACGACAACAGAGACAGTCGATCAGAAGGGGTTCAGAAACACCGTTGCAGTTTATCAACTTGTGCCTAATTTGGACGAAGCCGATGCTGACCGTCAGGAGTATATGAGTAACCGGGATCAGTGCCTGACATCCATTGAAGCGTTGAAGTACCTACTCGGAGCCGAGGAATATATCAATCTACAAGCTGACAAAGAGCGAATTGCAGAGGATATTTCCGGGACCTATTATCAGGACGGGGATTCCACATCCGGTATTCATATCACAATGGGCGCTGACCCGGCAGATCCCACCTCCGCCGGCAGTTTTTATCGTGTTGTAGATGGGGAGGGCTTTGGAGGCGCAATGCTCTTTGAAATTGCTCCTAATGTCTATTATTCCAGAACCATTGAAGAAGAAACCTATGTATTCGGTTTCTCCAAGCAAGGCCAGAATATTGCCATGGACACATATTATAACGGCGAACATAGAGGAACGGCCACGACTACACCGACTGCTGCTCCTGAGACACCCGCGGCATCCCCTGCACCAGAAACACCCGTGAATCAAACCAATACCAACAGCAACCCTTATGCCGATTATAACCTGCACATCTATGAAGGTACTTATGCGGACAGCCCGGAAAGCATCAACCTGACACTGACCGTTCAGCCCAGCGAATCGGAGTTTTCTTGTGAGCTGTTTTGGATTTATGGCAGGATGCTGGAGGAGGGGATTGTTACTCCTGGTGTTCCTGCACAGCTAAGCGAAGGGACAACAATAACGGTTGATTTAGAGACAAGCGGAGGGATTCATGTTGTTCTGGAAGGTTCTGGTGCTGATCCATTCAATTACGAGTACGATCTATTCCAGTGAATCAGATATGTGAAAAATTCGAGGTCATTACAAACTACTACAGATATGGAGTTGACCTCAACGCTATATAGAGCATAATGGGGTCGCTCTGATGCACGGAGGGTATTTATGTTTGATTTCAATTTTATTCATGACATGATTGATGGCGTTTCAGGACTAAACCGGGTCAGCGAAGCTAAGAAAGGATTGCGGAGCGTTATTCTTTTCGCAGTTGTTGGTACGGTGGTGGTGGTCGGGTTATCAGTTGGCATACAATATCTGGTTATGAGAGTGTGGGGATAATACCATTATGTTTGACAAGATTAAAAATTTATTAGAACAGGGCAAGGATGGTATAGAAACTGCGGAAAATTTATTGGATACGGTAGACCATGTGGGCTATGGCCTCAAATATCGGACCTCGAAAAGCTATCACTATGACCGTAGTAAGGCTGACAAAATAGATCGTTTTTCTCACTTTTTAGGCTGGTTTTTTATTGCTTTGTGGGGAGTAATTTTAATCGCTACCATTGTCCTGTGTGTAACAGGAAACGATGCTGTACTCCGCTTTCTGTCTCTCTGATAAATATGTCGGAAGGAGGATTATTTTCAATTTTTTATTGGCAAATCAAAATGAGTCTATGGAGGAGGGTTGCCCGTATGGGATTCTACAAAACACCAGCAGAAATGCACGATGCTAGAGCAAAGCGATTTGAAAAGGACGGAAAGAGAAATTGGGCAAAGGCAATGAGCGGAGAAGGGGACTCTTTCTTTGGAAAGGCAAAGAAATGCTTTGCGGAGGCAGAAAGAAACAAAAAATTGGCTGAGGAAGCACGCAAGAAAAAGCAGAAGTTTGGAAAAAAATAATTCAAATCGTAGGCTAAATGCAATAATACCACTTTGGGCGGGACTACTCATAATCGAGTAGTCCCGCTTTTTTATAGATATTTGATGTACTCTATTACAGCAGTCTTGGGTATCTTCCAACGATTCCCGATTCTGAAAGCCTGTATGTCTCCATTATGGAGAAGGTCAAGCAACGTATTTTTTCCAACTTTCAAAAGACATTTACACTCATTAAAGGTCAGAATATCAGGCACACGTTCAAGCATTATTTTTTCCTCCTGCAAACAAAAATTAGGCCATATTGGTTTATATCAGTTTACTTTAGTGTTCTTTGGTTTGGAGAGTTTTCTTTTTTTGTATGCTCCCACGGTTCATAGTAAACTGTACCCCATAAAGTGGACACACAAGGAAAAGAGGATTCCCTCAAGTG
>CANSSG010000036.1 GCA_947649615.1 uncultured Clostridia bacterium | reverse complement strand
CCCGTGCCGCGTCTCACGCGGCAACCAGTACCATCGTTAGAACTGTGCGCAGAAGTAAGCACCGGCATCGGCCCAATGCACTGGAGATAGAATAACAAAACTAAAGGTCGTAGCGTAAAATAATATCCCCCGTAATAAATAAGGGATTTTTAAACCGCAGGTTTAAATGATTTTTTGGTTACTTTTTGTTCACACAAAAAGTAACCCCAGGGTTCGGGGCCGGGCAGGCCCCGGGGCTGGTTAAAGAAAATTTATCTTTCGCGCCTGAAGGGCGCGAAGAAAGGAACCTATAAAAATGAAAAACACCGTCTATTTTAAAGGAATCCGTCTTTGGGTGCAGGGCCTTCTGCTTTTTGCCCTCCGCTGGGCGCAGATGAAGACCGGCTTCAATCCAGAAACGGGTCTCGCCCGGCGCTCCGTGCCGGGAATGATCCTCGTCGCCGCTATCGCTTTCTTGGCCGCAGCAGAACTCTTTCTCGCCTTTAAAACACCGGGCGGCAAACGCTCCTACGCGAACTGTTTTGCCCCCATGGGGCAAAAAGCCCTCCCCCTGCTGGCGGCGGGAAGCTTGATCCTCTGCGCCGGAAGCATCCTGCTCCCGGGATGGACCACCCTGCCTGCCGTTGCCGCTGTGGCGGGCGCGGCGGCGGCCGTGGGCTTCCTTCTATTCGCGAAGCAAGTGCGCGGCGGCGGGGAAGCGAAAACCCTCCCCCTGCTGCCGTCGATGATTTTTTCCGTTTTGTTCGTTCTGGCCGTCTATCTGCCGGTGGATTGCAGCCCCGTGCTGGCCGCTTACTATCTGCCGGTGCTGGCGGCGGCGCTGATTGCCTGCGCCTTCTATCAGTTCGCCGGCCTGCCCTGCCGGGAGGGGAGCCTGCGGTGGTTCGTGTTTATGGGCGATTTGGCGGTCCCCCTGTCCCTCGCCGCCGTGGCCGACAGCATCGGGAACTGGGGGCAGGCCCTTGCCTTTGCCGGCAGCGCAATGGTGCTTACCACGTTCCTTGCCCTGCGCCTGGATGAGCCGCTTCCGGAGCCTGCGCCCGAAGATACGCCCGAAGACGCGCCGGGGGATGCCGCATAACAGGGGCGGGCGTTTTTGCATTTTTCAAACAGGCTATAAGCTATTTCGCCGGGGGAAGAATATCCCCCGGCGTCTCTGCGCTTTTTACAGGAGACGCATTTGGCCGCTCTCTTCGTCCCGCACTAAAGCCCCTGCCGCAGGAATCGTGCGGCAGCGGTACCGGGCCGGATTGGTGATGGCCACTTCCTCCAGCGGCACGGCCCGCTCCAAGCGGTATTTGGCCTTCAGCATCATAACCTGTACGCCCTGGGTGGTCCGGGTGGATTTGGGGGCCAGAAGCGCCGTGTTGAATATCAAGGCGCGGGGTTCGCTGGAATAAAGCGCAAGCTCCCGGTCCTCCTTTAAAAACAGCAGCGCGGCTAAGGGGCTTTTGCCGCTGTACGCCCCCGTCAGCTTCCGGCGGTTGGAGGTGGTGGCATAGGCGGATAATTCTACCCTCGCCGCCTTCCCGTTTTCAAAGAAAAACAGCAGCGCCCCGGAGTAGTCCCCCGGCAGAACCATGCCGGCCACGCTCTCCTCCGGGTCCATGGACAGGCGGCTGGGCAGGTAGTCTCCCAACACGCTGGCCTTGCTGTCGTCAAAGTCGGACAGACGGCATTTGTAGACCTGCTGCTTGTTGGTGAAGAACATGACTTCCGCCCGGTTAGTGGTCTCGGCACTCTGGCGGAGGCCGTCCTCGTCCTTGAATTTTTGGGTGTCCGCCATGCGCAGGGATTGAGGGGTGATTTTTTTGAAATACCCTTCCCTGGACAGGAAGATGGTCACAGGGTAGTCGGGGATATCCTCGCTCTCGTCAAAGGACACGATTTCATGTTCATAGACGATGGAGGTCAGGCGGGGCTGGGCGTACTTCTTCTTCACGTCCGCCAGTTCCTTGGTGATGAGCTTTTTGATCCGGCCGGGGCTGTTGGCCAAATCCTCCAGGTCTTCGATCTCGTCCCGTAGGGACTGCTCCTCCTGGACGCGCTTTAGGATGTACTCCTTGTTGATGTTGCGCAGGCGGATTTCCGCCACATATTCCGCCTGAACCTGGTCGATGCCGAAGCCAATCATCAGGTTGGGAATGACGTCGGCTTCGCCTTCGGTCTCGCGGATGATCTTGATGGCTTTATCAATGTCCAGCAGAATGCGCTTTAAGCCTTTGAGCAGATGAAGCTTGTCCTTTTTCTTTCCCAGGGTAAAATACACCCGCCGCTTGACCGACTCCGTGCGCCACGCGCACCACTCCTCCAACAGTTCCCGGACGCCCATGACGCGCGGCATTCCGGCAATCAGGACGTTGAAGTTGCAGCTAATGGAATCCTGCAAGGGGGTGGCCTTGTAGAGTTTTGCCATCAGCTTTTCCGGGTCTACGCCCCGCTTAAGGTCGATGGCCAGCTTCAGGCCGGACAGGTCGGTCTCGTCCCGCATGTCGGAGACTTCCTTCAGCTTGCCCCCTTTAATCAGTTCCGCAACCTTGTCGATAATGGCTTCGGTGGTGGTGGTATAGGGGATTTCATAAATTTCCACCACGTTTTCGCTTTTTACATAGCGGTATTTTCCCCGGATTCTCATGGAGCCGCGCCCTGTCCGGTAAATTTCCGCCAGGGCGTCCTGGTCAAAAATCAGCTCTCCGCCCGTAGGGAAGTCCGGGCCAAGCAGGGTGGCGGAGATGTCGCAGCTGGGATTTTTCAGGAAGGCGATCGTCGTGTCGCAGACCTCGCCCAGGTTGAAGCCGCAGAGCTGGGACGCCATGCCCACGGCGATGCCCTGGTTGGCGGAAACCAGGATGTTGGGGAAGGTGGTGGGCAGGAGGGACGGCTCTTTCATGGTATTGTCGTAGTTGTCCACGAAGTCCACGGCGTCCTGGTCCAGGTCCCGGAACAATTCCTGGCAGATGGGGGCAAGCTTTGCTTCCGTGTAGCGGCTGGCGGCGTAGGCCATGTCTCGGGAGTAGACCTTGCCAAAGTTTCCCTTGCTGTCCACCAGCGGGTGGAGCAGTGCGCCATAGCCTTTGGAGAGGCGGACCATGGTTTCATAGATAGCGGAATCGCCATGGGGGTTCAGGCGCATCGTCTGGCCCACGATGTTGGCGGATTTTGTCCGCGCCCCGGTCAGAAGGCCCATTTTATACATGGTGTAGAGCAGCTTCCGGTGGGAGGGCTTAAAGCCGTCGATCTCCGGGATGGCCCGGGACATAATGACCGACATGGCGTAGGGCATGAAGTTTGTTTCCAGGGTGTCGGTTATGGCCTGCTCCTGGACCGCGGCTTTTAATCCCAGGACGTTGGGGTTGTTTACTTTGGGGGCGTTTTCATCTGGATTCTTCTTCTTTGGCATAATTTAAGTTCCTTTACTCCAATAGTTGCGGGGAAGGCCCTTCCTCCGCCTCGCCCGGAAGGCGGCGGCGGTTACGCGGGCAGGGCGAACACCGCGCCGGGATAGCAGATGTCAATAAATTCCTGCCCCTCCTGGGTTTCCGTTAGCGCCGAGGCAAAGCTGGAAAGAAATTCGCCCGCCAATTCGGGGCGTACGGCGGTCACCGCCGCCA
Organism: uncultured Clostridia bacterium; assembly: GCA_947649615.1. GTDB lineage: Bacteria > Bacillota > Clostridia > Oscillospirales > Oscillospiraceae > Pelethomonas. The sequence goes on along the minus strand of CANSSG010000036.1, from coordinate 22,883 downwards.
CCATGCCGTTCTCTGGGCAGGTCAATACAGGGATGCCCTTCCCCTCCATCTCTTCAAAATCCGTCTCCGGCAGGAGGGCGGCGTCTACGCCACCTTCTCCCAAGGCCTGCGCCGTGATCCCCCCGGCGGTGCCGATGGTTATTATCACAGGCTCCTCGATGGTGCAACCGCAGGCAGCCAGGGCGTCTTCCAGGAGCCGGGATAAATCCCCCAGGCGGGACAGCATCCGGTCGGCCTCCGCCCATTCGACGGCGACCTCCACCGTCAGCTTCTCCAACGTGATGGAGCGCACGTCTTCCTCCTGCCGGGTCTCCGGGGGCGGAACGGGCGGCGCGGGGGCGGGGTCCTCCGGTGGAGGTGCCTGCCGGCGGCAGCCGGCCAGAAGGAAAGCTGCCGCCAGCAGGAATGCCCAAATTTTCTTTTTCATCATTTGCGTTTTCCTTTGTTCAAATTCGCTTCAGCAGCACACCATTTTCCCCAGCAGGCCCATCATTTCCTCCGCACGGCGGTAGGACTGCTCCGACAGGCGGCTGAGAAGCTTCGTCAGGCATGGGTCTATGGTCTCGTCCGCCGCCCGCTGGTAGTTCAAGCCGTTGCAGGCTTCCTGATGATAAAACGCGCGCAATGCCTGGGGCATGTTTTCCCAGCATATGTGCTCTAATGTCATGGCTGGCTCATAGCGGGTCCCGGTAATGAGAAAATAGGCCGCGCACAAGTCCCGGGCGGCGGCCCGCTTTTCCGTCGCGGCCGCGCACAGCAGGCGCGCCGCCTGCCGGTTCCGGGTACGGGCCGCTAACCCCTGGCAGCACCGGCTCCCGGCAAGCTCCTCCTGCATAAAGCCCTCCAGCACCTCCAGGGATTCCTGCGCGTCCGTCCCCATGCAGCAGGGGTTGGGGTCCGCGCCGGGCAGGACTTCCTCCTGCCGGGGGGCGGGGACGGCGGGCGGGGGGGCTTCCGGCGCGGCGGGAACAGGCGGGGCGGAGACATCTGCCGTCATACCTGCGGCGGAAGGGTCTGCCGCGAAGGGGTCCGTACCGGGGGAGACCCGCTGCCAGACCTGGTCGTATACGCGGTAGTCGTAGGCGGGAGACGGGGCCTGCCCGCCGTACATAGTGTTTTCCATAACAACAGCCTCCTTTACTGGGCTATTGTATGTGAAAGGGAGAAAAATCGTGACGGGCGCGGCCTATTGGTTCGTGCGCCCGGCGTGTAAAGCAGCCAGATGCTCCGCCGCCAGCTTATATCCTGCAAAGCCCTGGCCTGCGATAGTCTTGCAGCAGGCGGGACGGACGTAGGACACCTGCCGGAAGTCCTCCCGGCGGCTTACGTCGGAGAGATGAACCTCCACCGCCGGAAGGCCCACCGCCTTCAGCGCGTCCAGCAGGGCGACGCTGGTATGGGTGTAGGCGGCGGGGTTAATCACGATGCCGTCAAATTTTCCGTAGGCGTCCTGGATGGCGTCTACCAACGCGCCCTCGTGGTTGGATTGGAAAATCCCGCACTCCTCCACGCCAAGTTCTTTGCAGAAATCCTGGATATACTGTTTTAAGTCCTCGTACGTCTGCCGGCCGTAGATGTCCGGTTCCCGGATGCCCAGCATATTCAAATTCGGCCCGTTGAGAAAAAGCAGCTTCATCTGGCGTCCAGCTCCTTTAAGATTTGTTGAATGGCGTCCTCCATAGGGCCGTTGTTATCCACCGTCAGATCCGCGAAAGCGCGGTACAGCGGCTCCCGCCGCCGCCACAGCTCCCCCAAGTCCGTGCTTTGGGAGACGGGGCGGCCCGCCGTAGGCAGCTTGTCCAGGGCGCGGGTGAGGTGGATGATGAATCCGTTCTGATGGAGGGGCGCGTAGTTTTCCCGGCGGGTCACAACGCCGCCGCCGGTGCTGAGAACGCAGCTGGTACGGCTTCCCGCCTGCCGGACGATTTGGCTTTCCAGGCGGCGGAAGGCGTCCTCGCCGTCTTCGGCAAAGATTTGGGGGATGGGCTTGCGGGCCACGTCTGCAATCAGCCGGTCCAGATCCACAAACTCCTTGCCCAACGTCCTGGCCAGGGCGCGGCCTATGGCGCTCTTGCCGCTGCCGGGCATCCCGATAAGCACCACGTTCTGCACCTGCCGGGTCAAAGAAGCAAGGATTTCTTCTATGCGGCGGCTGTCAATGGCGGTGTCCGTAAACAGCTCGGCGGCGCGTTTTGCCTGGGACACCAGCATGGGCAGGCCGCAGGAAGCGGGAATCCCCCGCTCCTCCGCCTCCATATACAGCGCCGTGCGCAGGGGGTTGAAAATCACATCCAGCACCCCGGCCAGCCTGGGAAACGCCGCCAGAGACACTGGGGAAACGCCGGCGTTGGGGTACATGCCTACCGGCGAAGTATTGATAATGACTTCCCCGTCCCGGTGGCGGGACAGGTTTTGATAGTTGTCCTCTCCATGGCGGGAAATCACCACGATTTCCGCCGCGCCCAACTCCCTGGCGGCGGCCTGGGCCGTGCGGCTGGTGCCGCCGGAGCCTAAAACCAGGACCTTTTTCCCGGCCAGGGAAACCCCGGCGGATTGGGCAAGGTAGATGAGTCCGTCAATGTCCGTATTATAGCCCGTAAGCTTCCCGTTCCGGTTGACCACCGTGTTCACCGCCCCGATGGCGGCGGCGCGGGGGTCGATGTTATCGCACAGGGGTATAACCGCCTGCTTGTAGGGAATCGTGACGTTCAGCCCCCGAAAAGGACGGCGGCGGAACAGGTCCTCCACCTCCTCCGGCGGCGTGGGATAGAGGCGGTAGTCATAATCCGCCAGGGCGTGATGAATCTGGGGAGAAAAGCTGTGGCCCAGCTTTTCTCCCAGAAGGCCGTATTCCATCAAAACACCTCGCTGTACGCGCCCAGGAAGGTGAAGAAGTCCTCCCCCTCCAACTGGCTGAGGACGGTCAAGGTATCGGCGCTGCGGACGGAGGCGTCCACGTCGAAATAAAAGCGGAACTCAAAATCCTTCCCGGGGATGGGGCGGCTTTCCAGCTTGCAGATGTTCAGCCCCCGGGTGGCGAATTTGGCAATCAGGCTGTAGAGGGAGCCGGGGCGGTGGCTGGCGGAGGTGACGAAGGTAATCTTGTTGGCCCCGTCATAGATTTCCAAATTCTTTGAGATGCAGATAAAGCGGGTATAGTTGTGGTCGCTGTTGGCCACACGGCCGGAGAGTACCTCCAGGCCGTACAGAGGGGCGCAGCTGGCGGAAGCGATGGCGGCGATGTCCGTGCGGCCGCTCTCGGAGACGTATTTTGCCGCCCGGGCGTTGTTGTCGAATACGGTGACTTTGACGTTTGCGCTCTTGAGGAAGTCGCCGCACTGGTTAAGGGCCTGTTCATGGGCCACCACCTCTTTGATGCCGGCCAGCTTCGCGCCGGGGTTGGCCAGAAGGCAGTGTTCGATTTTCAGCTTCAGGCTGCGCACAATCTTGCAGTTATATTTCTCCATCAGGTCGTAGACCTCTGTAACGGACCCGGCGGAGGAGTTCTCAATAGGCAGGATGCCGTACCGGCACATGCCGTTTTCCACCGCCCGGAATACGCCGTCAAACTGCCCGAAGTACAAAATCTGGGGCAGGGAGAATATCTTGGTGCAGGCGATTTGGGAATACGCGCCCTCGGCGCCCTGGCAGGCCACCACGGCCCGGGTGGGGAAGCCCTCCGCCTGCCCTGCGGCCAGGATGGCGCGGCAAAGCTTCGACTCCCCGGTGGACAGGCGGTCCTCCTGATAATCCCGGCTCAGTTCCATAAGGGTGGCGTAGAGGATTTTGGTGTACTCCTGTAACTCCTCCCCGCACAGGCCGGTGACGCGGTAGAGAATATCCCGCTCCCGGCTGGCGGACAGGATCGGGGTGTTGTGGGCCTTTTTGTAGTCGGCGACCTGTTTGACGGTCTCCATGCGCTGCTTGAACAGCGCGGCGATCTGGTCGTCGATTTGATCCAGTTGATTGCGGTAATCTTGCAGTTCCATAGGTCAGTCCTCCATTATCATATCCAGCAGAGTCAAGGCCGTTACGGCTTCCACCACAGGGACGGCCCGGGGGACGATGCAGGGGTCGTGCCGCCCGTGGATGGTGATGCGGGTATTGGCCCTGGTCTGGAGATCGACGGTATCCTGCTCTTTTGCGATGGACGCGGTGGGCTTGAACGCCGCGTTGACCACCAGGGGCAGGCCGCTGGTGATGCCGCCCAGTACGCCGCCGGCATGGTTGGTGCGGGCAGTGATTCTGCCATCCTCCACGGCAAAGGGGTCGTTGTGTTCGCTGCCCCGCATTCCGGCGGCGGCGAACCCCGTGCCGAAGGACACCCCCCGCACGGCGGGAATCCCAAACAGCGCGGCGGCAAGACGGTTTTCCACGCCGCCGAACATTGGCTCCCCGATTCCCGCCGGAAGGCCAACGGCGAAACAGCGGACAACGCCGCCTACGGAATCGCAGTCCATGCGGGCCTTTTCGATAGCCTGCCGCATTTTTACACCGGAATCCTCCTGGAAGACGGGGAACGGCCTTGCCAAAAGGGCCGTCAGTTCCTCCCGGGAGACCCGTGCAAAGTCCGGAGGGGCATCGACCACATCCGCTATTTTTCCAATGTGGGCGGCAACCGTAACGCCTTTCTGCTCCAATATCTGTAAAGCAAACGCGCCTGCCAGGCAGAGCGGGGCCGTCAGACGGCCGGAGAACTGCCCGCCTCCACGGATGTCGTAGCTTTCGCCATATTTTATCAAAGCGGTGTAATCCGCATGGGAGGGCCGGGGCGTACGCTTAAGGCCGCTGTAGTCGCTGCTGTGCTGGCCGCTGTTGCGGATGACTGCGGACACCGGTGCGCCGCAGGTTTTGCCGTCCACCAGGCCGGAGAGCACCTCCGGCGCGTCGCTTTCCCTGCGGTTGGTGGACCAGGCGTTCTGCCCCGGCGCACGGCGGGCCATGAAGGCAGCCACCCGCTCCATATCCGGCGCGAACCCGGCGGGCAGGCCGTCAATGACGCAGCCGATGGCGGGGGCGTGGGACTGGCCGAATACCGTCACGCGAAGCTTATTGCCCAGAGTGTTCATGGATGATACCTCCTAAACTGCGGTAATCCTCCCAGAAAGCGGGATAGGATTTTGCCACGCACTCCGCCCCCAGCAGCGTTACCGGCGCCTGGCAGCGGGTGGCGGCGATGGCGGCCATCATGGCGATGCGGTGGTCGTTGTAGCAGTCCGCCGTACCCCCGGCGAGCCATGGTACGCCGCGGATGGTCAGGCTGTCAGGGTACTCCTCCACGGATGCGCCCAGGGCGGTGAGGGCGGCGGTGATCGTTGCCAGGCGGTCGCTCTCCTTGAGACGGAGCCGGGCGGCGCCGGTGAGCCGTGCGGTACCCTCCCGGACCGCCGCCATGACCGCCAGCGGCGGGGCCAAATCGGGGCAGCCGGACAGGCCGGCCTCCACCTCCCCGCTTTCCGCCAGAACCGCCGCCCAGTGGGCGGCAATCCGGTCCCCTTGGGCGGAGCGGGGGTTCATGTTTTGGATTTCGATGCGGCTCCCCAGGTTCCGGGCCGCGTACCAGAACGCCGCCTGGGACCAATCCGATTCCACCGTAACAACGGCCGGGCGGTAGGCCTGCCCGCCGGGAACCCGGAAGCCCTCCCCATCCTGTTCCACCCGGATGCCGAAGGCTTCCAGGGTTTCCAGGGTCATGTCCACATATCCCCGGCTTTCCAATGGGGAAGTAAGGACAATTTCAGAGTCCCTCTCCAGCAAAGGCAGGGCGTAGAGCAGGCCTGTGACAAATTGGCTGGACACGCCGCCGGGAAGCCGGTAAGTTCCCGGCATGAGCGCGCCCGCCAGGGTGAGCGCACCGTCCCGCTGTTCATACCGGACGCCCTTTTCGTCAAACAAGTCAAAATAGGGCTTCTGCGGCCGCTCCATCAGCCGCCCGCGTCCGGTAAACACCCCGCCGCCCCGGAGGGCTAAGGCCAGTGGAATCAGGAACCGGAGGGTCGATCCCGATTCCCCACAGTCAAAATGCGGCAAAGAACTACTGCTTGTTTTCAATTCCGACAGGCAGCGCCGGGTTGCCTCGATATCCTGAGAATCCGCCAGATTGCGGACCTCGCTCCCCCCGCCCGCCAAAGCGGCGGCAATCAGGCAGCGGTGGGCCTGGGATTTGCTGGGGGGCGGGGTAACGGTTCCGGCCAGCCGCCCGGGGGTGATGGTCAGGTTCATAGACCGGGGACCTCTGCGAGACGGCGGACCGCTTCCTCTTGGGAGGGGACAAAAAAGACGCTGGAACCTTGGTTGGATTCGTATATGAAGTCTTGCAGGGGCTTGCTGGTATAGCGGGTAAAATCGCCGTAAAAGGCGGCTTTGATGTGGTAATTGGTAAACTTTTGCAGGATTTCTCCCGCAAGGCCTGTGCTGAGGATGAAAAAGTCCTCCGTAACCGCTTTTTTGTCAATAGCAAGCTTCTCCGCACCGCCCTCGTACCGGGCGGTCATAGCCAGGTCTAACGCGGTCTGTACGTCCAGGACGACCTTTTCCCCGTTGGGGGACACCACCGCGATGGTTCCGTTTTCGTTTTGGATATATTCAATATGCATTGAGGGTCTCCTTTTTATTTTTGTTAAAACGCCGCTTCCGTAAAGGCCCGCAGGCCCTCCATATCCAGCCGGACGGTTTTAGCCCGTCCGATTTCTTCCAGGACTACGACGTCGATATGCCCGCCGTCCCGCTTCTTATCGCTGACGGCGGCGGCGTAAAGCTCAGACGGGGCGTAGGGGCTTTCCGTAGGAAGCCCGAAGCGGCGGCAGGCTTCCAGCACGGCATGGAGCGTCCCGGCGGGGCTGTGGCCCATCCGCTCCGCGGCCCGGGTGGCAAGAACCATGCCAACCGCCACCGCCCGGCCGTGGGTCACGGCATAGCCGCTGCATTTTTCGATGGCGTGGCCCAGGGTGTGGCCGAAGTTGAGAAGCTTTCGCCTGCCGTGTTCCAGCTCGTCTTCACGGACGACGGACGCCTTGATCTCCACGTTCCGGCGGACCACGGCGTCTATGTCCCGGCGGATGTCCCCGGCCATCAGCGTGTGGAAAAACGCCCGGTCTGCGATAAGCCCGTGCTTCACGGTCTCCGCCACGCCGTCTGCAAAGGCTTCCTCCGGCAAGGTCCGGAAGGCGTCCGTGTCGCAGAGCACCATTTCCGGCTGGTGAAACGCGCCAACCAGGTTCTTGCCTGAAGGCAGGTCCACCGCCGTCTTGCCACCCACCGAGGAGTCGGAGGCGGCCAGAAAGGTGGTGGGAATCTGGATATAGTCCACGCCCCGCTGGTAGGTGGCGGCGGCGAAGCCCGCCATATCCCCCACGACCCCGCCGCCCAGCGCGGCCACGCAGTCGGAGCGGGTCAGCTTATGCTGCGCTAAAAAGCCCAGTATTTTACCGTAGGTTTCCAAATTTTTGCTCTGTTCCCCGGCGGGAAAGGCGTATAAGCAAACTGCAAATCCCGCTTCCTGAAGGGAGCGGCACACCAGGGGGGCGTAGAGACGCTCCACGGTGGAATCGGTAATTACGGCGCAGGTGCGGGAGGGCGTCATGCCTGCGGCCAGCGCACCGGCCTGGGCCAGCAGTCCGCCGCCAATGTGGACCGGATAGGCCCGGGAGGCGGATACGGTAACGGTCTGCATGGAGTTCACTTCCTTATTTCAGCAGTCTTTGTCGATAGATTCTTTTATCATTCTTGCCCGTTTGAGCATGTTTTTCAAATTTTCCCGGTCTCCCCGCCGGATGACGTAGGCGAAAGCCGCCAGTTCTTCCACCAGGGTGTCGATCTCCCGGACCAAGGCGTCCTTATTTTCCAGAAACAGCTCCGTCCACATCTCCTCGTTAAGCTTCGCCACCCGGGTCATGTCCTTGAAGCTTCCGGCGGAAAAGCCCTCGAAATCCGGGGCGGACGGGCTGCCCACATAGGCGCAGGACACCACATGGGCCAACTGGGAGGTGTAGGCGATGATATGGTCGTGCTCCTGGGGGGTGGAGGGCTGGAGATGGCCGAAGCCCAGTTTTTGGGCTAATTCCCAGATTTCGTCCAGGCAGGCCTGGGGGGTGCCTGGGTATGGGGTCAGGATCAAGGACGCGCCCTGAAACAGTTCCGGAAAGGCGTTGGCGTATCCGGAACGCTCGATGCCCGCCATGGGGTGTCCGCCGACGAAATAGAAGCCGGCGTCCCGGACCACCTCCTCAAGCGGCCCGCAGACCACGCCCTTTACGCCGCTGCAATCCATAACGGCGCCGCCCCTGCGGAAGTGGTTCCGGTGTTCGGCAACGTAGGAAACCGTGGCCTGTGGATAGAGGGCGACGATTACCAGCCCGCATTCCGCCAGGCGGTCCGGCGTCAGCGCGGCGGAGAGGACGCCCTCGTCCAGGGCGCGGCTGAGGACCGCCCCGTCGGCGTCGTAGCCCAGCAGGGTGCAGTCCGTATACTGATGGATGGCCTTTGCCAAGCTGCCGCCAATCAGGCCAAGTCCGGCAATGCCGATGGTTTTTATCATAATGTCCGCCGCCCTTCCGCGAATTGCCGCCCAAGGCGGCCGCCGCACATGAGTATACCACACTTTTCCAAGCTTGTGGAGACAAATGTGCGGGAAAAGTGAATTTTTATCATTTTCCCCAAAATCTAGTTGCATGTTCCCGGCCATATGTGGTATGGTAGAAGATAGGAAAGCGTTTCCCTTACGATTTCTTTTTACAGAAAAGAGGTATGCTTATGGCGAGAGGATACCAGAATTACCGGGGCAGGCGTTCGCTGGGCGCAAGAATCGCCATCGCACTGCTGGTTCTCATTTTGATTGCCGCCTGCGGCTTTATTTTCGCGCAGAGATATGTTTCCTATGCGGACGACGGGCGGATTTATCTGGACCTGCCCTATTTCGGGCGGATGTACCTGCCCGCCCCCGCGCCGTCTCCCTTGGAGCCGGACGAGGATGCTGAACCGGAGGAGCCGCCGGTACAGCTTGTCATCGACAACCCCCAGCCGGAACCTGAACCGGAGCCTGAACCGGAGCCTGAGCCAGACCCCGCCGGCCTCTTCGGACCCCACAAGCTGCTGGAGCTGAGCCAGCTTCCGGCGGATGGGGCAGCCCTGGCGGGCCTTCTGGCGGAGCGCGGGGCGGGAGGCTTTGTATACCCGGTGCGGGACAATACCGGGCGGGTGTTTTGGGCTTCGCCGACCGCCCAGAGCAAGGCTGTGTCGGCGGATGAAGCCGCCACGGAAACCATCCGCGCCCTTTGCGGGGCGGAGGGGACCTTGGCGGTGGCCCGGTTCAACGTCCTCCACGACAGCTATTACGCCGCCGCCCATATGAAGGAAGCGGCCATCACCCGCAGCAACGACTACGTGTGGTACGACAACCGCTCCTGGCACTGGCTGGAGCCGGAGAAGGAATTGGCAAGGCAATATATTGTGGGGCTGGCGGTGGAGTGCGCCGGGCTGGGGTTCGACGAGCTGCTGCTGGACGAGCTGTGCTATCCCACCAGGGGCAACACCTATAAGATTGACTACAGCCGGAACACCATGGAGAAAAAGGACGCCCTGGCCCTGCTGCTCACCGACCTGCGCACGGCGTTGGAGCCTTACGGCACCAAGCTGTCCCTGCTGCTCACCGAGGACCAGCTCTTGGCGGGGAGCAGCGAGGAATCCGGCGTAGACTTGGCCACGCTGCTGCCGCTGGTGGACGGCGTATACGCCGCCGTGGCCAATCCCGGCACGGTGCAGGAGGCGATGGACGCCGCCATGGAGGGCGCGGATGCGGAAGCGCCGGTGCTGGTGCGCCTGGTCACCGAGCCAGGCGGGGAGGAAAACTGGTGCGTTCCCGCCGGATAAGCCGGGATGCGTAAAATCGCGGCGTATTTGCAGGAAATTTGTTGGGCCGCCCCCTCTGAAGGGGGTGCGGCCCAACTGCTGTTTTTGCAGGTTTTTGCTAGTCCCGTTTGGCAGCAAATGGACATTTTCTCCAAAAGGATGGGCGCGGGGAATGTGTTTATGCATAATTTTGCCGAATTGCGGAAAAGTTGACAAAACTGCTGGTATTAGCTTTGAGTTGGTGCTATACTAATTAATACCTGTGCTGTCTCTTGATTTCGGGAGGGGTTGTCATGCCCTTTTTTCGGTTGGGAGACGGAAGGCAGACCGAAAAATCCTGTATCAGAACGGTAGAAAAGGGGTGAGACAATGTCACTGGAAGCCATATCCAAGATACGCTCTGTGGAGGAAAGCATGGACCAAGCCAGAGCCGACGCCAAAGCTCGCGCCCAAAAGCTGGCTGCTGAAGCCGAGCGGGATGGACGCGCCCTCCTGCAAAAAGGCAAGGACGCGGTCGCGAAAGCCGCCGCCGCCGAACTGGAAAAAGCGGAAGCCGCCGCCGCGAAACGGCGGGATGAAATCCTGGCCCAAGCGGCAAAGGACTGCGGTGCGCTGAAAAAGCAGGCCGGCTCGCGCATGGACAAAGCGACGCAGGCGATCTTAGGAAGGGTGGTTGGAAAGTAAATGGCTATTACCAAAATGAAACGGATTCAACTCATCGCCCTCGCCAAGGACAGGGACGAACTGCTGTCGAGTCTGCTTCATGTGGGCTGCGTGGAGCTTCGGGAGCCGGAAGGGGAGCTTTCCGGGGAAGACAACGCCGCCCTGCTGCATCACGACGTCTCCGGCCTGGCGGACGCCAGGGGGGAGCTGACCCAGCTCCAACACGCCATCGAGGTGCTGGATAAGTACGCGCCCCGGAAAAAGCCCCTTCTCAGCCTGCGCCCCACCATGAAGGAGACGGAACTGCTGGACGAAGCCGCCCGCCGCGCCGCCCTGGAAAAGGCGGACGCCATCAACGGCCATGCCCGGACGATCGGCCAGCTTAACGCCCGGGAAGCCAGGATTCACGCCGACTGCCTGTCCCTCCGGCCCTGGGAGAACTGTGACATCCCCCTGGAAACCAAAGGGACGGCTAAGACGGAGGTCCTGCTGGGCGCGGTTCCGGCCGCCACAGAGCTGTCCGCCCTTGCCGGCGCGCTGGATGATGCCGGCGTGGCTGCGGAGGCGAAGGAGCTGTCTGCCGACCGGGAACAGCGCTGCCTGGAAATCATCGTCCACAAGGACTGCCGCCAGGAAGCCCTGGACGCGCTGCGCGCCTATGGCTTTAGCTTCGCTCAGCTTAAGGACCTGACCGGCACCGTCCGAGAAAACATCGCTGCCCTGGACCGGGAGTTGGGCCAGATTTCCGCCCAGCGGGATCAGGAAATCGAGGCCGTCCGCCGGATGGGCTCCTGCGCGGACGAGTTGAAGCTGGGGCTGGACCGGGTGGAGCAGGTCATTGCCACCGAGAGCGCCAAGGAACGGCTGCTCACCGGCGGCTCGATCCTCTACCTGGAGGGCTGGGCTTCCGCTCCGGAGATTCCGGAGCTGGAAAAGGCTCTGGCAAAATTTGACTGCGCTTATGAACTGACCGAGCCGAAGAAGGAGGAGTACCCCACGGTGCCTGTGGAGCTGCGCAACGGCAAGCTGGTGCGCCCCATGAACATGGTCACCGACATGTACTCCCTGCCTGCCTACGGCACCGTGGACCCCAACCCGCTGATGGCGCCGTTCTTCATTGTGTTCTACGGCATGATGATGGCGGATATGGGCTACGGTCTCATCATGATGCTCCTGTCTGCGATCGTTATGAAGAAATCCAAGCCCAACGGGGCTACCATGCGGTACATGATCCCCCTGATGGGCCTGTGCGGCATCAGCACCTTTATCTGGGGCGCGCTGACCGGCGGCTTCTTCGGGGATTTGATCCCCCAGATGCGGGGCATCCTCACCGGGGTGGACCCGGAGAGCGTTCCCCTCTGGTCCCTGTTTTCCCCCCTGGACGACGCGCTGGCGGTGCTGGTCGGCTCGCTGGTGCTGGGCGTCATCCAGATTTTTACCGGCATGATCGTCAGCATGTACAAGCAGGTCAAGCGGGGCGAAACCATGGCGGCCCTCTGCAACGAGGGGGCGTGGTTCCTGGTATTTATCCTCGCCGGCGCCGGCTTCGCCATTGGCAAGCTGAGCTGGGGCCTGATTGCCGGGCTGGTGGTGCTGGCCGTTACCCAGGGCTACGGGAAGAAGGGCTTCGGCATTGTTACCGGCATCTTCGGCTCCCTTTACAACGGCATTACCGGCTATTTCAGCGACATCATGTCCTATTCCCGGCTGATGGCGCTGATGCTGGCCGGGGCGGTGGTTGCCCAGGTGTTCAACAAGCTGGGCGCAATCACCGGCAACATCGTTACGTTTTTCATCATTGCCATGGTTGGCAACGCGCTGAACTTTGCGCTGAACATCCTGGGCTGCTTCGTCCACGATATGCGTTTGCAGTGCTTGGAGTTCTTCGGCCGGTTCTATGAGGACGGCGGCAAGCCCTTCCGTCCCTTGAATATCAACACAAAATATGTAGACGTCGAGAAATAATTAAGGAGGAAATTTATCATGAGTTTTCTGGAATCTTTTGGCGGCCTGGCGCTGGCTCTGCTTGGCTCCGGCCTGGCCGTCGGCCTGAGCTGCGTTGGCTCCGCGAAGGGTACCGGCATCGCCGGCGAGGCCGGTACGGGCCTGCTGTGCGAGGACCCCAGCAAGTCTGGTAAGGTCATGGTTCTTCAGCTTCTCCCCGGTACCCAGGGCTTGTACGGCATGGTCGTCTGGTTCTTCGCCCTCATCCGCATGAACTTCATGGGCAACGCCGCCGCCGTGGCCGGCTCCATGACCGTCCAGCAGGGCCTGGCCTTCTTCGCCGCCTGCATGCCCATGGCCATCGGCGGCCTGCTCTCCGCCATCGCCCAGGGCCGCGTGGCCGCCGGTTCCATCAACATCCTGGCCAAGAAGCCCGACGACTGGTCCAAGGGCCTGATCCTCTGCGGTATCGTTGAGTTCTACGCCATTCTGTCTCTGCTGGCTTCCATGCTGATGCTGCTCCAGCTCTAATCTATCCCATAGAAAAGGGGATTCGATATGAACGGAATTGAAAAAATCACCGCCCGCATCGAAACCGACGCAAAGGCGGAAACGGCTGAGATCCTCCGGGAAGCGGAGGAAAAAGCCGCCGCGGTCCGCGCACAGTACGAAGCCCAGGCCAAGCAGGAAGCGGAAGAAGCGAAAAAAGCCGGCGTCGAAGCCGCCCGCCGCCAGGCCGAGCGCCTGGAGAGCGCGGCCCAGATGGAGGCAAAGAAGCAGCTTCTCGCCGCCAAGCAGGCCAGCCTGAACGAAGCCTTTGACAAGGCCCAGGCCAAGCTGCTGGCGCTGCCGGACGATCAGTATGCGGAACTGCTGGCGAAAATGGCCGTAAAGGCCGCGAAGACCGGGCGCGAGGAGATCATCCTCAACGCCAAGGACCGGGACCGGGTAGGCCCGCAGGTGGTGGCGAAAGCCAACGTGCTGCTGGCCGAGGCGGTAAAGCCCCAGCCCGCCGGGAAAGCCGCCAAAGGCGGCAAGGGCGGCAAGGCCGGCGCGGTGCTTTCCGCTGTAGTGACCGGCGCCAACGCCCTGCTGCAAGGCACCGCCATGCTGACCCTCTCTCAGGAGACCCGTGAGATGGCCGGCGGGCTGATGCTCCGGGACGGCAATGTGGAGGTTAACTGCGCCTTTGAGACCCAGCTGCGGGTGCTCCGGGAGGAGATGGCGGCGGAGATCGCCGGAATTCTCTTCTCTTAAGCAAAGCCAATCCAGGAAATGCAAACGCAAGAAAGGAGGATGGCTTTGGCAAAGAAGTTGAAAGACACCGAATATCTGTTCATTTCCACCTACCTCCACAGCCGGGAGCGCGACCTGCTGACCAGCGCGCGCATGGAGCGGATGATCGAAGCGCCCACGGCTGCCGACGCGGCCAAGGTGCTCACGGAGATCGGCTACGGCGAGTTCGACGCTTCCAGCCAGCGGGAGCTTGGCTCCATCCTGGCCCAGGAGCAGGAGAAGCTGTTTGAGGACCTGTACCGCTTCGTCCCTGACAAGGCGGTGGTGGACGTGTTCAAGGTCAAGTATGATTATCATAATCTCAAGGCGCTCATCAAGGCCCATGCCACGGGTACGGACGCATCCAACCGGCTGCTGCTGGACGCGGGGCGGGTGAGCGCGGAGGATATGCGCCGGGCAGTATGGGAGGGGGACTACGGCGTCCTTCCCCCGGCGCTGCGCCGTGCCGCCGGCGAGGCGGTGGAGGTGCTCAGCGCCACCGGCGATCCACAGCTGGCGGACTTTTTGCTGGACCGGGCCTACTATGCGGAGATGGTCTCTGCGGCGGAGGACACGGGCAGCGAGTTCCTGGTCCGCTATGTCCGCTTCACCATTGACGCGGCAAACCTGCGCAGCGCGGTCCGCACCCTTCGGATGAAGAAGGGGGCGGAGATGCTTAAGCGGGTGCTGGTAGAGGGCGGAAATCTCCGGGCGGAGAGCATTCAGAGCGCGGCTCTGAGCGGGAATCTGGAGGATTTGTACCGTTCCACCAGCCTGCGGCAGGCGGCGGAATTGGGGACTGCGGCGGTGAACGGCGGGAGTCTGACGCCTTTTGAGAAGGCGTGTGACGACGCGGTAACGGCTGTAGCGGCCCAAGCGAAGAGCGTACCCTTCGGCGTAGAAGCAGTCATCAGCTATTTAGCGGCGAAGGAAATTGAGTTTACGGCAGTCCGCATCATCATGTCCGGCCGCATGGCGGGCATCAGCGGCGACATTATCCGGGAAAGGCTGCGTGAGGCGTATGTATAAGATCGCGGTTTTAGGCGACCGGGACAGCGTGTTGGGCTTCAAGGCGTTAGGGCTGGACATCTTCCCTGCCGAGGGGACGGAGGAAGCCCGCCAGACCCTTCACAAGCTGGCCAAGGAGGACTACGCCATCATTTATATCACCGAGCAGCTCGCCGCCGCGCTGAGCGCGGACATCAACCGGTACAAGACTTCTGTTACGCCTGCTGTGATATTGATTCCCGGCAAGGGTGGAAGCCTTGGCCTTGGCGCACAGGCGCTCCAAATGGCCATCGAGCGGGCCGTAGGCGCAGATATCGGGTAGTTGCGGCGTTCTTTTCCCTTGTAGGAAAAGAACCAAAAGTACCCTTAAGGGGGGCTGGCCCCCCTTAAGAATCCCTCCTGAAGTCTTTGTTTTGTTTTCCTTTTAGTACGCTGCCGGTGTTCTGCCGATAGTGCGAGGACTTTGTGCGCCAGTCTTCTGCGCCTACCCACGGGCATGTTGCCAGTGCCTACCTTTTTTGCTTTGGGTACTCCCGGCGCATGTGAGGGGAAACAGTCCCCCGTGCCGCGTCTCACGCGGCAACCAGTACCCCCAATAGAACCGTGCGCAGAAGCAAACACCGGCATCGGCCCACGGCACCGGAGATAGGCAAGACCAGCCAAAGGCCGCAGCGAAAACTAAACAACCCCCGTAATAAAATGAGGGATTCTTAAACCGCAGGTTTAAGCGATTTTTTGGTTACTTTTTGTTCGCACAAAAAGTAACCCCGGGGTCTGGGGCGGGGTAAGCCCCAGGGCCGCTTAAAGAAGAAACTCCCCGTGCCGCGCGGAGCGCGGCGGTGGCAGTAAGCCTTTGATTTTGTAAAGGAAGGCAGTGAAGGAATGAGTCAAGGAAAAATCATCAAGGTCTCCGGCCCGCTGGTGGTAGCCGACGGACTCGCCGACGCCAATATGGCCGACGTGGTTCGCGTAGGCAAGCAGCGTTTGATCGGAGAAATCCTGAACATGACCGGCGACCAGGCTTCCATCCAGGTCTATGAGGAGACCTCCGGCCTGGGACCCGGCGCGGTGGTGGAGAGCACCGGCGCGCCCTTGAGCGTGGAACTGGGGCCTGGTATCATCGAAAACATCTACGACGGCATCCAGCGCCCGCTGGAAGAGATCGTCAAGAAGACCGGCGCAAACCTGGCCCGCGGCGTGGAAGTCCCCGCCCTGAGCCGTGAAAAGAAATGGGCCTACACCCCCGTGGCCAAGGTGGGAGACAAGGTTGTCGGCGGCGACGTGCTGGGTACCGTCCCCGAGACCGAAGTCGTGCTCCACAAGATCATGGTGCCTAACGGTGTGTCCGGCACCCTGTCCTGGGTGGTAAAGCCCGGCAGCTATATCGTGGACGAAGTGGTAGCCAAGGTCAAGACCGATAAGGGCGAGACCGTGGAACTGACCATGGTTCAGAAGTGGCCCGTCCGCGTAGGCCGCCCCTACAAGCAGAAATATAATCCCGTGGCCCCTCTCCAGTCCGGCCAGCGGATTATTGACACTATGTTCCCCATCGCCAAGGGCGGTACCGCCGCCGTCCCCGGGCCTTTCGGCTCCGGCAAGACCGTGGTGCAGCACCAGCTCGCCAAGTGGTCTGACGTGGACATTGTTATCTACGTAGGCTGCGGCGAGCGCGGCAATGAGATGACCGACGTTCTCCGTGAGTTCCCCGAACTCCAGGACCCCCGTACCGGCGAGTCCCTGATGAAGCGTACCGTGCTGATTGCCAACACCTCCGACATGCCCGTGGCCGCCCGTGAGGCCTCCGTTTACACCGGCATCACCATTGCGGAGTATTTCCGCGATATGGGCTACGCCGTGGCGGTTATCGCCGACTCCACCTCCCGCTGGGCCGAGGCGCTGCGTGAGATGTCCGGCCGTCTGGAAGAAATGCCCGGTGAAGAAGGCTACCCCGCCTACCTGGCCTCCCGTCTGGCGCAGTTCTATGAGCGCGCCGGTGTGGTGCAGTGCATGGGCAGCGAGGACCGCACCGGTTCCCTGACTGCTGTAGGCGCCGTGTCGCCTCCGGGCGGCGACCTGTCCGAGCCGGTGAGCCAGGGTACCATGCGCATCGTGAAGGTGTTCTGGTCTCTGGACGCCTCTCTGGCTTACCGCCGCCACTTCCCGGCCATCAACTGGCTGAACTCCTACTCCCTGTACCTGGACACCATGAAGCCCTGGTTTGACGAGCACTACGGTCCCGCCTTCATGGAGAACCGGAACAAGGCTATGAGCCTGCTCCAGGAGGAGGATAACCTCAACGAAATCGTGCAGCTGGTCGGTAAGGACTCCCTGTCCGCCGGTGACCAGCTTACCCTTGAGACTGCCAAGATGGTCCGCGAGGACTTCCTCCAGCAGAACGCGTTTATGGACGTGGACAGCTATTCCAGCCATGACCGCCAGATGCGCCTGCTGGCGATGATTCTGAACTTTGACGTGCTGGCCCGGGACGCCATCGCCAAGGGCGCGCCCCTGGCCCCCATGCTGGATATCCCCGCCAAGGAGGAGATTGGCCGCGCCAAGTTCGTGGACGCCGACAAGTACGTCCAGGTCTATGAGCAGATCGCCAAGGATATGGAGCAGCAGATCGCTGCCATTGTGGAGAAAGCGGGTGCTGAGTTATGATGAAGGAATATCGTACCATACACGAGATCTCCGGCCCGCTGATGATCGTCGAGCAGGTAGATGGCGTCACCTACGACGAACTGGCGGAAATCGAGTTGCGCGACGGCTCCACCCGCCGCTGCAAGGTGCTGGAGGTCAACGGCGACAAGGCTGTCGTCCAGTTGTTTGAATCCTCCGCCGGCATCAACCTGCGGGATTCCAAGATCCGCTTCCTGGGCCATCCCCTGGAGTTGGCGGTGTCCGGCGACATGCTGGGCCGCGTCTTCAACGGCATGGGCCAGCCCATCGACGGCGGACCCGCCATTCTGCCGGAAAAGAGCCTGGACATCAACGGCCAGCCCATCAACCCGGCAGCCCGGGACTACCCCAACGAGTTCATCCAGACCGGCGTCAGTTCCATTGACGGGCTGAACACCCTGGTTCGCGGACAGAAGCTTCCCATCTTCTCCGGCAACGGCCTGCCCCATGCCCAGCTGGCGGCGCAGATCGCCCGTCAGGCCAAGGTGCTGGGGGACTCCGCGTCCAACTTCGCCGTGGTGTTCGCCGCCATTGGTATCACGTTCGAGGAGTCTGAGTACTTCGTCAACGAGTTCAAGCGCACCGGCGCCATTGACCGTACCGTGCTGTTCACCAACCTGGCGAACGACCCGGCTGTTGAGCGTATTTCCACCCCCCGTATGGCGCTGACCGCCGCCGAGTACCTGGCCTTTGAAAAGGATATGCACGTTCTGGTCATTCTGACGGACATTACCAACTACGCCGAAGCCCTCCGTGAGGTCTCCGCCGCCAAGAAGGAAGTGCCTGGACGCCGCGGCTATCCCGGTTATCTTTACACGGACCTTGCCACGCTGTATGAGCGCGCGGGCCGTAAATTGGGCCAGCCTGGTTCTATCACCATGATCCCCATCCTGACCATGCCGGAAAATGACAAGACCCACCCCATCCCCGACCTGACCGGCTATATCACCGAAGGCCAGATCATCCTGTCCCAGGAGTTGTTCCGCAAGGGCGTCAATCCCCCTGTGGACGTTCTGCCCAGCCTGTCCCGTCTGAAGGACAAGGGCGTCGGCCCCGGCAAGACCCGCGAGGACCACGCTTCCACCATGAACCAGCTCTTTGCGGCCTACGCCTCCGGCAAGGAAGCCAAGGAACTGATGACCATCTTGGGCGAAGCAGCCTTAAGCCCCACGGACCTTCTGTACGCCAAGTTCGCCGACGAGTTTGAAAAGCGCTATGTGTCCCAGGGCTTTGAGACCAACCGCAGCGTCATTGAGACGCTGGATTTAGGCTGGGAGCTGCTGAGCATCCTGCCCAAGAGCGAGTTGAAGCGTATCAAGTCCGACATGATCGAAAAGTACCTGCCCAAGAAGGCTGAGTAAGCAGAAAGAGGTGAGCAGATGGCCTCTGCGACCATAAACCCAACCAGAATGGAACTGAACCGGCTCAAGGGCCGGCTGAAGACCGCCACCCGGGGCCACAAGCTCCTCAAGGATAAGCGGGACGAGCTGATGAAGCAGTTTTTGGAGATCGTCCGGCGCAACCGTGAGCTTCGCGCCAAGGTGGAGAAGGGCTTGGAGGAAGCGAACGCTGCCTTTACCGTGGCGTCCGCCCTGATGAGTCCGGAAATGCTGGAGCAGGCGTTGCTCTACCCTAAGCAGAGCGTGGAGTTGGATATGTCGTTTAAAAACATCATGTCCGTAAACGTGCCACGCTACGCTTTCCACACCAAGAACGAGGACCCGGCTGAGATTTATCCCTACGGCTTTGCCCAGACCTCCGGGGAGCTGGACGCGGCGCTGGACGCGCTGGCGAACACCTTCCACGACATGCTGGAGCTTGCCGAGGTAGAAAAGACGATGCAGTTATTGGCTGCTGACATTGAAAAGACCCGGCGCCGCGTCAACGCGCTGGAATACGTGATGATTCCGGGCTTCCAGGAGAAGATACGGTATATCTCCATGAAGCTGGATGAAAACGAGCGCGGCAATATCACCCGCCTGATGAAGGTGAAGGACATGGTATTGCAGGAAGCCCACGAGTTCAAACAGCCGGCGACTGCCTAAGCCCTCCGGAAGGGTGGTTCTCCCGCCCTGCAACGGGCTGAACGGGAAAACGGTACTGTTTGGGAGGTCTCCCAAACAGTACCGTTTTTAACAGGGTTGCTCCGCAACCTGCTTTGGAAAGGAAGGAAACGCAATGCGTATATATGGCCTAGTGCAGGACTCTATTGTAGACGGCCCGGGATTCCGGTTTTCCTGCTTTGTCCAGGGGTGTCCCCACCACTGCCCCGGCTGTCACAACCCGGACAGCCACGCCCCCCAAGGCGGGCGGGAGATGTCCGTAGAGGATGTGGTGAAGGAGATGGTGAAAAATCCTCTTACTGACGGGCTGACCCTCTCTGGCGGCGACCCCTTCGCCCAGCCGGAGGACTGTCTCGCCCTGGCAAAGGCCGCTCACGCCCACAAGCTGAATGTGTGGGCCTACTCCGGGTGGACCTTCGAGTATCTGCGGGATCAGGGCGGCGAGGGGCAGAAGGCGCTGCTGGCGGAGTTGGACGTGCTGGTAGACGGGCCGTTTATTTTAGAACAGCGTACCCTGGCGCTGCCTTGGCGCGGGAGCCGGAACCAGCGGGTAATTGACGTGGCCGCATCGCTGCGGGCTGGGGGCGTTGTGGAAATTCCGGATTAGGGCCTGTTTGAAGCATGTCAAAACGCCCAAATAGCGGTTCTTTTCCTCCGGGCGGCGTTAAAAAATCTTGCCGTACATCAAGTTATTCCTGGGATTTTGGCCTTGCAGGATGGGGGCTATACGTTCTTTGAAAATTTTATATCACAAATCTGCCGTGAAGAAACAACATTTTATAGTTGACAAGGCCCAAATAATGTGGTAATATACAGAACGTGCCTAAAACCGATTGGGAGAGATGTCCGAGCGGTTTAAGGAACCGGTCTTGAAAACCGGCGATGCGCAAGCATCCGTGGGTTCGAATCCCACTCTCTCCGCCATTTTCGAACCCGATTTTCAAAGTAAGCTGAAAATATAATATGCGGAAGTACCCAAGTGGCCGAAGGGGCTCCCCTGCTAAGGGAGTAGACGTCCAAACAACGTGCGAGGGTTCAAATCCCTCCTTCCGCGCCAAGCCGAAAGCCTTGCGCCCCGATGGGTGCGGGGCTTTCTTGCTGTCTGTTTTGGCGGCCATACCCTTTATAGGCTTTTTGCTGTTTGACATTGTATCCGCGTCTCTAGCAATGGCAACTGTAGCTACGGTGTGCCTTTATGGCATAATAAGGACACATCGGAAGACCCTGCAAATGAATACCGCTTCCTCATGCCCTCGGTAAGATTGTGCGGTGTTGTCTATACCATACCAAAATTCACTCCCCGGCGCCTGCCGCCGGAAAGGAGGGCGCTATGCCTTATATTCAACAGCTTTCCCCCCATGTGGCCGACTTGATTGCCGCCGGTGAGGTGGTGGAGCGGCCTGCCAGCGTGGTCAAAGAATTAATCGAAAACGCCATTGATGCCTCAGCCACCGCTGTTGTGGCCGAACTGCAAAACGGCGGCATGTCCCTCATCCGCGTCACCGACGATGGGTGCGGCATCGCCCCCCAGGAATTGCCTACCGCCTTCCTCCGCCACGCCACCAGCAAACTCCGGGAACCCGGCGACCTGGCGGCTATTGGCACCTTAGGCTTTCGCGGCGAAGCCCTTGCGGCCATCTCTGCCGTCAGCCGCATGGATGCTTTTACCAGGCAGAAGGGCGCGCAGTTAGGCGCGTCCCTGCATCTGGAAGGCGGCGCGCCGGGAAAAGTGGAGGATGCAGGCTGCCCGGAAGGGACTACTTTTGCCGTACGGGATTTGTTTTTTAACACGCCTGCCCGGTTAAAATTCATGAAAACCGACAGCGCTGAGGCTGCCGCCGCCGCCGCGATGATTGCCCAGATTGCCCTGAGCCATCCCGAGGTTTCCATTCGCTACATCCGGGATGGAAAGGAGGAACTGCACACCCCCGGCGACGGGAAGCTTCTCTCTGCCATCTACGCCGCCAGGGGGCGGGATTTTGCACTGAACCTGACCGAAGTGGACGGCGGTGGCGAGGGAATCGTAGTCCATGGATTTGTTACCGAACCTTTGGCGGGCCGGGGGAACCGGGCTATGCAGACCTTTTTCTGCTGCGGGCGGATGATTAAATCCGCACTCCTCACCGCCGCGCTGGAAGAAGCTTA
The DNA here is from genome assembly GCA_947649615.1 of uncultured Clostridia bacterium. Classification (GTDB taxonomy): domain Bacteria; phylum Bacillota; class Clostridia; order Oscillospirales; family Oscillospiraceae; genus Pelethomonas. The sequence goes on along the minus strand of CANSSG010000036.1, from coordinate 1,260 downwards.
CGCCAACCGGCAGATGAAGGGAAAATATCCTGGGTGCGTGCTGCATATTGACCTGCCCCTCCATTTGGTGGATGTGAACGTGCATCCGGCGAAAACGGTGGTGAAGTTCGTAAATGAGCGGGCCGTCTTTTCCGCTGTGCATCATACCGTAAAGGACGCGCTGGACGCTGTGGCCCGGCCTGCTGCGCTTTCTGTTCCGGCGGCGGTTTTGGAGATGAAAGCGCCAGGGCAAACCGTCTCTGCCAGCCAAAAGCCCAGGGGGGACTTTTATCAGACATTGGATGCGAAGACCTTCCGGGAAAAGGCCGCAAAGGCGGAAAAACCTGGGGCTTCTGTCCCCAGGGGAACCAGCCCGGAAATGGGAGGGCGGCTGGTTTTTAAGGACAAGGTACAGCCGCAGTACATGTTCAGACAGACGAGTGAGGATGCGCCGGTTGTCAAGGTATGTACCTTTACACCTGCTGATTCGGAAGGGATAGAGCGGACAGAACCGGTGCAAAGGATGTCGGAGTCAGTCGTACAAGCTTCCCAAGGGCCGGAGCCGGTGCAGACGGTTATGGAGGATAAGCCTGCGCCCTGGCGGTTCGCGGGGGAGGTTTTCCATACCTATATCATCGCGGAGGATGGGGAAAATGTTTGGCTGATCGACAAACATGCCGCCCATGAGCGAATTCACTTCGACCGGTTGAAGGCGAATCCTGAGCCGGTAATGCGGCAGCAGCTTTTGGCCCCGCTGGCGGTGGAGCTGCCTGGGGAGCAGTATGGGGTGTTGTTGGAGAATCTGCCGCTGTTGGAGGAATTTGGGTTTGACGCGGAGGATTTCGGGGCGGGATGTATTATGGTCCGGGCGGTTCCTTCCGATATTGACACAGGGCTGGTAAGGGAAACCTTGGAAATGCTGGCAGACCGGCTCCTGACCGCCGGAAGCGCCGACTCGGCGGCGGCGAGGGACGCCATGCTCCACACGATGGCCTGCAAGGCCGCAATCAAAGGCGGCTGGACTTCCGACCCTGCGGAGCTGCGGGTTTTGATTGGCAAGGTGCAGAGCGGCGAGGTTCAGTTTTGCCCCCATGGAAGGCCGGTCAAAATAAAACTCAGTAAATATGAGATTGAAAAAATGTTTAAAAGAGCGTAGAATGTTTATACTGCCCTTCAATAATTAAAATGATTTTTCCCCCTCCGGGGGACGGGGTTCTACTTTTTCTGTAAGGAAAAAGTAGCAAAAACTTACTTAAGGGGGGCCGGCCCCCCTTAAGTATC
>CANSSG010000035.1 GCA_947649615.1 uncultured Clostridia bacterium | reverse complement strand
AGATGGCAACTGTATCCCTGAAGAACGTCATGAAGATCTATCCCCACAGCGGCGATGAGAAGAAGAAGAAAAAGAAGAAGGGCGACGCCCCTGAGAAGAAGAGCAACCTGCAAATCACAGAGCGCGGCGTCGTCGCTGTCCAGCAGTTCAACCTGGACATCGCTGACCAGGAGTTCATCGTTCTGGTCGGTCCCTCCGGCTGCGGTAAGTCCACCACCCTGCGCATGGTCGCCGGCCTGGAGGAAATCAGCGAGGGCCAGCTTCTCATCGACGGCAAGGTCATGAACGACGTGGCCCCCAAGGACCGCGACATCGCCATGGTCTTCCAGTCCTACGCCCTCTATCCCCACATGACGGTCTACGAGAACATGGCCTTCTCCCTGAAGCTGAAGAAGGTCCCCAAGGACGAGATCGACCGGAAGGTCAAGGAAGCCGCCGAGATCCTGGACATCACCCAGTACCTCGACCGTAAGCCCAAGGCCCTGTCCGGCGGCCAGCGCCAGCGTGTGGCCATCGGCCGCGCCATCGTCCGTGAGCCGAAGGTGTTCCTGATGGACGAACCTCTGTCCAACTTGGACGCCAAGCTGCGTAACCAGATGCGCGCCGAGATCATCAAGCTTCGCCAGAAGATCAACACCACCTTCATTTACGTCACCCACGACCAGACCGAGGCCATGACCCTGGGCGACCGCATCGTTATCATGCGTGACGGCTTCATCCAGCAGATTGGCACCCCCCAGCAGGTGTTTGACCATCCCGCCAACCTGTTCGTGGCCGGCTTCATCGGCACACCCCAGATGAACTTCTTCGACGCTAAGCTGGAGAAGGACAGCAGCGGCTATTATGTCACCGTGGCCGGCGCCCGTATGGAACTGCCCGCTGATAAGCAGGAGACCCTCAAGTCCAAGAACACCGCTGCGCAGGACATCACCCTGGGCATCCGTCCCGACCACATTACCATGTGCGACGCCAACGCGGCCCACGCCCTCTCCGCTACCGTGGACGTCACCGAGCTGATGGGCGCTACCATCCACATGCACGTCAACGTGGCCGGCAAGGACGCTATTATCATTCTGCCCACCATCGACCTCACCGGCGAGCAGAAGAACCTGGGCTATGGCGCGAAGATCAACATCACCTTCGGCGGCAACGTCATGCACCTGTTCAGCAAGGCCGACGAGAAGAGCCTGCTGTAATTTCACGCTTTGTTTGTCCCTCCTACATAAGGAAACCGCTCCGGAGCCGTCATTCTCCGGGGCGGTTTTCCTTATATTTGAGGTCAGGAGTTTTTCTTGCTGATAGGCTGGCGGACCAGCAGGCGGCCCAAAGCCTTGCCGTCAAAGGGGCAGATGGGGTACAGGTAGCCCCGGCCAAGGATGGGCTTGGTGGTGGCCAGCATAATGAGCCATAGAACGATTCCTGCGGCTAAGCCCCAGATATCAAACAGCGCGGCCAGTATCAGAAACACCATGCGCGTCAGCTTCAGCGCGTAGCCTAACTCAAAGGAGGGCTGGGCGAAGTTGGCGATAGCCACAAAAGCCATATACACCAGCACCTCCGGCACCATCCACCGGGCCTGCACCGCAAAGTCGCCCAGAATCAGCGCGCCCAGCATGCTGAACGAGTTGCTGAGGGCCTCCGGGGTGTTCAGGCTGGCTAACTTCAGCAGGTCTACTACGAAATCCAGCAGCAAAAGCTGGATCAAAAGGGGGACGCTCCCCGGTTCTTCCGGCACCATGAAGGCCAGCGCCGCAGGAACGCGGGCAGGGTCCTTCACCAGCAAATACCAGGCCGGCGTAATGAACAGCGCCAGCAGCATCACAATAATGCGGAGATACCGCAGATACGTGCCTACCAGGGGCGGAAAATAGTAATCATTGGCCTCCTCCATGAAGTCGAACAAAGAGGTGGGCATCAGCATCACCGAGGGGGAGTTGTCTACTAACAGGACAATGCTGCCCTCCATGATGGAAGCGGTGGCGGCGTCGGGGCGCTCGGTGTAGCGGACTTTGGGGAAGGGGTTGTACCACTGGGGCTTGACCATGGCTTCGGCAACGCTTTCCTGGCTCATGGCGATGGAGCCTACGTCAATGGCGTCCAGCTTTTTTCGGAGCAGTTCCAGGTCGGCCTGGTTCACCTGGTTGTCCATGTAGGCGATGACGACGTCGGTCTGGCTCCGTCCGCCGATTTTGTGGTTTTCCAGGGTGAGGTGGCTGTCGCGGATGCGGCGGCGCAGCAGCGCGGTGTTCTGCACCAGGGTTTCGGTGAAGCCGTCGTGGCTGCCGCGGAGGACTTTGCCGTCAGACGGCTCCTCCACGCTTCTGCCGGGGAATTTTTTCGCGTCGATCATGGCGCAGTGGTCAAAGCCATCCAGCAAAAGGATGGTCTTGCCGATGAAGGCGCCTGTGAGGATTTTATCAATCTGGTTCTCGCAGTCCACCTCGCAGAAGGATACGCAGCGGTCAATAAATTCCTGCATATCAGACGCGTTCTTGCCTAGAACCGCCCCTTGGCCCAGCAAAAAGGACGTCATCCGTTCGATAACGCCGTCGTCGCCGTAACCGTCGATGACATAGAGGCGGCCCTTCCACGCGCCAATGTAAAGGTCGCGGTTAATGAGGTCGTAGTTCCGCCCGACGCCCAAAAGGCCGTCCAGGACTTTTTGGTTTTCGGATAAATCTTTGGTTAACTGCTCCATTCAAGTCCCTCCGCTGTTTATTTCGTGCGGGTAGTATTTGCGGAAGGCTCCGGGTTTATCCGTATTTTGATGGGGCAGCCTCTTTTTGGGCATGCTTGATCAACGGCAGAATGGCCAAGGGCGGAAAAAGAGCCGCCCCTTGGGCGTTTTGCCGTTTTTCAAACATGCCAACGCTTCACTCAATCTTTTTGCGCAGGATTGTATGGGTTAAAATCCCCTCCCGGTAGTACTCCTGTGAACATAGGATCAGATTGCCGCAGAAATCATAGCCCCGCTCATTCAAATGCAGCAGCGCCGTACCCAGCGGCACTTGAAGCTCCGCCGCCAGGTGCTCGTCCGCGTTGACTGCGTGGATTTCCGTCAGGTCCACGAAAACGTCCGTGCCGCAGTATTTTTTGAGGAAGGAAAAAATCGGTTCTTGCAGGTCGGATACATCGTATGTGTCCGCGCAAATCAGCCGGACCGGCAAGGAATCGACACAGTAAATCGCCGGCGTACCGTCGGCGGTAATCAGGCGCGTAATATGAATCAGCGGCTCCCCAACCGGTACCTTCAGCCGGACGGCGTCCGTATCATCCGCCTGGGCGCGGCGCACATCGGTATAGGCGGTCCCCGGCGTAAAGCCCGCCTCTGCCACCATGTCCAGAAATTCCTTTTCCAAGTCGATCCGCGTCTTGACTTCCAGCACGTTCCGGTAGATTACGGTGCCTAACCCCTGCTTCCGGCCCACAAACCCCTCCCGTTCCAGAATGGCCATGCCGTCGCGTACGGCCGTCCGGCTCACCCCCAGCTTCGCCGCCAGCTTCGTCTCCGGCGGCAGCCGCTCCGCATATCGAAACTCTCCGCTTTTCATTTCCTCCAACAGCCACCGGACCACCTGTGCTGCGACTTGAGAGGGCTTACCGTTGCTTTCCATAAAACATCCTCCGTTCTGTTTTCCAGACCAATACGTCCCTATTTGCCGGACACCCGCACCGGCGGCGTCAAAAAATTTGCCATACACAAGGCATTCCCGCCATTCCTTGCCTTGCCCGAAGAAAAAAATATACCGCCCTTGGCCATTCCGCCATGTATGAAACAAGCCCCGCAAAACAGTTTCTTTGTATATTTTACCAAAATTTTTGCCGTTCGTCCACCATATTCTGCGCTTTTGGGGACGGCGGTTTTCTTATGCCGCTTTCCATGGCGCAGGAGGGCAAAACGGCAAACTGCATAAAAAGGGGTTGGATTTATATGCCATTTGCACCAAGAGAAAACTAAGCGCAAAGTATTGACAAATTTTCCGGCAACCTGTATAATTGGTACTACCAATTTGATACTACCAATTATGCAATGTGGAAAAAGCAAAGGGGCATGCTGTGGGATGAACACAAGGGCTGTTGTTTCCGCCGGTGCGCGGCAGGTGGATGGGACGTTTACGGAAGTAACCTCCGGAAAGCATACATGGTACATTGATGAACCGGCCCCGTTCGGCGGGGAGGATCGGGCGCCCAGCCCGGTCCAGGCCATGCTGGGCGCATTGGCCGGATGCCTTGTCGCCGCCGGACGTCAGGCGGCGGGGGAATTGGGCCTGCCCCTTTGCCAGCTGGAATGCTCCATATCCGGGCAAATCTGCTCTGACCGCTTTTTCGGGAAAACAGAGAGCCGCGAGCGGGCCGGATTCCGTGAAATTGTTATTACCTTCAAAGGCCCGCCGGACTGGACGCCCGCACAGCGGTCGCTGTGGACGGCGGAAGTTCTGGAACGATGCCCGGTCATGGACAACCTCCTGTTTGAAACGCCTATAAAGGCGGTCTGGCAGGACAGCTGTGAAGGAATGGATTCCGCTTTTGTACAAGACAGGTGATTATGAGACGATGGACGCGACAAGAATGGAGGCAAACGCAATGCTGCATGGCTTGATTGATACCCACGCCCACTTGGACGACCCGTGTTTTCAGGATTCCGTTGAGGCGCTGCTGCTTTCGGAACGGCAAAAGGGCGTAGAACGGATCATTACTTCCGGCTCGGAGCTGCCTTCCAGCATCCGCTCCGTCAGGCTGGCGGAGCAATTCGATATGGTTTACGCGTCTGTCGGCGTGTATCCAAATGAAGCGGCCAGCGCACCGGCCAACTATTTGCAGACGCTCCGGGAACTGGCAAGTTCTGATAAGGTGGTTGCCATCGGTGAAATTGGCATGGACTATGGCTTTGACCCGCTCCACTACGACCGGGACGCCCAGCTCCGGTGCTTTAGGGAACAGATGGAACTGGCGGAGGACACAGGCCTTCCGGTAGTCATCCACGACCGCTGCGCGGACGAGGATGTGCTGGGAGTGCTGCGGGAATACCGGCCCCAAGGCGTTATCCACCGCATTTTCTCCCCGCCGCAATATGCCAGGGCGTTTTGGGAAATGGGGCTTCACCTCGGCATCGGGCCACAGATTACCTACCCCGGCAGCCAATGGCTGGTGGATATGGTGCGGGAAATGCCCCTGAACCGCCTGGTGCTGGAGACGGACGCGCCCTTCCTGCCCCCCGCGCACTTGCAGGGGCAGCCTGCCCTGCCGTCTATGACCGCGTTTGTGGCGGAGAAAATCGCGGAAATCCGGGGGGACATCACGCCCCAGGAAGTGGTGGATACCGCCAGCGCCAACAGCAGGCGGCTGTTCGGCCTGTAGGCCCTGTGTGCTGCGCAAGCACATTTACATATAGATGCAGGTATTATATCGTATTGTAGGAGGGTTGTCATGAAACAAAAGCTGGATTCTTATTTCAAAATTTCCGAACGCGGCAGCACTATTGGCACGGAGCTGATCGGCGGCGCAACGACATTTGCCACAATGGCCTATATTCTCGCGTACATGGTGTTTTCCATGTCCGCCGTGCCGGGCATCAACCTGACGGGCGTCCTTCTCTGCACGGCGCTGGTAACCGGCATTGCCTGCATCGCGATGGGGCTGTTCTCCAATACGCCCATCGCCCTGGCCCCTGTGCTGGTCATCCCCGGCCTGATTGCCGGATGGGTGGCGGACGGCACCTGCACCTATGGGCAGGCGTTCGGCATGGTGCTGATCTCCGGCGTGATCTTTCTTATCATTTCCGTTGGCAAAATCCGGGAAATTTTTGCCAAGAGCCTGCCTAAAAATATGAAGGTGGGCGTTGCCGGCGCGGTGGGTTTCCTGATTGCCCGGGTGGGGCTGAATTCCTGCGGCCTGTTCAGTATCAGCGAAGGGGCGGGCTATGGCTACGCGGATATGACCCAGCCGGCGTCCCTTCTGGGCCTGACCGGCGTCATTATTTGCTTCTTCCTGACCTATGTGCCAATTAAAATTAACGGGAAAACCTACCATATCAAGGGTGCGCTCCTGATTGGCATTATTCTGACCACCATCATCGGCATCCCCATGGGCGTCACCGTCATTCCTGAGAGCATCTTCACCCAGGGCGCGCTGTCCGCCATTGCGGATACCGCGTTCCAGGTGGATATCCTGGGTGCGCTCAAGCTCTCCTTCATTCCCCTGATCCTGATGCTGCTGATTAACGATTTCTTCGGGACCCTTGGCTCCGGCCTTGCCCTGGCCGGACGTGCGAACCTGCTGGATGAGAACGGGGATTTTCCCGCTTTCGGCAAGGTATTCCTGGTGGACTCCGGTTCCACCATCCTCGGGTCCCTTTTCGGCATTTCCACCGTCAGTTCTTTCGCGGAATCTGCGGCCGGTATCGAATCCGGCAGCCGTACCGGGCTGACCAATATTTCCACCGGCGTTTTGTTCCTGAGTTGTATGGTATTTGCGCCGCTGTTCCAGATGATTCCCGGCGCGGCCACAGGCGCCGCCCTGGTGGTGGTCGGCATCTCCCTGCTGGAAACAATGGTAAACCTGGACTATGAACCCTTTGAATTCGCGCCGGTGGTGACCATGTGGCTGGTGACGCTGTTTATGTCCGACTACGTGGGCGGCATCATTATCGGCATGTACGTCCATATCATCCTGGGCGTCCTCCGCGCGGCCTGCACCCAGGATAAGGACTATATTCCGGCTATTCCCGAATGGGTCCTTGCCGCGATGATGTCGCTGTACTATATACTGTAAGCGGGATCGTAAAAATGTTGGATTATTTGATTAAAAACGCTGCTATCCTTGACGGAACCGGCGCAAGGGCGTACACAGGATGTATCGGCATCCAGGACGGGCGCATCCGGCTTTGTTCCGCTTCCGCCGCCGCCAGGCAGGTCATCGAAGCCGGCGGCCTGCACGTCAGCCCGGGGTTCATTGACGCCCATTCCCACGGGGACCAGGTCATCGGGCAGTATCCTATGATGCTCTCCAAAGTATCCCAGGGAATCACCACCCAGATCGCGGGCCAGTGTGGCGGGTCGATTTTCCCCGTCTCCCCGGAGCGCATGGGGCTGCTGAAGGACTTTGTCTCCATCGGCACATACGAATTTCCTGCGGAAATGGCGGAGTGGACATCCTTCCGGAGGTTCGCGGCGTATGCGGACAGGACGCCTATGGCCGTTAACATGAAAACCTTCACCGGGCATAGCTCCCTGCGGATCGCCGTCATGGGGTTTGACGAACGCGCCCCCAGCGCGGCGGAAATGGGGCGGATGAAGGACCTGCTGCGGGAATCCATGGAAAACGGCTCCATGGGGCTGAGCACGGGCTTGATCTATCCCCCGGGCAGCTACAGCCGGACGGAGGAACTGATTGAATTGGCAAAGGTCATTCAGCCCTACGGCGGCATCTACGCTTCCCACATCCGGGGGGAGTCGGACCGTGTGGAAGAAGCCGTCCGGGAAGCCCTGGAAATCGGGCGGCAGGCAGGCGTCCCGGTGGAGATTTCCCACCACAAGATATGCGGGCGGCAAAATTTCGGCAAATCGGAAAAAACGCTGGCGCTGGTGCATGAAGCCATCGGGCAGGGGGTCCGGGTCACCATTGACCAATATCCCTACACCGCAAATTCTACGCACATGAACATCGTAATCCCGCCGGACTATTTTGAGAAGGGCGGGATTGAAGGGATGCTGGCGTTCCTGCGGGACCCGGAAGCGCGGAAGGAAATCCGGCGGCAGATGCAGCAGGACGGCAGCTATGACAACTTCTATCTCAACGCCGGCGGCTTTGACGGCATTCTCATCAGCGGATGCGCTAAAACATCGGAAGCGGATGGGCTAACGGTTTCGGAATATGCCAGGAGGAAGGGGCAGGAAGCGTTTGACGCGTTTTTTGACCTTCTGCTGGCAAACGATGGGAAGGTCAACGGCGTATTCTTCTGTATTGACGAAGGGGATAACTGCCGGATCATCCAAGACCCCAATACCTGCATTGGCACGGACGGCACTTGCAGGACGCTGGCGGAGCAAACCCATCCCCGGACCTTCGGCGCGTTCCCCAGGGCAATCCGCCGGTATGTAAAAGAGCTGGGGCTGCTGTCCCTGGAGGAAATGATTCACAAGATTACCGGATTCGCGGCGGAACGCTGCGGGCTTTATGACCGGGGCGTGATTGCCGAAGGCAAGGCGGCGGACCTGGTTGTCTTCGATTTCGCCGCCCTCCGCGACGCGGCGGATTATACCAACTCCCTGGCCCTGAGCGAGGGAATCCGGTATGTATTCGTCAACGGGCAGCTTGCCTATCAGGACGGCGCGGTAACGGAAGCGCGGGCCGGAAAATTCCTCCGGCACCAGGGCATTGGCCTGGGGTAAGCGTTTGCTTCCAAACATGTTTCACCAAATGGCCGCTTGCCGCGCGGGAGCAGCTTCCAGCCTGCTGCTCCCGCGCCCCGGAGCGGGGAGGAAAGGTATGGTTACTATATGAAAACCCTGATTGTACATGGCTATGTATTGACGGTAGACAAGGCGTTTACCATTATCCGCGACGGCGCGGTCTGCTATGAGGACAGCCGGATTATTGACGTCGGCCCCACGGAGGAGCTGCTGCGCCGCCATGACGGCGCGAAGGTAATGGACGCTTCCAAAAAGGTCGTAATGCCCGGCTTGATCAACACGCATCTCCACTCGGGCCTGATCCGGGGGACGGCGGAGGATCTGAAGGTATGGGAGTGGCTGGCGCTGCATGTGGACCCCAAGCACAAGGTCCTCCAGCCGGAGGACGCGTATATCGCTTCCAAGGTGTGCTACAGCGAGGCGCTGCTCTCCGGCACCACTACAGTGGTCGATATGTACCGCCATATGAACCGCTGCGCGGATTCCGCAGAAGAAACAGGCATCCGCGCCGTGCTGGCCCCCTATGTGGGAGACAGGCCCGGGTATGATTACTTCGAGAAAGTGGATACCAACGAGCGGCTGTATCTTGACCGCCATGGCAGCGCGGACGGCCGCGTTAACGTATGGTTCGGAATGGAGCATCTTGTATACTGTTCCGAGGAAGCCTTCCGCCGTACGGCGGCGCTTGCGGAGAAATATGATACCGGCATCCATACCCATGGCGAGGAATCCATCCAGATGGCCAATATGATCCGGGAAAAGTACGGCTGCGCACCCATGCAGGTGTTTTATAACCGTGGGATTTTAGGGCCTAAAACGCTGATTGCCCACTGCTGTTGGATTACGCCTTATGAAATCGAGATCATGCGTTCCACCGGGACTTCCATCGCCCACTGCCCCGTCAGCAATATGAAGCTGGCTTCCGGCATCTGCCCCGTCCCTGCGGCGCTGAAGGCGGGGGTGCATGTGGGGCTTGGCAGCGACGGCATCAAAGAGAATAATAATGTTGACATGTTCGAGGAGATGAAGTTTGCCGCCCTGCTCCAAAAACTGGGAAGCCTGGACGCCACCGCCATGCCGGCGGAGGAAGCCATCCGGCTGGCCACCATTTACGGCGCCCAGGCAATTGATATGGAGGACCAGATTGGTTCCCTGGAAGTGGGCAAAAAGGCGGACATTGTCCTGTTGGATTACAACAACCTGCATATGGCGCCCCACCTGTTTGGCAAATATGAGAATTTTGTTCCCAACATTGTACACAGCGCCAACGGCGCCGACGTAACAACCGTAATTGTCAACGGCAAGACCGTTGTGGAGGATAAAAAGCTGGTGGGGGTCGATGTGGAGAAGCTGCTGGACGAATACACCGCCGCCACGGAAGCATTGATCCAGCGGCGGGAGCCGTATGTGCCGGATGCGGCAAGCATCAACGATGTGGTTGTGTAAGGTATCCTGCATATGAAGTTTTTACTGACCAATGTAACGGTGATGGCCATGGATGACAGAGGGACAATCCTGCCGGACGGTTATATCGCGGTGGATGGGGAGAAAATCCAAGCAGTCGGGACAATGAAGAACCTGGACCTGCGCAATTACCCGGACTACCGCCGGGAAAAGCTGTTCCGGAACGGGAGACCCCTGGTGGCGCTTCCAGGATTTATCCAGACCCATGTCCACACAACCCAGGCCCTTGGCAGGGGGCTGGCGGATGACGTGGACCTGCTTACCTGGACCCGCAAGCGCATTTGGCCCTACGAAGCCGCGCTGACGCCGGATGACGCTTATATCAGCGCCCAGGTCAGCATCGCGGAAATGCTGAAAAGCGGGACGACGCAGTTCTGCGAAGCCAGCGGGGAGCATCCCGACGCCATCGCCAAGGCCGTCATAGACACCGGCATCAAGGGTACGGTATGCCTTTCCACCATGGACCGCAACAGCGATATGCCGCCAGAGCTTCAGATGTCCTACGAAGAAGCTTGTGAGCGGAACTTTGACCTGGTGGAGCGGTGGCATCACAATAAGCTGTGCAGCCGGGTGGACGCATGCCTGAACATTTTGAACCTGTTCAACTCCAGCGAACGGCTGTGGCGGACGTTTGCCCGGTACAGCCGGGAGCGCGGCGTACTGCTGCAATGCCATCTGGCGGAATCGGCCTCCGAAGTGCAGTACACCAGGGAGACCTATGGCAAATCCCCCGTATCCCTGCTGGAAGGCTGGGATGCGCTGATACCGGAGCTGGTTGCGGCCCATGTCGTGCATGTAACAGAGGAGGAGACCGGACTGCTGGCGGACAGCGGCGTCAAATGCGTCCACTGTCCCGGCGCGGACCTGCGGATTGCTGGCTTCGCGCCAATCGCGGAATATTTGAAAAGGGGTATACCGGTGTCCCTGGGGACCAACAGCCCGCCGTGCAACAACCGTATGAGCATGATGGATGAAATGTGGCTGGCGGGCCTGATGCACAAAGCAATTTCCCAGAACCCACAAGCGGTCCCGGCCCGTTCCGTGCTGGCAATGGCCACAAGGAATGGGGCGGCGGCGCTGCAAAAGCTGGATGCCTGCGGAACGCTGGAAGCCGGGAAGCAGGCGGATATCGTGCTGATGGACTTGAACAAGCTGTGCAGTACGCCCACCTATGACCTGTATTCCACGCTGGTCTATCAGGCCACATCCGCAGTGGTAGATACCGTCTATGTCAACGGAAAAAGGCTGCTGCACCGCGGCAGGCTCACGACCATCGACGAAGAGCTTTTGATTCAGGAAGCGCAAATGCGCGGACAGGCAATCGTCAGGCGGGCCAATATCCAATACTGAGGGTGTGCGCACAGCGCGGAACCCTGGGCGGGATGAAAGGATTTAACTATGGCATCTTTTCAGAATTATATCTTTCCGGAATCATTGGAGGATGCGTACGAGCTGCTCCAGGCAAACCGGCGCAACGCCGTCATCGGCGGCAACGGCTGGCTGGCGCTGGGACGGCAGAAGCTCCATACCGCCATCGACCTGTCGCGGCTGGGGCTGGGCCAAATCCGCGTCGGGCCGGCATATGTGGAAATCGGCGCTATGGCAACCCTGCGCCAGTTGGAGCGGGAGCTGCCGGGAAGCCTGCTGGCCTGCTGTGTGAAGCCCATTGCCGGCGTACAGTTCAGGAACCTTGCCACCGTAGGGGGAAGCCTGTATTCCCGGTTTGGTTTCTCCGATCCCGTCACCGCGCTGATGGCAATGGATACCACCGTGCTGCTGCACCGGCAGGGGGATGTCCCCATTGTGGATTTCGTCTGGCAGAAGCCAAGCCGGGACATCGTTTTAGGCTGCCGCGTAGAGAATAACGGCCGCAGGGCGGCTTACCAGACCTTGCGGCTTTCCGCAACAGACCTGCCAGTCCTCACAGTGGCGGTCAGCCGCCTGGGGTCCGACTGGCGCGTTGTGGTTGGGGCGCGGCCAGGAAAAGCCATGCTGGCAGAGGAAGCATCCCGCCTCCTTTCCGAGGGGAAGGCGGACGCCGGTACCGCGGCTTCCGCAGCGGCGGAGGAGCTTTCCTTTGGCTCGAACATGCGGGGCAGCGGCGGCTACCGGCGGCAGATCGCTCAGGTCCTAATCGCGCGGGCAATTGAACAGCTTCACGGGGAAGGAGGGCTGGCAATATGCTGATTACAACGGTGCTCAACGGAAAAAGCCTGCGGCAGGAGGTTCCGGCGGATAAGACGCTGCTGGACTTCCTCCGGGAAAACGGCTGTCTGAGCGTGAAGCGCGGATGCGGGACGGAAAACTGCGGGCTTTGCACCGTCTGGGTGGACGGGACGCCCGTCCTCTCCTGTTCCTATCCCCTTCCCAGGATCGACGGGCATGAAGTGACCACGCTGGAAGGCGTCCGGGAGGAAGCGGCGGCGTTCGGCGCCTACATGGCCGGCGAGGGCGCGGAGCAGTGCGGCTATTGCAGCCCGGGCTTCATTATGACCGTGCTGGCGATGGAACGGGAACTGCGCAATCCGGCAGAGGAAGAGATCAACGCCTATCTGGCGGGCTGCCTGTGCCGCTGTACCGGCTACAGCAGCCAGATGCGCGCCATCAGAAAATATCTGGAGAAACGCCATGAGACAGATTAGCCAAAAAGTGCGCAAGCTGGACGCCCAGGCGCTTGTGACCGGAATGCCGGTTTATACGCAGGATATCGTCCAAGGCCCTTACCTGACGGTGAAAATCGTCCGAAGCCCGCATGCCCACGCCAAAATCCTGTCGGTGGATGCCAGCAAGGCCATGAAGGTTCCAGGCGCGGCCTGCGTCCTGACGCACCGGGACGTACCCCATGTGCGCCATACGCTGGGCGGGTACGCCTATGCCGGGTCAAACCCCTATGACCGCCTTGTCCTGGAAGACCGGGTCCGCTTTGTGGGAGACGCGGCGGCCATCGTTGCGGCGGAGACGGCGGAAGCGGCGGAACGGATGGCCCGGCTGGTCAAGGTGGAATACGAGGTGCTTCCGGCGGTCCTGGACATGGATACGGCTGAGGAAGCGCCCGCCGTGGTGCATCCGGAGGAGGACTACGTATGCAAGCCCTCCATCCGCAACGGCAACGCCCGCAACGTGCTGGCCTGTGGGGAATCCGGAAATGGGGACGTGGAGAAGGTTTTCTCCCAATGCGACGTGGTCTTGGAGGATGATTACCATACGCTGGGGAACTCCCAGTGCATGATGGAAACCTTCCGCAGCTACAGCTTTTATGACAAAAACCGCAAGCTGACAGTGATTTCCTCCACGCAGATTCCTTTTTTGGTACGCCGTACCATCGCCTATGTATTCGGCCTGCCCATCAGCACGGTGCGCGTCATCAAGCCGAAGGTAGGCGGCGGCTTCGGCGCGAAGCAGTCCTTGGTCACAGAGCTGTTCGGCGCGGCGGTCACAATCAAAACGGGGCTGCCCGCCATGGTCCTCTTTGACCGCCGGGAAAGCTTTACCGCCACAACCACCCGCCACGAAATGAAGCTGCGCGTCAAAATGGGCGCTATGCGGGATGGTACGGTCCGCGCGGTTTCCCTGTATGTGCGGGAAAACGCCGGCGCGTATGGAGACCACGCCATGGGGTGCGTAGGCCTGAGCGGCCACAAAAGCCTCCCCATGCTGGGGAAAGTGGAAGCCTATTCGTTCCGCTACGATGTCCTCTACACCAACCTGATTCCAGGCGGCGCGTTCCGGGGATACGGCGCTACCCAGGGGTGCTTCGCCGTGGAATCCATGGTGAACAAGATGGCCCATGCCTTGGGGCTGGACCCCGTCGAAATGCGGCTGAAAAACATCCCCATGGAAGGGGATGTCATGCCCGCCTACTACGGGGAGACACTGACCAGCTCCCATTTGGACCGGTGCATCCGGCGGGGCAAGGAAATGATCGGCTGGGACGAAAAGTATCCCCGCCGGCAAACCGGCAGCCATACGGTGCGCGCGGTCGGCATGGCGGCTTCCATGCAAGGCTCCGGGATTGGCGGGGTGGACAAGTGCTTTGCCACCGTCCGCCTGGATGAGGACGGACGCTACACCGTCCTCAACGGGGCCGGCGACATGGGGACGGGCTGCGACACCATTCTGGCGCAAATCGCGGCGGAGGTGCTGGAAACAGACATAGCCAACGTCCATGCCGCAGCGGTGGATACGGACTATTCCCCCTACGACAAGGGCTCCTTCGCCTCCGCCACCACGTATGTAACGGGGATGGCGGTGGTGAAGGCCTGCGAGCGTCTCATTGGGCAGATGATGGCGGAAGCCGCCGCCGCTTTGGAGACGCCGGAGGAACGGCTGGTTTTCCAAGGAGACTGCATTTTGGAAAAGGACGCCCCGGAAAACCGGATCTCAGTTTCCGATTTAGCGCGGCGGCAGATGACATCCGGAAACTGCCACGCGTTCACCGCCACCTGCGGCCACATGAGCCAGACCTCCCCGCCGCCGCTGATGGCGGGATTTGTGGAAATCGAGCTGGATACCCAGACCGGGCAGGTAAAGGTGCTGGACTACGCGGCCTGCATCGACTGCGGAACCGTAATCAACGCCAACCTGGCCAGGGTACAGGCCGAAGGCGGCATCGTGCAGGGCATCGGCATGGCGCTGTATGAGAACATGCAGTTTAGCAGCCAGGGAAAAATGCGGAACAACTCCTTTTTGCAGTATAAAATCCCCTCCCGGCTGGACGTGCCGCCCATCCGGGTCGCTTTTGACAGCAGCTATGAGCCGACAGGCCCCTTTGGCGCAAAATCCATCGGAGAAATTGTCATCAACACCCCCGCCCCCGCCATTGCGGACGCGATTTATAACGCGTGCGGCGTGTATATGACAGAACTGCCGTTCCTTCCGGAGCGGGTTTTGGATGCCATCAACAACAAAGCCGAATGACGGCGGCCGGAACGATGTTTCCGCAGGAAGGAGGAAGCCATGGAGCTTGGGCAAATACAAACGCCGGCCCTGATACTGGACCTGGACGCATTGGACGCAAATCAAAAGCAGATGGACGCCGTCGTGAGCGGCGCGCGGGCAAAGCTCCGGCCCCATTACAAATCCCATAAGTGTACCGCTATCGCGAAGATGCAGATGCAGGCGGGCGCAAAGGGCATCACATGCGCAAAGCTGGGCGAAGCCAGGGATTTGGCGGAAGCTGGGATTGAGGACATCCTGATTGCCAACCAGATCACGGACAAGGGCAGGATCGCGGCGGCGGCCAGCCTGGCGGGCTGCTGCCGCCTGAGCGTGGCGGTAGACCAGCGGGGCAACATCCTGGACTTGGAAGCGGCGGCGGCGTATTACGGTACGGTGATCCACTGCCTGGTTGAGTACGAAATTGGGATGGCCCGCTGCGGCGTGGATACGCCGGAGGAAGCATACCGTTTGGCCCGGACGGTCATGGACTGCCCCCACTTGGTTTTCGAGGGTATCCAAGCGTATGCCGGCCACCTGTCCCACGAGCCGTCCAAGGCCGTCCGCGCGGAAACAGCCCTGCGCGTGGAAAGCCGGCTGCGGGAATTGAAAGCCTATCTGGAAAACCACGGCTGTCCCGTCCGGGAGATATCCGGATGCAGTACGGCGACGGCGGCGGACCATGCGTTTGCGGACTCCGTCTACACGGAGTTTCAGGCGGGCAGCTATCTCTTTATGGACGCGGCGTACCGGGGGCTGCGGGATTTGCCGTTTCAAAATTCGATGTTTGTCCTGACGTCGGTCATGAGCCGGAGCGGACCCCGCACCGTCATGGACGCGGGCATCAAGGCGGTTTCCAGCGACCAGGCCCCGCCGCTGCTCAGGGATTTTGACGGCTGCCCGGTCATCTTGTCCGAGGAGCACAGCCAGGCGGATATCCCCGGCGCCGCCCCGGAAATCGGGGAAAAGCTGCTGATGCTCCCAGGCCACTGCTGCACATGCTTCAATCTTTACGACGCGGTTTACTTTGTGCGCGGCGGCAGGGTTGTGAACAAAGTCCCTATAACCAGCCGGGGGAAGTCCTGGTGAATACTGTACCGCATGGGAAGAAAGGCAGGGAAAATTTATGCGTACGATCAAAGAAGATGTAGCATCCATCCAAGCACAGCTTATTGCGTCCCGCAGATGGCTCCACCAGCATGCGGAGCTGTCCCATCAGGAATACGAGACGGCGGACTATCTGGAAGAAAACTTGCGCACGTACCCCGGCATAGAAGTAACCCGGCCAACAAAGACCAGCATCCTGGGCGTACTGCGCACAGGCCACCCAGGTCCGGTCATCGCCCTGCGGGCGGACATTGACGCGCTGCCCATTCGCGAGGAAAATGATTTGCCGTACCGCTCCTGCCATGAGGGCGTAATGCATGCCTGCGGGCATGACGGCCATGCCGCAATCCTGCTTTATACCGCAAAGCTTGCCGCTATGCGGCAGGAATCGCTGCGGGGGGAAATCCGGTTTATCTTCCAACACGCCGAAGAGCTGCCTCCCGGAGGGGGCCGGGAATTGATTCAGCTGGGCGTGATGGACGGTGTGCAGGAGGTGTATGGCATCCACCTCAGCTCTGGCTTCCCCACGGGATGCTTCGCCACCCGGCCGGGTCCGCTGACCTCCAGCGTGGATAAATTCCATATTACGGTTCGCGGCAAGGGCGGGCATTCCTCCATGCCGGAGCGGTGCATAGACCCCGTCGTAACGGCGGCGGAGATTATCTCAGCCCTGCAAACCATTGTTTCCAGGCGTGTAAACCCCATTGAGCCTGCGGCGGTTTCCGTATGCCAGCTGCAAGCCGGAACGGCCTATAACATCATCCCGGAGACTGTTTCCCTGACTGGCTCCACCAGGACCTACACCAAGGAAGTCCGCAGGATGGTGGAAGAGCAAATCAAAACAATTGCCGCCCACATCGCCCAGGCCCATGGCGCATCAGTGGAAATCGAATATGAGCATGGCTACAGTTCGATTTACAACGACCCCGCCATCGAGGCGAACGTGGAACAAGTCATCGCCGGCACCTTTGGCAGGGACGCGCTGATGGTAGTGGAGCCGCTCATGCCCAGCGATGATTTTTCCGTGTTTACGGAAGCCGCCCCCGGATGCTCCGTGCAGGTGGGAATGGCGAATCCGGAAAAAGGCTCGGACGCGCCCCACCACAACGCGCGGTTCATGATGGACGAGGACGCGCTCGCGCTTGGCGTGACGTATATGACTGCGATAATAAGCAGCCGCGCCGGAGCGGCTGCCTGCGGGGGCAAACGCTAAACGGGCCGTTTCCGGGAAATTCATCGCACAGCTTGGCGTCCGCCGGGGTATTGCCTGGGGGGCGGGCTGTTCGTACCAATAAATAATGAATCCCACCCCGCTCGGGATGGGATATGGCCAGGGCATGTTTGATACATGGCGGAATCGCCAAAGGCGGGATATTTTTCTTCGGACAAGGGCAAAAATAGCAGGGATACTTGGCGTACTGCAAAATTTTCCAACGCCGTCTGAAGAAAAAAGCGCCGCCATTGGGGCGTTTTGACGTGTTTCAAGCATGCCCTGAAAGCGCAGCCTTCTTTGGACGGGAGAACGGGACGAAACATCTTTTTTGACGCGCAGAATTACCGTGCGGTTTATCCCCCCGCCCCTCTTGCAATTCGCCAGAGGATTATGTATAATAAGCACAATCTATTCAGCAAAAGGAGCATTCCGCCTATGATAAAGCATGTGGTTATGTGGAAATTCCTCCCGGGCAAGGAGCAGGAGATGGGCCGCTTCCTTGACGGCTTGCGGAGTCTCTACGGGGTGATCCCCCAAATCCAGAGCCAAGAGGTGGGCGTCAACTGCCTGCCGGACGGATTTGATGCGGTGTTGATTTCCACCTTCGCGTCGAAAGAGGACCTGGACGCCTATAAAACCGACCCCCGCCATGTGGAGGTCTCCTCCCTGTGCAAGGCCATCCGTACCCAACGGGCTGCGGTGGACTTCGAGGTCTGACCGATGGCGGCGCGGTTGGACAGCTTCGCTCTGACGGAGCTTGCGGCAAAGCCGGAGGACGCTTTCCGGCTGGCGGGCCTCGCTATGGCGGAGGGACGCCGGATTCCCGGATACGGCGGCGATTATTACTACTACTGGATCGGCGACGCGGCGGTTGTTATCCGCACCCGGTTGAACCCCGATACCGGCGAGGAGGAGCTGCTGGGGATGGACACCCACGGGGCGACGGACTGCCAGTGGGCCTGCCGGGTGGTGCGGGATGTGACCCCGGAAGGGGCCGGACCCCTCAGCCGCCGGGTTTTGGTGGAGAAGGATGGCGTGGACGGCTTGGCCGTGGTGGACTTGGTCTGTGCCGGCGTACTGCCGGACCTTCAGGAAGGCGGCAGCATCCGGCTGGGGATGGCGGGATTCCCTCTGCGGATTTCCTACGGCAGCGGCGAGAGCCAGAACGTGGTGGAAGCCCAGCAGGACACGGTTCTCCTGCAAGGCGTGGTCACGGACGCGAAGGTGGGCGAAACCTTTTTGGGCATGGAGCCGCTGACCAAGTTCCTCAGCGTCACAGTCTCCACCGCCATGGGGGAGGTGGAATTATGCCATCCCATGGACTTGGTCCCGGAAGCCCAGCGGGACATGGTGAAGCCCGGCGCGGTGGTTTCCGCCCTGTGCGTCCTCTCCGGCGACTGCGCCGTGGGGGAGTATGCCGGAGGCGTGGTCTTTGACGAAGAGAAGAATTTGACGGCCTTGGCCGCCTTCTTCCGGGACGGCGGCGCGGAACGCCTGCGGCCCCTGCTGCGGAGCGACTGCGCCTGCACCTTCCTGGAAAACCGGCAGGAAGGGCTGGAAAACGCCCTCGCCCTGCTGGCGGTGGTCCAGGGGGATCTGGCGGCGGCAGGGCTGAACCGCACCGCAAAAGGCGTACTGTCCAGCGCCGGCGCGAGAGGGCGGGCCTGCCTGCTGCTGGGCGGAGAGACAGGGTTTGCCTTCCTCTGCCGGATGGAGCTGGACAGCTTGGGCCGGGTGCGGGAAATCGTGATGGCCAACGACCCGGAAATTGAATTTGAAATTTCTCCGGATTAACAATAATATTTGGAAAGGGAAGGTACTGTTTTATGCCTGCTTATCAGCTTTTACCCGCGTGTAAGGACTATATTTGGGGAGGCCAACGGCTGAAAACCGATTTCGGCGTACAGAGCGATTTGAACCCCCTGTCGGAAGCCTGGGTGCTCTCCTGCCACCCCGACGGGCCGTCGGTGCTGGCCAACGGGCCGTTTGCGGGGATGACCCTGCGGGCTTTTGTGGAGCAGGAGGGGAAAAAGGTCCTGGGGACCGCCTGCGAGCCTTTTGAAGACTTCCCTATGCTCATCAAGCTCATCGACGCCAAAAAGGACTTGTCCATCCAGGTCCACCCCTCTGATGAATACGCCCTGGCCCACGAGGGGCAGTATGGAAAAACGGAGATGTGGGTGGTTTTGGACGCGGAGCCGGGAGCCAGCTTGTATTACGGCTTTCATCGGGAGGTTGACTTGGACGAATTCTCCCGCCGCGTACAAGATGGGACGCTGACGGAAGTGCTGGAAAAAGTACCCGTGAAGCCGGGAGACGTGTTCTTCATCCCCTCCGGCACCCTCCACGCCATCGGCGCGGGGCTAGTGATTGCGGAGATTCAGCAGAACTCCAACGTTACTTACCGGGTGTTTGATTACGGCCGCCTGGGGGCGGACGGGAAGCCGCGGCCCCTGCATGTGGAAAAGGCCCTGGCGGTAACGGACCGCCGCCCGGCGGCAAAGCTGGACTTTGGGAGCCATCTGGGGGATTGCCGGTACTTTACCACCGACGGACACCAGGGCGCGTTCCAGGGCGAGTGCGGCAGCACCTCCTTCCACGCCCTGCTGGTTACCGATGGACAGGGTACCCTGACCTGCGGCGGCGAAACGCAGGCGGTGAAAAAGGGGCAGTGCTTCTTCATCCCCGCCGGGAGCGGCGCATACCAGGTGGACGGCGATTGCCGGACGCTGACGGCGTATCTGCGGGAGCAGTAAGGCTAAAGCAGGCTCAGGCCATCAAAAAACCGCCGAGGACGCAAATCCCTTTGCATCTCTTTTCAGCACACAGCAAGACCACCGCCCCTTCGGGCGGTGGTTTCCTATTTCCGGCAGGCTACAGGCCGCGCGGCGTTCTTATTTTACAAAACAACCTCCATCCCTATCTTCTGAGGGCGCAGGCCGCAGCTTTCGTAGAATTTCATGGCGGACTCGTTGCAGGTCCAGACATTGAGGGTCACGTTATAACAGCCCTTCTCCCGGGCCAGAGCCAGGACGGCTTCGTAAAGCTGCCTGCCTACATGTTGGCCCCGGCAGCCCTCGTCCACGCAGAGGTCGTCCAGATAGAGGGTCGTCATGTCGTTAAAGGAGCCTTCGCCCTGGTGGCGCTGGAGGACGCAGAAGGCATATCCCTGGACCACGCCGTCCCCGTCCAGGGCGGCCAGAACAGGGCGGCTGGAATCCTGGAGCAGCTTCCTCAGTTCTAAATCGTCATACTTTCGGCCCCCGGCGCGGAAGAGGTCGGGACGGCCCTGGTGGTGGACGCGGCAGACTTGAAGCAGCAGATCCCCCAGGCGGGGAATGTCTTTTTCCATAGCGGGGCGGATTTTCATAGCGTTTCCTCCTGCGCATCCTGCGCTTTTTCCGGGAGCAGGCCGCCTACCAGGTCCATCACCGCCGCGCCGGACATGAGCAGGCCCGCGATAGGCGGCACCCATGGGACGCTCCCGGGGACGCTGCGCCGCCCAGGCGGCGGGGCTTCCAGCGGTGCGCAGGGAACCGGCTCCTCGGGGCTGTAGACCACCTTCAGGTGCTTGATGCCCATGCGGCCCAGTTCTTTGCGCATAACGCGGGCCAAAGGGCAGCCGCGGGTTTTGGCCAGGTCGGTGACTTCCAGTTTGGACGGGTCCAGCTTGTTGCCTGTACCGAGGGCGGAAAGGGTGGGGATTTTTCGCGCCTGCGCCTGGCAGATCAGGTCTACTTTGCAGGCTACCAAATCAATACAGTCCAGCAGGTAGTCATAATCCCCCCAGAACCCCTCGTTATTCTCCCGGCCATACCTTCCCAGAATGGGGTGAAGCTTGCAACCGGGGTTGATGTCAAGGATTCTTGCCGCCATGGTCTCCGGTTTAGGCCGGCCCACGGTAGAGGACAGCGCCCCAAGCTGGCGGTTGATGTTGCTTTCACTATAGGCATCCTGGTCAATGAGGGTTATTTCCCCCACGCCGGCCCGGGCAAGGCCTTCCGCCGCCCAGCTTCCTACGCCGCCCAATCCCACAACGCAGATGTGGGCGTTTTTCAATTTTTCCATGGCGGCGGGGCCAAGCAGCATTTCATTCCTTAAAAAACGTTCGTCCATAAGCTGGTTCCTTCTTCCATTGATCCGAGCGGTGTGTATATAGGGCCTGTTTAAAAAGCCCTCCGCAAGCGTAAATAAAGCTTAGCCGCTTTTGGGGCGCACTAAAACGAAGCCCCGATACGCTTTGCGTCCGGGGCTTCGTTTATGGGAAAGATTTATCCGACCTGCTTCATGCCGCCGTTGGCAATCTCAGCGGCAACGCCGTTGGTCATCGTAGTCTGCCACTCGGCCACCGCCTCATTCCGCATGTCGTTCTCGCAGGCATAGTGCCAATACTCCGTATCGCCATAGCCTACAAAATACATGATGTGGTAGCCATAATTGCTCTTGACAATGCCGGTGTCGCCAGGCTGGCGGCCATCTTCATAGCACCAATCCTGGAACGCTGCCACCATGGAACCCTTCGCCACGTTCTCATAGAGACCGCCGTTGGTGTTGCTGCCGCCGTCCTTGGAGTTCTCATTGGCCAGGGTCTCAAAACCCTCTTCCGTGCCGTCCCAGCTGGCAAGAAGCGTCTCCGCCTTGGCCTTGATCTGATCGTCCTCGGCTTCCTGTCCCTCGGGCAAGTCCAGATTTTCCGCCGTCACAAGGATGTGGCGGACATTATAATCCAACGCTTCATCCCGCTCGCGGCTGTTGAACACCGCCACATAATACTGGCTGTTGTCCTCGTCCGCAATGACCTCCGCGTCGCCGCCCTTGCGGGCTTCATCAAAGAACCAGCCGCCCGCCACGCTGCTGGCGCTGGGAATCGTGGTGGAGACCGTGGCATCGTTGGCGCTGGCGGCGGCTTCCAGGTCCTTGCCGCTGCTGTACGCGTCCAGAATCGCCTGGGCCTTCTCCTTGGCGGCTTCCAGGGCGGCGGCCTTTTCCTCGTCGGTGGCTTCCACCGTGTTGCCCTCGTCGTCGGTCTTGATCTCGGGCGTACCGCTGACGGTGACATACGCGCCGTCAATCACGTCATAGCTGTCCTTGTTCTCATCATAGTGCGCCTGAATTTCCTCGTCTGTGTAAACGAAGGTCTCGTCGCTGTACTGCGTCGCGTACTTGCTGGCAATAACCTGGTCCCGCAAGCAGGATTCAAAAATAGAACCGGTCATGGTGGGACCGTAAAGCGCCTTCAGATACGCGCCGTAGCTGTAGCCCCCCGCAGCAGCGGCAGATTTGATCCCGTCTATGTTGGCCTTGATGGTCTCCTCGTCCGCCGCCTCCAGGGTTACGTTGGCGGCAGCGGCAGCCGTCTTGGCGGCATGGACGAACTTCATGCTCTCCACAGCCTGCTCCTTGAAATAGTCGTTCCACGTCTTGTCGCCGTCGTAGGCCTGGCTCTTCATGGATTGCAGGTATTCCTGGCCCAGCATGGACGCGTAGTTATTGCAGATGCTCTGGTAATAGTAGGCGGTCTGGGGGACGGTGTATTTCTGGCCGTCAAGGGTTACGGCGGTCTGGTTGCGCTGGATAATGCCGGAGTTGTATACCAGCAGGGCCGCGGCAATTACCACGAAGGCAATGGCCACCGTGCTGTATAAAATATTGGATTTACGCTCGGCGGCCTTCTGTTCCGCCGCGCGGGCGGCCTTGGGGTCTACTGTGCCGCTGGCAAGAGTCTCCTGACGCTTTTTCTTTTCTCTGGATGCGCTCATGTGTTGTTCATTCCTTCCAAAATTTTCTGCCGCCGCAAGTGGCAAGACGGCGGTAACATTTGTGGTCTGCCGGGGCGGGATGCCTCCCGTTTTGGCTCAACAATCCCTAGTATACTCGAATGCGCCCCGTTTCGCAAGTAAAAGTTCTGTGAATTGCGGAGTTTTTTTCTTCCTGCCGTCAGCCCGGCCACGCATAGGCGGTCCCAGTGGCCTCGGGATAGGCGGATTCGTCCCAGAAATGGTCGTTCTCCCTGAGGAAGCTGCTGGTTACATTAAAATATTTGTGGGCCAGGGCGGCCGGGATTTCAAAATCCGCCACCGGGTCGTCCCAGGTAGTGTCCACCCCATACCAGGCGCCGTCCAGCTTCACCAGGTTCCAGGCGTGTTCGTCCATCCCGCCGTGGGCCGCACCGGGTACGGTGAGGCACTCAATGCCCGCCAACTCCATCAAAAGCTGAAACGTCAGGGAATAGCCGGTGCAGATGCCCTTTTTGCCCACCAGAAGGCCATAGGGGTTGTCGTTGTGGGGGATCGGTTCTCCGATGGGTCCGCTGCTCAGCGCGCCGGGGTCATACTCTGCCCAGCCGATCATCCAGTCGTGAAGGGCCAGCTCCTTCTCAAACGGCGTCATGGACTGGTCTGACAGGGCCGCGACGCCGTCCAGGACGGCAAGTATTTCCACATCCTCCCGGGGCAGGCCCTCCCGGTCCCCGCTGGCCCAGGCGGCGGCGATACGCTCCTGGTCATAGGCCCAGGGGGCTTGCGGCTCCTCGGCTTCCGGCTCCGGCTCAAGGTCGGGTTCCGGTTCTGGTTCCAGGGGGGGCGGCGTTTCCGGCACGGGGTCGGTCTCAGGCCCGGCCTCAGGCTCCGGTTCCTGCGCAGGCTCCGGGCCGGGAGGGGGGACCGGCCCGGGTCCGGAAGCAGGCGCCGGCACGTCTTCCTGCCCCGGCCCGTCTTCCGGAGCAGGCGCCGCAGCAGCAGGCTCCTGGGCCGGTTCAAAAGGCTCGCCTTCCGGCGGCGGGCTGGTGAAGCAGGCGGCAAAGGCGGCTTCAGCCGCTTCCCGGTCCGGCGCAATCAGCAGCGCCGCGTACCGCCCCCGCCGGACGGCGGCAGAGTCTTCCACAATCGCAAACTGCTCCGGCGCATAGCCCGCAAAGGCGCCCGCCCGGGATTCTATGTAAGCTTCCAGGGCCTCCACCACCCCGTCCCCGTCCGCGCCGTCCGCCAGGTACAGGACCGCAATCTCCTGGGCGTTCACGCCCCCGGCGTAAAGAATCGCGCCGTCCGCCACATCCGCCAGGCCGACGCCCAGGGCGTCTTGCAGGTAGGGGGCGAAGTCCGGGTCTCCATAGGAGAGGGTGTGCCGCTCCAAGGCATTGGCCGGGGGCTGTGCGGCCCAGATTGCGCCGGCCATCTGGTCTACCCGCCAGCCGGTCCCGGCGTCCTCCTCCGCCCGCTCCGCGCAGGCGGTGGGAAGGCACAGGCACAATAGGGACAGCAAAAAAAGAAAACTGGTTTTCCGGCAGTTCACTCAAGGCTCCTCCTCAAATTTGTTCGGTATCATATCCTGGAACTCCGCCCGCTTGGCGCTGTTCCAGGTGGACGGTTCGCTGATGCAGTAGCCGCCCATTTTGCGCAGCTCCCTGCGGCGGTGCAGCGTGTAGCGGACGTCCACGTAGTCTTCGTGAACCTCAAGAATCAGCTTTTCAATGGCGCTGGCGGGGACCCGGGCGGTGATGCGGCGGACATAGGCGTCCTGCTCCCGTTCGCACAGGGGGCCATTGACGACGACGATCTGCATATGCGCTCCTCCTTTTAATTTGCCGTACTCATGGACATTATACAAGATAGGCGTGAAAAATGCAAGGCGGGGGCCTTTGGAAAAACTGCCCCAACCGGAACCCGCTCCTATGGGCAGAATTGTGGAAAAAAGTTAAGAAATTCCTAAGTTGATACTTTACATTGGCAATTGGGTGTGTTATAGTATCAAAGAACGCGGCAAAAACGCCGTTCCCTCGCTTCGACGGCGGCGGCACCTGCCCCGGCGCGGCCTGCGGAGAATTTTTTTGGAAAGGTGATTTACCAGCCATGATGCAGAAAGATCAGAAGACTTCTATTATCGAGTCCAACCGTACCCACGAAAACGACACCGGTTCCCCCGAGGTCCAGGTGGCGATTCTCACCGAGCGCATTAACCAGCTCACCGAGCATCTGAAGGTTCACGCCCACGACAACCATAGCCGCCGGGGCTTGTATAAGATGATCGGTAAACGCCGCAGCCTGCTGGACTATCTGGCCCGGAAGGATATTGAGCGTTACCGCGCCCTTATCGCCAAGCTGGGAATCAGAAAGTAAGCGCAATCGCGGGGGGAAGGGGCAAAGCTTCTCCCCGCGTTTCGTTCCCGCGGTTGTCCGCTATTTTAGCAGTTGCTCTTGAATCCGATGGATCGGATTTGAGATCAAGTGCTAAAAAGCGGCTCCCGGCTTCACAAAAGATTATGTTTAATGGAAATAAGGAGTACGCTATGTCTACCATCATTACCAAAAAGCAGTTCCCCAACTACCGCAAGTACACCATGGATTTGGCGGGCCGCCCCCTGACCCTGGAAACCGGCAAGCTGGCCGAGCTGGCCAACGCCGCCGTTCTGGTGACCTACGGCGAGACCACCGTGCTGGTGACCGCCACTGCCGCCGCCCGGCCCCGGGACGGCATCGACTTCTTCCCCCTGAGCGTGGATTTTGAGGAAAAAATGTATGCCGTAGGCCGCATTCCCGGCTCTTTCATGCGCCGGGAGGGCCGCCCTGGCGAAAAGGGCATCCTCACCAGCCGGGTCATCGACCGGCCAATCCGCCCCCTGTTCCCCGGCGACTTCCGCAACGATGTGGCCATCATGGCTGCCGTTATGAGCGTGGACCACGACTGCTCCCCCGAGATCGCCGCGCTGATCGGCACGTCCGCCGCCCTGGCGATTTCCGACATCCCCTGGAACGGGCCTGTAGGCGCGGTGAAGGTTGGGTATGTGGACGGCAAGCTGGTAGTGAACCCCACCCAGGAGCAGGCGGATGCTTCTGATTTGGACGTGACCGTGGTCTCTACCGGCAAAAAGGTGGTCATGATCGAGGCCGGGGCCAATGAAATCCCCAACGACACCATGTTCGAGGCCATCCAGATGGCCCACGCCGAGAACCAGAAGCAGGTCGCCCTCATCAACCAGATGGTGGCGGAAATCGGCAAGGAGAAGTTCGACTATCCCCACGCCGACTTTAACCAGGAGTTGTTCGACGATATCGTCGCCAACTACATGGACGAGGCGAAGGCCGCTATGGACACCGACGACAAGAACGTCCGGGAAGCCCGCTGGAACGCCATGATCGCGTCCTGGCTGGAGAAATACCAAGAGGAATATCCGGATATGGAGAAATATCTGGAGGAGTTCACCTACAAGTTCCAGAAGAAGATTGTCAAGGCCTGGCTCCTGGAGGGCCACCGCGTGGACGGGCGGCAGAAGAACGAAATCCGTCCCCTGGGGGCCGAGGTAGGCGTACTGCCCCGCGTCCATGGCTCCGGCCTGTTCACCCGCGGCCAGACCCAGGTGCTTTCCATCTGCACCCTGGACACCCTCTCCGCCGCCCAAAAGCTGGACACCATCTGGCCGGAGGAAACCAAGCGGTATATGCACCACTACAACTTCCCCGGCTACTCTGTCGGCGAGGCCAAGCCCTCCCGCAGCCCTGGCCGGCGCGAAATCGGCCACGGCGCGCTGGCGGAGCGGGCGCTACTGCCCGTGCTGCCCAGTGAGGAGGAGTTCCCCTATGCCATCCGCGTGGTCAGCGAAGTGGTTTCCTCCAACGGCTCCACCTCCCAAGGCTCTATCTGCGGCTCCACGCTGGCGCTGATGGACGCGGGCGTACCCATCAAGGCGCCTGTGGCCGGCATCTCCTGCGGCCTGATCCAGGACGACGACGGGTCCTTCACCACCTTCATTGACATCCAGGGCGTGGAGGACTTCCACGGCGAGATGGATTTCAAGGTGGGCGGCA
>CANSSG010000034.1 GCA_947649615.1 uncultured Clostridia bacterium | reverse complement strand
CCCCGACCTGCTGATTACAAATCAGCTGCTCTACCAACTGAGCTATACCAGCGCGTTTCAGAACAATGCGTATCATAGCAGACTTTCTCGAATTTGTCAACCTAAAATTTTAATTTTAGGAGGAATTTTTTTTGCGTACTGTACATAAGAACTGGCGGGACGTGCAGCGACGCGCCGCCCGGGGCGTCTGCGCCCTCTGCGGCGGCGAGCTGTACGCCGGAGAGCAGGTCCGGCGGTTGGACGGCAGGACGCTGTGTCCCTGCTGCGCCCGGCGGCGGGCGGGGGAGGCGCGGCGATGACTTTACGGCAGATGGCCGGCGAATACCGGAAAAGCGCGGACCTGATTCACCTGCGGATTATTGCGCTGAAGGACGAAGCCAGCCGCGCTTCCGGGCCGGAGCACGGCAGCTTGATGCAGCGCATTCATGAGTTGCAGGCTATGTACCGGCAAACCAGGGAGCTTGCCGTGGTACTGGAACGGTATTATCAGGGAAGGAGGAAGCAGGAGTGAACGGGCGCTACTCGAGGAGCAGGCGGATGGAGGTCCTGCGCAACAACGATTTTACCGGCGGCCTGGCCGCGTGGGCGCGGGACAGCGGCGGCGGCAACGATGAGCAGCTTGCCCGCGTCCTGCGGAACATGCGCCGGATCCGTGACGCCGAGCTGACGGAGAAGCAGGAGGAGATACTTCACCTGTATTATGACCTGGGCATGTCCGTGCCGGTAATCGCACGGGAAAAGGGGCTGCATAAGTCCTCCGTCTCCCGGACGCTGGCGAGGGGGAAGGAAAGATTGAAAAGGTACTTGCAATATAGCTGGTAATCTGGTAAACTCTCCAGTTACAGGCGGAAAACGCCGGAGAAGGAGAGTGGGTTCATGATTAATACTGCACTGCACAACCGCTGGGGCAAGCTGGGGATGGCGGTCCTGGGCGCGTTCATCTATTCGCTGGGCATCAACCTGTTCGTGGTGCCTCTGGGGCTGTTTACCGGGGGCATGGTGGGCTTCTGCCAATTGCTGCGGAGCGTCATCCTGGGGCTGCTGGGGATTGATTCCCTGACCTTTGACCTGTCGGGCATTATTTATTACATTCTGAACGTCCCCCTGTTCATCATCGCTTACCGCTCCCTGGGGCATGTGTTCTTCCGGAACACCTTGATCTGCGCCACGGCGTACACGGTGTTCCTGAGCATCGTCCCCGTGCCTGCCGCGCCTATTGTAGACGATGTGCTGACCGGCTGCCTGCTGGGAGGCGTCATCTCCGGCGTGGGGACGGGCATCGCGCTGACCAGCGGGTGCTGCGGCGGCGGATTGGACATCATCGGGCTGTACATGTCCAAAAAGGGCGTGAAAATCACCATGGGGCAGTTCGGCATGTTCTTTAACTTCGTGCTGTTCATGCTGTGCTGGATGCTCTATGACATCCCCACCATGATCTATTCCGTGCTCAATACCATTTTCCACGCCCTGGCCCTGGACCGCGCCCACCGGCAGAGCGTCACCGTCCAGGTGCTCATTTTTACCAAGCTGGACAACCCGGACTTGGACCGCTACATCATGGACAACCTCCACCGGGGTATTACCCGCTGGGAAGGCAAGGGCGTCTATACCGGCCAGGACACCCATATCCTGTGCGTGTGCATGAACAAGTATGAGATTGAGGACCTGCGGGAGGCCCTGCGCAAAATTGACCCTCAGGCATTCTTTATCGTCCAGGAAGGCGTTCACGTCAGCCGGAATTTTGAGCGGCGGCTTTCCTAGTAAGAAACGGCGAAGGCCGGCAGGGCGGATGCCCTGCCGGCCTTCTGCATGGCAAAAAAGATGCGCCCGAAAAAATGATGAAACTTTATTCACGCCTGCGGAGGGCTTTTTTGACATAGAATGGCCCGTCTGGAAAATTCTGTGCTTGCCCTGGAGGAAATTCAAGTATATAATGTCTCCATCAACCATCGGAGGACGCCATAATGAATGGAAAAATGAAATGGACGATATGTTTTGCCCTGCTGTGCCTTTTGCTGTTCTCCGCCGCCGGAGGGGCCGCGTGGGAGGGCGGGGAGGCCCGGCCCGCCGTGGTGGTCTTTTCCCAGGACGCCGGCCCGGAGGAAATGCGCGAGGCCATCGCGGGCGTGGAGGGCGTGGAGGTCCTGTGGGGCTATGACGCCCTCTTCCCCGGCGCGGCAGTGGAAGCGGACGCCGCCGCCCTGGACGCCCTGGCCCGGATGGAGGGCGTGGAGGGCGTAGCCCCGGCGGAGGTCTACACAAATGATGCAGCCGCCAGCTACGAGGACGCGGTTGATTCCGCCGAGGGGCTGGCCCTTATGAACGCCAGCGGGCTGTGGGAGCAGGGATACACGGGCGACGGGCTGGTGGTGGCCGTCATCGACAGCGGGCTGAACGTGAACCACGCGGCCTTTGCCGACGTCTCCCTGGTGAAATCCCCCGCCATCAGCAAGGCGGATGTGGAAGCCTTCGCCCAAAAGGGCGGCACTGCGGGAAAGTACCTTTCTGAGAAGATTCCCTTTGTTTACGACTACTACAGCAACGATACCGATGTGTCCACCTCCAACCCGCACGGCACCCACGTCACCGCGCTGGCGGCGGGGTATGCCGGGGGGAAGAACGGCTTCCGGGGCGCCGCTCCGGGGGCGCAGATCTTGGGGATGAAAATTTTCCCCGACGGGGCCAGCAGCGGCACCAATGACGCCATTATCCTCCGGGCGCTGGAAGACGCCTGGAACCTGGGGGCGGACGTGGTCAATATCTCCGTCGGCACCGGGGCCGGGTTCAGTGCCAGCGACGTGATGGACGGGCTTTACTGCCGGGCTTTCCAGCAGATGGCAGCGGATGGCGTGATCGTCTGTGCCGCCGCCGGAAACAGTAAGCCCGCCGTGATGTCCAACAACTGGTCCCAGGCCTTGCCCCAGGGGGCTTATACGGATTACAGCTCCCTGTTCTCCCCCAGCAGTCTCTATGGCGTGACGGCGGTCGCCGCCGCGTCCCGGGAGGGGGATGCGATGGCGATTGCCGGTTACTCCTCCTGGGGTCCTGCCTCGGGGCTGCACCTGTGTCCGGCGTTGACTGCCTTCGGCGGGCCGGTGAACGCCGCCGCCGCGTCGGATAATGCCTCTTACCACAGCGAGACGGGGACCTCGATGGCCTCCGGCAGCATGTCCGGTAATTTTGCCGTGCTGCTGCAAGTATTGCGGGAGAGGGGCGTTGGCGATAAACGGCAGGCCGCCGCGCTGGCGCAGAGCCTAGCGGAGAGTTCCGCCGCGCTGCTGGCCAGCCGGGAGACGGGGCTTCCGGTTTCCCCCCGGCGGCAGGGCGCGGGGTATGTTGACCTGGCCGCCGCCGCAGACAGCGAGCTGGTGGTGGTGAACCCGCTCATTGAACTGGGGTCCAGCCCGGAAGGGCGGTTTACGCTGGAAATGACCCTGCGGAATTTGTCCGGGAAGGCCGTGGAGGCCAACCTGGACGCCGTGGTGCTGACCGACGGCTACAAGCAGGTGGACGGCGTGTATTACAGCACGATGGCGCCGAAGGATATCTCCGGCGGCGTGTCCGTCTCCGGCGGCGGCCCCGTGGCGGTACCCGCCAAGGGCGAGGCCACGGTGAAGCTGGAATTGGCCGTGGGGGACGGGCTGAAGCGGGAGCTGGAGCCGGTGTATCCCAACGGCTTCTATGTAGAAGGCTTCGTTACCGCCAACGGCGGAAACCGGCCGGTTCACGCCGCCTTTTTGGGCTACTGCGGCGTCTGGGAGGATGGGCCGGTGCTGGATGCGGCGGACTTCCGGGATGTGCAGGACGCGGAACAGCGGTTGTCCGGCGGGAAGGACGGGGCTTGGAGGAACCCGGACCAGGTGCAGGAAAAAGACTGCCTCCGGGAGGCCGGGGCTAATTTAGGGGCCAATCTGGCCTTCCTGTCGGATGGAAAAGACGGAAAGGCGGAGGACGGCCTCCTGCTGGGCGCCAACGGCAGGGCGTACGGAATCCACAACGACGTCCGCAACGCGGTGCCTGCCAAGGGCGGCGGGCTGGCGAAAGAGGGCGGCGTCCTGCGGCTCGACCTCTACTCCCTGCGCAATGCGGCGGGGGTGGTTGTGCTGGCCTCTAACCCGGAGACGAAGGAAATCTACTTCGCCGGGGAGGAGCGGCTGTTGGAGAAATCCGCCCGGGCCGCCTATCCGGCGGGCATTGCCGCCAGCGCGGCGTTTGCCTGGGACGCTACCGATGGGAAGGGCGCTCCCCTGCCTGCCGGAACGAAGGCCCGGGTGGACGTTTACGCGTGGCTGGACACCGATACGGAAATGGAAGAGGCCTATGCCGCGCGGCTGAAGAAGAAAACGCCGGAAGCGTACGCCTTTTTGCTGGACGGCGCCTATGACAAGTACCGGGAAATGTCCTTCCCCGTGGCAGTGGACGGGAATGCGCCGGAAGTTTCCGCATCTATGGCCGGGTCCGTGCTGACAGTGACCCTGCGGGACGAGAACTGCGTGGCCTACGGCCTGGTGCGGGACGGGGAGAACAACCCTATCGCGGAGCAGGTCTATTTCCCGGAAAAAACCGGAGAATCCTGCGCCTTGACCGTGGATTTCTCCGGCAGGGAAATGCCGGAGACGGTGTACATACAGGCGGAGGATTACGCGTCCCATCAGGTGAGCTATACCCTCGACCTGAAAGCCCTGGCGGCGGGGAAGGCCGTGGTCCCCGTAAGGGAGGGCGCGGCGCTGCTGGCGGACGTGAAGCCCTCCGCCTGGTACGCCGCGGCGGTGGATTTCGTGCTGGACAGGGGCATGATGGAAACGGACGCCGGTATGGCCTTCCGGCCTGACGCCGCCGCTGCGCGGGGAGAAATCATCAGCGCCCTCCACCGGGCGAATGGAAGCCCTGCGTCCAAGTATACGCTGGCGGACCTGCCGTTCTCCGACGTGTCGAAGCGTACGAAATATCTGGACGCCCTGTGCTGGGCCTATGAAAAGAAGGTGGTCTCCGGCAGGGATAACGGCACCTTCGGGGGCGCGGTAGGCGTGACAAGGCAGGAATTGGCCGTGATGCTCTGCCGCTGCGCCGCATTGGAGGGCAGTGTGGACGCTAACGGGGACCTGTCGGGGTTCGCGGACGCTTCTGCCGTCGCGCCCTGGGCCTCCGAGGCCATGGCCTGGGCCGTAGGCCGGGGGCTGATTCGCGGAAATGCGGAGGGTCTGCTTGCGCCGGACGCCGGGGTAACCCGGGCGGAAACCGCGCAGATTTTGATGCGGTTCGCGGGAGAATGACCGTTTTGCGGAGGTTCCCGGGCTGCGCGGGGCTTTTTTGACAGTAAGGAAGGGCGCGGAGAAATCTCCGCGCCCTTCCTTTACAAGTTGTTATTTCAAGGGATTATCCCAGCAGCTCGTCCGCAATCTGCTCCATGGCCGCGACATCCGCATCCTTTACCGCGCCTTGAATCGTGTGGACCGTGGGGCAGATGTCGATGCACTTCATGGCCTCTAAATAGCCGCGCATCCACTTTGCCGCAGAGGGCGCCCAGGAGCCGTTTTCAATCAATGCTACCTTCCGGTTCCGGTAGGTCTTGTCGCGCAGGTGGGCCATAAAATGGTCCATCGCCGGGAACAGCCCGCCGTCATAGGTGGGGCTCATGGCCACCAGCTTGCTGTAGCGGAAGGCGTACTCTACCGCGACGGCCTGGTCCTCGCGGCACAGGTCAATCCGCTTTACCTTCGCGCCCTTCGCCTCCAGGATCTCCGCCATCTTCTCCGCCGCCTGGGCCGTGTTGCCGTGAATCGACGCATAGGCGACCAGCACCGCATCCTCCTCCGGCTCGTAGCGGCTCCACAGGTCGTATTTGCCAGTGTAATAGCTCAAATCCCCCCGCAGGACCGGGCCGTGGAGCGGGCAGATGGCCGCAATGTCCAGGCCCGCCGCCTTCTTCAGGAGGGCCTGCACCTGGGCGCCGTATTTGCCCACGATGTTCAGGTAATACCGGGCCGCCTCCGCATCCCAGTCCCCGCCGCTGCTGAGCGCGCCGAAGGTGCCAAAGCCGTCGGCGGAAAACAAAAGCTTTTCGCTGGATTCATAGCTTACCATGACCTCCGGCCAGTGGACCATGGGCGCCATTACAAAGGTCAGCGTGTGGCGGCCCAGGGACAGCGTCTCCCCCTCCTTTACCGTCACGCAGCGGGCGTCACAGCCGCCGGGGAAGTACTTGGGCAGCATGGTGAAGGTCTTGGCGTTGCCCACCAGATGTATCTCCGGGTACTTTTCCAAAAGCAGGCCGATGCTCCCCGCATGGTCCGGTTCCAAGTGCTGGACCACCAGATAGTCCGGTGCGCGGCCTTGCAGCTCCGCTTCTAGGTTGGACAGCCATTCCTCCGCCGCGCGGCGGTCTACCGTGTCCATTATGCAGATTTTCTCGTCTAAAATCACATACGAATTGTAGGATACGCCGTTGGGGACGGGGTACTGGCCTTCAAATAAATCAATGGTGGTGTCGTCCGCGCCAATGTAGCGGACGGTGTCGGTTACGTGGAGGTTTTTCATGTTCTGGTTCCTTTCTTCCGGACTTTTCCCCCATATTATAATGACTGCAAGGGCGGTTGTCAACTGTTTGTGGGGAAGGGCGGGGCGAAGCCGGTCCGGGATATACGACGCCGGAATTGGGAATACTGTCCACATGGGCGTGAAAAATAACACGAAGGGCGGGCGGCAAAGTTCACTTTCGTAAAATTTCCCACAAAACGGCGTACAGAGGTCCTTTGCGAACGGACAATTTTGTGGAATGTGCCGTTGACGGCGGAAAATAAATTTGTTAACATATATCCATATCCCAAGGCTGTGATGCAGTATGCAGATTGAGTTTGAAGAGGAGATATAGGTCTATGTATACTCAGGAAGTCACTATTAACAACGAGGTCGGTCTTCACGCTAGACCCGCCACCTACTTCATCCGTAAGGCGAACGAATTCAAAAGCGGCATCTGGGTTGAGAAGGACGAGCGCCGGGTTAACGCCAAGAGTCTGCTGGGCGTCCTGTCCCTGGGCATCGTCAAGGGTACTACCATCACTCTGATTGCCGACGGCTCCGATGAAAAGGAAGCTGTTGATGCGTTGGCCGAGCTGGTCCGTTCCGGTGAACTCGGCGAGTAAATCCCCTGCACAGCGGATGAAAGACTGTTTCGGTGACGAAGCAGTCTTTTCTGCTTTTGTTCCCCAAATGTCTGCCGGAAAACGCCGGAGGAGGTTCCTATGAGCTGGAGAACCTACAGAAAATTTGACGCCCATGTCCATGTGTTGCCCGGAGAGCGGGCGGCGCAGTTTATTGTCTCCGGGGGGCCAGACGCCGCCTGGTCCCGATGCGGCGCAGAGGACTTCTTGCGGCGGATGGACCAATATGGCATCGAAAAGGCCCTCCTGGTGCCTGCCAACGATCCCTACTTGTATTATCAAGACCCCCATGAGACCAACCGCTTCCTCGGCGGACTGGTAAAGGCCCACCCGGACCGGTTCTGCGGTTTTGCCGACGTAGTGGACTGCGGGGCGTACTTTGTTGAGCATACGCCTTGGATTTTGGAGGAAGCGGTAAAGGAGTATGGGCTGTGCGGGCTGAAAATCCATCCCACCAACCTGCATATGGACGCGGACGACCTGCGGCTGGTGCCGGTGCTGCGGAAAGCGGCGGATTTAGGTGTGCCAGTGATGTTCCACGCCAATCCCTGCCGCCTGGGCTTTCACGACAACTGTGCGCCGGATAAGATCAACCGGATGATTCAGATTTTTCCGGATTTGACGGTCATTACCGCCCACTTGGGCGGGGCAAAGTACCTGGACGCCCTCACCGGATGCACCTGGGCGGATATCTCCTACATCCTGCCCAAACTGGTGGAATGGCATGGTTTGGAACAGGCCAACCGGATTTTGCGGGCCTTCGGGCCGGACCGGCTGATTTTCGGGACGGACTTCCCGCAGGGGGAGTATGACGTGTATTTTGACATCCTGGACCGGATGGATTTTACAGAGGAAGAAATCCGGCGGACCGCTTGGGAAAACATCACAAAAATTTTGACGCCGGAGGACCGGACATGACCAAAGACCAACTGCTGGAAAAAGCCAACAGCCTGCCCCTGGCCCCCGGCGTGTACCTGATGCACGATAAAAATGATGAGATTATTTACGTGGGCAAGGCCAAGAAGCTGAAAAACCGGGTGAGCCAGTACTTCCAGGCCGGCCGGGGCCATAATCTGAAAACCCAGACCATGGTGGGGCTGGTGGACGCCTTCGACACCATCATCGTGGGCAGCGAGTTTGAAGCCCTGGTGCTGGAAAACGCGCTGATCAAACAGCATATGCCCCGGTACAATATCCTGCTGAAGGACGACAAGGGCTATCCTTTCGTCCGGCTGAGCCGGGAACCATACCCGAAATTTTCCATCGTCAGCCGGGTTTCTAACGACGGGGCCAGGTATTTCGGGCCATACGGGATGCGGCAGGAAACCCGCTCCGCCCTGGACGCCATCCGGGCCGCGCTGCACCTGCCCACTTGCCACAAAACCTTCCCCCGGGACATCGGGAAGGAGCGGCCCTGCCTGAACCACCACATGGGCCGGTGCGACGGCTTCTGCCGGGCGGAAATGAGCCAGGAGGAGTACAACCGCCGGATCGACCTGGCGGTACAGCTCTTGGAAGGGAAGGTCCGGCTGGTGACCGCCCAGCTTCAGGAGCGGATGGACGCGGCGGCGGAAGAACTGCGCTTTGAGGAAGCGGCCGCCCTCCGGGACCGCATCGCCGCCATCAAGGTCCTCAGCAAACGGCAGAAGGTCTTTGCCGGTGTCTGCGCCGACACGGACGTATGGGGGCTGTACCTGGGGGCCAAATGCTGTTACGCGGTGCTCCACTATGAGGAAGGGCGGCTCACCGGCCGGGAAGCGGAGCTGTTCCCTCCCGCCGCGCTGGAAAATGAAGCGGAGGTCTTGTCCGCGCTGCTGCTGCAATATTACGGAAGCAAGCCGGTGCTGCCCCGGGAGGTCTGCATTCCCGTTGAAATTGAAGACCAGGAGGTCCTCGAGCAGCTCCTCACGGAAAAAGCAAAGCATAAGGTGGCCCTGCGGGTCCCTCAGCGGGGCGAACGCGCACAGGTTTTGCAAATGGCCGCCGCCAACGCCAGGGAGGAGGCCGAACGCCAGACCTCCAGCCAGGAGCGCAGCGACCGGACGCTGGAGCTGTTGGGGAAGATGATGGGGCTGGCGGATGCGCCGGAGTGGATGGAGTCTTACGATATCTCCAACACCGGCGCGGACGATATTGTGGCGTCCATGGTGGTATTCCACGGCTCCAAACCCGCCAAGGACCGCTACCGGAAATTCCGCATCAAGGACGTGACGGGCCATCCGGACGACTACCGCTCCATGGAGGAAGTGCTGACCCGGCGGCTGACGCATTATATGGAGCAGGATAAGAAGTTCATGCCCTTGCCGGATGTGATGCTGATCGACGGCGGCGAGCAGCATGCCAAGGTAGCCCGAAGGGTAACGGAGAATTTCGGCCTGGCTATCCCGATTTTCGGCATGGTGAAGGACGACCGGCACCGCACCCGCGCCCTGATTACGCCGGAGGGCCGGGAAATCGGGATACAAAATGTACAGGCCGTCTTCTCGCTGATTGGAAGGATTCAGGAGGAAACCCACCGTTTTGCCATCACGTTCAACCGGGAGAGCCACAGGAAATCGGTAAAGGGTTCCGCGCTGGACGAGATAGCGGGGGTTGGCGAGGCCCGCCGGACCGCGCTGCTGAAGCACTTTAAGAGCATCAAGGCCATTAAGGAGGCGTCTCTTGAGGATTTGCAGAAGGTAGTTCCCAAAAACGCCGCCCTGGCGGTTTATACCTGGGCCAACCCGGCCGGGCCGGACGGCCAGGCAGAACCGCCCGCCGGGGGTGTAAAATAGCTTGAAATAAAAACTTGTATTCATAGGCGCTGCTGCCGTCTATGAATACAAGTTTTCGCGTTATGTCCGGATATGGGCGGCGGGCCGCCGCAAAGCCGGCGGGATTATTCCATGTCCACGCTGATGTGGTCGGTGCCGTGGGCTTCAAATTCACCCATGTACTGCTCCATCCGGTCCATAACCTCGTCGTAGTTTTCCTCCGTGGCCTTCTCGGCGTCCAGGTCCCGCAAGGCCAGCTCCTCCGCTAAAATCTCAAAAAACGCCACGTCCTCATAGGCCATAATGGCCTCGTGGATGCCCCCGCCTGCAAAGGCCCGGGAGGGGATGATCTCCCCGTTGTACAGCTCCACCAGGGAAGCCATCCCGTGGTCCAGGCAGTAGGAAAACACATGGCTCTCCACGCTGTCGTAGTCCCGGATCCGGTCGTCCCCGCGGGTGGAATTGAGCACCCAGTTGCCTATGTACACCAGATCCAGCAGTCGGCGGAATTGTTTCTGAGTCAAATGCAGCTCCATGACGGACCTCCTCCCGGCGCGTTAAAAATCAGTAAGCCCAGTATAGCAGAAACCTACGGAAAATTCCACAGAAAATACAGGGCAAAAAGCCCAAACTTTTACTTGTTATCGCTGTTGATTCATAGTACAATAGTAAAGCTGCCCCAAATTCGCAGAAACACCGCGTTTTTCTGACAATGGGGCGTATAAAGGAGGTCCGCTTGATGAACCCACGGCCCATCGGCGTTTTTGATTCCGGCATGGGGGGGCTGACTGCGGTGAGGCAACTGCGGCGGCTGATGCCCTCCGAACACATTATATACTTCGGAGATACCGCCCGTGTCCCCTACGGCAACCGCAGCAGGGAGACCCTGCTGCAATACGCCAGGCAGGATATGCGCTTCCTCCGCAGCTTCGACCTGAAAGCGGTGCTGGTGGCCTGCGGCACCGTCAGCGCCAACTGCCTGGAGGATTTGCAGGCGGACGGAGGCGTACCGGTAACCGGCGTAGTGGAGCCTGCCGCGGCGCGCGCGGCGGAAACCACCCGGACGGGCAGGGTGGGCTTAATCGCCACCCGGGCCTCTGTGGCCAGCGGTGCCTATGAGCGGGCTATGAGCCGGATTGCGCCGGAACTGAAGGTCACCGCGCTGGCCTGCCCGCTGTTCGTACCCCTGGTGGAAGAGGGGCGGTGCCAGCCGGGGGATGTGGTCATCGAGACCGTCGCCCGGGAGTATCTTGCGCCGCTGAAGGAAGCCGGCGTGGATACGCTGATCCTGGGCTGCACCCACTATCCGCTGTTGCAGGACGTAATCGGCGGCATCATGGGTCCGGGCGTCCAATTGATCGACGTTGGCGGCGAGGCGGCGGCGGCCTGCCGGAACCTGCTGGCGGAGCAGGACGCGCTGGCGGGGCAGGGAACCGGCTCCATCTGCTGCTATACCAGCGACCGGGCCGCGAATTTTGCGCGGCTGGCGTCCCTGTTCCTGGGGGAGGACTTGGCTGGAAGGGTGGAGCATGTGGATATTGCCCAATATTGAGAGATGATGAAAAAACCAATTATTTTATTTGTCCGCGGCGAACAGCTTTATGCAGGCATGGCGCCGGAGGTCACGGAATTGACCACCGAAGGCGTAATGACCGTGGGCGGCGGGACCATAGAGCTGTCCTATGAAGAAACGGAACTGACCGGCATGAAAGGCACCACCACCCGTTTTGTGGTCCGGGACGGCGAGGTGGCGCTGGAACGCACAGGGATGATCCAGTCCCGCATGGAGTTCCGCTGCGGCGAGCGCAGCAGCTCCCTCTATGAAACGCCCTGGGGGACTATGGTGGTGGATATCCATACCACAAAACTGGCCCAACGGCTCACCGAGCGGGGCGGCGTGATGGAAATTTGCTTTACCATTTCCGTGAACCATCAGGTAACGGGGGAAAACCGGTTCAAGATACGGGTGCGGGAACAGGGGAGATAAGAACCGGCCTTCATAGGCGCTGGCGCCGCCTATGTATACAAGCTCTAAGTTCAGGGCATGTTTGAACATGTCAAAACGCCCAGATGGCGGCCCTGAAGCAGACCGGGAAAAATTTGGCCTATATATGGAAAAGAGGAAGATACAAATGACGAACATGATTCAAAACGCCAAAGACCAAGTGCTGGCTTTGACCAGCAAGGCTTACGAAGCCGCCGCCAAGGCCGGGAAGCTTCCCGAGGGCGTGGCCGTCCGGGCCGGGGTGGAAATCCCCAAGGACACCGCCAACGGGGATTACACCACGACCTTCGCTCTGGCCGCCGCCAAGGCTATGCACAAAAGCCCTCGTGAGATCGCGTCCGTGCTGCTGGAAAACATGGATTTGGAGGGCAGCTACTTCGCATCCGCCGAAATCGCCGGGGCGGGATTCCTCAACTTCCGGCTCAATCCCACCTGGTATCAGGGCGTGATGGACGCCGTGGATGGCGAGGGCGGGGCTTACGGCCATTCCGAGGCCCTCAAGGGGCAGAAAATCATGGTGGAGTTCGTCTCCGCCAACCCCACCGGCCCGATGCACATGGGCAACGCCCGGGGCGGCGTGTTGGGAGACACCCTGGCTTCCGTGCTGGAAGCCAGCGGCGCGGAGGTCTGGCGGGAGTTCTACGTCAACGACGCCGGAAACCAAATCGAAAAATTTGCCAATTCCCTGGAAGCCCGCTATTTGCAGATCATCCTGGGAGAGGACGCGGCGCCCTTCCCCGAGGACGGCTACCACGGCGACGACATCCGGGAATTGGCCCAGGCCTTTTATGACCAGCATGGGGACGCGTATCTGAACGCGTCCAAGGAGGACCGCCGCGCGGCCCTGGCCTCCTTCGGGCTGGAACGCAACATCCCCAAAATGCAGGGCGACCTGAAGCGGTACAAAATCGAGTACGACCAGTGGTTTTTTGAGTCCGAACTGCACGACTCCGGCTATGTGGTGGAGACCGTCCAGCTTTTGGCGGACCGGGGGTACACCTACGAGCAGGAGGGCGCGCTGTGGCTGGCCACCAGCCGGATTCTGGAGGAAAACTACCGCAAGGCCGGCAAGGGCGATAAGGAGATCGCCAAGCTGGATTTGAAGGACGACGTACTGCGCCGCGCCAACGGCTTTTACACCTACTTTGCCGCTGACATCGCCTATCACCGCAACAAGTTTGAGAAGCGGGGCTTTGACCGGGTCATCAACATTTGGGGCGCGGACCACCACGGCCATGTGGCCCGGCTGAAGGGCGCTATGGACGCGCTGGGCCTGGACGGCACGGGCCGGCTGGACATCGTTTTGATGCAGCTTGTGAAGCTGCTGCGGGACGGCGAGGTCGTGCGCATGTCCAAGCGCACCGGCAAGGCCATTTCCCTGACCGACCTGCTGGACGAGGTGCCTGTGGACGCGGCCCGCTGGTTCTTTAACGCCAAGCCGGACACCCAGATGGATTTTGACCTGGGGCTTGCGGTCCGGGAGGACAGCGAGAACCCCATTTACTACGTGGAGTACGCCCACGCCCGGATTTGCAGCCTGATCCGGAACCTGGCGGCGGAGGGCCATGGGCTTCCGGCCATGGCCCAGGTGGACGCTTCCCTTCTCACTTCGGAAATGGAAACCGCCCTTATCAAGCAACTGTCCCTCTACTGCGAGGAGTTGCGCCTTGCCGCCCGGGACTATGATCCCAGCCATATCAACCGGTATCTGGTTGAACTGGCGGGATGCTTCCACCGGTTCTACACCGCCTGCCGCATCAAGGGCGAGGAAGACGCCGTCCTCAACGCCCGGCTAAAGCTGGCGGACGAGACCCGCATTGTGTTGAAAAACGGCCTGGCCCTCCTGGGCGTGGACGCGCCGGAGAAGATGTAACGCACACCATAAAGATGCGCCGCAGACGCTTTTGTCTGCGGCGCATTATTATGGACAGGAAAATTATTACTCGCCCTTACCGGTGTCAGGATCGGTATCGTCACCCTTGTCCTCGCCCTCGGCGGGAGTGGTGTCGTCCTTCTTCTCCTCGTCACCCTCGGCGGGGGTGGTCTCATCCTTCTTGTCTTCCTCGCCCTCGGCAGGAGTGGTCTCGTCCTTCTTCTCCTCCTCGCCCTCGGTGGGAGCGGCGGGATCGGTCTCAGCAGGCTTGTCCGCATCGCCGGCAGCAGGGACGGAAGCCAGAATCTTGCACATCGCGGCGCGGGTCAACTCGCCGTCGGGAGCAAAGGTGCCGTCGGGATTGCCGTCGATGACGCCCAGCTCGACCAGAGCCATCACATAGCCATCCTTGGTGTCGGAGAACTTGGATGCAGCCTTGGACTCCTCCAGCTTCAGGGTCTTGGCCAAGAGCTGGCACATCTCCAGACGGGTGATCTTGGCGTTGTGGTCGATCTCCTCCGTCCAAATGCCCTGGTCCTTAACGTATGCAACGTAGCCGCTGGCCCAGTTGCCGCCCTCGGCAGGCGCCTTCTCCTCGCCGGTAGCGAACATAATGGTCATCTTCAGCGCGGCGCCCCAGGTCAGGGTGTCGTCGGGCTTGAAGGTGCCGTCAGGATTGCCGTTGACGATGCCGGCGGCAGCCATCTTCTGTACGAACGCATAGTACCACTTGCCTTCCGGCACGTCGCTGAAGGAAACGGCAGTCTCGTCCTTCTTGCCGTCCTCGCCTTCGGCGGGAGTGGTCTCATCCTTCTTGTCCTCTTCGCCTTCGGCGGGGGTGGTCTCATCCTTCTTGTCCTCTTCGCCCTCGGCAGGGGTGGTCTCGTCCTTCTTGTCCTCTTCGCCCTCGGCGGGAGTGGTCTCATCCTTCTTGTCCTCTTCGCCCTCGGCGGGAGTGGTCTCGTCCTTCTTCTCCTCTTCGCCTTCGGCGGGGGTAGTATCTTCGGTCTTTTCATCCTCGGGCTTTGCATCGTCCTCTGCGGCGAACGCAGTAGCGGTCAGGCCAAGGACCATGACCATTGCCAGCAGCATCGCCAGCAGCTTGTTCCACTTTCTCATGGTTGGGGTTCCTCCTAAATTTCATTTTTAGGCGGCTCAGCCGGAACATACAACCAGCAGACGCAACCGTCCCGCCGCCTTTACATGGACAAGATTATACTCCAAGTTTTTCGGTTTGGCTAGACCTGATTTTGCTTTTTTTATAAAATTTTGAAAAAAAGGGCGGCATGGCACCAAGTCTGCTGGATATCCGTGGGAATTTGTGGTATACTTTGCCAAACGCCTGGAATGAAAAGGAGGCTTTGCTATGGGCATTTTACTGCGGGGTGGAACGGTGGTTTCCTCCCAAGGGACGGAAAACCTGGACGTATTGCTGACGGGGGAGAAGGTGGCCGCCGTTGGCAAAAACCTCCCCGCTGGGGACGCGCAGGCAGTGGACTGCACCGGGATGCTGCTGTTCCCCGGGTTTATCGACGGACACACCCACTTTGACCTGGAAGTCTGCGGCACCATCACTGCCGACGATTTTGCTTCCGGAAGCCGCGCCGCCCTGCGGGGCGGAACCACCATGGTGGTAGATTTCGCCGCGCCGGACAAAGGCGAGACGCTGGCCCGTGGGTTGGAACGCTGGCGGGAAAAAGCCGGGTGCGGGACGGCCTGCGACTATGGCTTCCATATGACCATCGACGACTGGAACGAGGGGATTTCCCGGGAAATCGAGGACATGATGGCCCAGGGCGTCACTTCCTTTAAGATGTACATGACCTACCCCGCCATGATGATCCCCGAGGGCGATATGTACCGCGCCCTCCTGCGCCTGCGGGAAACAGGCGGCATTGCCGGGGTCCACTGCGAGAACGACGGCGTGATTCGGGAGCTCGTGGAGGATGCGAAAAAGAACGGACGGCTGGCGCCGTCCTCCCATCCCCGGACGCGGCCCGCCCCGCTGGAAGCGGAAGCCGTTGGGCATTTGCTGCGGCTGGCCCAACTGGCGGACGTTCCGGTCGTGATCGTGCATCTGTCTGCCAGGGAGTCCCTGGAAGAGGTCCGCGCCGCCCGGCGGCGGGGGCAGACGGTGTACGTGGAGACCTGCCCCCAGTATTTGCTGCTGGATGACAGCGTGTACGGCAGCCCGGATTATATGGAAGCGGCCAAGTACGTCTGCGCACCGCCCCTCCGGAAGCGGGAAGACCAGGATGCGCTGTGGGAAGCCCTGCGGAACGGGGAGATTGATACCGTCGCCACAGACCACTGCTCCTTCACCACCGCCCAGAAACGGGCCGGCCGCTACGATTTCACCAAGATTCCCGGCGGATTGCCCGGCGTAGAGCATCGAGGCGTACTGCTGTATACCTACGGGGTGTCGGCGGGACGGATCTCCCTGGCCAATATGTGCCGGGCGCTATGCGAAAACCCGGCGAAGCTCTACGGCTGCTGGCCTAAAAAGGGCGTGATAGCGCCGGGTTCAGACGGGGACGTGGTCGTGTACGATCCAGCCGCAAACGGGGTGATTTCGGCTTCCGGCCAGGTGCAGAGGGCAGATTATACGCCCTATGAGGGCTGGAAAACGGCAGGCTCCATCGCCCAGGTCTACCTGCGCGGCCGGCTTGCCGTGGACCACGGGCAGGTTTTGGAAACGCAGGGGCGGTTTGTCCGGCGGGAGAAAGGCCGGTTATAAATAGCGGGACGCCTTTGGAAAAACAAATGGAAACGGAGCGGTGATATGGTTGATTTGCAGGACAAGTCCCACTGCC
Source organism: uncultured Clostridia bacterium (assembly GCA_947649615.1). Lineage (GTDB taxonomy): Bacteria > Bacillota > Clostridia > Oscillospirales > Oscillospiraceae > Pelethomonas. The sequence goes on along the minus strand of CANSSG010000034.1, from coordinate 10,625 downwards.
CGGGGCTGGTGGAAATTGCGGAATTCGTCCAAAATCCCGTGTTCCTCCCATTCTGCGGGGAGGTCAGGGAGGCCTTCGGGTGCAGCGAAAAAATCGAGTACAGCGGATGCAGCATGGCGCCTGGCTGGAATGTGAAATTCAAACTCCCTTTTCGGAATTGTGTACCCATTGAGTAATAACTTTTCGATATACATTGTAAATGGCAGATAAATATTTTATAGGCTTCAACAGGAGGAATAAAGTATGGAGTGGATAGCAGCAATGCAACAGGCAATTACTTATATGGAAGAACATCTTATGGAGGAAATAAACTATGAAGATGTAGCGAGGCATGTACACACTTCGAGCTATGAGTTTCATAGAGCATTTAGTTTTCTTGCAGGGATGACTGCCAATACTTATCTTCGCAACCGCAGGTTATCTTTAGCAGGTAGAGAAATTGTGGAAACTGATGCTAAAATAACAGACATCGCGCTGAAGTATGGTTATGAAACACCAGAGAGTTTTACAAAGGCATTTACAAGGTTTCATGGAATTGCGCCTAAATTTGCCAGAGAAGAATCTGCGAAGCTCATGCTTTTCAATCCACTTGTTATTAAAATAACCGTGGAAGGTGGTAAAAGTATGGATTACAGAATCGTACAAACAAAAGAACAAAAATTTATTGCAGTGGTAAGAAGTTTTAAAAATGAAATCATTAATGACGAGGAAAATCATGATATTCCTGATTTTTGGGGAGAGTGTAATGACAAAAAACTTATAGGGCCGATTTGCAATCTGCGGCCGGAAGGAAAACGAGACCTGTATGGGTTATGTTCTCCGACGAAAAAAGGTGTGGATACGTTTGAATATGGAATTGGTGTCTTGATTGATGAAGATACATCGGAGTTTGATTTTTCAGAAATGCAAAAAGCAGGTTATAGCATCTGGGATGTGAAACCGGGAACTTATGTTGTATTTGACTGCATCGGTGAGGATGGTGATTGTATCGGTGACACTTGGGCTAAATTCTATAAAGAATTCTTGCCACAAATGGGGTATGAATCAGAAGCAGAAACAGATTATGAAATATATTTTGAAAAAGGAAGAAGTGGTCTATTCTGTGAACTGTGGATTCCGATAAGAAGAAAATAATGAAGTCAGGTATGTTAAGAATGCGAAAATTTCAGTTTGATGCAGATTGTTATCAAAAAGAGTACCGTTCACTTTTGCGAAAGTGAACGGTATTTTTAAACATTAACTTAATGCTGTTGGACTTAACTAAATGACATTGCCTTACGGCCGGCCCGTTTTTTGTTTTGCTTGACAATATCGATATTCGATGTTATACTAATATCGAACATCGATATTAAAAGGGAGGGCTGGCGGTGGCACGGGAAAAGTTTCAGACCTTGACGGAGCAGATGTTTTATATTTTGCTGTGCCTGCGGCGGGAGTGCTGCGGCGCGGATATCATGGAGCAGGCCGCAAGGCTGACGGACAACCAGGTGGTGATCGGGCCGGGGACCCTGTACAGCCTGCTGGAAAGCTTTTTGCAGGAAGGCTTCATCCAGGAAACCCGGGCGGAGGGGCGGAAGCGGAGCTATCAAATCACCGCAAAGGGGCGGCTGCGGCTAGAGGAGGAGGTCCGGCGGCTGCGGCGGCAGGTGGAGGACTATGGACGGTTTGGAGGGGAGGTCTGACCATGGGCAGAGAGACGAAACGGCAGGTTTCTTGGTTTCAGGTGGACGATACGGATGCAATGGCGCGGCATATGGAGAAAATGGCGGAGAAGGGATGGCTGCTGGATGAGGTGGACAACTGGTTTTGGCATTTCCGGCGGAGCGATCCGGTGAAGGTAAAATATGCTGTAACCTATTTCCCTGACGCGTCCGTTTTTGACCCCGCTATGCCGGAGGGGCAGGAGACCTATGCGGACTACTGCGCGGCGGCGGGGTGGGAGCTGGCGGCGGCTTATGGGCCGGTGCAGTACTTTCGCGCCGCGCGGGAAAATCCGCTGCCCATTGAGACGGATGAAACCGTAAAGCTGGACGCGGTAAGGCGGACCATGCGGAAGACGTTCGCACTCAGCTACGGGCTGCTTCTGCTGCTTCCGGCGGTTTGCCTGCCTTTGATGGCGGGGCTGTTTTGGGATGGCCCGGTGGCGTTTTGCAGCCAATTCTATAATTTGGCCTCGGTGGCCTTGATGGCAGGAATCCTGCTGTTCTGCGGAGGCCTGCTGCTGGATTATCTGGTCTGGGTGCTGCGGTCCAAGCGGTCTATTGCCCGGGGCGGGGGATGTGTGAAGCCCCATACAAAGGCCCGCTTGTGGAGCAGCGGTGCCATGATGGCTTTGTGCGCTGCCGCAGTGGCCGCGATAGCCTTGCAGGATGGGGGCATGCGGAGCTATTTCTTCGTCCAACTGGCGGTTTATGCAGGTATTATGTTCCTGGGCCGGTGGGTGCTGAGAAAGTTGAAGGGCAGAAGCGAAAATAAGAGTTCTGTGGTGGCTGGGTATCTTTGTTTTGCTGTTGCAGCGGGAATCCTTGTTTCGGCTGCCGGGGCCTTTCTGTATCCGCCGCTGGCGCGGTTGTTCCAGGAGCCGGAGGAAAAATACACCTATACCACCCCGGGCGGCGGGTCCATCACCTGGACTGTCTACCACGATGAACTGCCGGTGACGCTGGAGGATTTGGGATTCCGCGTCTCTGAGGAAGACCACTGCTCCTACCGGGCAGAGGTGGAGCGGTCGCCGCTGGCTTCCGTTGGCAAGTACCGGCAGGAGGTCTTGTGCCTGGACAGCAATTTGCCGGATTTGACGTACCGTGTGTATGAAACGCCTTGGCCATGGCTTTTGGAGCAGTGCTGGGAACAGCTCTTGGAGGAGGAGCGGGATTCTCCCTTCCCGCTGAGGGAAGTCGACCCCACCCCCTGGGGAGCGGTGCAAGCCTGCCAGCCGGAGGATTTGGATGCCTACTACCTGCTGTATCCGAACCGGGTGGTGTTGATCCGGGGCGTGGAGATGGAACAATCGGTGGCGGCGGCCGGTATGCTGGCACAGCATAGTCAACGCAGTTGAGGAAAATTAGCCGCGAGAATGGAGAATGCGCAAATGGGTGCTGGTCAAATTATAACTGAAATCATCTTTCTGGTATTATGAACCGGCCCAAATTGTGCGGACAGCACAAGGGTTCAGAGGTAGGAAGAAAGAAATTTTAGGCGGAGTAGTGCAGATCAAGGGGCACTACTCTTGTCTTTAGCTGGATGCGTTCTAACCCCAAATGCTTGGCTATCTCCCGATGCGTTTTTCCGCCCTCGTGTATTGATACGATTTCCGCTTCCAGTACTTGTATCTTTCTGTATTTGCGTTTCTCCATTTATTCACGCCTGCGGAGGGCCTTTCAACTGCGTTATCCACATCTTACGGGAACCTCCTCCAGCTTCCCCGCTTCCCGGGCCATCTCCCTGAGCAGCCGGTTCCTCTCATTCACCGGCCCGAACGCGGCCACCGGACACAGCACCCGCCCGCACCGCTCCATCACCGCCGCCGCCTGCCGGAAGGCCCCCTCGCCCACCGGCTGGAAGCATTTTTCGGAAACCACCTGGGACGCCAGCACGGACGCTACGGGATAGTCCAAATCATTTTCCGCCAACACGCCCGCCGCGAAGGGAACCCCCTGCCGCTGGAGGCGCCGGTAAACCGGAATCCCGGCCCCGCCGCCGCCAATAACGAAAACCTCCGGTTCCCCCCGCACCGGCTCCAATTCCAGGGAGCCGAACAATGCGTTATAGCTGCCCCGGGCTGCGCCATATAATTCCATCATGTAGTCCGCAGTAAATATTTCTTCCGGCGGGCCCTGCCGGTCGATGCGGTCCCCCCGGACGCAGACCACGTAGTCGCTGATTTTCTGGGCTAAGTCCAACTCGTGGAGGGACATAATGACCGCCAGGTTCCGCGTACGGACCATATCCTTCAGGATAGCCAAAAGCTCCAATTTATGCCGGATGTCCAGAAAGGAGGTCGGCTCGTCCAGCACCAGCACCTCCGGCTCCTGGCACAAGGCCCGGGCCAGCAGGATGCGCTGGCGCTGCCCGTCGCTGATTTGGGAAAAATCCCGCTCTGCCAATCCGGCGGCGTGGACCAATTCCAGGCATTGGGCGACCTTTTCCCAATCTTCCCGGGAGAGGATTCCCAGCCGCCCGGTATACGGATGCCGCCCCGTAGCCACCACATCCTCGCAGGTCATCCATTCCGGATGGATGTGGCCGGTCATCAAAACGCTCATACGCCGGGAGACCTCCCGCTCGGACATGCGCTCCATCCCCGCGCCGTCCAGGATCACCGTCCCGGCCACCCGGTCCAATTGCCGGATAATGGTCTTCAGAATCGTAGACTTCCCCGCGCCGTTTGGCCCGATCAAGGTCATGATCTGTCCCCGGGCCAACTCCAGCCGGATATTCTGAATCAACGGCTTGCCGTGATACCCCACCGCAAGGTCCCTGGTGTGAAGATAACCGTCCTTCATGCGCCCTCCTTCATCCGTCCGCCCCGCCGGGAGGCCATCAGGTAAATCACCACCGGCGCGCCAAAGACGGCGGTAACAGAGCTGATATTCATATCCGTAGGAGCGAAAGCGGTCCGCGCAATCAAATCACAGAACAAACAGAACACCGCCCCGCCCAAGAAACAGGCCGGCAGCGCCACCAGCGGCTTGGCGGTTCGAAACATGCTCTTAATCATATGCGGCACCGCAATGCCCACAAAGGAAACCGGACCCGCAAAGGCGGTAACACAGGCGGAGAGGATGCTGGAAAGCAGGATCAGCTCCACCCGGAACCGCTTGATATTCACCCCCATGCTCTGCGCGTAGACCTCGCCCATCTGGTAAGCCCCAATCGGCTTGGAGAGCAGGAAGGCCAGCGCCAGCGCCGTGAAAACCACCCCGCTCATAACCTTCACATTGTCCCAGCTGGTCCCGGAAAAGCTTCCCAGAGACCAGTTGTGGAGGTTGACAATATTCGAATCATCAGCAAACGTAATCAAGAAGTCGGTAATTGCCGAGCAGATATGCCCAATCATCACGCCGCCCACCACCAGCATGCTCATCTGCTTGACCCGGCGGGAGAGCAGGAGGATAAAGCCCATGGACAGCATAGATCCGGCAAACGCCGCCGCAATCAGCCCCATGGACCCCGCCGTCACGCCCCGGCTCAGGAGGAGGATCATGGTGATGGAAACCGCCAGTTTGGCGCCGGAGGAAATCCCCAGCACAAACGGCCCGGCGATCGGATTGGCGAAAAAGGTTTGGAGCAGGAACCCGGACACGCTCAATGCGCCCCCCAAAACCGCCGCCGCCAGCACCCGCGGCAAACGGATGCCCCAGATAATCCCCCCTCCCGAGGGATGCAGCAGCGTGTAAAAAATCTCCCCCGGCGAAAACGCCACGCTGCCGGCGTTGATATTCCAAACCAGCAGCGCCGCCAGCAGCACACCCAGCAGGGCGAAGCAGGCGCAGTATCGAATCCAGGCTTTTTTCATCGCAAACACCCCGTCACGTCAAGCGGTGCAGATAATGCAGGGCTTCATCCGGCGGATTCTCTCCGGTCAGGATCGCGTTGATGTCCAGGATCATATCCCCGACGCCCAAGGCTTCCTGGAACATGCTTTTACCGGTACACCAGACGTTCCCGTTCTGAACGGCCTTAAAATCCGCCAAAGGCTGGCTTTTGGCAATCAATTCCTCGATTTTCGTCAGGTCGGCGTCGATTGCGCTGTTATAGATCAAGATATCCGCATCCTTCGCCCCGTTGTAAAAGGATTCCATCTGCAAATTCATCGTAGACAGGGCATTTTCCTCCCCCGTCAAGTCCTGGAACACATACACGCCTCCGGCCAGCTCAATGGCCTTGGCGATATAGTCGCCGGACTTCCGCACACTGGCCATGCCGTTGGAGGTGATATAGAAAAAGGCCACCGTCTTCCCGGTGTTCTCTTGTTCCAAAACCGGGGCGAGACGGGCAAGCTGGCCGTCAAAGAACTTTTCGGCTTCCGCTTCCTTCCCCAGCAGCGCGCCATAGAGCTTGATCCACTCCATCCTGCCCAGCGGGTGGCTTTCATAGCTGGAGCGTTCCACCAGCACCGGGATGCCGGCCCGTTCCAACTGTTCCTTGACCTCTGGGTTATGGAGGATCATCGTGGATTCCAGCGCCAGAGCGCAGCCCTGAGAGAGAATCAGCTCATAGTCCGGCGCACTGTACTTTCCGGCGTAAAGCATACGCCCCTCCTCCATCGCCTGCTTCGCCTGCGGGATATACCATCCGCTGGCTTTCGTCCCGGAAAGGGTTACGGCATCCAGTGCGTCCAGTTGGACAAAAGAGTCCATTGCCGCAGTGGCCTGCATGTAAATATTTTCCACCGGGCGGCGGATTACGGTCACATCCTCCGGCGTTCCTGCGGGGACCTCCCCGTTCTCCGGTACCAGCAGATAAATAGTCCCGTCAATCGTAAGCCGGGTGTAGTCCCCGGCGTAGTCCACGGCAAACTGCTGGGCGTACGCCAGCTCCATCGCGTCTCCCCAAGCCATTTCCTGCCAGGAGAGACCCGGGTTTTCCATCTCAGGCGCATCCTGCCCGCCAGCGCTGGCCGGCCCGCAGCCGCAGAGCATCAAAGCCAGCAAAAAGGGAAAAAGGTTCCAGCGCTTCATAACATTCTCCTGTTTTAAGCGTCCTGGATAGACGCTGAGTCGAAGGTCAAGGTATATTCTACTTCATGGGGTTCGCTCATGGCGATGGTGTCGGCAATCACAGCCAGCGGCGTGTCAAAGGCGGCCACGGGGATTTCAAAGGTAGAATTCCCCCCGTCGTTGATAAGGTCGTACCGCTGGCCGTCCACCTTCATATAGTCAAAGTTAGGACTGCTCCAGACAATCGTCGCCCAGTACTTTCCCCCCTCGTAGCGCAGCTTCGCGGGGGATTCCACGGTGGCGCGGCCCGAACCGCCTGCCAGGGCGACGGAAATCGTGTATGTATCGCCCGCCATTACACTTTCAGTCTCCGGTTCCGGCGCAAGCACAGGCGCCGGTTCCGGTTCGGTCTCCGGCGGCGGTTCCAGCGCAGTCTCCGGCGGCGGGGAAGTCTCCGGCGCATCTGCTTCCGGCTGGCCGGCATCCGTGTCCTGCCCATTCTCATCGGGTTCATCCGGAATATCCGTTTCCATCGGATTCGTTTCCGGCGCCGCAGGCTGGGGGCCAGGGGCGTTGCCGGGCGGCGGCGTCTGCTCCCCATCCTCCACAGGCGTAGGTTCAGGCGGCGGCGCATCATTTCCGCCGCAGGCGGTCAAAAGGGCCGCAGCCAGCGCAAGGGCGGCCAAAAGGGCCAATATCCTCTTATTCATAGCACGTTCCTCCTACAGAAAACCGGGTAAGCAGCGCCGCAAAACGCGGCGCTGCTCCCACACAAAAATACGGTTATTTAGCAGCAGCGCTGGAAGAATCAAAAGTCAGCGTCCGGTCATACCAGGCGTCCTTCCGTACGCTGTGGGCGGCGAACGCCAGCGCTTCGTCCAGCGCCGCCACGTCCAGGGTAAAAGTCATCATTTCCCCGCCGCCGCTCGCAACGCCATCCACCACGCCCGTCTCCGCCAGCGCCGCAGCGGCGGCGGAGCCTGCGAACATCTTATCAAAGCTGGCGCTGCCCAAGGTCAGGGCGGCGGTCATCCTGCCGCCCTTCACCGTCAGTTCGCAGTGGTCGATTTTAAACATAGATTCCTTGCAGTCCACCGTGATGGTATACACGCCGTCGGCAAGGGCTTCCTTCCCCGGCTCTGCCGTCGGCTTGTCATTCTCAGGGTTCGGTTCCACATCAATGCCGGTCTCCGCCAGCGCCGCAGCATCCTTGGCATGGGCAGTCAGGAGGTCTTGAATCTCTTTCAGCTCGCCCAGCCCCCGGACTTCGCACTGGACCTCGAACCCGGCGGCAGTAAAGACGGACTTCCAGGAATCCGCATCCTCGCCGGCCATATCGTTGTTGGCATGGTCGCCCGCAACAATCATCATAGGCCGGAGGACTACCTTCTCATAACCGCCCTCCTTCACCAGCTTCACCAAGTCCTCTGCGGTAGGCGCGGCTTCCACAGAGCCAATAAAGTAGTTGTCATGCCCTCCGTCCCTAAGCACCTTCTGCATCCTGGCATAGACGCTGTTAGACGCGGCCTCGGTGCCGTGTCCCATGTAGCACACGGCGGTTTTGCCATCCTGGGCCAGCGCGGCGGCGTCCACCATTGCCCGGGCCGTTTTGGCGAAGTCGTCATCCGTCGTCAGCAAAGGCGCGCCAATTTTAACGGATTCAAAATCAGCTTCCCGTTTTTCCAGTTCCTTGACCAAATCCCCGTATTCCCAGCCGTTCATCAGGTGCGTAGGCTGGACCACCAGGTTTTTCACGCCGTTTGCCTTAGCCCTGTCCAAGGCTTCCTTCACGCCGTCGATGATCTCCCCATCCCGGCGGGCGATATGCTCAATGATGGTATCCGCAGTAAAGCCCCGGCGGACGGAGTACTCTGGAAAAGCCTTCTCCATCGCGGCCTCCACCGCGCCGATGGTGGCCGCGCGGTTGTCGTTAAAGCTGGTGCCGAAGCTGACCACCAGCAGTTCGTTTTCTTTGATGCCGTCCTGATTGCGGGGATTGTCCTTGGAAGCGTCGCCGGTGGAAGCATCGTCCATATACCGGCAGAGAATCGCCGCCACCTGGGCGCGGGTAGCGGTCCCCTTGGGGGACAGGCGGTTATTGCTGCCCGTAATAAACCCGCTGGCCACCGCCCAGTTCATCATATCCTTCGCCCACGCGGACACGTCTCCTGCATCAGGATAGGCGCTCAGCACATCCTTCCGGCTGGCCAGCTTTTCCTGCTTCACTGCGAGGGCAGCGCAGCCATTGAGAATCTTAGCAAGTTCCTGCCGGGTAACGCTGCCATCGGGAGCAAAGGCGGACGCGGTCTTGCCGTTGACAATTTTCTCCCTGGCGGCCCACAAAACCGCGTCCCGGCAGCCGGCGTCCTCCGCCACGTCGGCAAAGGGGTTTTTCACGCCGGAGACATCAGGCTCCCCCGCCAGACGGTACAAGGCCGTCACCAACTCGGCGCGGGTCATACTGGCGTTAGGGGCGAAAGCGTCCCCGCTCCTGCCGTCCATCAGCCCCAGTTCCAGCATCCGGCGGATTTCCTTCTCGGCCCAGTGGCCGGACACATCGCCAAAATTCTTTTTGTTTTCCACGGCAAGGGCCGTCCCGGCCAGTCCGAGGATCATCGCCAAAGCCAGCAGCAGCGCCGGCAGCTTATTCCGGGTTTTCATCGTTGCCATTCCTCCTAAATCAAATTACCGGTTTGTTTAGCGCCCTCCCCAGCCATCCGCCGGGACCCCGCCTGGAATCACCAGATGTCCAGGCGGGGTTCCAACGCATGTTCCGGCCGATGAAGGGAAAGCGGAATATGTTCCCCGGCGCGGCCCCATCCGCACCGGTAGAAACCAGGAATAACCGGGCCGCAAAATAAAAGCGTCCCGGGCCGGAAAGGCACAGAACGCACACGGCCCCGCCGCATACACAGCAAGGCCGAATCAGAAAATGCAATTCCGGTTCCGGCAGAATCACACCAGCCGCCACGTATCTGACTTAGCCTGACAGGCATCACAGTGACCGACTCGCAGGGCATCTCACCCTATTCCGTGCGCCGCTGACGCGGCTGCGGCTGGCAGTTATGTAATTTGTGGTATTAAACTAGCACATTTTTACCCAAATGTCAAGAGGGCAAAGATATTTTTCACGGAAATCAATTTTGCAAAATGGAACAAATAGTAGAGGGATTCAGGAGACAGTTAAGCATAATTTGCGAAAGAGGACGTTTGGAATTTGAATCAGTCTTGAATTGCCTAATCAGACTCAGAGCGAACTTTCTGAGCATGTTCAGATTCTGCTGAATGGTTCGGTTTACAATTCGGCAGAAATCTTCCGAGTAGTGAACATCCAAAATCCAGTGCATGGATTCCACTGCCCATTCCATCCGGGCATGATGGAGCAGCTCCAGCGAGGTAAGCGTGCGGCTGGAAATATAGTAGTGCCATTCTTCCGTTTTTACACCTTTTCTCTCAAATTCTGTCTTAATCGCACCAATACAACACAGATTCTTCCACTTCTCCCTCCCATATAGCCAGCTTATATCCGCTGTGGTGTATGCAGTCCGCGTTTCCACCCGATCCCGGCTTTTTTCTGTGGTGGATGTGCAATCCATCGTTTTTCTCAGGCTCTCGTCTTGAACATATTCCCGGATTTCTTCCTCCAAAACCGGCTGATTTCCTTTTGCATCCAGCAGATAGTCCCCCTTGCCCCGGATGATTGCTTCCGGGATACTACAAAAATATCCCTTGTATTCCTGCCTTGTTTCTACTTCCTCAAAATATTCTACTATCTTCTTTCTCATATTTCCTATTTTATCTCTTTGGATCCGATTTTGCAAAATTGATTTCCGTGCCCAGCCGGCGTTGGAGACGGCTGAAATAATGAAAAGTGTAATAAAATGAAAAGTCACGTATAATAAAAACCATCCTAAAGTGTACCCCATGTCAAGGACATAGACGAAATAAAGTAGAGGGAAGGGG
>CANSSG010000033.1 GCA_947649615.1 uncultured Clostridia bacterium | reverse complement strand
CCGCCGTCCCGGCGGACGCTTCCACCCCGAAGGAGCCGCCCACATGGAGCGTATCTCGGAAATCATAGGAGTCCGGCTCAACCGGTACGCCCACCTCCACTCCTGCGCCCACGCCCCCGCCCAGGTGGAGCGCGTCATGGAAGCTGTACCGGTCTGGCGCACACGGGACATGGATAACCGTATGGCTGCCGGTTGTTCCGCCCATGTGAAGCGTGCTTTTGATTGGCGGAAATACAACCGTTATGTTTACAGACAGATGCGCTGGTTTTGTCTCATAGATGAAGCGCAGAACGCGCTCCATCGGGATTGGCCCGCCCGTGATGTGCAGCGTCACGCCGAAGCTATACGGGGCTGTGAAATCAATTACCTCCGCTTCCGCTCCGGCAGTTGCAGAAATACCGCGGCGCAGGACTTCCGGGTTAACCGGCTTTGCGCTGAATATCCTTGACAGGACGCGCCGCCGCCGCTCCTCCAACGACATGCTTTCGTCCGGCTCGAATCCGTATACCCATTCCCAGACGGCGATGCTCCAGGTGCAGGTCTGCGGGTGTATCTCAGTGCGCATCCCCTCCGACCATTCCCGTAATCCGTCCCACTCCCGCCCAATGACCTCATATATCCATAGCCCGGTAAACGACTGGCTATAGAATCCCTTAGTGACCGAGCGCAAAAATGCCGCCGCTTCCGGGCTGCGGATGATGTCAAGCTCCGGCTTGGACACGCAAGTCCACCTCCCCTGTCACTGGGTACTGCACATGCTGTACCGGGATATTGACCGCGACGCCGTTAATTGTGAGATTGGTATAGTCCTTTATGCCCGGCGTTTTGGCAAGGACCGCGCCTACCTGCACCCACCGGATATAGCCCTGATGATATATCAAATCCCCGATGGCTTCCTGTCCAACCTCCAGCCAATAGCCTGTGAGGTTTTTTTTGAACCGTGCGGTTACGGTCTCAATGTCCTCCTCTTCCTCCAGCAGCACATCCGCCGAAATGTCAACGGTTAGCCCCTGGGGGGCGATAACGGTCAGGTGCGCCCCAATTGGCATCAGGCGTTCTACATCCTCCGGCCCGTCCCCGGCAATGTGGTGGTAAACGGCATCGACGATTTGCTGGTTTGCCGGGAAACCGTTGCTGTCAACGATGATGAGCCGTACTGCGCCCGAACATTTTTCAATCCCCAGCGAATCCGTGTAGTGGAACTTCTCCGGGAGCGTTGGGTCGGGCCACTCCGGGTCAACGATGACCTGCCCGACTGCCGGAACTTCCTTCCCCCAGCGGATATAATCCGCCACACAGCCTGTCATGGACAGGCCGTTGCGCATCGCGTCCAGAATGCGGATCAGGTAGTCCGCATCGCTCTCCGTCTCTGCGCCGCCTGTAACCGGCTCCCGGTTGGTGACATAGGCGATCCCGCTTACCGGCTCCACCATCAGCTTGATGGTATCCTCCGATACGTTGCCTGCCAGCCCGCCGTCCAGCGCCCGGATTGCCACCTGGCAGGTCACCTGTCCCCTGCTGTTCGGCTCCCCGTCCAGCTTCACGCTTTCGGTGGTCTCAAATATCACGCTGGCGGTCAGTTCCGCCGGCGTGGCGAACTGGAAGCCGGCCGGGATGACCGTTCCCTTTGTGCCGGTTACATCCAGCACCCCGGTTGCCTGGTTTGCCGCCCTGCGTATGCAGTTCACCTTTTCCCCGTGGAGGTCGAGCCACTTGCCGTAAGACCATTGCGGGAACATCAGCTTGATGGTTTCGTTCAGCGTGAACTCTACCATTTCCGCCTTTTCCAGCGCCGCCGGCCGGGTGAAATCCCACGGGATATTGCCTTCGCTTTTGTCTATTCCCTGGGGAAGGCTGCCGAGCATCCTGCGGTGGATTTCGTCTGCGCTCTGCCCTTGCAGGAACTCCGGGGGTTCATATGGGTATGTGTATTCGTCTGGCATTGCCTGCCGTCTCCCTTCGGTCAAATATCCAGTCTCGCTTTGATGCTTGCCGTATTTCCATCCCGTCCAAAGACGGCGCATGTGATCCATAGGCTGTCTGCTTCCCAGCGGAAGGTAAAGTCACGCACTTGTATCGTGCGCCCCATGGGGTCGGCCAGCAGTGCCTCGGTGATGGTGCGTTCGAAGGCGCTTTCCGCCGCTTTCCGGTCTGTTTCTTTGAATGCCTGTTCCGCTTCAATGCCGGCGTTCCCGCTATAAGAATCGTGCGCCCACCTCTGCGTTAAGATGGATTTGGTACACCACAGCACCCAGGCGTCGTAGCCGCTGCCGTAAAGCATCTTCTTCGCGCCGTCTGCTACGAAGTCCCCGCGCTCCACATCCCAGAGCGGGGCCGGCGCATAGCGGTCCTGGTTTTCGATATCCTCTACCAGCGCGGCGGGTACGTCAAAAACGGGAAACAGGCTGTTTTTATTCTCCGCCATCAGACCACCTCTGTTGCAGGCAGGACAATGTCAATCACGCAGGCGTCGTCCCCCACCCAGCACACCAGCACACGGTCTCCCGGCTTTATCTGCCGCATTTTCTCTGGAATCAGGACATGGTGCTGGTGTTCCCCGTCATGGCTGTCCCCACCGGCTGTCCGCTCCGATGGGATGGGCGGGTCCGGCGCGGGGCCGGTGGGTTCTCCGACCGGGCCGTTTACCAAGTGCAGGTGGGAGCCGCTGTAGGGCATCCCTGTGTCCTGCGTTTTTGCCAGAATGTTGTGGGCCGGCCCCAGGGTAAGCTGGCGGCAGACCATATAGTCGGTCTGCGGGATTGGGCGGGGGAACCGGTTTGCCAGCAGGCTCATATCCCCTTGTATCACGCCGAAGTCCAAGACCTCCGGCTTGTCCGTTATACCGTGCATTCGGTTCTGGAACACTGCGGCCAGCTTATTGATGCCCTCGTTCCCCATTGTGCTTTCCATCGTTTACCCCCCTGCCCTTCTCAGTGTCATAGTCATTTGCCGCTGCGTGGCGTTGTGGGATACGCCCAGGACGTGGAACCTCCCGATCAGGTTGCCGGCCGCCACCTCTACGGCGTCGCCTTTACGCAGGAAGGGCAAATCCGGGCTGTTGAGCAGGATGCTTTCTTCCGGCTTCCCCCGCTCTTCCAGCGCGGCCTGCGCCTCCGCCTTTGCGGCGCCGATGCTTTTGTCGCTGTCCCGCTTGATAATTTCCTGCAAGATTCCAAAGCGCATATCGCCGTCTACGACAGCTTCTACGCTCGACCGGCCCTGGTTGTCCTCTTTACCGATTATCTTCACCCGCGTGACAAGGCTGCTCATGGACAGCTTGTTTGAGGTGCTTATGGTATTCATCGTGTCGAAAACATACACATCCGGGTTGGTCCCGCAGCCGGAAATGGTCAGCGCCCCGTCCTTGTACAAGGCAACATAGCGCCCGCCTGTCTGCTGGCGCACTTCCTCCAACAGCTTGGTGATGATGTCGCTGACCGTCTCCCCGTTGAATACCTTCTTTTCGTGGGTGATTTGCCTGCTCCATTTGTAGGCCAGCGGGACGCCCCAATCCCCGCAGATGCTCCCGAGCATGGCCGGGGTTGTCATGCCGGGGGAAAAATATTTGATGTCTTTGCACTGCTGCAACCGGATCATGGGGTCGTAAACGGTCAGGGTGAGCGCCTTGGTCTGGGCGCTGGTATAGTCCCACTCCCAAATAGCCCCCTCGAACATCTTTTGCCGCCCCGCGCCCCAATGGGCGTAAATCCGTATAACGCAGTTCAGCTTTGCCAAAGACATCAAATAGCCGGAGCCGGTCTTGATATTGGCCACTGTAACGGTGGCCTTTTGCGCCATCTGCCCCTCCTGTTCCTCCCACGCCAGCGCGATGAGGGCGTTGTCCAGGTCATACGCCGTGCCGCCCTCGGTGATTAGTTCTACATCGTACTCGACCAGGGCCACATCCATCTGTTTCCCTCCCTTCCGCTATCCGGGGATCGTCAGTACTTGCCCTGGGTAAATGAGGTCCGGGTTGTTCCCGATGACGCTCCCGTTTGCCTGGAAAATCTTGTCATAGCTGCTCCCTTTCCCGTAGCAGCTCTGGGCTATCTTCCACAGGCTGTCTCCCTTTTTCACGGTGTAGGTCTTTGCTGCGGGCGGGGACGGCCTTGCCGGGGCTGCCGCCGTGGTGGGCTGGCGCTCCTGCTTCGCCTGATTCCCGGCGGTGCTGATACGGATGTCCTTTGCCTGTATGAGCGATATGGAGTAGTTGATATCCCCGTAACCGCCCGTAGGCGTTCCTGTGAAGGCGGAGAGGTATACGTCGCAGTTGATGGGGCTTTCGGTGATTAAAAGCCGCGCTTTGACCGGCATTCCGTACTGCGTTTTCAACTGCTCTATCCATCTGTAAATCGCTTTCGGGTCTTGCCAGTCGAAAATATAGGGCGCTCTGCCGCTGACGCGCTTCTGTCCCGGCAGTATCCCGCTCCAGCTTACGGAATCAAGGGAGGTGCCGCTTGGAAGCTGCACCTCCCCGATGCTCAGTATGGTGTAGTTGGCGAACTGGTTCGCCATTTTGATGCTGACCTCGGCTGGGAGCATGGGGAAGCGCAGGCGGTCCCCGTTCGTCAGATTTGTCAGGTAAATATCCACGCTATGTCCGCCACCCCTCTTTCGGTGTGTTGGCGAAGGCCTGCTGCATGGCCACCGCCAGTTGGTATGCAATATCATCCGTCATACCCCGGATGTTCTCGCGGATGGCTGCCGCCAATTCCTGCGGGTTCTGGGCGGTACTCCCGTCCACATTGATTTCGACCTTTAGGCTCTGGATCGTGACCGGGATGCTTGTTCCGCCGCCGTTGCCGCCCGCGCTGGACGGTGCGGCTGCATTCCCGCTTATGACCGGCGCTGGCGCGTCCATAGGCTCCGGGGCGTTCCCGCCGATGATGCCGCCGTCTGCGTATGGCTTCACGCCAAGCATTTCCCCGGTGCGCTCCCACAGGTCGAGACCGCGCTCTCTGCGGTTCCCGGACAGCGGAATAATGGCTTCCGCGCCGTCCTCTGCTACAAGGCCCAGGTGCGGGCGGGTCATGATGCCGCCCTCTGCGTGCGGCGTGGCGGTTGCGGTCTCATAACCGGCGCTGGCGCTGCCGGTTATCTTGTTCCAGATGCCGCCGAAGAAGCCGGTGATTTTCTCCTTCACGTTGGCGAAAAAGCCGCCGATGGTCTCTCCGATATTTCCGATTGCTTCTGGTATCTTCTTGGTGAACACATCCACCACACCGTCCCAGACCTCTTGCATCTTAGCCGGTATTGTTTCTGTGAAGAACGCGGACAAGGCTGTCCCGATGGTTTCCAACGCCTGCGGAACGGTCTCGGTAAAGAATCCTGTGATTCCCTCCCATAGCCCGGTGAAAAATTCGGGAACAGTAACCGTGAAGAAATTAGTGACCGCCGCTCCGACTGTTTCGATGGCGGGCTGTACCGTGTCTGTGAAGAATCCGGTTATGCCGTTCCACAAGTCCCCAAAGAACTGCGGGACGCTAACGGTGAAGAAATTCGTCACGGCACTTCCTGCCGCGTCTATAGCTGCCGGAACGGTGACCGTGAAGAAGTTCGTTACCCCGTTCCATAGCCCGGTGAAAAACTCCGGCACGGTTTGGGTAAAGAAGCCGTTTAGTGCGCTTCCCACAGTTTCGATTGCCGCTGGTACGGTTTGGGTGAAGAAGTTCTTCACGCCTTCCACCAGGTTTCCAAAGAACTGCGGGACGGTCTCTGTAAAGAAAATCTGGATTTTGCCCGCTGTGTAGCCGATGGCGAAGGGGACGGTCTCTGTGAAGAAGCTGCCCACGCCGTCCACCAGTTCACCGAACTTTGCCGGTACGGTTTCGGTGAAGAATCCGCTGACTGCGCTCCCTGCGCTGCTTAGTGCTTGCGGCACGGTTTCGGTCATGAATCCTGTCACGCTGTCCCGGAACTCCCCGAACTTTTCGGGTACTGTCTCAGTGAAAAAGCCCTTGACGGCTGTCCCTGCGGTGGAAAGTGCTGGTGAGATGGTGTTGTCGAAGAAGCCCTTTGCGCCCTCCGCAAACTGGCCGAACTTCTCCGGCACGGTCTTTGTGAAGAATCCGCCCACTGCCGCTCCGGCAGTGGACAGGGCTTTGGCAATGTTCGAGCCGCCTATGGCCGCGCCCGCAGCGCCGATACCAGCGCCCACCGCACCGCCTATGGCCGTTCCTACGCCGGGGAGGATGCTGCCTACCGCAGCGCCGATGCCGGCTCCTTTGAGTGCGCCGCCGCCGACATTGGACGTTTTGCGCAGCAGGCTTTCATCGCCAAGGATACCATCGCCAAGACCGCCGACCGCAGCGCCAATACCAGACGCCACCTTGCTTCCGGTGCTGTCCGAGCCTGTCCACTCCTTCGCCCTGCCTACGCCGTGGTATGCGTCAGCGCCCAATTGGATAGCGGATGTTATACCGGCAAGAGCAGGACCGGCGGCTTTAGAAATGAATTTCCCTGCTTTTGATACACCGCCTGCCAGCGGCCCAGTCACCTTAGAAAGAATTTTCCCTGCTTTGGACGCGCCGCCCGCCAGCTTCGCGCCGTACTTCATGCCGCGGCCAAGTGCGCCGTTTTGTGCCATGGTCAGTGCGCTCTGCGCCGCGCTTCCGCCGCCCTGGGCGGCTTTGAATATCCTCACGCCCTCGGATATCCCGGTGGCGTTCCCTATGGCGCTTCCCACGGCCTTTGTGCCGTTCACGAGGGCCTTTCCGCCCTTATAGATGTTGTAGCCCGTCTTCGCAGTTTTGAACGCGCCATAGCCCAGCACAGCCGCAGACAGGCCGCTTGTGCCGCTTGCTTCCTTCCCGCCGGGGAGCAGGGTGGCCGCATCCAGAACCAGGCTTTTCAGCCCGTCCTTGATGGCTTTGGCGAGGGCTTCTCCGACCTTCGAGCCGTCAAAGCCGTCCATGAAGCCGTCTGCGAACGACTTGCCGATGTCCAGGCCGTCTGTGACTGCGCCGCCTGTGTCTACGCCCAGCAGGGCGAGGACGCCGCTTTTTAACGCCGTCCCAAGCCCTTCTCCAATGCTGCTTGCCTTTTCGGTAATCCACGCCTTGCCTGTACTGCCCCACCATGCGTCAAAAGGCTCTGCGATCAGCTTATCCCATGCCAGATGAATCTTGTCCCACAGGGTTTCTGCGTTCTGCCATTCCTGGCTGCCTGTCAGCGACTTTACCGCCGCTATCACGCGGTCAATCTTGCCCGTGACAAAATCCACGGCCTTGCCTACGGCTGTCTGGATGTCCGGCATGTGCGCCGTTACAAAGTCCACCAGCCGCCTGACATATGGCTCCAGCTTTTCGCCGATGGAGATTTTCACCTCATCCGCCGCACTTGCGAGTGCGGACAGGCTCCCTGCGAGGGTGTCGTTTTTTCTGCGGGCCATGTCCTCCAATGCTCCAGAAGATTCTTCGATGGATGCAGTGAGCGCATCCCACTCAGTTACACCTTCTGCATTGGTTTCGTTAAGCCCAGCCAGGAGTTTATTCAGCGAAGCAACGTGTTCTTTACCGCCAATTGCTGCGAGAGTGGCGTTCTTTTGCTCCTGTGTCATACTTGCGGTGGCAATGTTGATTTTTTTCAACACGTTCTGCAAGCCGATGAATTTGCCTTTGCTGTCAAATGCTGACAGCCCCAGGTCATCCATCATCTTCCCCGCTTCTCCCGTTCCGGTGGTGAGGTTAAGCAAGGTCGCATTCAGCGCGGTTGCCGCTTCCGTTCCTTTTGTTCCCCGGTTCGCCAGTACGCCCAGGGCTGCGGCGGATTCTGTGATGCCGATTCCTAAATCCTTGAATAAGCCGCCTACGCCGAGATACGCCTCCATGAGCTGCTCTGCACTCTGGTTGCTGGCAGTCTGCGCCTTTGCCACCTTGTCGAGGTATCCCGGCAGCTCATCGACCGTCAAGCCTAACGCCGCCATGGAATCGGTTATAAGGTCAGATGTCCTTCCTAATTCCATCCCGGTAGCTTCTGAAAGCTGCAACACCTTCGGCAGGGCTTGTATAGAGGTCTGCGCATCCCATCCGGCAAGGGACATATACTCCAGCGCGTTGGCTGCTTCTGCGGCAGATTTGGTTGTCGTTGCGCCTGCTTCCCTTGCCGCCTTTTCCAGTGATGCGAAGGTATCAGATGTCTTGTCAACCCCTGCGGTAGCCGCTACAGACGCCATGGCGGATTCGAAGTCCTTAAACGTGTTGATGGTGTCCGCCACGCCCAGGGATATTCCGGCGAACGCCGCCGCGCCGGCGATGGGGTTCGCTATCAGGCTTACAATCTTTTTGAATGGGGCGGTGACAAGGTCAGCGGCTTTCAGCGTAACCGTCCAGACCTTCCCGGCGATTTTCTTCCCTGCCGCCGCTACGTTCTGGATGCCCTTGCTGGCCATGTCCTTCAGCGTGGCCGCGACCTCCAGCTTGCTCTTACCCTTCATGCCCTGGATTTGCTTCGCCAGATTCATGACGGATTTTTCCAACCTGCTGACGTTCGCTTCTGCGCTTCTTGCGCCGCTTTCGGTTTCGTCTGTGACCTGGGCTACTATGTCGATGACGGTCACGGCATCGTTCACCTTCGACCACCACCCTTCGACGCATCAATCCGAAGCACGGGGATTTTGGCTTCCGCCTGGATTGCGTCAAGCGTGTACTGCTCGTACAGCGCGCGTTCTCCAAGCGGCAGGGCCAAGTAATCCCTTATTGTCCCGATTTGCGGGAATCGCTCACACACCTGAAGCATCAGGTATGTGAGCCCCCGTGCCTGTATTAGTTTTTTGCCGTTTCCTCCGTGTCATCGGAATAGCCGCTGATTTCGTTGATGAGGTCGATGATGCGGTCCTTCTCCCCGGACAGCAGGACGGCGTCAATCATCTCCACGCCCTGCATGACGTTGAGGGCCTGCTGTGCCTTTTTGCTGTCCCAGGTCCTTGCCCTGTCCGCGTCCACGGTGGCGGTGTAAATCAGCCAGGAGCGGAACATGGCCTGATTGGTCTCGATTTCCCGCTTGGGCTGTCCCCGCTTGCGGGGGGCGAACTTCGTAGCGTGGTCGTGACAGGCCAGGCTTTCTTCCTCAGACACGGGCCGGATGCGGAACTCGAATTTCAGTACACCGTTCCGGCGAATCTGCACCCGCTTGTAGGAACTTTCGCTGTCCTTCTCATTGCTGGCTTCAATCAGGCCGCGGAGGATGGCATCCTCGTTCATCAGGATTTCTTCCTGGCGCTGGGTTTCCACGCCGGCGGGGGCGTCGTCATAGGCTTCGGGCATCGTGTTTTTGCTCATTGGTTTTTCCTCCTTTTATTCGATGGGACGCCATTCGGCTTCCTTGAACTGTTCGAGCATCTCCGGGGTTGCGTTGACGCGGAAGCTCCACGCCCTCTTGATGATTTCGCCGGGGTTGAGGTTCTGGAGGTCGATGGAGCCGTCCGGCACACAGTTGCGGTAGACTACCCGCTCCGTCTGTCCGTCCCTGCGGCGCATCTTGCCCTGGAAGTCGAAGGACGGGAAGTAGCCGTGCTGCAAGTCGGTGATGAGTTCTGAAATCATCACGTTGTCCCGCACGACCGCTTCCGTAAGCGTCAGCGTGACGGTGTAGCCCGTGTTGACCGCATAAACCAGCGCACTGCCCACGGGCTGGTAGTCCGTGTTGGCAGGGCTGATTTGGGTCTGGAAGGTGTCAACCTCTGCGAGGAACAGGTTTGTACCCGCCTTCGTGGTGACGAAAAGCCGCCCGTCTTTGCCCGTAATAAGCTTTCTTACGTCAAGCAAACTCTGGTCGTTCAATCCATCCATGTGTCATTCCCCCTTTATTACTTATTCTTCCTCCGGCGCAAACCGGAACTTGAAGGTATAGTACATCTTCTCCAGCGCGTCGATATCGTCCGCGTAGACCACGAACCATGCGCTGTCCCCTTCCGGCTTGTTATCCGGGTCTAACTCTACGTGCGCCCCTTCCAGCAGCTTCTTTTCGGCTACCATCGTCTGGCATACGCCGTTGGAAACCTGGATCACGGTCATGCGCCCGTCCGGGTCGTTGTTGATGCGCCCGATCAGCCCTTCCACGGTATCGTTGAGCCGCTGGAACAGCTCAAAGCGCACCTTGACGCGCTTGACCTTTTTCCAGCCCTCATCCTCTTTCGCCGTGGGCAGAACGAGGGAGTTGATGCCCTGTTCCACCCATACCGTGTTCGCGGCGGAAACGCTGAACATCAACGCGCCAGCCTTGATTGCCCTCTCATGCTGGTTGTTTGTCAGCAGCTCGGTCACCTCTGTCGCTCCCGTGACTGCGGCGTGGGTGATGCTCTCATTGCTGGGGGTGCCGGCAATCATGCCGGAGATACGGGCCGCCGCCAGATAGCCCTCGTAGACGCTCCCGGCGATGTCGGTGAAGCCGTTCCCAACGTACACCATCTGGTAGTCGTTGTACGCGCTGGCATGCTTCAGCCGGGTGTCGAAGTCTACGGTGGTAGGCTCTCCGACCACGCCCATCGTGAACTTGCCGCCATCGTAGATGCGGTTGAGGAAAAGCTGCATCACCATATGGATTGCAACGTCCTCCGTATCGACCGCCATGACGTTCCAGCGGTAGGCTTCCAGCAGCTCGAAGCCCTTGCTGTATGCGCTCACATTCACGTCCGGGTCCGAGCCGCCCGTGATTTCCTCCTGGTCGATGGTTGCCAGCTGTTCTTCGCTGTCCTTCAGCTTGGTCAGCGCGAAGTAGCTGCTCTTTTGCCTGGCGAACGCTTCCATAAGGGCATCCACGCTGTTTTCGGCGTTGCTGAACGTGAGCCGTTCCAGCTGTTCCGTGTCCTCCAGAATCAGCAGTTCACTGACGCTTTCGTCCATCAGCGTGGGCCGGATGGTGACGGCCAGCCTGCGGCTGCCGGGGTATTTGAGGATGAGTTTTACCACGCCCTCGCCCTTTTCGTCCTGGATTTCGTAAGCGCCGTGCGTACCGCCCGTGCCAAGCCGGAAGGCGTACACGAGCCGTGCGCCTCCCTTGAACTGTTCCAGCGGCACTGCCGTGGTGCCGTTCTCCCCGCCGTCCCCGTACCGCTTGGCGATGTCCTCATACCCTTCCAGCACGGACACCTCGCCGGTGGGTCCCCAATTGGAGCGGAACACTGCCGCGCACTTGCCGTCATCTACGCCAGCGACCGGGGGCTTGCCCCAATTTTCGTAGCGGAAGTACACGCCGGGGCGCGTTTTCTTCTCGCCGATAATGAAAAACGCTGCCATTTTACTTTACCTCCCTGTTGAGAAATTCCTGGACGGCCTGCTTCGCTTCATCGACCGGGAAGGATTCCTTGCCCGTCAGCCGCAAGGCCACGGCGACCACCTCCGGAGTCGTGCCGAACATCTGCCGCGCTTTCGCGGCGAGTTCCGATACCTTGTATGTCGCTGCCACTCTTAACCCTCCTCTTTTGATTTATATTCGTTTGCCCAGTTGTAATAGGGGTGAAGAAGCCGGATCTGCGCATCCTCCACCCGCAAAACGCCGTATTGCCCCGTCAGTTCCAGTTGGCCGTCCCGCAGAGGGGCGGCGTTGTGCCGGACGGTAATCCGGTTGATGAACATGGGGCTGGCGTCCGCCAGAATGACCTCCCCGTCAAGCTGCGCCCATTCGATGATGGCCTTTGTCCATTTGTTGCGCTCCGTCACGTTTTCCGTGATAACGTGCGCCGCAAACGTCCCGGTGTACCACGTAACTGCGTAGCTTTGGCGGCTTGTGCTGGCGGTCCCCTCGAACCGCCAGTAAATCGCCGGGGTTTCGTCTGACGGCTTCCATATGGGCGGCATTTCGTCATAGGCGATTGCCGCCATCGGTGGGAAGTGCGTCTTTACCCATGCGTTTAGTCCCTGTATAGGGTCTGGCGTGGTGGAAATCTGCACGGGAAACTCCATCAGCAGGAAGGTCATGGTCAGCCCGTAGACCTCCGGCGTGGTGTTCCCCGCAGCGTTATTTACCTCAGCCACGAATTCGTCCGACCTCTCCCATTCGGCGCAGACGGTTGTCCTGTCCGCCCCCGTGTAAAACGTGCCGGATATCAGTTCCATCATACGCTGCTCGATGGCCCTGTCCGGATCCATCGCCCCGATGGCGGGGCATTCCGTGGTACACCAGATGTTGACCGTCAGCGTCCCCGCTGTCTTTCGCTCCGGGTCTTGTCTGGTGTCCAGGTTAAAGTCCGCCCGCGGGTAGCGGGGGTCTCCCCAACCTTTCCGGCTGTCGCTGGGGGCTTTCTGATAGAAAAAAGCCGGCGTGCCGTTGTAAGCCGCCAGCATTCCCGCTATCTGTGTGTCCGCAGACACCTGTTCGTGGATGAGCTGCCTGATTCCCTGGTTCATTCGCCTGTCTGCGGGGCGTTGTTTTCGTAGTTCACGGTCTGGAAGTCACTTGTCCAGTAAATCTCCCACACGCCTATGGCCGCGTCCGCCGCAGTAATGTCGAGATAGCTGGTGGCGTTGTTCTGCGTGTTGCAGTACAAAAGCCGCAGCTTGTTCGATAAAACCTCGGTCACGAAGCCGTTTTTCGCCGTGGTGTCCCCGGCCCTCTTAACACGGATGCAGTCGCCGCGCTTGATTTGGGTGAGGTCAAATTCGCTGTGGGTTGCGCTCTGAATCAGGGCCATTGCCTGTCCTCCTAACTGCCCTTATAGGGCTTTTTGTAAAGTTCCTTGACCTTTGGCATCGCCTTGTCTATGACGGCTTGTTTGTAAGGTCTGGGCTTCATTCGTCCGGTGCCGTTTTCCAGCATTTCGCCCAGCAGTCTGCCGCCAGCCCGTTCCTTGCTCTCGATGGCTGCTACTGCCCGGAAATGTACGCCTTTCTTTTCCACATGGACGTGCGTACCCCACGAAAGCCGGAACGCACCAGTCCTGACCGCTGGCGGCTCTCCTGGAGCCGATGCCTTGTAGGTCTTTCCTGTGTTCGGCACTCTGTAAACTTTCCCGCTGCGCTTCCCTCTAAGGACGTAAAGCGAAGCGTTGCGAAGCTCGTTGCTTGCCCGGTATGTCCGCTGGGACACTTCTTTCTGCACACCTTTGAGCGTGGTAGCCACCATTTTGCCAATTACCTGGGAGGCATTAAACTGCGCATTAGCAATGGACTGTTGCTTTTCTGCGCTTATCGTGCCTTGGCTTGTGATGCTTCCCCTGCCGTGGTTCGCCATCATGCATCGCTCCTTTCATTGCAGTAATAAATCGTCCAGTGGTTCAGCCCCCCAGGGTTGTACGGGTCGGTCTGGACGATGTACCGCCGTTCGCCATACACCAGGGAATCTCCGGGCTTTATCTCAAACGCCGCCGTCCCCTGCTGGATGATCTTGTGGGAAACAGGATGTTCAAGCTGCCGCCAGCGCAGGGTTTCCTCCGGCTTCGCGGCGGCAAGAACGGCGCGGATTTCCCCAATGGGTTCCGCGCCGTTTGCGATAATCCTGCCGCTTGCCGTCCTGTGTTCCCCATCCCGGTACACCGCGAATGTGCGCAACTCCTGGCCGGGCGTCAGGTGGATTGCCCCCATAAACATCTCGTCCGCCCTCCTATGTGGTCATTTTGCGGAAAGGGGAGGGAGGGCCGCCCGCGCCGTGACAGGCCGCCGGGTTTTCCTCCATCCCCTTGTGGAAGTATGGGGGCGTTTCGGTGATGGACGGGGCGAGGGTGGGGATGGAGACGGTGGCGAGGGCCTGCTTTTTCAAAGCGTCATACATCCTTTGCCACCGCTCCGCCCGGTCTCCGAAGCTGTATTGCAGAACGTCTATGCGGGTGTCCACCTGGTAGTTCATCTTGAATAGAATCGCTTCCAGAACGGCCACTTTAGCGCACAGCCACGCTTTTTTTCCCGCTTTCAGCCCTGCAAGAACGGCTTCATATTCCTCATCGGCCAGCGCGCAGGTATCCACCCCGCCCTCTGTCTGTGTGTCCCCAAGTTCAAAGCGCATTTGGTCTTTGCCCCTGGCGCGGATTTGCGTTGGGTCGTAGCTGTATGTCATAGACGCTCCCTCAGTCCTTGTGCGACCGGGAATGGGTGGACAGGGCGTTTTTGGAGCCGAACGCCTTGCCGCAGTCCGGGCATACAAATTCACCGCCGGGTTCGGGGATGGGTTCGCCCTCACCTTCCGGGCCGTCCTCTGCGCCCTCCAGGACGGGGGTGGAGGGCGTTTCTGCGCTGCCGCCGGGAGCCGGAAGGTCAACGCAGAGGATTCTGCCCATCTCCACCAGCTTGCGGGTCATGCCGGGGGCGATGGCTGCGTCCGGGATGACCTCTCCGACCCTGTAGTCGCGGTCGAAGCGCACGGGCTTGTTCGCAATGTACGCCATAGCCTGTTTCCTCCTTTACGCTGCAAAGCCGTCGCTGACCGCTCCCTTTAAAAACACGCCCAGGTCCGTGGACGTGATTTCCGGGTCGGTGCAGAGCAGCCCCTCGATGAACTCCGTGTGGGTAGCCGCGTCCCCAGGATACTGCTGGACGGCGGTATACTGCCCGTTGCCCAGCATATCCCAGGTGAAGGTGTAACCGGCGGACGGTTCGTCAATGCTGGGGCTGGCGGTGGTGTAGGTCAGCAGTGCATCGTCCGGGTTGCAGATGAAGCGCATATCGTCCTCCGCGCCGTAGGGGGCCGCGTTGTAGACGCTCTCTGCGATGACGATTTCATCCAGCCCAAACAACTGGGCCAGCACGTTGGCAGTTACATTCGCCGGGTTGGCTTCGCTGCCCTGGTACTTGATGCGTTCCAGAATGGAGGGGTTCACCGTCAGGGCGATA
Source organism: uncultured Clostridia bacterium (assembly GCA_947649615.1). Lineage (GTDB taxonomy): Bacteria > Bacillota > Clostridia > Oscillospirales > Oscillospiraceae > Pelethomonas. The sequence continues at coordinate 13,863 of CANSSG010000033.1, read as the reverse complement.
TATGCGTTGGCCCCCAGTACCATCTTGTTCGGCTTGCGGAGTCCCGCCAGGAGCATCCTGTTCCGAAGCTGGTTGAAGAAGGTCACAGGGTCGCTGTTGGCGTTGTCAAAGCAATAGAACTGGTCTGCGCCGGGGGTGCCGGCGTTTACGCCGGTGTAGACGTGGGTCCAGCTTTGGGGGTTAAAATACTTTCCAGCCCAGATACGGTCAAGATGGATGTTCATCTGCTCGGCCACCCAGCGCACCTTGCTGCGCCGGGGGTCGATGGCGGCGGGGGCGTTGGTGCGCTGGAAATCCAGCGCGGAAATCTGGTCTACCCCGGTGATGACCTGGTCAACCTCGCAGTGGTAGAATTTGTCCCGCTTGCCGTAGATGCCGGGGGAGACGTGGCCGAACTCCGGCTTCCGGGCCATGTTGTCCCGCGCCAGGTCCCCCTTGTCGAACGCATAGTAGTGGGCCGAGGAAGTAGGGACGGGGACGATGGGGAACACCTTATGGGCAACGAAGCCGCCCATATTCTGGAAATAGGACAGGCACACGTTGGTGAGGTAGATATGCGGCTTAAAAGTCCCCTTCTGGATGGAAGCCGCCAGTTCTTGTGTTGTCATTGGCATTTTCTTTACCTCCTGTTCTCGTTAAACGGCGTAGCCGCTCTTGGTGATATGAATCTGCACCAGCTCCCCGGCTACGGCTGCCGCCGCCATGGCGATGCCGAGAATGAAGCTTCCGGCGGCCGCTTTCTTGGCGCAGCCCTTGGCGTCAACGGTGAGCAAGTCACCCTTTGCCACGGCTTCCCCGGTTTCAATCAGGCCGGTGTCCTTAATCAGCACATCGACCTCCGTCCCCGCCTTGGTCACAAGGGCGGAGCCGGTGTCGAAAGCCGCCGCATCGCTGAGGATGACGCCAACCGCCGGGGCGCCGTCCGCAGCGGGGAGGGCCAGCTTGCCATCGCTGTCGTAAGCGACCGCCTTGTGCGGCGCGTCTTCAATGTCCGCCGCCAGCACGTTGCGGATGGTCGCACTGTTGTTGATAAATGCGTTCAAATACTGCTTTGTGCTCATTGCCCCTTCCTCCTTATCTGCCGAAGTATTCAGCTTCGTACTGCGCCGCCAGTTCCGGGTTTTCCTCGAACGCCTTGATGATGGCGTCTGGGGCGGTCATGCCGCCCTGCGCGGACTTGGACAGCTCCGCCGCCTTGATGCCGATGGACTGCGCAGCGCCCGCGCTGCCCTGGGTGTTCCTGCCGATTTCACCGAACAGGCCGCCCTTGGCCAGCGCTGCCGCGCTCTCATCCAGAAGGGCCATATAGTCGTCGTAGACTGTGCCGCCCGCCTTTTTCAGCCCGCACAGCTTTTCAGCCAGCTCCGGGGCCTTCTTCCCCAGCACCTCATACTTCTTGGCGAGGGCGGTCAGGCGCTCGACCTCCAGACTCTTTTTCAGCGTCTCAATTTCCGTAGCCTGCTGCTTGGTGAACGATTGGAAGTCGGAGAGGGCTTTTGCTACCTCCGGGTGGAGAGCGCCGCCGTCCGGGGCAGCGGGTGCGCCGCCATCCTCGCCGGGTTCCGCGATGCCGTACTTCTTCTCAAACTCCGCGAGGGTGGCCTGTTCCTCTGGGTTCATCTTGCTCTTGTCAATTTTCATGGTGTCTGTTTCCTCCTTTTCGCCTTGCGGCTCTTGAATTGCCGGTGCCGCGCCGAAACCGTACTGCTCCAGCAGCTTTGCCAGCGCGTCCTGCTGCGCTGTGGATTTCTGGATTCCTGCCTGTTCCTCCTGCGGCTTGGCGGCCTTCTGCTCCTTCGCCCATTCGCTTGCGGCGGCACGGTCGGTGGCAGAGGATTCATCTTCCACATTTTCCTCAATGGTTCCCTCATCGGGTTTCTCTCCCATTGCGGCCTGGAAGCCCTTTGCCAGCCATTGGGCGAATTTCTCAAATAGCCCGGTATCCGGGCCGGTCTCTGCTTCGCCCTCCCTGCGCTTGAACAGGCAGACGCGGGCGTCCGGGTTTGCGCCCTGGTCTACAAGGTCTACGCTGGTAACGGATAGGTTTTTCAGTTTAGCAGCCATCAATCGCCACCTCCTTCCACTGGCTCCCGTATGGCCTTGCCCTCGATGCTGAACATCGGGTATTCGCCGCTCTTTACCTTCTTCCAGACCTCATCGTCTGTAATCTGAAAGCCTATCCACCAGCCCTCCGGCAGGATATCCGGAGGAATCCCCAGCGCGTCCGCCTTTTCCTTCGTGAACACGATGCTCTCCACCACGCGCCCGACTCCGCCGCGCCGGTGCATCTCCCCGGCTGTCCCGAACGCCGCCACGTATGCGTATGCGGCCCTTTCCAGCTCCTCGGTGTCAATGATGTCCTCCTGCCAGTCCACGATTTGTTCCCCGTCCACCCGGACGGCTACATTCGCCCAGCCGAACACCAGCCGCCGCTCATCGTCCGACTTCATCACCGTCAGCTTGCGGGGCCGCTGTTCCTGCCGCGCCTTGCTTATTTGCTTAAACGTCTGTGCGCCCATCACGCCACTCCTTTCTGGGCAATAGAAAACCGCCCCTCTTGCGAGTGGCGGCTTTCCCATCTAGCATTGATTTTCTTCGATAAATAAATAGGAGTACTCTTGCTGAAGTTTCTTCGTTGCTTTGCAACATTCCCGATAAGCTGGACATAATATTACATTTGCTGGATGGTCAAGTCCATTCCAGTTGGGATACTTCGCGGTTTCTTCATCCTCTAATGCAAAATATGCATCCCAAATGGCGTGAAACCGTGCCGTATATTCTGCGCAGTCTGGATGGCTTGTATCAAGCTTGTGCTTCTGCTTTTCGGGCATAATCGAATTTTAACTCCTTGCTCAATATCTCCATAACAGAATGAAACTCATCTGTATCTGGATCAATATCGCCAGTCCATTTCATGGCAAACACCTCATTGCGCCGGATATCGTTAAATCTGCTATACACCCGTTTCGATGAACAAATAGGAGTACTCTTGCTGAAGTTTCTTCAGTTCCTCATTTTCTTCTCTGCCAATTTGTCGTATAACCAGGCTTGAGGGATGATCCCTGCCTGGCCAGTTTCTCCAGTCGGGGTATTTAGCTTCTTCCATGTCAATCTTCTTCTGGTATACTGCATGAATTTTCCTGCATTTGTCGATATAGACAGGATAATCTGGGTGTTCCCTATTTACTCTTTTGGCGCACATAATAAAACTTCAACTCCTGGCTTAGTATTTTCATAGTTTCATGGAATCCATCTATGTCTGGGTCAATCAACATATCCCATTTCATCTTTGCAACGGTAGTTGCGTCTATTTCCTTGAATCTATGATACGCAACATCTGGGTCGATGTCAAGGGTATCCGCCATTCGCCGCATGATATATACATATTGGTTATCTGCGGCAATTGCACATTCTTCCCCAGAAGCGAAGAAATAACGCACATCCTCCGCGCTGAAAGAATACCACGTCTTCGCCGCCGGATGGTTGTGGTAGGAATACGCCCCCTTCAGGCTGCTGCCAAGCGTCTCGATCCCCCAGGGGTTGACCTGTCCGCTGGTGCCGGATACCCGCCACACCTTCCCGTCGCTTGTGACGGTGCAGTTCATTTCATAGTCCAGCCCCGCAAAGTCAATCTGCGCTTGTCTCAACTGCCGTAATACAGCGGATTTATCCGAAAAGTCAACCGTTCCGGTTTGTGCAATTCTACCTGATTTTGGCGAGTCCGTCCCGTCAACGCTCTGGCCCGGTTTTACAGCTTCCCCCTCCGCATCGAAGGGTGCGCCGGCAGGAACCTGGCCCATGGTATCGTTCATTGTACCATCCGCCAGCGCAGGCGTCAAGTTCGTCCCCGGAATTTCCTCATAAGCCACGGTGCAGCGGCAGGATGGATGCCCCGGCGGGAGCATTTTCCCGTTGGAGAACATCTCATCCATGTTCTTCCGCTCATCGTCCATCTCCGAGCAGACAGGGCAGGTGCGCTCATCGTAGGCGGTGAGCCACACCTTCACGCAGTCTCCTATGTAACCCTGCGCCTGTGCGTCCTTGGTGGCGCCGTAGGCCCCCGCGTTGTAGGCAAAGGCAAGCTCTGTCCGGGCGATATTCTGCGCCCGGTACCGGTGCTGTCTTGCAGCGTACCGGGCCGCTGCTTCCTGGGCTTTCCGTTCAGCTATCTGCGCCGCTTTGTCTGGATTCCCGTGGGGGTGCGCTTTCCGGTGGGCTTCGTAGATGCTGTTTTTGACCTTTTCCCGGTACTTGGCGTTCGCCAGTGCTTGCGGCTTCGTCAGCCCGACGCAGGGCCGGATGATCCTTGCCGCTTCATCCGGGGTAACCGCCGTGTACCCGCTGACGTGGGCGATGACGGCATTGAGGGCTTCCCTCTGTTCTGCGGCGAGGTTTGTCACCAGTTCCGCACCGTGTTCCTTGATGAAGTCCATCCCTGCGCTCACGGACGGCTCATAGACGAAGTAAGGGTATTTGTCCTTGACCTGCTGCGCCCCGGCTGCTGCCGCCGTCTCCCATTTCGGGGCGAGGGCTTTGGTTATCAGCTTTGCGTAGTCCTTCTGCCATTTCTCGAACTGCTTTTGGGTGATGCCGCCAGCGAGGTACGCTTCCCGCAGCTCCTTGTAGGTGATGGCGTTACTCTGTCCCTGTAGGCCAGAGACAATGATTTCCACAGCTTCCGGCTCTGCCGCCGTCAGGAACGATTTCAGCTTATTCAGCGCGGCTTTCTTCTCGCCTTTAGGTTTCTTGGGCTTGGGCGTCGTCTTCGCCTTTGTGAAGCGGATCATTCTTCATCCTCCGGCTCCAAGCCGCCGTCATCGTCCTTCTCGCCGCTTCCTGCGGCTGTCTCGGGCCGCTTCGGGTCCCTGCCGTGTCCTTCCCCCTCTTGGCCTTGAGACGGCTCTGTGGGCCGCCCTGTGGCCGCGTAGGTGGTTTCCGGGTCCATCTCTGGCAGGTTCGCCGCCATGCGCAGATAAGTCTCCATGCCGCCGTCCGGGGTGATGGCGCCGATGCCGACCATCTGAGACACAAACTGCCCCAATTCGCCAAGGTTCTGCGTCTCGATGTCCCCGTGTACCAATTCCGGGTATCCGCTGATGCCGGAGAAATGCTCCCCGTTGATGTCTATCAGCCTTGGAATCGCCTGGTTGTTGAATACCTCGCATATTAGATCGAGGAATGCTCCGAGGGCCACGCCGAACAATTCCGTCTTGTCACTGGACAGGGCGAAGCTGCCCACGGCCTGATGCCCCAGTAAGACGAAATCCGCCATAACCGTCATGGCTATGCGGGTGTCGTACCGTTCGATGATTTGGTTCGTGTCGAACTGCCGCCGTCCACCAGTGGAGGTTAGCGTGAACTTCCAGCCGTTGCCCAGGACGATGCCCTCGCGTTCGTCCCTGCGGACGCTGCGCACGATGCTCTCTGCCTTCGCCAGTTCTTCTTTGCAGTCCTCACTCCAAATGTCTACGCCCTCCGGCGCTTCCAGCACAGGCAGTCCGGCGAGGTCTCGCTCTATGCCGATGCCCTCAATTTCCTGTATCCGGCGCTTGAAGTACCAGTCCCGGTAGCTGTTGCGCAGGACGCTCCTGCCCTCCGGGTTTCCCTTGCGGCTCTTGGTGCGGAAATGCAGGGCCTTCTCTATGGGGATGAACACTTGCCCATAGTTCGGTGGCGCACACTGGATCAGGCCGGTGAGGTTGTCCCGATCATCGTACTTCCACTCCCAGAGGGTGTCCTGGGAGCGAATCGGCAGCTTGCGCCACCCGATCAGGCCGTCCGCGTATTTGCTCTTTGTCTCTGGGTTGCGGGTATTGCCCATGCGCCGCTTGTAGACGATTTCATGATAGCTCCACCCGTAGGTCAGGAAAGAAAGCACCTCAGATATGAAGTCGCTCCAGGTTTCCTCCATATCGCCCATGCAGGTACGCACGAACTCTGCGGCTTCCATGTCGATTGCGCTGTCGCCGGCTTCCTGGATGTTCCACTTGGCTTGCCGCATCAGCATTTCTGTGGCAAACAGAATAGCCCCGATTACATCGTCATTATCGGCCATTTCCTTGTAGACCTCTACGCCCCTGCGGCCTTGCAGCTCTCTCAGAAATTCTTCGTATATCCAGCCTGTGTTAAAACGGTACAGACCGGTTTTGCCGTATTCCCTGAACTTATCCATGTGCTGCGCCGTCTCCTTTCCACGCTATCTGTGCCAGTAGCTTTCCTTGCTCATATCGTCCCCGCCTATGCGGGAGGTGGGTTTGCTCATCAGGTATAGAATCGCCTGGACAGTCGCGTCCACGGTGTCCTTGTAGGTTGTGCCGGGGAACCGCAGGAGGTCATCCATCAGGTCTGCTTTCCACGGCGCAAATTCCGGAAACAGGACGTTCCCGGCTTCAAAGTAGGGGGCCACCGACAAGGCCCTGTCCTCTTTGCTGCCCTTTGGGTCAAACGGAATCATGCCAGGGATGGTCTTGCCCAGATAGTCGATAATGGCAGGTCCATTTGCCTTGTCCTCCACCACCTTTGCCCGCGCTTTCGGGTACTTTGCCGTCAGGCTCTTTATGGCCGTCACGCTGGTGGTGAAGTCCATCTTGTCATTGACCACATCCACAAAGAATAACTGCGCACCCTTTCGCGCCATGACGATTCCGGCGCACTTTGCGCTTGCTTCGCTGTTTTTGAAGGGCAAGTCCCATGACTGGATAATGGTTGCCCCCGCCGGGAGTTCTCTGTAGGTCTGGTTCATCCATTCCCGCTTGAAAATCGTGCCGCCGGCTGGCTGCGGCCTTTGCTGGTACATGGCGCTCCAATCGTAGATACCGACCGTTGCCCGGATTTTGGACAATTCCGTGAGCGGGTATTTCCCCGTCCAGAGGGCTTCCCCTTCCTGGCGGGGGTCTCTCGGATGGCGGCGCTCCTCTGCGACCGCCGGAAGAAGCAGGATTTCCCATTGGTCTGCTTCCGGGTCTTTCTTCGCCTGTTCCAGGAGCCGCCCCGCCAGGTCGTCTTCGTGCCAGCGGGTGAGGGTGACCAGTATGGAGCCGTCCTTCTCCTGCCGGGTGTAGAGCGTAGAGGTGTACCATTCCCACAGCTTGTCCCGGTATGTGGCGCTGTTCGCTTCCTCCCGGTTCTTGATGGGGTCGTCTATGATGATGTAATCGCCGCCCATGCCGGTGATGCCGCCGCCAACACCAGCCCCGCAGTAGCTGCCCCTGTGTCCCACAATCTCGAAGATGTCCGAGTTGCGCAGGGCGTGGCTGGTTACTGTCCGTATGTTTTTCCCGAACAGCCGGGTATTGGGGAACAGTTCGAGGTAGGACGGGCCGTCCATGATTCTCTGCACGTCCCGGTTCATCCGCTGGGCAAGATCAGCCGAGTAAGACGTGCTGATTATGCTTGCGTCTGGATTCCGCCCGAAGATGAACGCTGGCAGCTTGCGGCTGACCAGTTCGCTCTTGCCGTGGCGGGGCGGCATGAATACCATAAGCCGCCGCATCTCCTTACGGGTGAAAGCGTCCAGGTACTCGCACAGCAGCCGGTGGTGCCAGTTCATCTGGTAGCGGTCATCGGTGAACAGGCAAAACTCCGCTACAGACCGCCGTGCCTTTTCGCGGGTGAGTTCCTTCCGTAGCAGTTCCACATTCTGTGGGTTATTCTGTAAAAATCTTTCCAGTGATTGCATCGAGCGTTGCCAGTTCTTCATCAGAAACTTTGCTCAGGTCAATGGCATTGAAGGAGACCTCACCCGCGATGGTCTGCGTCCCTTCCGTGCGCTCTGTAGCTTCACCTCTGCTTATCCGTTCCAGCTTTGCCGCCACATCCACCATTTTGGCGATGTCCTGCGGGGTCATTTCGTCCACTGGTATCCGCTGTAGGGCTTGCAGTGCTTTGACCAGCATTGCCTTGGCAATGCCTACATGGTTCTTTCGCATATCGGCGATGCCCTTTTGCAGTTCTCTGCAGGATCGTCTATCCATCTCATCGTCCCATGCGTCTACCCGGATTCCCCAATGCCAGCGGCTACTCCACCGTTCCATGAGCGGCTTCGATTTGCCTAACTTCTGCGCCACTTTTGCAAGGCTCCGCTCTGCGCCCATATCCCTGTACTCTGCAAACGCTTGAAACGCCTGGGCGGTCTCTCCGTCCTGCCGCTCCCACAGTTCTGGCGGCGTGTCCTGTCTGGTGATCTTCTTTCCTGCCATCGCTCATCACCTCAGTTCGCTTTCCCGCCCATTCGCCGCTTCCCATTCCTGCAGGAGCGTGGCGTATGGTATCTCTTTGCCGTCCCGGACGCATATCCCCGCCACATTGCCCGTAATTCGGGCGTAGCGGTTCACTATCACATCAATGTACTTTGGGTCTATCTCTGTCAGGAAAGCCTTTCTGCGGGTCAATTCTGCGGCGATGAGGGTTGTTCCGCTCCCGCCGAAAAGGTCAAGAACAATTTCGCCCTCCTGGGTGCTGTTCTCGATTGCCCTTTGCGCCAGTTCTACGGGTTTCTGTGTCGGATGTTCTGCCCCTGCTTCCCGGCTCACCTCCCAAAGCGTGTTTTCCTTTCCTTCGTTGTAAAGGTACACGCCTTTACCTTTTTCCACTCTCAGGTAGCGGCTCTTTTTGTCTTTGGGCGGCTTTTCGGTGATATGCATCTTGCTTCCTACGCCGTCCGTGATGGTGATGCCGCCCGATATGGTGGTTTCCATCGTGCCGCTCTCCCTGCGGGTAACGCGCCAGACGGTATGCTGCGCTCGATCTCCGAAAAAACGAGGGGCGTTTTCCCCCTTGGAGCAGTAAAAGCACGGTTCATGCGCCCACTGGTAGTCTGCGTGTCCAAGGGCGATACCGTTCTTTGCCCAGATGATGGTCTGCCGCTCTAAAAGCCCAGCGGCGGTCATGGCGTAGTAGAAGTCCTGCCGTCTGCTGCTGGAGTGCCAGATGTAAAACGCCGCATCGTCTATCGTGAATGCGGCTGCGTGTCGGAATGCCGGGAGAATGAGTTCCTGCACCAGACTGTCCTCTGTCAGATCATCGTTCTCCAGCATTTCAAACTTTCCGCTCTGGCTGACATAATTCACCCCGTAGGGCGGGTCTGTAAACACGCAGTGCGCCAGCTTCCCGTCCATCAGCCGTTCTACGGTTGCTCGGTCGGTTGCGCTGCCGCATATCACCCTGTGTTCCCCCAAAAGCCACAAATCCCCCGGTCTGGCCATCGGGATTTGCGGCGGCGGGACTTCATCGTCTACGCCGTCCGCTTCACTGTCCCCGTCTCTAGCGATGGCCGTCAGCAGATTCGCTATCTCATCCTCGGTATAGCCGGAGAGGATGACCGGGACTTCCCCTGTATCCATCTCTGCTATGAGGTCTGCGATCTTCGTGTTGTCTATCTCGGAGAGTTCTGCCAGCCTGTTGTCCGCTATCAGGTCAGCCCATTCCTCTGCTTCGTTGGAGTAGTTCTGGTAGTCCACGGGTACGCACTCCGCCCCAAACTCCAACGCCGCCGCCAGCCGCCCGTGTCCCCGCACCACATAGCCGCTCTGGTTGCTGACGGTAATCGGCGCGCGCCAACCCTGGGACTGGATGATGTGGGCCAGCAGCTTGATTTGGTCTTTCGGGTGCTGGTTCGGGTTCCTGGGGTTGCCCACGAGGTCTTTCGGGTTCGCCAGCTTGTCGAATGCGCAGAACACGGGAATGCCGCCAGCTGTTGCCCGTGCTTCCGCTGTGCTTTGGTAGGTTACTTTGAGGTCTCGCTTTGCCTTTCTCTTAGCCATAATTCATTCCCCTTTCCTGCGCAACAAGGGAAGCCGCCACGGTCTTCCCCCCGCAGCAGCTTCCCTAAGGTACAATTTTAATCTTGAAATCATTATAGCACCTATTTGGCAACGCTGCAAGGCAGACTTTTGGCAACGGTAAATGGCAATCACACTAATGCTCCCGCGCCGTACAAAAAGACCGATAAACGCCCGACCAGCCGGGACTTGTGCGACCTGACCGTCCTTGGTGCGCAGTGTATCAAATCGGCGATTTCTTCATCGCTTTTCTGCTCGAAAAACTTGTAGCGGATAATATCCTAGTATTCGTCATCGGCAATTTGCGCCATCGCCTTTTCTATCCGGCTGATTTCGTACTTGTCCCCGTCAATGGTCGCTCTCAGGTCGAGCATGACGGCTTCCTTGATTTCGTCCGGTTCCAGGCGGACGCCGCTTTTGATGAAGCGGGTAATGCTCTTGCTGCGTTCCTGCATCCCGTGACAGGCGAGTTCTTCCAGGGTTTCCTCATCGTCTTTTATCTTGGCTTGCAGGACGGGGTAAGCGTACAGGCGTCTCTCTGTCGCTTTGAACACGTCCTGCGTCTCCCTGACGCAGGACAGCCGGGTTGCCGCCACTGTCCGGGTTATGATTTCCTCCATGGTTGGTTTGGGGTTTTTCGCCATTGCTGTACCTCCTAACGAGCGGAGGGGGCCGCGCCCTGCGCTTCCCCTCCTGCCCGTGCCGCTTATTTGTATCGAACCGCTTTTCCGATCTCGCTGGCGAGGTTGATTTCGCTTTTCATCCCCTCGCTGATTCCGCTGTCTGCGAATACCCAGACCTCATCGCAGAGCGTCAGGAGTTCCCGTGCCATCTCTTTCGCTTTCCTTCTGTCCTCCAGCTTGTGGTCATCCAAGAAGCTGCTGAAGTACAGGTGCGGGGTGATGGGGGTGTGTCCCTCCTGTACCACTCTTGCGCTGTATTTGGCTGCGTTGCGCAGATTCTTGTTAAACTTCGCCGTGGTGTACGGCCTGTCTCCCCGGAGGGGGGAGCATACAAAAACGAGCATCTTTTCTCCTTTCCTGCTGTTCTGGTTCATCCTTCCGTATCCTCCTTCAGCTCTCAGGCATTTTGTAGACCTTTCGGGTCACCCCGGGGCGCACCGTAGAAGAGTGCATCGCTGCCCGCCTGGCTCCGCAGGCCCGGTTTCTCTTTGTGCCAAATTGAGCCTATTTTCGTGAAGTGCATCCAGCCGACCTCCGGCTCATACCACCGAACGTATCCGCCACATTCCCCGCGAAACAGCAGCCGTTCCTGGTTGTATCCATCGATCAGATACCAACGGCTTTTTTTCGGAGCATCCAGGCGGACGATCCAAACTGGCTCCCCATCCATCTCCCGAAGCTCCTCCAGGGTCAACGGGTCGTTGGGTGGCGGGGTGATGGTAGGCATTGCTTTAATTTGGTCGGAAAAATACTTTGCTATTGCATAACCATCATTCGGAGGAATGCGAACAAGTCCGCTGTAATCAAAAATGATTTTATCCGCATCAATCAGCCTCATTATCGGCCTCCCTCTTTTTCAGCGCCGCCGCGGCTTCTTCGCGGGTCAAATACCAACTGACCAACAATTGCTTTTTTCCGATCCGGCCAATCAGATCAGACGCTTGGCCCAAGGTCTTTATCTCAATTTCTGTCACAACCGGGGCGGCGTCACGTGGTGTAATCACACGGTACACTGTGCACCCCACCTTGCACGGCAGCACCACCAGCCGTCCGTCCTTCTCGGCCTGGGCAAGTTCTTTGAGATGGTCTATATTAGAGCATCCAAGAATCTTTACAACATCCGAAAGCTGCTGTTTTGCTTCTTCTGCTTGGTCCATCGCGGCCCGCATAGCTGCATAATCGCGCGGCTCCAACCCAGTGTCCTCATAGGCGGCAAGTCTTGTCAGAAGTTTGTGCATATACTCATTGTTCGGAGCCAACGAGACACCCAAAAGCTCGTTAGGGAAAACAACACTGGCTCTGATTTTCCTTGTCAACCGTTCCATTCTTTCCACCCCTTCTTCTTGGCCAGCCGGTCAAGGTCAGTCTGGGCTTCCTCACGGCTTCCGCGCCACGGGACCGCAGCCAGCCCCTTCCAGCCAACATCGCCTTGTTTCTCCGGCCGCTGGTACCGGGCCTTGAAGGCGTTATCGCCAAGACCGCCCATGACCTGGTACTTCCAGCCGCGATTATCAATGTACTTCTTCGGCATTCTGCTTCCTCCTATGGTCTTTGATAGCCCTTGCATTATTTCGAGCCGCAAAGGGCGGCGAGCTGAATCGGCGCTCCCTTGGGCGCATTCTTGTAGTTGACCGGGCAATCCTTGTTCTTACATCCGTTGTAGCAGCATCTCACGGTTCGCGCCTCCCTGTGGCGTAGCCCTTGAAATAGATTCGCTTGCCCTCATTGGTATGGGTGCATTTCTTGTCCGGGATGTATAGTTCCATGCAGATTTGCCGCCCTTGCCGGAACACCCTTCTGACCTCGCCAGTCAAGACGGGACCCATGGGCTTCTCGTTGCCATCCAGCGTCTGGAATCGGAAACGCTCGCCAACGTGGCCAGTAAAGTTCGCCGCTTTAAAACTCGTAAATTTCAACTGTCTTCTCCCTCCCCCTCACTCCAACGGCATCTTGTAGACCTTCGGTGGGGCAAAGGCAAAAGGTTGGGCATAGAAGTTCGCTGTGGCAAGGGGACCGCCGTTGGTCCTCAGATAATTACCGTACTCGTCCGCAATTTCCCCCAGCACCTCCATGGCTCTGACCTCGTTCTCATACTCTCCGAGAATTTCGGTGACATCTTCGGCCAGAGGGAAGGCGGCCAGCACCCTGACGGGCTTCCTCTCCTCGTAGTGTCCGTAGCAGGAAGACAGGAACAGAGTCCCAGCCTTCTCCAGGTTGAACAGGCACTTTCTATTTTGGCTCATAATCAGCATAGCGTTTCCTCTCTTCCCATGCAGTCCTCCTCAAATCCGTTCTCAAAATATCGCTCATAGTTCCGTCCTTTCCTTAAAGTGCGTACACGCGGGCTTTTTCCGGTTCGTATACCTGGGTCAATCCGTCCCGCGCTTAGGCACCGGACACCAGCCGCCTGCCCGGGTATCCGGTGCCGGCTTCCACAGGGCGCAGTCCCCGCAGGTCTTGCCTGCGGGACGTCCCCGGCGGCGGGGCTTGCCGCGCTTTTGGCAGCAGTAGGCGCTTACGATCTCCCACTGCTGCCAATCGTCCGTGGCGGCGACCAAGTTGCCGTAACTGATTCCCCGCCTTTTTGCTTCCAGCATCAACGCCGTCGCGGCTTCATACTCGGAGACAGCGGCGCCGTTACAGAGGGTTAACATGGGCTGGTCTCCTTCTCCTGCCGCTTGTCCATCTCCCAATCGCAGGGCGGCGTTCCCTGCATAAAGGGGCATTGCCCGTCCGTGCGGAATCTGCACTGGCCGCAAGTCGGGACCTTGCTGCAATAGCCCCGCAGGATGTCAATGGCCCGGTCAACCGGGGTCTTGTATTTCTTCATCGTGGGTTACGCTCCTTCCTTGATGGGCGGTATCTCCTGCCGCTCGATCCTGCAATCCGCATGCCCGTACATGTCGCACAGCAGGTTAAAATAGCGGATATACTCCCCCAGCACATCACTTGCGTCATGCGCATTGCTGATTTCCAAATATCTGTCATGCCATTCCTGCCAGGTATGATTTTGACATCCACATTGGACAGTATCGTTGGAAGAAATATTGATCGCCCATCGCGTGCCTTGTATGTAACAAGGAGATTTTTCCCATTCCCCGCCGTAAACCCGAGCATCGCCGTAAACCTGAGCATTGCCGTAAACCCGAGCATCGCCGGAAACCCGAGCATTGCCGGAAACCCGAGCATCGCCGAAAACCCGAGCATTGCCGTAAACCCAAGCATCGCCGAAAACCCGAGCATCGCCGTAAACCTGAGCATCGCCGTAAACCTGAGCATTGCCGGAAACCCGAGCATCGCCGAAAACCCGAGCATTGCCGTAAACCCAAGCAGAACCCATTTGGCCCAGATTACTTTCTTTTTCAATCCATCCACCAATATCGCCTGCTTTGACATTCCCA
>CANSSG010000032.1 GCA_947649615.1 uncultured Clostridia bacterium | reverse complement strand
CCCGCGCCGCACGTATAAATACATCTTGCAATTACTGGGAGAATCCGGTAAAATATGATAGAAAGGAGCGCGTGATATGGATAAGCAAAAGGAAAAGCTTCCTGTCAAGATGGAATATAACGAAATGCAGACGATCCCACTGGCACTGCATGAAATGCATATGGCACGGCACAACCGGCTCCTGCGCTGGCTTTGCATAGCCTGGGCGGCGTCCGTTGTCATTGTTACACTTGCCTTTGTGTGGCTGTGGAACCAGTATGATTACGAGAGCAGCACGGAGCTTTCCGGGGTATATAATCTGGTGGATTCCGAGGGGAATGTGGTCAGCTCTGACCTTGATCCGGAAGATGTAATCCGTATCATGCAAGAGCTTGAACGTGGCAAAAATCAAAAGGACCAGAACCAGAACTAAGAAAAATGGCAAGAGCAAGGGTACGCGCGTCCATAAGTAACAACAGTCTCACCCGCTCTGAGTGGGGGACGGTGATCCGGGAAGCGGCCCTTGGGGCGGAAGATACCCGCATTGCGGAAATGTACCTGCTGTGCGCTGTGCCGCAGGTAGACATCGGTGCGGAAATTGGCCTGAGCCGCAGCACAGTGTCCAGGCGGCTGCCTAAGATTGTGGACAAGGTGGAGCGTACCGCGCGGAAGCTGGGGATGCTCTGATATTTTTGAACAGATTCCAGAACCGCCTATGATTGACCCCCGGGGCAATACCGCCCCGGGGGTTTCGTCATCATTCCGCCGTCCTTTCCTCACGTTCCGCGTACGCCAGCATCCTCCGCAGCGCGTCCCGGTCCCACAGCTCAACGCCCAGGGCCCGGGCAGCTAGTTTATGCTTTCAAATAACTCCTTCACAACATGATAGTTGCTTTGAGTATAGAGAGGGTCGTCGTAATGAGGGTATTTCCCGTTTCCTATCCAAAATGTATCTGCGCAGTCAAACGCAGACATGAGTTTTGTGACAGAAGTAACGTATTTGTTCATTTTCCCTTTTTCGGTTTTCATTTGAGATATTTTTGATTTTGTATCAGCCATATATCGCTCAATAAAAACAAAAACGGTTTTTTCTAACCCGTTTTCTAAGTCCTTCAAATCTTGCGATGGCTTCGGAGAAAAACTATAAATCCATTCATACTTTTTAAGTTCCAAAAGTAGATCAAACAAGAACCCTAGCCTCCCAAAAAATACTTCTGGATTTTTGGTTGTATTTATAGTATTTGCGGTCTCTCTAGCCTGCTTTAGCATCATTTTAATATTTTCTGGTGCTCCCGAAGACCTTTTGCGCGAAGAGGGCCGTTTGCGTGAGCCTTTCGTCAAGCCAACAAACGGTATCGACAGTCCGCAGGTGAAAAGCGCAAGCATCACTTTTCCTTCTGAAATCTTTTTTCTTCTTCCCATAATTCCACCTCTAGTTAATTGGCACAAAGAAAACTGTAAATTTAATACTCAAGATACCAAGAGCAAAAAGCAATATGACTATAAAAATCGCAACCAGGCATCCGTTCCCGCCAGACTGAGGCTGAGTGGGCTGTGATGATCCTGTCAGAGAACATACATCTACAGAGGTCAAAACAGCTTCAATTCCGGACAGTGTTGTGCAACACATTATGTTTGCATCACTACCAGGAGCCAGCTCTAAATTTATAGTTTTAATTTTGCATCCTATTGTACTAAAACCGATTACATGTTTTCCAGGAGAAAGTGACAATCTGGTCATTTTTCCATTATTGAGCGTGGTTGTTTTAATGCCGTCAACATAAATTGTGAATGCGCTTGCGCAACCTGATGCTCTGGATTCTCGGATAATTCCTACTTGGCATTTTGGTTGAGATTCATCTATTATGTACGATTTTTCCTCGTTCTTCGTATTGTTTGCTTTTTTCTTCATAATACCACCTCCTTCTACAAGATACCACAGTATTCACAGTTTGTCCACACTGGCTAGCAAATTTCTAAAAAAATCTCTTGACATATTGCTAGCAATGATATATACTTGCTAGCAAGGAGGTGAATGCATGACACCTAGCAACAGCCCTGAGTACTATCGCAAGCGAAGAGAAACGATAGGGCAATTTAGTGTTCCTGTTGCAAGAGACAAGCTGAATGCGCTGACAGAAAAGTTGAAAACCAAGCAAAAAACAAAAACCCAATGGCTGAACGAAAAAATTGACGAAGAACTCAGCGAATAAAAAGGACACCCGCTGCCCTGACAAGCAATAGCGAGTGTCCATGATACCAGGAGGTCACCCCACTGGATACCTCAGTATACCACGCAGGGGGCCTCCGCGCAAGAAGAAAAAGGAGGTTTTTATGAGCGAAATCGAGAAAATGAAGAGGTGCATCGAGCGGACGAAGATGGACATAAAGAATCCGCTCCAATACGCCATGAACATGAGAGAAGCCTTTGAGCTGTCGAAACAGGCGCATGGCTGCGGCGGTCTTCCCATTGAGATGATTAACCTTGCATTCAACTATGGCAAGGCCAAAGGCTATCGTGCGGCGAAAGCAGAGAGGAGGGCGCAGGCATGAACGGTCTGAAGGTCCAGGACTTCCACGGCAAGCAGGTCATCGACAGCCGGGATGTGGCGCAGATGGTGGAGCGAAATCATAATGAGTTGATGAAGAGTATCCGCCTTTATGCGCAGTATCTTAACGAGGGCGAAATCCCCCTGGTTGATTTCTTCATCGAAAGCAGCTATGTTGACAGCAAAGGACAGTCCCGCCCGAACTTTTTGATTACAAAGAAGGGCTGTGACATGATCGCCAACAAGACCACAGGCAAGAAAGGCGTCCTGTTCACCGCCGCCTACGTCTCCGCCTTTGAGGAAATGCGGCAGGCCCTGACCACGCCCCGGTCCCCCGCCCTTCCGGACGGCGTGACCTTCAGCAGCGCGGTGGGCTTCATGCGGCTGACGCGCCGGGTGATGTTGGACATGGGCGCCAGCCCGTTCGATGTGGGCATGATGATCAAGCAGACCTGCGAAGCCATCAGCTTCCCGGTGCCGCCCGCGCTGTCGAAGCAGATCAATGGCCAGCTAGACTGGTTCGGCCGGCCTGGGCTGGAGGTGCCGCAATGAGGATTTACTATGACGGCGTTTCCTTCGAGTTCGAGCGCAGGCCCATGCCGGAGCGCCGTTTTAAGGCGCTGTGCCTGCTGGCGGCGGGCGGGCTATACGTGAAGCTGGCGGAGGTCGTGGCTACGCTGTGCGGCTTCCTGGGCTTGCTGGCCCTGCTGGTGATGACCATTGTGTTAGTTCTCGCCATAGCGGAAAACGGATTCTAATTAGAGTGAGAGGGACCGGGGGAAATCCCCGGTCTCTCTCATTTTGCACATAACTGCACATATTTGACGCATAAATGCCGCACAAGGATTTTCAAAATGCACTACAATATCCTTATTGGGAGGTGTTCCAATGGGCTATGCCTATTACAACCCGAACCCCGCTGGCCGCAGGAGCGTAGGCGACTGCACCGTCCGGGCGCTGTCGAAAGCGTTGGGGCATACATGGGAGGAGACCTATGTTGGGCTGTCCCTGGAGGGCTTCCGGCGGGGCGACCTGCCTAACGCGGATGATGTGTGGGGAGCGTACCTGAAAGCGCGCGGCTTCACCCGGCATTGGGTTCCAGACGGCTGCACGGTGGAGGAATTCGCGGAAGAGAACCCCAACGGCATATTTATCCTGTCCATGCCCGGGCGGCATGTGGTGGCCGTAGTGGACGGCGAATACTGCGACAGCTGGGACAGCGGCGGGGAGTGCCCGTCATATTACTGGACGAAGGAGAATTAACAATGGCCTATCCGACCTATCCATATCCGGGCTATCAGCCCACGCCGTACTACCCAGGCCCCGTGCCTGACCAACTGGCGCAGCTGCGGCAGAACCAGGCTATGCAGAATATGCCGCAGCCAATGCCGCAGCCAGCGCCAGTGCAATACCAGCAGCCAATGTTCGCGCCGCAGCCGTTCCCATACTCGTGCGAGGTAATCTGGATTTCCAGTGAAAAGGAAGCGGAGGACTACATTGTCGCGAAAAACAGCGCCGTGGCGTTGTGGGACAGGAAAAACGCCGTGCTGTACCTGAAGGAAACGGACGCAAGCGGGCAGCCCCACATGGACATATACGACCTCTCCCGCCGTGGAGATGAGCAAGCGGCTCCCTCCCAAAAACTGCCGCAAATCGACTTGAGCGGCTATGTTACTTGGGATAAGCTGGAGGATTACCTCTCCGAACGGCTTAAAAAGCCCGCCAGGGCCGCTAAACAAAAGGAGGACGAACAGCAATGAACAGAAACATGATGCAGGCTTTCCAGCAGTTCATGCAGCAGAACCAGGGGAAGGACCCCAATGAAATGATACAGCAGATGCTTTCCTCGGGGAAGCTAAACCAGCAGCAGCTCAACCAGGCCCAGCAAATGGCGAAGCAGATGGAAGGGCCTTTGAGCGGTATGAAATCCATGTTTGGGTTTTAATTTGTGCATACAGTCTGGCCAGACTTTGCAAAAATACATCAACAAAGGAGAACAAAATATGTCTCTTGGTAGCGATAACGGCGGCATTCCCGCCGTCATGAATGTAACGCCCACCAGCCCCGCCGGAAACGGAAGCTATAGCGGCGGATGGGGCGGCGATTGGGGCGCGTGGATCATCCTGTTCCTCATTTTCGGTATGTTTGGCTGGGGCGGCATGGGCGGCTTTGGCGGTTTCGGCGGTTTTGGCTGCATGGGCGGGGGCTATCCCGTAGAATCCATCCTTCAGCGGAGCCTGGACACGCAGACCATCATCGGGAAGCTGGACGGCGTTACCCAGGGCTTGTGTGACGGCTTCTACGCCCAGAGCAACGCCCTCAACAGCCTGGGCATGAACATGATGCAAGGTTTCCACGGAGTAGACAACGCCGTCTGCAACCTGGGCGACCAGACCCAACAGGGATTCAGCGCCACCCAGATGGCCATTATGCAGGGCAACAACGCACTCCAGGCGCAGCTTGCCCAGGGCTGCTGCGACAACCGGGCGGGCCTGGCCGACCTGAAATATCAGATGGCCACCGACACCTGCGCCGTGACCAACACCATCCAGAACACCACCCGGGACGTAATTGACAACCAGAACGCCAACAGCCGCGCCATCCTGGACGCGCTGAACCAGAACTACATCCGCACGCTGGAGAGCGAGAACCAGTCCCTCAAGCTGTCCGCTTCCCAGCAGGCGCAGAACGCGGTTCTGATGGCCGCTATGGACGCCAACAAGGCGGACATCCTGCGCCGGACCGGCGCGGAGTGTCCCACCCCCGCCTATGTGGTCCAGCCCCCCACGCCCGTGAATTTCCCCACCAACTGCTGCGGACAGTTCAATGGCTGGAACAACGGCGGCTGCGGGCAGGGCTGCGGCTGCTGATTTCCCCGGAATAACGGGTGATTATTTCGGGGGCGGCGGTCTGCCGCCCCCTTGATCTTTGGAGGTATATTATGGCTTGTAAGTCTGTCTGCAAGCTCTGTGACCATCTGGTAATCTCCCAGGCGGTCACCTTTACCGGCGGGAACCTGGTGATCAACCTGCCCGCCGGAAACTACAACAACCGAGAGAAATACTGCATCGTAGTGGCCCAGGCTATCCCTGCCGCCACGACCATCAACGCCCCGGTAGTAGTCACCATCGGGACTGGCACACAAACATATCCGGTGACTAACCGGTGCTGCGCACAGTTAACGGCCTGCGCCATCCGGACGAGGACGCGGTATTCCACCGTGGTATCCACCAGCGGTACTGGCGGAACGTTCAAGCTTCTGGGCAGCGCGTGCCCCTGCCCCGCCAATAATCTGCCCAGCATCAACGGGACAGCGCCCGCCGCTCCCGCTGCCCCTGGCGCGTGAAAGGAGAAATCAACATGGAAAAACTCTACGATTTAAAAGACAAACTCTTCGAGGAACTGGAGGAACTGGCCCGGAAGCCTGATATGGGGCTTGGGGACCTGGAACTAATCCACAAACTCTCTGACACCATCAAGAACATCGGCAAGATCGAGATGCTGGAGGAGGATGGCGGCTACAGCCAGGAGGACGGCAGGGACGGCGGCGGTTATGGCCGGAGCGGCGTCTATTCCCAGAGACGCGGCGGCCGGCACGGCGGCAGAAATACCCGCCGGGACAGCATGGGCCGCTACAGCCGGGAAGATGGCCGCAGCGAAATGATGGCGCATATCGAAGCCGCTCTGGACGCTGCGGATGATAAGGACCGGGAAGCCATTAAACGGTTTATGCGCCAGTTGGAAAACGCCTGATAGGAGGTGCCGCCCATGACAAAGCCTAATCTAAAGGAAATAGAATGGGCGATTGCCGGTCTGGAAGAGCAGGACACTTCTGAAAGCCGGTATATCCTTCTGGCCGCCCTGCATATCTGCCGGGACCATATGTTGGAGCGTACTGCTGCCCAACCGCAGCTTGCCGCTTACGCCGAAATGGGGGCGCCCATGCCGGAGCCAGCAGCCCGGTACGGCGACAGCGATTTCCTGCAAACGGTTTCCGGCAAGGATACCGCCGCAGTGTGGTCCGTCATGGACGAACATATGGATACGCTAAGGGTCGTCAACCCAAGGGCGTATGAGAGCGTTATGCGGAAGCTTGGCAAGCTTTAGGCGAAATATGGAATTGCTCAATTTATCTTATTCCTTTGGCCAGGACGACCCGGTACGCAAGCCCTGCTCGCTGATGGCGGATTTTTCCCGCATCAGCGACACTGTTTCCGCCGCCCTGGAAGGCCGGCAGCTTCAGCCGGTGCTGCGGCAGTAAATATAAGGGTCCGGACAATTTTGTCCGGACCTTATGCATGGTTATTGCGGTTTTCTCAGGGAATGGCTGGCTTACTTTTCCATCAGCTTGCTCAGGGCCGCCTTGTCGCCAACCAGGGTGACATAGGGGTGGAGCTGAAGGATGGACGCGGGAACCAGCGGGGTGATAGGCCCTGTAAAGGCCTGCTTCACAATCTCCGCCTTTTCCTCGCCGCTGATGACCAGCAGAATCTTCCGGGCCATCATAATGGATTTGATGCCCATAGTCATGGCTTGCCGCGGCACTTCGTCGGCAGACGCGAAGAAACGGGCGTTGGCCTGAATGGTGCGCTCCGTCAGGTCTACCACATGGGTCTCCTGCTCGAAGGCCTGACCAGGCTCATTGAAACCAATGTGGCCGTTATGGCCGATGCCAAGGACCTGAATATCAATGCCGCCCATGCTGCGAATCACCTGGTTATACCACTGGCATTCCGCCTGGGGATCGGCGGCAAGGCCGTCGGGGACATTGGTGTTAGCGGGGTTGATGTTGACGTGGTCAAACAGGTTCTCCTGCATAAAGTGGCGGTAGCTTTGCTCGTGGGTTGGTTCCAGGCCTACGTATTCGTCCAGGTTCACGGTCTTAATCTCGGAGAAGTCCAGGTCGCCCTTCTTGTACCAGTCGATAAGCTGATGGTACATACCGACGGGGCTGGACCCGGTGGCGAGACCCAGTACGCTGTTGGGCTTGAGAATCATCTGGGCGGATAGGATGTTGGCCGCCTTACGGCTCATGGCCTTGTAATCTTCGGTCACATAAACTTTCATGGAAATGCACACTCCTTCACAAAGTATGATGACCAATCCGGCCATCGTCTTGGAATAAACCACCAGATAAATTGTATAAGAAAACCGCCGTTTTGTCAACGGCAAACTAACCGTCCCGCCGCATTCCTGGGGGATATTTTCCGGCGGAACGGCCCGCCAGGCGTACGGGGGAGCGTATAACGCAAATTTGAGCAGTAAGGGGACATCCCTCGCCCATTTCTGCCGCCGCCGTCCGAGTTGCTTTGTGAGCCTGCACATAATGCCCGCCCTTCGTTCACTGTTTCCCGGTGTGTGGGTTCGCTAAGGTCGTATCCCTGGAACTGCGGTAAAGCAATAAAAAACGCCCGGTCTTGAGATTTCTCTCAAGACCGGGCGTTTCTTGTTACATGCTTTCGTCCTCTGGCTTGTTGTCCTTGTTGAACTTTATGAGCAGTTTGATGAAGTGAACGCTGTAAAGTGGAATAAAACTAGCAAGCAGCATAAATACGCAGGAAGTTGAAAACTCTCCGAAACCATGCAGCCGGTAACCAACACGATTATCAAAAATAAATTGGTTAACGCAAACGCAACCAGCTCATCTTTGAGGAGTTTCTTCCACATCTGCACAAAGAACCTCCTCTAACCACTGTATTGCGCCGCAATACCAACAACAAAAAGAGAGGAACAGACATCTATATTTGTTAGTATCGCACAAACCGCTCTGCATATCAATGAAAAGATAGTTTACTAGAATTAGGACTGCATGGATGCGGCGGATTGGTCCAGCTGGGCAATCAAGGCGCGCAGCTTCTCCGCCTGCTCCCGCTGGTTCTGGACGATATGCGCGGGCGCCTTGGAGGTAAACGCTTCGTTGTTCAGCTTGGCTTCAATGCCCTTCAAATGGCCCTCCGCCTTCGCCTTTTCCTTGGCAATGCGCTCCAATTCCTGCTGGATATCTACCAGCTCCGCTAAGGGCATGAAGGCCCGGGCGGCGTGGGTCACTACCTCTACCATCCCCTTGGACGCGGGCGCTTCCCCGGCGTCCACCACCGACACCTCGCTGGCGCCCGCCAAACGCTGGAAGAAGGGCGCTCCGGCGGCAAATACGTCCGTATGGCCTGCGGCGACGGTAAGCTGGACCTTCCGGCCCGGGGCTACGTTCATCTCCGCCCTGCGGGCGCGGATGGCGCGGATCAAGTCCATAATTTCCTCCATCGCCCCTTCCTCGGCGGGGAAGGCAAACCGCTCCTCATAGACGGGCCACGCGGTCTTCATCAAAAATTCGCTGGCTTCGCCCGGCACATGGGGTAGGGCCTGGTAGATTTCCTCAGTGATAAACGGCATAAACGGATGCAGCAGCTTCAAAAGCTGAATGAGCACATAGCACAGCACGTTCTGGGCGTTTTCCGCGCCCTCGCCCTGCATCCGGGACTTGGTCAGTTCGATATACCAGTCGCAGTAGGTGTCCCAGATGAAATCGTACACCTTGGCGGAGGCTACGCCCAATTCGTAGGCGTCCAGGTTTTCCGTGACCTCCTTCACCAGGGCGTTGAGCTTGCTGAGAACCCACTTGTCCTCCAGCTCCAGCTTCTCCGGCAGCTTCACCCCGTCAATGGTCAGGTTCATCAGCACGAACCGGCTGGCGTTCCAGATTTTATTGGCGAAGTTGCGCATGGCTTCGCATTTTTCCACATAAAAGCGCATGTCGTTGCCGGGGCTGTTGCCGGTGATGAGGTTGAAGCGCAGGGCGTCCGCGCCGTATTTGTCGGCAATTTCCAGGGGGTCGATGCCGTTGCCCAGGGATTTGGACATCTTCCGGCCCTTGTCGTCCCGGACAAGGCCATGGATGAAGACTTTCTCAAAGGGGTATTTCTTCATCTGTTCGCAGCCGGAAAAGATCATCCGGGCTACCCAGAAAAAGATGATATCATAGCCCGTTACCAGCACGGAAGTGGGATAGAAATACGCCAGTTCCGGCGTTTTCTCCGGCCAGCCCAGCGTGGAGAAGGGCCAAAGCGCGGAGGAGAACCAGGTGTCCAGCACATCCCCCTCACGGACGATATTTGCGCTGCCGCATTTTGCGCAGCAGGCGGGGTCGGTGCGGTCCACAGTGATATGGCCGCAGTCCTGGCAGGTCCAGGCGGGAATCTGATGGCCCCACCAGAGCTGGCGGGAGATGCACCAGTCGTGGACGTTTTCCATCCAGTTGGTGTAGGTCTTGCTGAACCGATCCGGGATGAACTTGACCTCTCCATCGTTGACCACCCGCAGGGCCTCTTTCGCCAGAGGCTCCATCTTGACGAACCACTGGGCGGAGATCAGCGGCTCCACATCGTTCTTGCAGCGGTAGCAGACGCCAACGCTGTGGGCGTACGGCTCGATTTTTTCCATCAGCCCCAGGGCTTCCAGGTCGGCCACCACGGCCTTGCGGGCCTCGTAGCGGTCCATGCCCTCATACTTGCCGCCGTTGGCGTTGACCACGCCGTTGTCATCCAGAACGCAGATTGTCTCCAGATTGTGCCGCAGGCCTACCTCAAAGTCGTTGGGGTCGTGGGCGGGGGTCATCTTCACGCAGCCGGTGCCGAAATCCATCTCCACATAGTCATCGGCTACAATGGGAATCTCACGGTCCATCAGGGGAAGAAGGCAGGTCTTGCCTACTAAATGGGTATAGCGTTCATCGTTGGGGTTCACGGCCACGCCGGTGTCGCCCATCATGGTCTCAGGCCGGGTAGTGGCTACCACCAGATAGCCGCTGCCGTCGGCCAGGGGGTAGCGCATGTGCCAGAGATGGCTGGGCTTGTCCTCATACAGCACCTCCGCGTCAGACAGGGCGGTGGTGCAGTGGGGACACCAGTTGATGACGCGGCTGCCCTTGTAGATCAGGCCTTTTTCGTAGAGGCTTACGAACACTTCGCGGACGGCCTTGCTGAGGCCCTCGTCCATGGTGAAACGCGCCCGCGCCCAGTCGCAGGAGGAACCCAACTTCCACTGCTGCTTGACAATGCGGTCCCCGTATTTGTTCTTCCAGTCCCAGACCCGCTCCAGGAACTTCTCCCGGCCCAGGTCATGGCGGGTCAGGCCCTCGTTCTTGCGCAGTTCCTCCTCTACCTTGATCTGGGTGGCGATGCCCGCATGGTCTGTGCCGGGCATCCAGAGGGCTTCATAGCCCTGCATCCGCTTGTAACGGATCAATATGTCCTGCAAGGTGCAGTCCATAGCGTGGCCTATGTGAAGCTGACCGGTGACATTGGGCGGCGGCATCACAATGGAAAAGGGCTTTTTGTCAGGGTTCGGTTCGGCGTGGAAGCAGTCCGCGTCCAGCCACGTTTGGTAGATTTTCCCCTCTACCTCCTGGGGTTCATAGGTTTTCGGCAATTCTTTTCTCATGATATTCTCCTTATTGAAGGGCGTGTGCGCCCTGAACGTTAAATATTCCGCACAGTCAGGCCGGTCTTCCGGGTGATGAACTCCCGGAAGGCCATGGGCGTACCGGTGGTAAAGCCGTTTTTGTCGTAAATCTGGCCCAGGTTCCGGTTGAGGTAAAAGAGGAAATAATCCGATGTCTCGCATACCGCCTGGATCTGGTCATAGGTAAAGCGGCTGTCGGACATCTTGCTGGCGTGGGCGTATAACTCGTCCCCGAAGGTGGCGGTCACCTCCTGGGCCTCGGGCATGATATACTTGGCGCTGATCCGCCCGTTGAGCCAGTCCTCCCCGAAAATCACGACCAGCAGGAACAGCGCCAGCGCCCCGTTGACCCACCAGCGGGAATCACCGATGCGCAGGGACGTCCAGGCAAAAAACAGGTTCAGCGCGATGATGACGGTTCCCAGGGCGCGGACGATCCGGCCCTTTTTCCGGCGCACGGACTTCCTGGCCCCGCGGGCTAAGGCGGTCAGTTCCTTCTGGCCAATAACGGTGTGGTTCACAAATTCCATTTCATCACCTCCCCCGGTAAAAGAAAAACGCCCCGGACATAAAAATTCCAGGGCGAATTGAAAACAATCCGCGGTACCACCTGCATTCCCCCGGCCAAGCCGGGGACTCTCCATCCCTGTAACGGGAGAACCCGCCGCCTCCTACTGCCTTCAGAGACGAAGCTCCGGGACGACCTTCCGCGCTGCCGGGGGGCGCCTTGCACCAAACGGCGTCTCTCTATGCCCCGGAGGTGCGCGTACTCCTTTCCTTCGCAGCCTTTTACGGATACAGTATAGCGGAAGGGGGCGCGTTTGTCAAGGGGGGCGTGATCCGTGCCGCAGCCTGGCCTTTTTGAGAAAAAAATTCCAGCTTTCTTTTACGATTTTTTCACCATTTCCGCAGGAAGTGTGTTATAATGAAAGCGGTTTATTTTATAACGACCGCAGAGGTTACATATGAGGTGTGGATATGAGCAAATTTGTCCGTTTTGAAGGCGTCCAGAAGGTCTACCACATGGGCGAGGTAGAGATACAAGCCCTGCGAAGCGCGACCTTCGCGGTAGAGAAGGGCGAACTGTGCGTCATCGTCGGCCCCAGCGGCGCGGGAAAGACCACGCTGCTGAATATCCTTGGCGGAATGGATACCCTGACCGAGGGGCGGGTGTTTTTAGGGGACGAGGAAATCTCCGCCTACAACGCAAAGCAGCTCACCGCCTACCGCCGTCACGACATAGGCTTTGTGTTCCAATTTTACAACCTGGTGCCAAACCTCACGGCCTTAGAGAACGTAGAACTTGCGGCCCAAATCTGCAAGCACCCCCTGGACGCGGGGGAGGTGCTGCGCAGCGTGGGGCTGGAGGAGCGGCTGGGGAATTTCCCCGCCCAGCTTTCCGGCGGCGAGCAGCAGCGGGTGGCCATCGCCCGGGCGCTGGCAAAAAACCCGAAGCTGCTGCTGTGCGACGAGCCTACCGGCGCGCTGGACTACAGCACCGGTAAATCCATTTTGAAGCTGCTGCAGCTCATGAGCCGGAAGAACGGCATGACAGTCATCATCATCACCCACAACAGCGCCCTGACGGCCATGGCGGACCGGGTGATCCAGGTAAAGAACGGCGCGGTAACCTCCGTTGAGATCAACGACCGCCCCGTTCCAGTGGAGGAGATCGAATGGTAAAGACGCTGCTTCGCTCCGCCCTGCGGGAAATCCGCCAGAGTTTCGGGCGGTACTTAGCGATTTTGGCCATCGTAGGCTTGGGGGTGGGCTTTTTCGCAGGCCTGCGGGCCTGCCAGCCGGATATGAGGCGCACCGGCGTCAACTACTTGGAAGCGCAGAAGCTTTATGACTTCCGCTTCCTATCCACCCTGGGCTTTACGGAGGAGGACGTGGCGGCTTTCGCCGCCCACGAGGGTGTGTCCGCCGCCAGAGGGGCGGTGTGTACCGACTTCCTCACGGAGCTGGAGGAGGGCAGCGAGGTGGTGGTGAAGGCCCATTCCCTTACGGAGGGGATCAACCTGCCCAAGCTGTCGGCGGGCCGGATGCCCGAAGCGCCCAACGAGTGCCTGGGGGACGCAAAATACTTCCTGGAAGGGGACCTGGGCCGGACGCTGCCGGTGAACCCATCCAACAGCGAAGAAACCCGGGATCTGCTGCGGCATGAGGGCTACACCATTGTCGGGCTGGCCTGGCTGCCCTACTACCTGAACTATGAGCGGGGGACAAGTTCCATTGGCAGCGGCAGCGTGGCCGCCGCCGTTTACATCCCCGAGGAGGGCTTTGATTTTGAAGCCTACTATGAGATTTTTGTCACCATGGAAGGCCTGGGCGAACCCTATTCCAGCGCCTACGATGAATCCATCGAGGCCCTCACGCCGGAGATGGAAGCCCTGCTGGACCGGCGGGCGGAACTGCGCTACGCATCCATTTATGAGGAAGCGGTAGCGGATATCAGCGACGCGGACCGTGAGATTGCCGACGGCTGGCTGGACTACAACCGGGAGAAGGCGGATGCGGAGACGGAATTAGACGACGCCTACCAAGAACTGACCGACGGCGAAGCGGAATATGAGCAGGGCCAGAAGGACTATGAGCAAGGCAAAAAGGACTATGAACAGGGCCTTCGGGATTTTGCCGAAGGCCAGCAGAAGGTTCAGGACGCCCAGCAGGAGTTTGCGGACGCAGAGCAGGAAGTGGCGGACGGCGAACAGAAGCTTGCGGACGCCCGGAAGGAACTTGACGACGGTTGGGCGGAGTACAACCAGGCCCGCCTGGATGCAGAGCGGGAACTTGCAGATGCCCGGCAGAAGTTGGAGGACGGCGAAAGAGAATACCAGGACGGGCTAGATGGCTACAATGACGGCCTGAAGAAGCTTGCGGATGCGGAGGAAGAAATTGCCAGCGGCGAGGCGGAACTGCGCCGGGGCCAGCGCGAACTGGACGCCGCCCAAGCGGAGTTAGACGACGCCTGGGCGCAGTTGGAGCAGGCCGGGAAGGAGTTGGACGCCGCCAAGGCCCGGCTTGACGAGGGGGAAGCGTCCTATGCGGCGGCTTACCAGCAATTAGAAGCCCTGGCGGCGTCCATGGGGGTTCCCATTGAGGCCCTCCTTGAAACGCCGGAGGGCCAGCAGTTGATGGCGGCTCGTGCGGAGTTGGACCGCGGCTGGGCGGAATATGAAGCGGGCGTCCGGCAGTATGAAACGGGCTATGCCGGATACCGCGAGGGCGCGGCGCAGGTGTCTGCCGCGCTCCGGGAACTTCGGGCAGGGCAGGCGGAACTGGACCAGGGCCGCAAGGAACTGAACGAGGGCCGCAAGGAACTGGCGGAAGCAAAGGCGCAGCTTGCAGACGCCCGGAAGGAGTTGGATGACGGCTGGGTGGAATACAACGACGGCAAAGCGGAAGCGGACCGCGAACTGGCGGACGCCCTCCAACAGCTCAACGACGGCGAGGCGGAATACGCGGAGGGCCTGGCGGAGTTGGAGGACGGGAAGCGGAAGCTGGCGGAGGGCCGGGAGAAGCTGGCTGACGCAGAGCGGGAGTTGGCGGACGCCCGCCGCAAGCTGAATGACGCCAAGGAAGAACTGGAACGCGCCCCTGGCGAACTGGCGGACGCCCGGAAGGAGCTTGACGAAGGCTGGGACGAGTACAACGACGGCAAGGCGGATGCGGACCGCGAGTTTGCGGACGCGGAAAAGGAACTCATGGAAGCGGAAGGCGAGCTGGCGGACGCCCGCGAGAAGCTGAAGGACCTGAAGCGGGCCACCACCTATGCCCTGACCCGGGCGGAGAACACGGGCTACGCCTGTTTTGAGAGCGACACCTCCATTGTGGCGGCGGTGTCGGTAGTCTTCCCGGCGTTTTTCTTCCTGGTAGCCGCCCTGGTGTGCATGACCACCATGACGCGTATGGTAGACGAGCAGCGCACCCAGATCGGCGTCCTGAAGGCCTTGGGCTACGGCGGCGGCTATATTATGGCAAAGTATCTGATTTATTCCGGTTCCGCCGCCCTGCTGGGCAGCGGCATCGGCTACAGCGTGGGCATCACGGGCCTGCCGTGGATTATCTGGGAGATTTACGGCATGATTTACGGCTTCGCGCCGCTGGAGTACGAAACACTGCCGGATTTGATGACCATATCCATTGCGGCGGCGCTGCTGTGTTCCATGGGGGCAACATGGCTGTCCTGCCGGATGGAGCTGAGCCGCCAGGCGTCCGACCTGATCCGGCCCAAGACGCCCCGGGCGGGCCGCCGGGTATTTTTGGAGTATATCACGCCCCTGTGGCGGCGGCTGAGCTTCCTGCATAAGGTGTCGGCCCGCAACGTGCTGCGCTACCGGAGCCGGCTGGTGATGATGATATTGGGCATAGGCGGCTGCACGGCGCTACTGTGTACGGGCTTTGGGGTGCGGGACTCCATTGCCCACGTAGCGGACGACCAATTTAATGAGATTACGCTTTACGACTACAGCGTGACCTTCCAGGAAGGCCAGACCCAGGAGTCGGCCAAGGCGTACCTGGAACGTTACGGCTGGACGGAGGACCAGGCGCTTCTGGCGCACAGCGGCAGCGTAGACGTCCTGGCCAACGGAGGCAGCAAGTCGGTGTACTTGGTTGTGTCGTCCACGGACAGCTTGGAGGGCTTTTTGTCCCTCCACAGCGGGGGCGAAGCGATAGCCTACCCCGGACCCGGGGAGGTCGTATTAAACACGGGGCTGGCGGAAAGCCTGGGCATCCGCCCGGGGGACACGGTGCAGCTGCACGACAGCAAGCTAGGCTCTATGGAGACGGTCGTGTCGGCATTATGCGACAATTATGTATTCAATTACGCGTATGTGTCGGCGGAGACCTACCGGCAGCAGATTTACGAGCTTCCCGAATACAACACATTATATGTTTTGGCCCACGATGGGGCGGGCCCCTACGAAGAAGGCGCGCTGCTGCTGGAGGATGAGGACGTAGGCGCGGTAACCGTGAACGCGTCTGTCCGCGAGCGGGTGGACGGCATGCTGTCCCGGCTGGATTACATTGTCTTTGTCATTGTTTTATGCGCGGCGGCGCTGGCGTTCATTGTGCTGTATAACCTGACAAACATTAACGTCACGGAGCGTATTCGGGAGATCGCGACTATTAAGGTATTAGGCTTTTATCAAAATGAGGTGGCGGCCTATGTCTTCCGGGAGATCATTATACTTTCTGTCTTAGGCAGCTTGGCAGGCTTGTTTATGGGGAAGGGGCTGCATTTGTTCGTTATGGAGAAGGTTAAGATTGATTCCATGACCTTTGCCTGCCGGATTGCCCCGATGAGTTATCTGATTTCATTTGCCATGACTTTGCTGTTTACCTTTATCATCTCCTTTGGCATGCGGCCAAAGCTCAAGAAAATAGACATGGCGGAGTCGTTAAAGTCCATCGAGTAGCCATTGCGCCCTTTGGGCGTGAAAGAAAAAAGCGAACGCCGCCCAGCGGCGGCGGAATGCCCCGGAAAACGGAAGAAGGGGCGGCAGGGGCGAAGCCCCTGCGGGCAGAAAGGAGCCGCCATGTTTCGAAGCCTCCATATGAAGCTGGTATTGATTATGCTGCTGCTGATCACGTCTTTGATGACGGTGGTAGGCACTTTTATGATGACAAACATCACCGGCTTCTATATCGACCAATTCTACTATCAGGTAGACTCCGTGTTTGGAAGTTCTAACCCTGCTAACGCCGCCTTCGTCAACACCCTCCGGGCCGAGGCTGCCCAAACCGACGGCCTGCATACCATCCGCGAAATGATCGAGGCCAAGGCGGGCGACTTGGGACTGAACTCCAACACCAGAACCTTCTACATCCTGGACGGCCGCACGGGGATGTTCCTGGACGGCAGCGGCGACCGCAAAAGCTTCGAACGCCTGCAAGCCACGCCCAACCTCCTCACCGCCCGCAGCAGCGTTGCCGCAGGCAGCGCCCTGGTGGGGGCGGAAAGCGATATCACCGCCAACTACATGGATGTGGCCATCCCCATCGCCGGGGGGGAAAACGCTTATATCATCTACATTTACGACAACCGCAGCACCGTCAACGACCTCAACAGCCAGCTCTTTATGATTATCGTGCAAGCCCTGCTGGTAGGCCTGCTCATCTCAGTCCTGCTCAGCTTCCTGCTCAGCAAGACCATGATTATTCCCATCGAGCGCCTGACCGAGCGGGCGGAAAAGGTGGCGGCAGGAGACTTCGGCTCTACGATTACCGTGGAATCCTCCGATGAAATCGGCATCCTGACCACCACCTTCAACGACATGGCCGCTGTCCTGGAAGAAACCCTGGATGAAGTCGCCAGCGAACGCAACAAATTGGACACCCTGTTCCTCCACATGACCGACGGCGTCATCTCCTTCGCCAGCGACGGCAACATCCTTACCAGCAACCCCTCTGCCAGCCGGATGCTGGGCCGCGAGGTCTCCTTCTATGACTACGACGCCCTCTTCGGCCAGGAGGTCCCCCTGCAAAAGGTTATGGGCTTGCAGCGTCCCAATTTCGCGTCCCGGGAACTGACCGTGGGCGACCGGATTTTGGAGCTGTACCTGGCCCCCGTGTCCGACGGGGAGGACGGCGGCGTCATGGCGGTGATGCACGACGTCACCGCCCAGCGGAAGAACGAGGAAATGCGCAAGGAATTCGTGGCCAATGTCTCCCACGAGCTGCGCACTCCCCTCACCAACGTGCGCAGCTACGCCGAGACCATCCGCGACATGGAGGACATCCCCCGCGAGACAGAGAACGGCTTTTTGGACATTATCATCAGCGAGACCGACCGGATGACCCGCATTGTCCAAGACCTTCTGACCCTCAGCCGCCTGGATTCCGGACGTGCGGAAATCAAGATGGTCCGGTTCTCTCTTTACGACGCCATCGAGTCCGTCTGCCGGGCGGTGGATTTGGACGCCCAGCGCCGGGGCCATGCCCTGGTGCGCCTATACGGAGACACCCTGCCTATGATCACAGGCGACCGGAACCGGCTGGAGCAGGTGATGATGAACGTCATCGGCAACGCCATTAAATACACCCCCAGCGGCGGCGGCCGCATCGAAGTAGACGCCGGGGTCTGCGGGAAAAACGTGTGGATTGACGTGTCCGACAACGGCATCGGCATCCCCCAGAAGGACCGGGAGCGTATTTTCGACCGCTTCTACCGCGTAGACAAGGCCCGCTCCCGGGAGAGCGGAGGCACGGGCCTGGGCCTGTCCATTGCACGGGAAATCGTCATGCGCCACCACGGCTCCATCGCCCTGACGGCCCACGACGGCCCGGGGACCACGGTGCGCATCGTCCTGCCCATCCGGCAGAAGGAGGAGGGGGCGGTATGAGCAACAAGCGGCTGCGCAACTGGCTGCAAAACGGCGCGCTGGCGCTGCTCAGCGTCCTGGCTTTGTTGCAGCTTACCCAGCTTCCCCTGTTGAAAAACATCCATTTGTCCGCCGGCAACCTGTTCTCCCAGAGCGCTGGAACGGAAGTCCAGGAGACGGCGGCCCCGCTGTCCGCCATGTTCCCGGCGGTAAACCTGATGGTCACGGTGGACAGCGAGCATGGCCGCAGCGGCCAGCTATGCCTTGCATCCGACAGCCCCGTCCTCCAGGAGGTAGTTTCCCTATTTAAGGAAGCCCTTGGCTCTGCCACCGAGGCGGGGCAGACGGCGGACGAGACCTTTAGGGAGGCACTGAACCATCCGGGCCTGTTTCTGGAACTGACCGCAGGACCCTTGCCCCTGGAAGTGGTGGCGGCGTGGCTGGGAGAGGAAACGGCCTTCGCCCGCGAGGTCCGGGCCATGGCCCTCACCGCCGGGGAGAACGACGCCAGCCTGTACCTGCTGGACGGGGAGGGCCGGATTTACCGCTACGGCACGGCCCTGCTGCCGCCCATGGTGCGGAGCATCTGCGAGCGGTTTTCCGCCAACGGCGGCGTGTTCTCTTACGAGACGGGATATGTGGCGCTGGCGCCCTACACGGTGCTTGCCCCGGACGTGGCGGCGCCGCCGGACCTGGCGTCGGAGCGGCCCGCCGGATATTCGGCCTACAACCTGCTCTCCGCCTTGGATTTCAACGCCCACACCTTTTCCCGCTATACCGAAAGCGGCGGGGCGGAGGTAGTGGAGGAGTCCCCCCGGACCCTGCGCATTACCCCGGACGGCCTGGTAACGCTGACCAACCGCGGGATAGCGGGGGGCAGCCTTTACCGGGCGTCCGGTGAGGGCCTGCGGGAAGCCCTGGCCACCGCCGGGCGGCTGGCTGTGGCCCTCACCGGCGGCGCGGGGGCGTCCCCCCTGTTTTTGCAGGGGGTCGAGGAGACGGAGGACGGCTACATCCTCCGCTTCCGCTATCAGGTGGACGGCGTACCGGTATTTTTTTCCGATGGCGCCGACGCGCTTTCGGTAGTGTTCCAGAAGGGGGTCGTCAGTAGCTTCACCTACCGCTGCCGGGCCTACACGCCCCTGGAAGAGGAGCCTTCGCCCCTGCTGCCCACCGGCATGGCCCAGGCCATCGCCGCATCCTACCCGGACGCGGTGCTGTCCATCGGGTATGCGGACGACGGCTCCGGCTTTGCGGCGGCTCAGTGGCGGCGCTGAACCGGCACGGGAAAGGAAAGGGCATATGGAGACTTACCGCCTGAAAAACATCGCCATATTGATTTTGCTGCTGCTGAACGCCTGCCTGCTGCTGACGGTGGGCCGCCAACGGCTGCAAGCCTTGGGGACTGAGCGCCGCGCGGCGGAGCAGCTCGCGTCCTTGTATGAAGGGAGCCAACTGGGGCTGGCGGAAGGCCTGGACCTGTTTCAGGCGCCCCTGGACCCGCTGGCTTTGTCCCGCAGCGCGGAGACGGAGCGAGCCATTGCATCGGCGCTTTTAGGGGGCAGCGCCCTCTCCACCAGCCAGGGCGGCGGGATTTACAGCTACGAGGCGAACCGCCGCGCCATCCAATTCCGGGCGGGGGGGAGCTTTTATGGGAGCCGCCTGAATATTCCGGTATCGGACATCCCCGGCTTTGCCCGCGGGTTTTGCAGGCAGTTTGGCTATGAGCCGCCCAAGCTTCAGCTATCCGGCGGCACGGGGAGCGCCATAGCGGGCCAATTAGCCGGGGGCGTCCCGGTAGCCAACTGCGGGGTAGAGTTATATTTTGAAGACGGCCAGCTGGTATCGGTAAGCGGTGCGCATGTAGGCTTGCAGGACGCGGCGGTCCAGCCCGGGGGGCGGATGACCTGCGTCACGGCGCTGGTAAAGTTCTTAGACTACCGCAACGCGTCCGGCGGAATATGCAGCGAAGTAACGGGGGTGCGGTGCGTCTACCAGCTCCAAAGCGCGCCGGAAGCGGAGCTTCTGCCGGTGTGGGAGATCGAGACGGATACGTACGCCTACTATGTAGACTGCATCACGGGCGAGGTTTATGGGAAGTGACGCCTTTGCCTGCGGGGGATGTATCAATTAGGGCTTGTTTGGAAAATGACAAAACAACCGCCGTTGAGGTGTTTTGCCATTTATCAAACAAGCCCTAGTGATTAGCCTTTGTTTTCGCTTCTAAACATCGAATTATGAAATAAACTGCAACACAGCTAAGTCGTCATGAAGGAATGTCTATTTCTTCTTATCGCCACTAGACAATAATCCGGACGTTATCCATCTCTATTTTTTTGAAACCAATACCATCCATGCCGGAAGTGCTGACATTGGATTTTTATGCCAATCATTAATGTTTATTATTTCATCCTGACCTTTTTTAATAAGTTCATCATATTTGAACCAAAATGACGCATCAACCGCCGGTAACTCTGCAAGTTCACTTATGGATAAACCTGCCATAATATTTGCATTCACTATGTCCTGTACACGCCAATAAATATCCGGCATTACATCATAATAAGATTTTATGATTTTGGGTTCTTTCCATGCCTCTCCGGAGAAAGGTCTGTTGAACGGATGCACATCATACATAAAAGAACATCCTTGGTTTTTCAGAACTCTGTTAATATTCTTATACATTCCAGTTAAATCGTCTATCCAAGAAAGCGTTCCGTTTGAAGTGTACACAAGGTCATAGGTATTATCTTTTATATGCTCCAATTCCATTGTATTGTCACATACAAACTCTATGTCCAGCCCTATCCTGCCTGCAATCATTTTCGCATTTTCCAACTGTCTCTCACTTATATCCGTTGAAGTTACTTTAGCACCCATAATCGCAAAGGCAAAAGCTGCATGATTATCACCACTGGATGGCAATAAAATATACTTTCCACTTACCTCTCCCATATATTTTTTTATGAGTTCAAAAACCGCAGGATGAAATGCCAAAGCGGGATTTTTTTGTAATCTCAATATTGTTTCATCTGTCCTCAAAGACATATACCAATCAGAATCAGATACACTATTCCAGTGTTTTTTTACTTCTTTAATCCTATCTTCCATACTTTCTACCTTTCTTAAAACGCCAAATGCAAGGGAAATATTTTCTTTATAGCACTAAATAAAGAAAACCATCAGGCCCTTCTGGCGCTCAGACATGCAACCAACTGGTCCCGGTACTGCGCATGGTGGGGCATGCCCCCGCCGAGGCCGCCCAGCTTGGGCAGCAACAGCTTGAAGGTATCCCCGTTTTTCATGGTGAGATTGCACTTGATAGAACCCATCCAGCCCTTTTTGACCTCGCATTGCTGAATCTCGTCCAGCGGGTAGCAGGTTCCCAGATCCTTTAACGAGGTTTCCTCACGGACTTCCGTGACCGCCACGGCCCTGGCTCCGATATCCGCGTCGAAGTCGTAAAGATGCATGTATTCTTCGCACTCCACAATCAGCAGGTAGTAGGAAGTAATCCCAATATAGACGTCGTAAGTGGACTGCTTGGATTTCTGCACCTTGATGGTCCCGCCCCGCTCTGACGGGAACAGGGTCAGGTCGTCCAGGATACAGCCGGAGAAAATACCGCGTACTGTGGACTCTTTGGCGATGGCGTGGATGCCCGCGCGGACCGTCTCCCCGGCGGGGAGGTATGGCGCAAATTGCTGCCGCATTCGTTTTTCATCAAATATTTCTGACATAGCGTTCTCTCCTCCTTCACCCTGTTCGCGTTTCTTGTGGGAAATGAGCACGGGCAGCAGATGCCCGAATGCCAGCGCAAGGAAAAGTATCCCCGTCATGACAAGGATCTTTGCAATAGTGACCACCCGGGGATTTACCTCCCCCGGCGCCGGCTTTGTGAGCGCGAGATAGGCAAACACCCCAAAGCACACAGCGGCGATGCACAGGCAGGCTGAAAACAAGCCAATGGCAGCCTTTTTCGATTTTTCCCGATCTTCGTCCATATGAACCTCCCGCCGCGCCTAATTGTTGATGCTGTGGGACTTCACCCGCAGGCGGTTCAGCGCCCGGGCAAGGTTGCCCTGGGCAAGCTGGTACTCCTGGCGGCTCTTTTTTTGCAGCATGGCTTCCCGGGCCTGGTCCGCCTCCCGCTTGGCCCGGGCGGCGTCGATCTCCTCGGGGCGTTCGGCGGAGTCCACCAGCACCAGCACCTCGTTGCTCTCCACCTTCAGCATCCCCTGGGAAACCGCCGCAATCTGGGCCGGCTCGCCGGGGAGCTGGTAGCGCAAAGTCCCGGGCTGGATGGCGGCGATCATATTGCTGTGGTGCGCCAAAATGCTCTGCTGGCCATCGCTGGTGGAGATGGTCAGGCTGAGACAGGGGCCTTCGTAAAAGGTCTTGTCAGCGGCGAGAATGTGTACCTGGAAGCAGTTCATTACAGTTCCCCCGCTTCCATTTTCCGGGCCTTCTCCACCACGTCGCGCCAGGTGCCAACGTTATAGAAGGCAGCTTCCGGATACTGGTCCAGCTCGCCGTCAATCAGCGCGCCAAAACTCTCCAGGGTATCCTTCAGCGGCACGTAGACGCCGGGGATGCCGGTGAATTTCTCCGCCACATGGGTGGGCTGGGCCAGGAAACGCTGGAGACGGCGGGCGCGGGCGACCGTCCGGCGGTCCGCGTCGCTGAGTTCGTCCATGCCGAGGATGGCAATAATATCCTGCAATTCATTGTACTTTTCCAGGATTTCCTGGGCTTTCCGGGCAATGCGGTAGTGCGCCGCCCCCACCACGCCGGGTTCCAGAATCCGGGAGGAGGACGCCAGCGGGTCTACCGCCGGGTAGATGCCCTGTTCGGAAATCTTCCGGCTGAGGACGGTGGTGGCGTCCAGGTGGGCGAAGGTGGTAGCGGTAGCCGGGTCCGTCAGGTCGTCAGCGGGGACGTACACCGCCTGAACCGAGGTGACGGAGCCTTCCTTGGTGGAAGCAATACGCTCTTGCAGCTCGCCCATCTCGTTGGCCAGGGTGGGCTGGTAGCCTACGGCGGAGGGCATGCGGCCCAGGAGG
The DNA here is from genome assembly GCA_947649615.1 of uncultured Clostridia bacterium. GTDB lineage: Bacteria > Bacillota > Clostridia > Oscillospirales > Oscillospiraceae > Pelethomonas. The sequence continues at coordinate 5,837 of CANSSG010000032.1, read as the reverse complement.
GTGGAAACCTCGCTGCCCGCCTGGACGAAACGGAAGATGTTGTCAATGAACAGCAGCACATCCTTGTGTTCCTTGTCCCGGAAGTATTCCGCCATGGTCAGCCCCGACAGGGCCACCCGCATACGCACACCCGGAGACTCGTTCATCTGGCCGAATACCAGGGCCGTCTTGCTGGACACGCCGCTCTCCCGCATTTCCCGCCAGAGGTCGTTGCCCTCCCGGCTGCGCTCGCCTACGCCGGTGAAGATGGAATAGCCGCCGTGCTCCATCGCCACGTTATGGATCAACTCCTGGATCAGCACCGTTTTGCCCACGCCCGCGCCGCCGAACAGGCCGATCTTGCCCCCTCTGGGGTACGGCTCCAGCAGGTCAATAACCTTAATGCCCGTTTCCAGAATCTCTACGGCGGGGCTTTGCTCCTCAAAGGTGGGGGGGCGGCGGTAGATGCTCTGAACGGGGGTGCCTTCTGGCACCGGGCCGCCGCCGTCGATGGGCTGGCCCAGGACGTTGAACATCCGGCCCAGGGTGGCTTCACCCACCGGCACCTGGATGGTCCGGCCGGGTATGTCTACCGCCAGCCCGCGGGCCAGGCCCTCGCTGGGAGAGAGCATGATGCAGCGCACCGTATTCCGGCTGACGTGCTGGGCCACCTCCATGACCCGCACCTCGCCGCTTTTTTCTACCGTCAATTCCTCCCGCAGATGGGGAAGGGGACCGTCCTGGATCTCCACGTCCACAACGGGGCCGGAGATTTGTACGATAATTCCGCGTTCCAAGCTGCGTTCACCTCCGATGATTATTTTTTTGCGCCTTGGCTCCGGCGGAGACCTCGGTAATTTCCTGGGTAATGCCCGCCTGCCGGACCCGGTTGAATTCCAGGGATAGCTCCCCCAGCAGCTTTTCCGCATTCTGGTTGGCGCTGTCCATGGCCGCCATGCGGGCGTTCTGCTCGCAGCAAAAGCTGTCGATGAGGGCGCTGTAGATATAGCCGGAAATGTAGCTGGGCATCATATTGTCCAGTACTGAGCGCATGTCCGGCAGAAATTCAAAGGGCTTGGCCTCCTGCGCCGGGGGGGCCTCCTCAAAATAGCTGCGGTGGAAGGGCAGCAGGCGGGTGGAACGGGCCTGGAAAGACATGGCGTTTGCCATGTCGGTATAGACCACGAATATCTTTTTCAGCTCCCCCCGGTCGTAGCCGTCCAGCAGCAGGGCGCTGATTTCCCTGGCCCGGGCCATAGTGGGGTTCTGGGCGGTGTAGAGGAAGCTGTGCTCGATGGGGATTTTCCGCTGGGCGAAAAACCGCCGGCCGTACTCGCCTACCACGAACAGCTTCATGTCCGGGTGCTGTTCCAGCAGATGCATGGCTTCCCGGATGGCGTTCTGGTTGTAAGAACCCGCAAGGCCCTTGTCGGCCGTGATCACCAGGCAGCCGTAGGTGCCGTCCATGGGGGATTCCTCCTCCGTGGGATAGAAATAGCGGCTGTCCACGCTGTTGGTGGTGCGGAAAATGCGCCGGATCTCCCCCCGCAGGGCTTCAAAGTAGGGGCGGGTATTGTCCAACTCCTGCCGGGCCTTGCGCAGCTTGGTGGAGGAAATCAGGTACATGGCGCTGGTGATCTTGCGGGTCTCCTGGACGCTTTGGATGTGGGTCTTGATTTCTTTCGTCCCGGCCATGTCAGACCTCCCGCCTTCCGCCGGACCGGTACTCCTCCAGGAACCGCTGGGATACGTCCAGCAATTCCTCCTTGTCCCCCTGGGACAGCAGGCCGGTCAGGTCGATGCGGCGGCACAAATCCGGGGAATGTTCCTCCGCATAGGCCGTCAGGCCGGCGCGGAAAGCGTCTATTTCTTCCAGCGGCACGTCCTGCATCACATGCCCCAGGGCGGCGGTGAGGATGGTTACCTGCTGGTGCTGGGAGAAGGGGGCGTACTGGTTCTGCCGCAGCAGCCGCATAAGGCCCTGGCCGTAGGCAAGCTGGCGCTTGGTTGCCTCATCCAGGTCGCTGGAAAATTGGGTGAATACCTCCATCTCCCGGTATTGGGCCAGCTCCAGGCGGATGGCCCCGGCGGCTTTCTTCATGGCCTTGGTTTGGGCGTCGCCGCCTACGCGGGACACGGAAAGGCCTACGTTGACGGCGGGCCGCTGGCCGGAGAAGAACAGGTCCCCTTCCAGGAAAATCTGGCCGTCGGTGATGGAAATGATGTTGGTGGGGATATAGGCGGACACGTCCCCCGCCTGGGTCTCCACAATAGGCAGGGCGGTCATGCTGCCCCCGCCCAATTCGTCGGAGAGGTGGGCGGCCCGCTCCAGAAGGCGGGAGTGAAGGTAAAACACATCGCCCGGATAGGCCTCCCGGCCCGGGGACCGCTCCATCAGCAGGCTAAGGGCGCGGTAGGCGATGGCATGCTTGCTCAGGTCGTCGTAGACAATAAGCACGTCCTGGCCCTGGCGCATGAAAAATTCGCCCAGGGCGCAGCCCGCGTAAGGGGCGATATACTGCAAGGCCGCAGACGCCCCGGCGGGGGCGCTGACGATGCAGGTATAGTCCATGGCGCCCCTCTGCTTCAAGGTTTCCGCAAGCTGGGCCACGGAGCTGGTTTTCTGGCCGATGGCGACATAAATGCACACCACCGATTTATCCTTCTGATTGAGAATGGTATCCACGGCGATGGCGGTTTTGCCGGTCTGGCGGTCGCCGATAATCAGTTCGCGCTGGCCCCGGCCGATGGGGAACATGGAGTCGATGGTAAGCAGCCCCGTCTCCATAGGCGTATTCACCGGCTGGCGCTCCAGAATGCCGGGAGCGGGGGCTTCAATGGGGCGGTAGGTGTCCGGCTGGATACGGCCCCGGCCATCTACCGGAATGCCCAGCGCGTCCACCACACGGCCCAGGTAGGCGTCGCCCACGGGCATGCCTGCGGTTTTCAGGGTGCGGCGGACCATGCTGCCCGCCACGATGTCCTCGCTCTCGCCGAACAGGATGCAGACCAGTTCCCCACGGCGCAGGTCCATAACCATGCCCTTCACCCCGGAAGCGAATACCAGAATCTCGCCGTACTGGGCGTGTTCCAGCCCGCCTACGGTAGCAATTTCGCTGTCCACCGTCAGCACTTCCCCGATTTCCTCGGGAATCACCGCCGGCGACCAGTCATGGGCGGCCTGGCGCATCAAGGGCAGCAAATCCTCCTCGCCGGGCTGAAGCTGGCGGAGGTAGTCGGTAAACTGCCGGACCCTGCCGTCCAGGGTCCAATCGTAAATGTCGGACCCCACTTGCAGCCGGAAGCCGGAGCCAAGGGCGTTATCCTTCTCCCAGCGGAGGGGGATTTTGCGCTGGTACGTCCGGGCGATGAAGTCCGAAAATCGCTGGAGCTGCGCCTGGGACGGTTCCCGGCCGCTGCGCAGCTCCGCCGTCAGGCGGCCTCTAGCGCTCCTCATGCTTTGCGCCCTCCTCCGCAAGGTCTAAGAAATGGTCGAAGGGGTCCTTTTCCATCGCCAGCTTCTTGGTGGCTTCCGCCGCTAGCTTCCGCAGCTCCCGCTGGGAGGAGCGGAGGATCTGTTCCTTGTCATGCTCCGCCTCCGTCCGGGCGTGGACAAGAAGCTGCTGGGCCATGGTCCGGGCCTGGTTAAGCTGCTCTTCAGCGGACTGCTGGGCGGCTTCCTGGGCTTTCAGCTTGGCCTGATGAATCTCCTCATCGGCGGCGTCCATTTTAGCCTGATAGGCGGCATGGATGCGCTCGGCTTCCGCCAGCTTCCCGGCGGCTTCCATTTCCCGCTCCCGGTAGTAGTCCTCGCGCTTTGCGATAAAGGCCTTCACAGGCTTGTAGAGCAGGAAGTACAGCCCGCCGGTGAGTATGACCAGATTCATCCAGTGCAGCAGGATTTGCTGCAAATCAATATTAAGTGGTAAATTTGTCACGGCTGCCACCTGCCTTACAATACGAAGATAATCAGGATGACCACCAGCAGAGCGTAAATGATGGCGGTTTCAATAAACACCAGACCCAGCATCAGCATGGTTCTGATTTTGCCCTCGGTTTCGGGCTGGCGGGCGACGCTCTCGGTGGCCTTGGCGGTGGCAAGGCCCATGCCCACCGCGCCGCCGCCGGCGGCTACGCCGATGGCGATGCCTGCGGCGATGGCCTTCAGGCCAATGGTGCCGCCAGCCGTTTCCTCCTGGGCGGCGCCCTCCCCGGTCTCGGGGGCGGCGGCAAAAGCGGGGGCGGCCAAGGCCATTACCAGCAGCAGCGCGCCGGTAAGGACCAGGATTTTTTTCAGCAGCTTGTTCATAATGGAAAACCTCCAATAATTTTTGTAGTTGTTACGCCCGCTTTTTCGCAGGCTTATGGGACGGCTCCGACATCTCGCCGTAATAGAGGGCCGTCAGCATCGTCAGCACGTAGGTCTGAACCAGGGCGTGGAGCAGGGTAAACAGCACGGCCACAATAACCGGCAGGACGAAGCTCAAGCTCACGTAGTAGTACACCAGCTCCGTCACCAGCAGGCCGCTGAGCAGCGCGCCGAACAGGCGGAAGCTCATGGAGATGGGCAGGGAGAACTCCTTGAGGGCTTTTCCCACGCCCTTGATCCCGTGTTCCGCCACGCCGCCGGAGACGATGGCCAAATAGGACAGAGTGCCAAGGGCGATGGCGGCGTTAACATCCGACAGGGGCGCTGGCAGGGTGATGGGATGGCCCAGGGTAGTAGCCGCCTGGATGCCCAGCAGTTCAAACAAGGTCCCCACAAATATGTAGGCGCCCACGGCGAAAATGTACGCGCCCACAAACCGGAACCGGTGGGGGCTGCTGCCCCGCGCCATGCGGTCGAACAGCCCCACAGCTTCCTCCAGCAGCATTTGCAGCTTTCCCGGCGCGTACTGGAAGCGGGGAATCACCAAAATGCGCAGCAGCAGGGCGGCGAGCAACAAAAACGCCGTCACCAGAAAGGCGGAAATCATGCCGGGATTGACGGTTTTTAAGCCCAGCAGGTCGATCTGGTTCAAGTTGTGCAGCACCGCGTCCCGCATGGATTCCTGTACGCTCTCCGAACGCCCCGGCGACCCGGTGAGCAGCGCCCCGGCCAGCAGCAGCAGAATCGCCGCCAGCCACACCGCCAGGGCCTTTTTGTGTTGTTTCATCGACTACTCCTTCTTTCGGTTGTGATCAGACGCGCCTGGCGGCGCACCTATAGCGATATTATTATACCACCCTTGTCAAGAGTTGGAAGCGGCTTATCCTGTGACATTTTGTACGGGGTTTCCAGGAATTGCCTGCATGCCCTAAATATGGCAATCCAATTTTAACCGGTGCGGCGACATCCTCCCGCTTTTCCTCGCCCCTGCTGTCCAATCTGTATTGTACGCCTACAATATCATTTCTGAAAATTTCTCATTACGGTTGTACTTCTTTTCCAGGTGTGCTATAATAATACATTAACGTGGAAAATCTCGCATATGCGATATTGATATCAGACATAAAAGGAGCGATTTCACTATGGAACAGAAAAAAACCATGCTCTCCGGCATCAAGCCCAGCGGCGACCTGACCCTTGGTTCCTACCTGGGTCCGCTGCGCCACTGGCCGAAGATGATTGAGGAATACGACTGCTATTTCTTTATGGCCGACCTGCATGCCATCACCGTGCGCCAGAACCCCGCCGACCTGCGCCGGCGCACGCTGGAGCAGTTGGCTCAATATATCGCCTGCGGCCTGGACCCTGAAAAATGCACGTTGTTTATCCAATCCCACGTCCACCAGCATGCCGAACTGGGCTGGGTGCTCAACTGCTACGCCATGTTCGGCGAGCTTTCCCGCATGACCCAGTTCAAGGACAAGTCCGC
>CANSSG010000031.1 GCA_947649615.1 uncultured Clostridia bacterium | reverse complement strand
CGCCGCCGGCGTTGACGGCCTTGGAGGGAGCCACGATCATGTTCTTCTGCTCCATCAGGTAATACAGCGCGTCATTGGTGGTAGGCATATTGGCCACTTCGATATAGTACTTCACGCCGTTGGCAACGATTTGCTTGGCATGCTCCATATGTACGTCGTTCTGCATAGCAGAAGGCATAATGACATCGGCCTTGACGCCCCAGGGCTTCTCGCCGGGATGGAACTCCACGCCGAACTTGTCGGCGTAATCCTGTACGCAGTTGCGGCCAGAGTTGCGCATTTCCACCAGGTAGTCAACCTTCTCCATGGAGGAGGAGACACCGTCGGGATCATAGATGTAGCCGTCGGGTCCGGAGAGGGTGACGACCTTCGCGCCCAGGTGGTTGGCCTTCTTGCAGATGCCCCAGGTCACGTTGCCGAAGCCGGCGCAGGCGATGGTCTTGCCCTTGATATCCTCGCCCTCGTGGTTGAGGACCTCCTGGAGGTAGTACATTGCGCCGTAGCCGGTGGCCTCAGGCCGGGTGAGGGAGCCGCCGTAGCTGAAGCCCTTGCCGGTGAGGACGCCGTTCTCGAAGGTACCCTTCAGGCGGCGGTACTGGCCGTACAAGTAGCCGATCTCGCGGCCGCCCACGCCCATATCGCCGGCGGGGACGTCGATGTCCGGCCCGATGTAGCGGTACAGGGCGGTCATATAGCTCTGGCAGAAGCGCATGATCTCGGCGTCGGACTTCCCGGCGGGGTCGAAGTCGGAGCCGCCCTTGCCGCCGCCGATGGGCAGGCCGGTCAGGCTGTTCTTAAAGATCTGCTCAAAGCCCAGGAACTTGATGATGCCGGGGTAGACGTTCTTCTGGAACCGCAGGCCGCCCTTGTAGGGTCCGATAGCGCCGTTGAACTGGCAGCGGTAGCCGATATTGGTATGATAATTGCCGTTGTCATCCATCCAGACCACGCGGAAGGTAAACATCCGCTCAGGCTCGACCATGCGGTTGAGCAGGTCCACTTTTTCATACTCAGGGTGTTTGTCCACCATGGGGGCGATAGAGGTCAGGACCTCCTCGACGGTTTGAACAAACTCCGGTTCATTGCCGTGCTTCTGCTTGACATTTTCAATCACGCTGGCGACATAGGCATTCATAATAGTTGTAATCCTCCTCAAATTTGCAGAGCGGGCAGGATAGCGCCCCGCCCAAACTCCATCTTCTGTCATACTAACACGTTTAGGGAGAAAAGACAACCCAAATTTTTGTGAAACCCCTGCGCAGAATGTGGAAAGTTGGCTCGGATTTTTGTGCAAAAAAGCAATGCCCGTCCATGGCGGCCAGGCATTGCCTACCGGAGGGCGTCCAGCTCCTCGCGGAACGCTTCCCACGGACGGTCCTCCGGCGGCGCAGAAAATGCCATCCACCGCCCGTTTTTCGGGTGCCGGAACCCCAGGGCGCAGCTCCAGAGCATCAGCGGACCGTCTCCGCCCCCGTACTTCCGGTCCCCCAGCAGGGGTGTGCCGCGGCTGGCGAACTGCACCCGGATTTGATGGGTCCGCCCGGTGAGCAGCTTGACGGAGACCAGGGCGGACCCATCCCGTACTGCCAGGACCCGGAATTCCAGGCCCGCTTCCCTGACGCCGCCCCGCATCCGTTTTACAACGAAGCTTTTATTTCTGGCCTTATCATGAAGCAGCAGGTCCCAGTAAGCGCCCTCATCCGCCTGGGGCCGCCCCTGTGTCACGCAGACATATTGCTTTTGGAACCGCCCCTGGGCCATTTCCCCGGACAGCGCCCCGGCGGCGCGGCTGGATTTAGCGTAGATCATCACGCCTCCGGCGTCCCTGTCCAGCCGGTGGACGGGAAAGATCCCGCACCCAAGCTGCCCCCGCAGCCGCTCCGGCAGGGCATCCCCCGGCCCATCCTGACTGATGGTTCCCGGCGGCTTCAGGCACACGGCAATCCAATCATCCTGAAAGAGAACCGGGATCATCCCATCACTCCAGCCATAATTGACAAGCCCTTATCCAGCTCTTCCTTGGTAATCACCAGCGGCGGCAGCAGCCGCAGGGTATCCTTCCCGGCGGTCAGGCACAGCAGTCCCGCGTCCATAAGCTTATCCTTCAATTCCTTATGGGTGGTTCCCTGGACGCCCACGCCGGTCATCAGGCCCATCCCGCGGATTCCGGAGACGTACGGGCTGTTTATTTTCCCGATGCCCTCCCGCAGGTACTTCCCCTTTTCCGCCACCTGGGCCAAGAACGCCGGCGTGAGCCGGTCCATGACCACGTTGGCGGCGGCGGCAGACACAGGGTTCCCGCCGAAGGTGCTCCCGTGGTCTCCCGCCCGGAGTACGCCCCTGCATTTTTCGTTCACCATAAACCCGCCGAAGGGCAGGCCGCCGGCGATCCCCTTGGCAAAGGTCACTACGTCCGGCTTGATCCCGAACTGCTGGAACGCGAACATAGACCCGGTCCGTCCCACGCCGGTCTGCACCTCGTCGATCAGCAGGAGCCAATCCCTTTCCTCGCAGAGCTTGGCCGCCTCCCGCACATAATCCGCATCGAGGGGGTTCACGCCGCCCTCGCCCTGGATCAGCTCCATCATCACGCCGCAGACGTCGTCCCCGGCCTGTTCCAGGAGGGATTCCAGCCGGTTCGCTTCCGCGTAGCGGAACCCCTCGGTAAAGGGGAAGAAGAAGTCATGGAAGTGGTCCTGCCCGGTTGCCTTCAAGGTAGTAATGGTTCTCCCGTGGAAGGAATTTTTCAAAGTAATGATGGCGGCCCTGCCAGGCCCATACTTATCATAGGAATATTTCCGGGCCAGCTTGATCATCCCCTCATTGGCTTCCGCGCCGGAGTTCCCAAAGAACGCCGCAGCCATCCCGGCGGCGGGGACCAATTTAGCGGCCAGCTTCGCATACGGCTCAGTGTAAAAGAGGTTGGAGATATGCCCCAGCTTCATTGCCTGCCCGTAGACAGCGTTCGCCCACTCCCCGTCGGCGTACCCCAGGGAGCAGACGCCGATGCCGGAGGTAAAGTCGATGTATTCCTTCCCCTGCGTGTCCCACAGGGTAGCGCCTTTCCCGTGGTCGATGGCGAGTTGGTTTCTCCCATAGGTTTGGAGGACGTATTTTTCATCCAATGCTTTTATTTCGGAAAAATCCATAGATAATACTCCTTTGTTCCGCCGTCAGCCGGCGGTTGATCTCTCCCCGTTGGGAGACGGCGGCGCGGCGCGGCCATGACGGCCTGGCCCGGCAGCTACCAAATCATCGTCCCGATCCCGGCATGGGATAAGACCTCGATGAGAATCGAATGCGGGATTCTCCCGTCCAGAATATGGGTTCTGCGGACGCCGTTGGCAACCGCATCCACGCAGCAATCCACCTTGGGGATCATGCCTCCGGAGATAATCCCGTCTGCAACCAGGGCGGGAATTTCCGGAAGCCTGACCTGGGAAATCAGCGTAGACTCATCCGCCTTATCCCGCAGAAGCCCCCGCACATCCGTCAGCAGAATCAGCTTTTCCGCCCCCACGGCGACGGCGATTTTCGCCGCCGCCGTATCGGCGTTGACATTATAGCTGGTCTCCTCGTCCATCCCCTGCGCCACGGTAGCAATAACCGGAATAAAATCATCCCGGATGGCGTCCTGGATAACCTTTGGGTCCACCCTGGTGACGTCCCCCACCAGGCCGTAGTCGAAATCCTCCTCCCGCCGCCGCACGGCCTGGAGCATCCCGCCGTCCAGCCCGCACAGCCCGACGGCCCGTCCTCCGGCCCGGTTAAGGGTGGAAACCAGGTTTTTATTCACCTTCCCGCACAGCACCATCTGCACGATGTCCATCGTTTCCCCGTCGGTATAGCGCAGCCCGTTGACGAAATGGGACTCCTTCCCGGTTTTTTTCAGCATCTCATTGATTTCCGGCCCGCCGCCGTGGACGACCACCACATGGATGCCGACCAGCCGGAGCAGGATGATGTCGTTAATGACGTCCCGTCTCAGCTCCTCCGAAATCATAGCGTTCCCGCCGTATTTAATGACGATGGTTTTCCCGTAGTACCGCTGTATGTAAGGCAGGGCTTCCACCAACACCTGCGCCCTGCTGCTATGGTTCAAATTCATGCCAGCCACCCAATCAAGTCCTGTAGTCCCCATTGATTTTAATGTAGTCGTAGGTAATATCGCACCCCCAGCAGGTGCAGGATTCCCCGCCCTCCTGGATGGCGATGTCGATGTCCACTTCATCCTCGGAGAGGATTTTTTTCGCCAGTTCCTCGTCAAAATCCACGCCCCGGCCATTTTGGCAGACCAGGACCTCTCCCGCGGCGGAAGCGAAGGCAACCTCCACCTTTTCCGGGTCAAACTGCTCGCCGGAGTACCCCATGGCGCACAGCACCCGCCCCCAGTTCGCGTCGCACCCAAAAACCGCCGCCTTCATGAGGGTGGAGGAGATGACGGATTTAGAGATGGCTTCCGCCTGCTCCTCGCTGGCCGCGCCCCGGACGGTGCAGGTGATTAAATGCCTTGCGCCCTCCCCGTCCTTCGCCATCATTCTGGCGAGGGTGTAGCAGACCTCATGCAGCTTCATGACGAAGTCCACATACCGGTCGTCCATTTCGGTAATTTCCGGATTCCCCGCCAGCCCGTTGGCAAGGATGCAGCAGGAGTCGTTGGTAGAAGTATCCCCGTCCACGCTGATGCGGTTAAAGGTCATGCCCACCACTTCCTTCAGCGCGGCGCCGAGCATATCCCGGGAGATGGCGCAATCGGTAGTCAGGAAGCAGAGCATGGTCCCCATATTAGGATGGATCATGCCGCTTCCCTTGGCAATCCCGCCGATCCGCACGATTTTCCCGCCAATCACCGCCTCGGCGGCAAACTCCTTCTTCACGGTGTCGGTGGTCATAATTGCGTGAGCGGCGGCGTCGCTGGCCGCGCCGCTCCGTTCCAGCAGCCCGGCCAGTTCCGGTACGCCGTTTTCGATAACATCCACCTTTAACGTTTGCCCGATCACCCCGGTGGAGGCAACCAGCACCTCCTCCGGCCGGCACCCCAGCGCGGAAGCGGCGGCGCGGCACATCCGCAAGGCGTTTTCCTCCCCTGCCGGCGCGCAGGCGTTTGCGTTTCCGCTGTTGGCGATAACGGCCCTCACGCACCCGTTTTCCAGGTGTTTTTTTGTAACCAGCACCGGCGCGGCCTTCACGACGTTCTTTGTAAACACGCCTGCGGCAACGCAGGGCGCATCCGAAACAATCAGCGCCAAATCCTTTTTATCCTGGTTATGCGTCTTGACCCCCACATGCAGCCCGGCCGCCCGGAAGCCCTGTGCGGCGCAGACGCCGCCGGAGATAGTAGTATACATGGCAGTACTCCTGTCCTGTTGTAGGATTGTACCGGCAGCGCAGGGGAACGGCGCCCATGCGCATTTCCACCTATGGGCCGCAGGCCCGTTGGCGCGCTGCCTGTGCAGCCTTCAGCGGAAGCCGCTTCGGCCGTCAATCTTCTTTTTCTTCACAGACGAAGGAAAAGAAGCAAAAAGAAGAGCGTATTCACCGCCCGGCGGGCAGCAGGGGAGGGGTATGTACCCTATGGCGGACTGCCCGTCAGGCCAGCCCCGTTTCCTCCGGGAAGCCCAGCATCAGGTTCATATTCTGCACAGCCGCGCCGGACGCGCCCTTCCCCAGGTTATCGAGCCGCGCCGTAAGCATGGCCTGCTCCTCGTTCCCGCAGACGAATATCTGCAAATCGTTCGTCCCCGCCAGGTTGTTGCTCCCGATAAATCCGCAGGCAGGCGCTTCCGGGGGCCGCACGGTGACGAACCGTTCCCCCTGGTAAAACGACTGGTACGCCTCCCGCAGGCCGTCCAACGTCTGCCTGCCCCTGAGCATATCCAGATACAGCGGCACAGTGACGGTCATTCCCTGCGGGAAGCCGCAGATCATAGGCATAAACACGGGCTTTTTCGTCAACCCGCACATTTTCATCATTTCCGGGATATGCTTATGCCCCAGCGTGACGGCGTAGTGCCTGGGGCTGGCCAATTCTTTTTCCCGTTCCTCTGCTTCATAAATCTGAATCATTTTCTTCCCGCCCCCGGTATACCCCGAGACGGCGTGAACCGCCAGCGGCGCGTCCTCCGGCAGGATGCCCAGCTTCACCAGCGGCGCGGCCAGCGCAATAAACCCCGTAGCATAGCACCCTGGGTTCGCCACTCTTTTTGCGTTTCTCACCGCTTCCCGCTGCGCCGCCCCCAGTTCCGGGAACCCGTAAATCCACCCCTCCGCCGTCCTATGGGCGCTGGAAGCGTCAATCACCTTGGTGTTTGGGTTTTCCACCAGCCCAACCGCCCCGGCGGCGGCGTCATCCGGCAGGCACAGGAACACCAAATCCGCCTGATTCATCATCCGTTTCCGCTCTGACGGGTCCTTCCGCAGCGCATCCTCGATCAGCAAAAGCTGGATGTCGTCCCTTCCTGCCAACCGGTCATAGATTTGCAGCCCCGTCGTCCCGTCTTTTCCATCAATATAAACAGCCGGCTTACCCATTTTGCCTCTCCTCCACAAAGTTAGACAGTTCCTCGATTTGCCTTGCAGTTTCCTCCGGCGCAGGCCCGCCGGCGCTTTTCCGCTGGGCCATGCAGGTCTCCAGGTTCAGCGCGTCATACACATCCTCATCGAACAGCGCGGAGATGCCCCGCAGTTCATCCAAGCTTAACTCCTCCAGCAGCTTCCCGTTTTGGGTGCAGTAATAAACCAGGTTCCCCACGGCCGTATACGCGTCCCTAAAGGGCATGCCCTTTTTCGTGAGGTAATCGGCGCAATCGGTGGCATTAATAAACCCGCCGCCGGCGGCGCGTCTCATATTTTCCGGCAGGACCCGCATCGTCCCCAGCATCCCGGCAAACACCGGCAGGCACATTTTGACGGTGTCCACAGCGTCAAAGACCGGCTCTTTATCCTCCTGCATGTCCTTGTTGTAAGCCAGGGGAAGCCCCTTCATAGTAGTCAGCAGTCCCATGAGACTGCCGTAAACCCTGCCCGTTTTCCCTCTTACCAGTTCCGCCACATCCGGGTTTTTCTTCTGCGGCATAATGCTGCTCCCGGTAGCGTACGCGTCGTCCAGTTCGATAAACTTAAATTCCCAGCTGCACCACAGAATGATTTCCTCGGCGAACCGGCTCAGGTGCATCATCAGGATGGACAGCCCGCCCAGCAGCTCGATGGCATAATCCCGGTCGCTGACCCCGTCCAGGCTGTTGGCGCACGGCCCGTCGAACCCCAGCAGCCGGGCGGTCTGTCTCCTGTCGATCGGGTAGGTGGTCCCGGCCAAGGCCCCGCAGCCCAGGGGGCATACATTCATCCTTTTCCTGCAATCTTCCAGCCTGCCAACGTCTCTTTTGAACTGTTCCCCATATGCCAGCAAATGCTGTGCAAACGAGATGGGCTGCGCCCGCTGCAAGTGGGTATACCCTGGCATGACGGTATTCTGGTGCAGCTTCGCCTGCGCCAGTACGGCGCTCATCAGCCCCAGGAGCAGCCCGATAATCTCATCGATTTCCCGTCTGAGGTACAGCCGCAGGTCCACCGCCACCTGATCGTTCCGGCTTCTGGCGGTGTGGAGCCGTTTCCCCGCCGGCCCGATGCGCTGGGTAAGGAGGGCTTCCACATTCATATGGATATCCTCGTTGCCGGCGGAAAACGAGACCTTCCCTTCCTCGATATCGGCCAGGATATCCTTCAGCCCGGCATGGATCAAGGCATGATCTTCCCTGGAAATAATTCCGCAGTCCGCCAGCATGGCGGCATGGGCGAGGCTGCCCATAATATCCTCCTGGTAGAGGCGGCTGTCGAATTGGATCGAGGAATTGAAGTCATTGACCAGCGAATCCGTTTCCTTCCGGAACCGCCCACCCCAAAGTTTCATAAATAAGCGTCCTCATTTCTCAATAGCAGTATCGCCGCGCCCGAAGGCTGGCGCGGGGCGGGGAAGCGCGGGAACCGGGGGCTGCGCCCCCGCCCCCGGCATCATGAAAGCATCCCCTGTTCCCGCAAGGCCTGCATCGTATCAGGCAGGCCCCAGAGGTTGATAAACCCTGTCGCGTCCCCCTGATTATAATCGCTTTCCTCAAAAGTTACAAGGTTTTCCGAATATAAACTTTCCGGGGAGGTAACGGAGGAGGTAATAATATTCCCCTTATAGAGTTTCAGCTTGACCTGCCCGGTCACATGATCCTGGGTTTTCACGGCGAAGGCCTGCAAGCATTCGCGGAGCGTGGAGAACCACTTGCCATTGTAGACCACGTCTGCAAAATCCACGGCCAGCTTGCTTTTCATATGTTTGGTGTCCTTATCCAGCGTAATCATTTCCAGGATTTCATGGGCGCGGTAAAGGATCGTCCCGCCCGGCGTTTCATAAAGCCCCCTGTCCTTCATGCCGATGAGCCGGTTTTCCACCACATCCAGCAAGCCGACGCCGTGATCGCCGCCCAGCTTATTGAGCTTCCGGATAATATCGCTGGCCTTCATTTTCTCCCCGTCGACGGCCACGGGAACGCCCTTCACGAAATCCAGCGTGACGCAGGCAGGCGTCTCCGGCGCTTTAAAAGGCGAAACGCTCATTTCTAAGAAGCCCGGCTCGTCATATTTTGGCTCATTGGCGGGGTCCTCCAGATCCAGCCCCTCATGGCTCAGGTGCCACAGGTTTTTATCCTTTGAGTAATTGGTTTCCCGGCTGATTTTCAGCGGGACGTTATGGGCTTCCGCGTAGTCGATTTCCTCGTCCCGCCCTTTGATGTCCCATTCCCGCCAGGGGGCGATAATCTTCATCCCGGGAGCCAGCCGCTTGATGGCCAGTTCAAACCGGACCTGGTCGTTCCCCTTGCCGGTGCAGCCGTGGGCAATGGCGTCCGCGCCTTCTTTCCGGGCGATTTCGACCAAATGCTTTGCAATGACCGGCCGGGCGAAAGCGGTACCCAGCAGATAGTCCTCATACTTCGCCCCCATCATCATAGAAGGGATAATGACGTCGTCCACCATTTCGTCTACCATATCCTCGATATAGAGCTTAGACGCGCCGGTTTTGACAGCTTTTTCCTGCAAGCCATCCAGTTCGTCGCCCTGCCCCACGTCGGCGGCGACGGCGATGATTTCGGCGTTGTTATAGTTCTCCTTGAGCCAAGGGATGATGATGGAAGTATCGAGGCCTCCGGAATAAGCGAGCACGATTTTCTTAATATCCTTTTTCTCCATGACATCTATGTCCTCCTATAAAAGGTGTTGTCCAGGTTGTGCATATATATTATAACTAAGTGAGTATTTATTCAATACAAAGTTTTCATAAAATACCGGTTTCCCCGTCTCCCCGCCTTGTGCATTTTACCAGAAACGGTTTACCGCGCGCCCCATGGGGAGGGCGCTGCCTTTGCCGGACAGAAGTCCTGGAATAGCAATTGTTTGCGTCTAGGGCGCAGCGTTCTTTTGGATACGGTTTCTTTCCGGGAAAAGGATGCCGTCCCGTAAAACGCCCCCGCCTGCCGCCTGCGTTTTTTCGGTTCCGCTCCCCAAGGGACTGAATATTCGCTGCATACCATATAATGCCCCGAATGCAAAAAAAGAACGGTGGAAAAAGCAGTAAGCTTTTCCCGCCGTCTTTTTGCGCCCTCTATCAAACCTTCGCTCAGGCAACATCGCCAAAAATTTCCGGGGAATTTAGAGGGAATGTGCATGGTTTATGCGGAGCATGTTTGATATAATAAAACCAATGCCTACCCCCCAGGCGTCCGCCGCCAGTGGCGGCGCACTACTTAAGGAAGTTGTTTTGACATGAAAAAAACACCGAAGGACCAGAAGAATACGGCGTGTTCCAGCCCGTACGAATTTCACGGGCGCATCCCGTTCCAGCAGGCGATACCGCTGGGAATGCAGCATGTGCTGGCCATGTTTGTGGGGAACCTGACCCCGCTGATGATTATCTGCGGCATCTGCAACATCACCACGGACGATCCCGCCTTATACGTGACCCTGCTGCAAAACGCCATGCTGGCCGCAGGCGTCATCACCTTGATCCAGCTTTGGTCCATCGGACCCATTGGCGGGCAGGTGCCGGTCATCATGGGTACCAGCTCCGGCTTTTTGGGCGTCATGCGCGGCGTAGCCGGCTCCATAGGCGGCATCGCCGGTTACAGCGCCATCCTGGGGGCGAGCATGATTGGCGGCCTGTGCGAAGCCGTGCTGGGCTTTTTCATCAAGCCCCTGCGCAAATTCTTCCCGCCGGTGGTAACCGGGACGGTGGTGCTCTCCATCGGCCTGAGCCTGATCAGCGTCGGCGTTAACTCCTTTGCCGGCGGCAACGCCAACAAGGATTTCGGCTCCCTGGAGAATCTGTTTGTAGGCCTTGTCGTGCTGATTATCATCGTCATACTCAAGCATTTCACCAAGGGCCTGACCAGCACGTCCTGCATTCTGTTCGGCATCATCGCCGGATACATTTTGTGTACGGCCATGGGCTTCATCCTGCCGAAAACCGCCACGGCAGTAGTAGACGGCGCTACGGTGGAGTACACCAAGTCCTGGGTGGTAAACTGGGGCCGTATCGGGGAATCGTCCTGGATTGCGGTTCCGAAACTTCTGCCGGTGAAGCCCACTTTTGAATTGAACGCAATTCTCTCCATCATCATCATGTTCCTGGTAACCGCCGTAGAGACCATCGGGGACATTTCCGGGTGCATTGAGGGCGGCATGGGCCGCGAGGCCACGGCCAAGGAGTTGTCCGGCGGCGTAGTCTGCGACGGCTGCGGCTCAGTCATTTCCGCTTTGTTCAGTTCCCTGCCCACGACCTCCTTTTCCCAGAACGTAGGCCTTGTCACCATGACGAAGGTTGTCAACCGGATGGCGTTAACCTGCGGCGCGGTATTCTTGGTGCTTGCGGGCCTGTCCCCGAAGCTGGCGGCAGTCATTTCCATCATGCCCCAAAGTGTTCTGGGCGGCGCGGCAGTCATGATGTTCGCCTCCATCGCGGTATCCGGCATCAAGCTGCTGACCAAGTACGGCATCACCAACCGGGTGGTTACCATCGTGTCCATCGCCATGGGCTTAGGCTTCGGCTTAGGCGCCACCAGCGGTGCGCTGGCAGGCATGCCGGAACGTCTCCAGCTTATTTTTGGCGGCTCAGGGATCGTCCCTGCGGCGGTGCTGGCCATCATTTTGAATATTGCCATCCCCAAGGAGCGGGAGGATATTGAAAACGAAGCCCGCGCCAACAGCGCGGCGGATTAGGGCTTGTTTGATAAATGGCGGAATGCCCAAAGGCGAGAGATTTTTTCGCTGGACAAGGCAAAAAATCGCAGGAATACTTTGTGTATTTCAAGATTTTTTAACGCAGTCCAGCGGAAAAAGATCCGCCGCTTGGGCGTTTTGACATTTGTCAAACACGCCCTAGTACAGCGCAATCCCCCCGGATGCACAGTATCCGGGGGGATTCAAACAGGCAGGGAAGTACTTTGCGGGCCGCGCCTGGCCCGCTCTTTTTTGACACGCGCAAGCCCCGGTCAAAGCTCCCGCCTGCCCTCCAAAGCCCGCATCAAGGTAGCGTCGTCCGCGAACTCAAGGTGTCCGCCCACGGGGATGCCATAGGCGAGCCGGGTCACCCGCACCTGAAAGGGCTTCAATAATCTTGCGATATACATGGCGGTAGCTTCCCCCTCGGTGTCGGGGTTGGTGGCCATAATGACCTCCTGTACGCCGCTTTTCGAGACCCGTTCCACCAGGGATTTGATTTCGAGGTCGTCGGGTCCAACATGGTTCATCGGCGAGATGACGCCGTGGAGCACATGGTAGCTCCCGCCGTACTCCCTGGCCCGCTCCATGGCGGCGACGTCTCTGGCGTCGGCCACCACGCAGATGGTTGCGGCGTCTCTTTTAGGGGACGCGCAGATGGAGCAAAGCCCGCCTGCGGTCAAATTCCTGCAAACGGGGCAGCAGGTAACGGACTGCTTGGCGTCCAGGATTGCGTCTGCAAACGCCTTTGCGTCCTGGTCGGACAGCCCCAGCACATGGAATGCGAGCCGCTGGGCGGATTTCCCGCCGATGCCGGGCAGCTTCGCGAACTGTTCAACCAACTTTTCCAACGGTGCGGGAAAGTATTCCATAGCGTCAACCTCTCAATTCCCGGATCCGCTCCGGAATATCGGGGGCTTTGTAGACGGCGCTGCCGGCTACCAGCACATTGGCGCCGTTCTGGATAACGGTTTTGCAGGTAACGGGGTCCACCCCCCCGTCCACCTCCAGCTCACAATCCAGGCCCTTTTCATCAATCCACGTCCGGATTTGCCGCAGCTTCGGCATCATATCCGCCATAAATTTCTGCCCGCCGAACCCTGGCTCGACGGTCATGACCAGCACCATCCGGCATAAGTCCAAAAACGGCAGTACGGCGTCCGCGGGCGTTTTGGGTTTAAGGACCACGCCGGGGCGTTTTCCCTGTTCCCGGATGATTTCCAGCGCCCTGCGGGTATTTTCCGGCGTATCGGCTTCCACATGGACGGTAACGATGTCGGCCCCGGCCTGGCAGAAGCGCTCCACATACCTGACGGGCCTGTCGATCATCAGGTGGACGTCCAAAGGCATTTTGGCAACCGGGCGGATTGACTGCACGACGGGCAGGCCGATGGAAATATTGGGGACGAACAAGCCGTCCATGACGTCGACATGGAGGTAATCGGCGGAAGAGACCCTGTTGATATCGCGCGCCAAATTTGCGAAATCGGCGGCAAGGATAGAGGGAGCAATTTTAATCATAGCAAAACATCCCTTTCTAAAAAGAATAGCGGGCAAAAGCGGATGGACAAGGGGCGGAGGGGGCGCGGCGGCAAAGCACCCCTGCCAAGCCGTCGTCATAGGATACGGTAAGCGGCAAGAGCGAATCCGGCGGGGCGCGAAACAAGAACCCTTTCCCACGCCCTGCCCTGCCCGCGCCGGGGGCGCGCCGCATGATATAGATGGCCGTCGGGTCCAGCCCCGGCGGCCATCATGGGAGGAGCGGGGCAGCGTCTCCGCTCCTGTGTTGTTTGCTGGCGCTCCAAGGAAAAGCATACGGCCGCTGCCGTCCAGGAACCCGGGAACAGCGGCGGGTCTCAGCCCCGCGGTAAAAATTTTGCAAAAGGTTGCACGAAACACGGCAACTTTTGGCGGGATGCAGCCTATAGGTGTAGCGGGCGTCACCTACCGGAACTTCGCGCGTTCAAACAAAAACGCCCACAGGGGTTGATCTCCCTGGACTTCCCCCAGCGCCGGTTGCAAACGGCCGTACCTTGAAAACTGCATATTGAAAGCGAAAAAGGCAGGGAAGGCCCATTAAATGTTCAGCTTTTTCACAACCTTGGCGCATCTTGCGCAAAGCCCCGGATGTTCCGCGTCCTTCCCAACGGAGGGCAGGATTTTCCAGCATCTCTCACACTTCGCGCCCTGCGCAGGCTCTACCTGTACGCTGCCTGCGCTGCCGGACACCGCCGCCTGGGAAACGATCAGCAAGTCGGCCAGCTGTTCCATACCGGCAAAGGTCTCTTCATCCAGCTTCCCGGCGGGAATCGTAACCTTGGCCTCCAGGCTCTTGCCGATTTTCTTTTCAGCCCGGGCGGCTTCCAGCGCGCCGTTGACGGCGTTGCGGACTTCGATCAACCCATTCCAAGCGGCCATAGCGCCATCGTCGAGGGCATACGCCGCAAAGGGCTGATTCATCTGGTTGAGCAGCACGTTTCTGGCGTCGTCGGAATCCCTATGGGGCATCGCCAGCCAGATTTCGTCGCAAGTAAAGGCCAGGATGGGGGCAAACAGCTTGGTAATCGTATCCAGGATCATCCAAAGCGCGGTCTGGGCGCTTCGCCGGGAGACCCCATCGGTTTCATCGCAGTACAGCCGGTCTTTAATGATATCGAGGTAGAAGCTGCTCAACTCCACCACGCAGAAGTCGTTGACGGCATGGCTGACCACATGGAACTCATAATTCTGATACGCCGCCTCGCACTTTTCCATAAGGGCGTTCAGCCGGGTAATGGCCCACCGGTCCAGCGCTTCCATTTCATCAGGCTGGACCAGCTGGTTTGCGTCAAACCCGTCCAGGTTCCCCAGGCAGTACCGCGCCGTATTTCTGAACTTGAGGTAATTCTGGCTAAGCTGCTTGAAGATATTGTCTGAGCAGCGCACATCCGCGTGATAATCGGCGGAACCGGCCCAAAGCCGGATCATATCCGCGCCATATTTTTTCACAACCTCCGCCGGGTCCACGCCGTTGCCGAGGCTCTTGTGCATGGCTTTCCCCTCGCCGTCGACGGTCCAGCCGTGGGTAACGCATTCCTGGAAGGGCGCGCCCTCCCCCAAAGCGCCGACAGCGGTAAGCAGGGACGACTGGAACCACCCGCGGTACTGGTCCAAGCCCTCCATATAAACGGTAGCGGGCCAGAAGTCCTGGTCTTTCCGCATAGAAGCGAAGTGGGTAGACCCGGAGTCAAACCACCCGTCCAGGGTATCTTCTTCCTTTGTAAAGCGGCCGCCGCCGCAGTGGGGGCATTTGTAGCCCTGGGGCAGGATTTCCTCCGCCGGTTTCTGGTACCAGGCGTTAGACCCCTCGGCGGCAAAGAGCTTGGATACGGCGTCAATGGAAGCCTCGTCGCAGACAGGCTTTCCGCAGTCCTCACAGTAGAACACAGGAATAGGCAGGCCCCAGCGTCTCTGCCGGGAGATGCACCAGTCAGCCCGCTCCTGGATCATAGAGATCATGCGGTCCCGTCCCCAGCCGGGGATCCAGCGCACATGATCGACAGCAGCCACAGCCTCGTCCTTAAAGGACTCCACGGAGCAGAACCATTGGGGCGTAGCCCGGAAGATGATCGGATGCTTGCACCGCCAGCAGTGGGGGTAGGAGTGGGTAATATCCTCGCTGGCAAACAGCGCGCCGCTTTCCTTCATATCCGCGAGGATGACGGGATTGGACGCGTCGGTCGTCATCCCGGCGTATTTCCCGGCGTACTCGGTGTGCCGCCCCTGGTCGTTGACGGGGACAACCATTTCCATGCCGTAGCGTTTGCAGGTCTGGTAGTCGTCCGCGCCGAACCCGGGCGCGGTATGGACGCATCCCGTACCGGAATCCATGGTAACATACTCCGCGTTCACCAACCGGCTGGTTTTCTCCAGGAAGGGGTGGTCCGCCAGCATATTTTCAAAGAAGCTGCCTGGATGAGTTTCCACCACCTCGTAATTTTCAACGCCGCCCACCTTCATGACCTTCTCCACCAGGGCTTCGGCCACGATATAGACTTCGCCGTTCCCGGCCCTCACCAGCGCGTAGCTGTCCCGGGGATGGAGGGCGATGGCCAGGTTCCCCGGCAGCGTCCAAATGGTGGTCGTCCAAATCACGAAGAACAGCTTGCCCTTGTCATAGCCGCCCAGCTTCCCCAGGTCGTCATGCATAGGGAATTTGACATAGACGGTCGTAACGGGGTCTTCCTGGTATTCGATTTCGGCTTCCGCCAGGGCGGTCTCGTCGTGGGGACACCAATACACAGGCTTCAAGCCCTTGTAAATGTAGCCCTTCTGATACATCGCGCCGAAGACCTTGACTTCCTCGGCTTCGAACCCGGGGTTCATGGTGAGGTAGGGGTTCTCCCAATCCCCCACCACGCCCAGCCGCTTGAAGCTTTCCCTCTGCACATCCACATAATGCTGCGCGAAATCGTGGCAGGCGGAGCGGAATTCCGGAACGCTCATGGCCTTGCGGTTGAGCTTATTTTGCTTGATAATAGCGGATTCAATCGGCATGCCGTGGTTGTCCCAGCCGGGGATATAGGGGGTATAATACCCCCGCATGGCGGCGGAACGGACCATAAAATCCTTAATGGACTTGTTGAGCGCGGTACCCATGTGAATATTGCCGTTAGAGAAGGGCGGGCCGTCGTGGAGGGCGTAGCGGGGCTTGCCCTGGTTTTTCTCCAAAAGCTGGTGGTAGAGATCCATTTTCTCCCAGCCCTCCAGCATGGCGGGTTCCCTGGCGGGCAGGCCGGCCCGCATGGGGAATTCCGTTTTCGGCAGATTGATCGTTTTATTGTAATCCATTTGCCAATTTTCCTCCTATGTGAATGAAGTTTCGTTTCCCAATTTCATATCCCACTGATTTTAACACGAAGCCGTTCGTAATTCAATACATCTTCCGCAGAAATTCCGCTTTTATTTCCTTTTCGGCGGAAAAGCGTTCCTTGCTATTCATCCAGCTTCAGCACGGCCATGAACGCTTCCGTCGGAAGCTGGACGGTGCCAAGGTTGCGCATCTTCTTCTTGCCCTCCTTCTGCTTTTCCAGCAGCTTCTTCTTCCGGGTGATGTCGCCGCCGTAGCACTTGGCCAGCACGTCCTTGCGCATAGCCTTCACCGTCTCCCGGGCAATGATCCTGCCGCCGATGGCGGCCTGGATGGGTACTTCGAAAAGCTGGCGGGGAATGTTCTCCTTCAGCTTCTCGCACAGCCTGCGGGCGCGGGGATACGCCTTGTCGCGGTGGGCAATAAAGCTTAACGCGTCCACCTGGTCGCCGTTGAGCAGCAAATCGACCTTTACCAGGTCGCTGGGCCGGTAATCCGACAGTTCATAGTCCAGGGAAGCATAGCCCTTGGTATGGGCCTTTAAAGTGTCGAAAAAGTCGTAGATAATCTCATTGAGCGGCATCTGGTAGTGCAATTCCACCAGATGGGTGTCGAGATACTGCATGTCCTTGAACTCGCCCCGGCGGTCCTGGCACAGGGGCATGATGTTGCCCACGTACTCGTTGGGGGAGATGATGGATACCTTGACATACGGCTCCTGGGCCTCGGAAATCACGCCGGGGTCCGGGTAGTTGTGGGGGTTGTCCACGTTGACTACCGTGCCGTCCGTTTTCGTTACCTTGTAAATAACGGAGGGCAGGGTGGTAATTAAATCCAAGTCAAATTCCCGCTCCAGACGCTCCTGGATGACCTCCATGTGGAGCATCCCCAAAAAGCCGCACCGGAAGCCAAAGCCCAGCGCCACCGAGCTTTCAGGCTCGAAGGTCAGGGAGGCGTCGTTAAGCTGCAATTTCTCCAGCGCGTCCCGGAGGTCCGGGTACTTGCTGCCGTCTTCCGTGTAAACGCCGCAGTACACCATGGACTGGGCTTTCCGGTAGCCGGGAAGGGGAGCGGCGGCGGGGTCTTCCTGGCCGGTGATGGTGTCGCCCACCTCCGTGTCCCGGACGTTTTTGATGGAGGCCGTCAGGTAGCCTACCTGCCCCGCCTGGAGCTGCGCACAGCTCTCGTAGCCCAAAGGGCGCAGAAGGCCGCATTCCAATACCTGGTACTGCGCGCCGCTGGCCATCATTTTGATGGGCATGCCCTTTTTCAATGTGCCGTCTATGATGCGGAAATAGACGATTACCCCTTTGTAGGCGTCGTAATAGCTGTCAAAAATCAGCGCCCGTAAGGGGGCGGCGGGGTCGCCCGCAGGGGCGGGGATGTTCTGTACCACGTCCTCCAGCACGGCGGGGATGTTCAGGCCCGCCTTGGCGGAAATCTCCGGCGCGTCCAGGGCGGGGATGCCGATGATGTCTTCGATCTCGTGCTTCACCCGCGCCGGGTCGGCGGCGGGAAGGTCAATCTTATTGATAACCGGGCGAATCTCCAGGTCGTTGTCCAGCGCCAGGTAGGTGTTGGCAAGGGTCTGGGCTTCGATGCCCTGGCTGGCGTCCACCACCAGCACCGCGCCCTCGCAGGCCGCCAGGGAGCGGCTGACCTCATAGTTGAAGTCCACATGGCCCGGGGTGTCAATGAGATTGAGCGTATACGTCTCCCCGTCCTGCGCCTGGTAGCTGAGGGTTACGGCCCGGGCCTTGATGGTTATGCCCCGCTCCCGCTCCAGGTCCATGTTGTCCAAAAGCTGGCTCTCCATCTCCCGCTCCGAAACCGCGCCGCAGGCCTCCAGAAGGCGGTCCGCCAGGGTGGATTTGCCGTGGTCGATATGGGCGATGATGGAAAAATTCCTGATATGATCCTGCTTCATTTCGTCACCTCACTGTTGATCTGTTCTTCCATGGCTTCCAACAGCCGCACCCGTTCGTCGGCGTTGTGGAACACCTGGGCCATGGATTGGGAAAAGCCTTGGTAATCCTCCGCAAGGGACTGGGAATCTACCGAGGGGAAGCTGCCCCGGTAGGCCTCCAGCGCCTTGACGTACTGTATGCGGGAGAGCGTCATCTCCGCCGACAGCACGTCCAGATCAAAACTGGTCCGGCTGGTGGAGAAATAGCCCTCGTTCCCGCCGGCGGCCCGGTAGAAGGGGCGGAAAAGCTGGTACAGCGCCGCGCTGAGGTACGCGCCCGCCTGGGAGATGGCTTCCTTGCTCCCCACCTGGCCCAGCAGGTCGAAGAAAACGCTGGCGGTGTTGATGACCAGCTTTTTTTGCAGCTTCGCCAGGATGCTGCCCTTCAAGTCCTCCTTGGCTTCACTGGCGTCGGGGACCTCGCCGGCTTCGATCATCGCGCCGTCCCGGCTGAGACTGCGGCCCAGGAGGTAGTCCGCTGAGACGTGGTAATAATCACACGCCTTGGCCACGAAGGCCAGGCCCGGTTCCCGGATGCCGTTTTCATAGTGGCTCAGAAGCGCCTGGCTGATGTTCAGCGCGGCGGCGGCTTTCCTTTGGCTGATGCCCTTCTCCTGCCGCAGGAGGGATAATACCCGCGAAAAATCTGTACTCATGTCGTTTTCTCCCTGCCCTGTTTGTTCCTTCTCTCATATCGCCCCGCCTAAAATACGGGGAGTTATAGTATATCAGGCGGTATACCGCTTGTAAAGATAGTTGGGGAAATTTTTTCCTGGGCTTAGGGAAAAATTAAACAATCCTCCCCGTTGCATCATAAAGCCGGATATGCTACAATAAAAAATTATGATGCTATAGAATCGGAGGGCCGTCCCCATGCACACCCGCGACTTTCACAAGCAGAGCCTACTGCGTATTTTCCTCAGCTACTTCCAGCCGCATATGGGGCTGTTCCTTCTGGACATGGCCTGTGCGCTGATGATCTCCGTGGTTGATCTGTCCTTCCCCTTTATTTCCCGCACCTGTATGGAAATACTGATTCCCGAGAGCCGCTACCAGGCGTTTTTCGCCGTCATGGCCGTGCTGGTGGCCGCGTACCTGTTGCGGGCGGCGCTGCAATACGTGGTGTGCTATTGGGGCCACACCTTCGGCGTGCTGGTGGAGGCCGACATCCGGCGGGATCTGTTCAGCCATCTGCAAACCTTGTCCTTCGGGTTCTATGACAAGAACCGGACCGGACACCTGATGAGCCGTATGACCGCCGAGCTGTTCGACATCACCGAGCTGGCCCACCATGGGCCGGAAGACCTGTTTATCTCCGGCGTGACGGTGGTGGGCGCCATCGCCATCATGTTTACCATCCAGTGGCGGCTGGCGGTGGTGATGCTGCTGCTGATCCCTACCTTTTTAATCGTGGTGAACCTTAACCGCAGGAATATGATGCAGGCTTCCAAACGGGTCAAGCAGAATATTGCAAGCATCAACGCCGACCTGGAATCCAGTATCTCCGGAATGCGCACCGCTAAGGCATTTTCTAATGAAACTGCGGAAAATAAGAAGTTCTTGGACGCCAATGAACGGTTTAAGACCTCTAAAAAAGAGCGGTACAAGGCGATGGCCTGGTTTATGTGCTCTATGGAGTTCTTTATGTGCATTATGCCTGTGGCGGTAATCGCCGTGGGCGGTTGGCTGATTATGGACGGGAAGATGGACTACATCGACCTGATTACCTTCAGCCTCTACACCAGTATTTTCATCAACCCTATGCGCAAGCTGTCCAACCTATCGGAAATGCTGGTGGACGGCATCGCGGGGCTGAGCCGGTTCGTGGAGCTGATGCGCATTGAGCCGGATTTGCAGGATAAGCCCGGCGCGGCGGCGTTAAAGGACGTCAAAGGGCGTATTGACGTGGAGGGCGTATCCTTCGCCTATGAGCGGGATGACGCGGAGGTGCTCCATCATGTGTCCGTCCATGTGGCGCCGGGTGAGACCATCGCCGTGGTTGGTCCCTCCGGCGGCGGCAAGACGACGCTGTGCAGTTTGATTCCCCGCTTTTACGATGTGGCGGACGGCAGCATTAAGATTGACGGCCTGGATGTGCGGGACGTTACCCAGCAGAGCTTGCGGCGGAACGTGGGCGTGGTCCAGCAGGATGTGTTCCTGTTTGCCGCCAGCATTATGGAGAACATCCGCTATGGACGGCCAGGGGCCTCCGAGGACGATGTGATCGCCGCCGCAAAACGGGCGGAAATCTATGACGATATCATGGCGATGCCCGAAGGCTTCAACACTTATGTGGGCGAACGGGGCGTACTGCTCTCCGGCGGGCAGAAACAGCGCATTTCCATTGCCCGGATCTTCTTGAAAGACCCGCCGGTGCTGATTCTGGACGAGGCCACCAGCGCCCTGGACAGCATCACCGAAGCGAAAATCCAAAAGGCCTTTGACGAACTGGCAAAGGGCCGCACTACGCTGATTATCGCGCACCGCCTGTCCACCGTGCGCGGCGCGAGCCGCATCCTGGTGGTCCGGGACGGCGTTATTAGCGAGGAAGGGACGCATGATGCGCTGATCGCGAAAAATGGTGATTACGCGCAGTTGTATCATACGCAAAATCTACATGGATAAATCGACAATTATCGCGAAAACCGCCCAGGAGCCGGAGGACCGGCTGCTGCTGGCCCGGGTCTGGGACAAGTATGAACAGGCCAGCCGGAAAAATATCCCTGCCGCCACCGCCTTCCTCTCGCCCAGGGAGCAGCAGCTAACACAGGCTATGCTGAACGCCGCCGGGGTGCGGGACGGGTTCGTCCTGGATGGCGGCTATGAGGAGGCGGAGCGGAAAATTCTGGTCTTCCTGCCGGAGTGGGCGGAGGACGGGGCGGATCAGCTTTCCTATCTGCGGGCCGCGTTCCACGGCGCGGAAAGCCTGACCCACCGGGATATCTTGGGGAGCCTGATGGGATTGGGCGTGGCCCGGGAACGGGTGGGGGATATCCTGGTGTCGCCCCACAGCGCGGATATCATTGCCGCGCCCAGCCTGCGGGACTTTTTCCTGCGGGAGTGGGGGCAGGCCGGCCGGGTCAGGCTGACGGTTACGGAGATTGAGCGGTCCGCGCTGTGCGTCCCACAGGCACAGGTCAAGACCCTGCGGGATACGGTGTCCTCCCTGCGGCTGGACGCGGTGGTGTCGGCCGCGTTCTCCATGAGCCGGGGCAGGGCTGCGGAATGGATTGCCGCAGGGAAGGTGAGCCTGGATCATGTGCCGTGCCTGAAACCGGACAAGATGGTGGGACAGGGCGCCGTGCTTACCGTGCGGGGGCTGGGAAAGGCAAAATTGGCAGAGGTTGGGGGCTTGACAAAAAAAGGCCGGACCGGCATTATGATAGAAAGATATATCTGATGATTTCACAAAATGCTTCGCGTCTTTTCTGAGGATAAGGCCGGGACCGGCCCGTGAAGCGCTTTCCCGGCGCACACGCCGCGCAGGAGGCTGAAGGAGGTTGTTCCATGGAACAAAAAAAGATCGACCGTATTAACGAATTGGCCCGGACAGCTAAAAGCAGGCCGCTGACAGAAGCGGAAACCAGAGAGCGGGACCTCCTGCGGCGGGAGTATATCGACTCCGTGGTGGGCAGCCTCAAGGGGCAGCTGGACAACACCTATATCGTGGACGGCCAGGGCAATCGGACTAAGCTCCGGAAAAAGGAGGGCAAATAAATGGCGGATTACTACGACAAGGAAAAATTTACCGGCGGGCAGAAATCTTACGGCAGACAGCAGCCGCCCCCCTCCGGAGGCGGGTATCAGCCCCCGCCCAAACGGCCCTATCAGGCCCCTCCGCCCCCGCCCAAGCATTACCGCTATCAGCCGCCTAAAAAGCAGAACAACGCGGGCTGGTATAGCTGGCCGGTTATTATCCTGCTGTTCGCGGTGGGGGCGTGGCCTATTGCGCTGGCACTGCTGTTTTTGAATCTGTTCAGCGATAATAAAAGCGGGAAAAACGCCAATGCCAACCGGCAGGCCGGCAGCTATGACACCCAGGCGGAAAGCGCCGTGGAGCGGGCCATGCGCAAAGCCGGGGACAAGGTTGACCGGGCCGAATCCAAGGTTGACCGGGCGTTTAACCGGGCCGGGGAGTCTGTCGACCAGGCCGTGGAACGGGCTATGCGCCAGATGGAGCGCACCTTGGACCGCACGGCCAGGCAGGTGCATCAGACCACCAAACGGGACTGGCAGTCCGTTCCCCCGCCGCCCCAGGCCAAACAGGCCAAACGGCCCGCTAAAGAGAAAAAACCGAAGACAAAGCCCGCCGGCGTTATGCTGCGGCTGTGCGGTTTGGCCGCCCTGTTTATTAGCTTCTGCATCGGCATGGATTTTATGGCGGAAGCTATGCGGGGGTATGGGGTGGATTTTGACGACTTCTTTACCAGCCTTGGCTTTCTGGTCTCCGGCGGGCTGATGTTCTTCCGAGGCCAATACCTGAATAAAATGTCCCGGCGCAGCCAGCGGTACATCCTGGCTATCGGCAATAATGACGCTATGCCTATCAACGAAATTGCCAAGCGCGTCAACCGCAAGCCCCATCAAGCCGCGAAGGAACTGCAAAAGCTGATTGACAAGGGCTATCTGGGCGAGGATGCGTACATTGACCATGAGAAGGGCTACTTCCTCCGCTTCGGCGCGACCCTGGAGGAGGAGGCGCCGGTGGAAGAGCCGGTGTTCCAGTCCGCCCCGGAGATGACCCCGAAGGAGGCCGAGGAGGGGTATTCCGGCATCCTGCGGAACATCCGCCACGCCAACGACCGGATCGCCGACCCGGAACTGAGCCGGAAAATCGACCGGCTGGAGCAGATCAGCGGCCTGATCTTCAAAGAAGTGGAGGAGCACCCGGAGAAACGGAACTCCATCCATACCTTCTTCGACTACTACCTCCCCACCACCCAAAAGCTGCTGGATACTTACGCCGAGTTCGAGGAGACCGGCGTGGAGGGGGAGAACCTGCGGCAGGCCAAGGCCCGCATTGAACAGACCATGGATTTGATCGTGGACGGCTTCGAGCACCAGTTAGACCAACTCTATTCCTCCGATGCCATGGACGTGGACAGCGACATCCGGGTTATGGAAGCCATGCTGAAACGGGACACCGCTTCGGCGGCCAAGGACTTCGGCTTTGAAGAGACGGCCAGGGTCCGGCCTAAAAGCGACAATCACAAGGACGAGGGCGGTCAGATGCAGGCGATGCAGTGAGACGGCCGGACTCCGGAAAGGGGAGGCCCGCAGGGGGTCTCCCCTTTTTTGCAGAAAACGACAAATTCCACTTGCATTCCATCCTTGGGTTTGGTATACTATTTACAGAAAATACTGCTCATATAATTTCGCGGTGATGGCGCGAAAGTTTCTACGGGGCCGCCTTCGGCCCTGCTATGAGTGTTCCGGACCGGCCTGTGGGGCGGTCTGGGGCGCTTTTTTTCTTACGCTTTTTGCCCGTAGATGGAAAGGAGATGCGCTATGACGGCTATTTTGCACGGAAATATTATCCATGCCCCCCAGTTCGGAACACTGGAAATGATCCCCGGCGGCTACCTTGTCCTGGAGGACGGCGTCCTTGCCGAATGCTGCGCCGCGCTGCCGCAGCGGTACGCCGGACTGCCGGTCACAGATTACGGAAATGCGCTGATTATGCCTTCCTTCGCAGACCTGCACCTCCATGCGCCGCAATACCCTATGCTGGGGATGGGGATGGACCTGCCCCTGCTGGAGTGGCTGGATGCGTACACCTTCCGCACCGAAGCCAGGTTCGCGGATTTGGATTACGCCCGCAGGGTCTACAGGCAGCTTGCCCACGACCTCATTTCCTCCGGTACGACGCGGGTGTCGGCCTTTGCCTCCCGCCATACGGACGCGGCCTTAGTCCTCATGGAGGAACTGGAACGGGCCGGGGTCGCCGGGTATGTGGGGAAGGTCAATATGGACCGCAACGCCGGGCCGTCCCAGGAAGATACCGGAGAGTCGGTGGCGGAGACCCTGCGGTGGTTGGAAAACTGCCGGTTTGAACTGGTGAAGCCTATCCTCACGCCCCGGTTTACCCCCTCCTGCTCCGATAGGCTGATGGAAGAACTGGGGAAGATCGCCCGGGAACGGGATTTGCCTGTGCAGTCCCATTTATCGGAAAATACCGGGGAAATCGCCTGGGTCAGGGAACTGCATCCCGGCTGCGGGCAGTACTGGGAGACCTACGATCAGTACGGGCTGTGGAAGGAACGGACTTTGATGGCCCACTGCGTCCACAGCGACGCCCGGGAGCAGGAGGCTATGGTGCGGGCCGGGGTATGGGCAGTCCACTGCGCCGCGTCCAACGTGAACCTTTGCAGCGGCACGGCGCCTGTGCGGGAACTGCTGGAAAACGGTGTGCAGGTGGCCCTGGGCAGCGATATCGCGGGGGGCGACCAGCTTGCCATGAACCGGGTGGCCGTTATGTCTATCCGGGCTTCAAAGCTTAAGGCTATGGAGACCGGGAAGCCCTTCCTGACTGTGCCGGAAGCCTATTATCTAAGCTCCACGGCCGGCCATCTCTATTTCGGCGGCGGCGCAGGCTTCCAGAAGGGCCATAAACTCCACGCGGTCGTAGTGGACGATTCCACTATGCCGGAACCGGCAAAAGACCTGACGTTGGCCGAACGGTTTGAACGGTGCATCTATCTCATGGAAAAGAGACATATCAAGGCAGTTTACAGCGAAGGCGTCAACCGGATTTGACGCCCCATCAGAAGGGCGGCGCCGTCACCGGGCGGAAATCCTGGAACAGCAGTGGCCCAAGTCCCGAGGCAAAAGTTCTTTTTGATACTTTTTCTTTCAAGAAAAAGTATAAGAACAGCGGGAGGACGTCCCCCCGCTGTTCCCATATGGTTTGGAAGATTGGATGAAAAGAAGTTTTTGTCTCTTGCAAGATATAAGATACAACAGAGGTATTAAGAAAACCAGCGTATCTTGTTACAAAAGTATTAAATCCTCTCGTGAAAATATGTGGGATTTTTTGAAAAAGCTTCCCCCGTTCTTTATTTGTTCATAATTGCCCTCTATACTGGTAAAAAAACGAATCGAGGTTGCGGATATGCGGAATTTCTTCTACCGGCTTTCCTGTGCTATGGCCCGGTTTATGTACGGCCGGAACGGGGCGGACCAACTGAATATGGCGCTGCTGGCGGCCTACCTGCTGCTCTGGCTGCTCCAGGTGCTACTTGGGCGGAACCATATGGCCCGCATGCTTTTGGAATTCCTGGCGCTGGCAGTGGCGGCGGCAGTCGTGTACCGGACCTTTTCCAGAAACCTGGACAAACGGCGGGCGGAAAACGCCAGATTTTTAGGCTGGTGGCTGCCAGTCAAAAACCGCATCTCTATCGCCCGCCAGCAGGGGAAGGATAAAGACCACAGGTACTTTACTTGCAAAAACTGCAAGGCCGTATGCCGCGTCCCGGCAGGCAAAGGCAAGGTGGAGATCACCTGCCCTAAGTGCGGAGAGAAGATCATAGGCAAAAGCTGATTCCTACAACAGCAGGCAGACGGCTTGGCAAAGAGAGAGGAGGGGTCTCAAATGAGACCTCCTCCTCTTTTTCCTGTTCCAAAGGAACCTGCCTATCAAACGCGGGGCATGGAGACAACGCTGGCGTTGGTGTAGGCCTCGTCAAAGGTGGAAAGGGACTTGAACCGGTCCTCCAGAGCCAGGAAACGCTGGCGGGCAGCGTAATGTCTCCGGCGGAAGGCCTCTACGGCCTGGGTCAGCATCAGGGCTGCGTTGTTATGAAAAAACATGGTTGATTTCTCCTTTAATACTTATATTAAAATAATAGGTTGGACATTTGCATATGGGGCATCTGCATCCGCCTACCGTAAGGCGGGGGCTAACTTGCGCTGCTTCCCCGATTGGGGCTGGCTCAGCTTGCGGTAGCAGTGGAAATAGGCCGGAACCAGGAACAGGTCCGCTAACAGCCACGCCACCGGAGAGGCGAAGCATGCCGCCGTAAAGCCAAACACGGGAACCAGCGCCGCCAGGCCAATCCGCGCGACCATCTCCAGTACGCCCGCAAGGGTGGCAAGGGGGGAAAAGCCCATGCCTTGAATCAGGAAGCGGAAAATGTTTACCAGCGCAAGCAGGAAATAAAATGACGCCGTCGTCAAAAGGTTTTGCCGCGCCAGGGGCAGCAAGTCCGCGCTGCCCGCGTCCAGAAACAGCATGGCCAGCGGGTTGGAGAATAAAAGCAGGACGGCCAAGGATATGCCTGCGTATACGGCGCCCAGCGTTACACAGGCCCGCACACCCTGGTGCAGGCGGTCCCATTTGGCGGCGCCTACGTTCTGCCCGCCGTAGGTCGCCATCGTGCAGCCCATGGCGTCAAAGGGGCAGCATAGGAACATGGATACCTTGCTGGCGGCGGTGACGGCCGTAACGTATGCGGTCCCCAGGCCGTTGACTGCGGTTTGCAGCATCACGCTGCCAACGGCTGTGATGGAGTACTGTAGGCCCATGGGCAGGCCCATGAGACACAACTCCGCCATGCGGCTGCTGTTCCAGTACCAGTCTTCCTTATCCATTTTCAGGATGGGATAGCCCCGCATGAGCCGGATCATGCACCCAACGCCGGCCATGGCCTGGGATATGACGGTGGCCAGCGCCGCGCCGAATACGTCCATCTGGAAGTTCAGGATGAATACGACGTCCAATACAATGTTTGCCAAGGACGCGATTACCAGCCATATGACCGGCGTCCGGCTGTCGCCCAGGGAGCGCAGGACGCCTGCGCAGAAGTTGTATAGCACGTAGGCGGGAAGGCCGATGAAAATGGTCTGGATATAGGCGTACGCCCGCTGGTAGATGTCCGCCGGGGTGTTCATGGCGGTCAGAATCCCGTTACAGAACAGCGCCATGGCCGCCGTCAGCACCGTGCCGATGGCGATGGACAGCCATACGCCCCCAGCCACGTACCGGCGAAGCTCCTGGTTGTTGCCCGCGCCAAACTGCTGCGCCACCGGGATGGCAAAACCAGCGCATATGCCGCAGCAAAATCCAACGACCAGGAAGTTGATAGACCCGGTGGAACCGACCGCCGCCAGAGCCGAACCTCCCAGCGTCTTGCCCACAATGGCGGTATCCACCACACTGTAAAGTTGTTGGAACAGGTACCCGAACAGAACTGGTATCCCAAAGCTTAAAATCTGTGGCATGGGACGTCCCTTCGTCAGGTCTTTTGTCATTGTGAATCACCTCACATTCGATATTGCTGTACGTTTTCCTCATGTCTTCCAGCCGAGGCCCTGTCTGGAAGCTTAGGCTGATTATAGTCGTTTTCCCTAAAATTTCAAGCGTCATTTTATGCAATCTTACCGATTGGCTCGGGCGATACCTTGTGCAAAGTGGAGATTAAGTTTTGCCGCAGGACGGTCCCGCTGTCGAATGAGGCAGAAGGGAGGGGCTTGCTGTCCGCAGACCGCAGACGGCAAGCCCCTCATGGTGTTGGCGGTTGTTCCCTACCTTGTCCCTCTATATTATATATGCTCCGTCAAAGCCCGGCGCCATTTGCCCCGGCGGTACGCTGCGGCGGATATCACCGCACCCAGCACCCAGGGTACCAGCAGCGATATGGACAGCGCCTCCGGCCGGCCCTTGGGCCACATCTCGCATCGGGTGTACCATGCCAGGATGTACGCTACCGGCACCCGCAGGCCTATGGTCGTGAACAGGGATATCCACATGGGGGTCACCGTGTCCCCCGCGCCCCGCATGATCCCGCCTAAAACCTGGGACACCGCGACCGCAATGTAGCCGGCCGACATAATGCTCATCATCCGGTAGGCAAGCGCAATCAAATCGCCAGTGTCCGTAAACAGTCCGAACATGCTCTTGCCAAACAGCAGTAGACAGGCCGTGATGGCGCAGGCAAAGCCTACGGCTATGCCCATGCCTTGCTTTAGCCCCTGCTGAATGCGCTCGGTTTTGCCCGCGCCTACGTTTTGGCCCGTATAGACGCTCATGGCCTGGCCAAAGCTCATGTTGGGCATCATGGCAAAGCCGTCCACACGCATGATGATGACGTTGCAGGCAATCACCGTCTCCCCCATGCTGTTGGTTAGGGACTGCACCACCAGCATCGCGACCGACATGATGGCCTGGGTAATGCCGGAGGGGACGCCGATGCGGATAATCCGCAAGGTGCTGTCCTGGCGCAGGCGCAGGGAATCCCATGTCAAATCAAACACATCCTGCATCCGCAGCAGCTTCAGCAGGCACAATACCGCGGAAATCCCCTGGGCCAGCACCGTCGCCAGGGCTACGCCCGCTACGCCCATCTGAAAGCCTGCCACAAACCAGATGTCCAGCCCGATGTTCAGCACCGTTGCCACCAGCAAAAACGCCAGCGCGGATACAGAATCGCCCAGGCCGCGCAGTATGCCGGAGAGAATGTTGTAAAACGCGCACCCAATCACGCCCCAAAAGATGATCTTGAGATAGCTGCCGCTCCAGCCAATGATGGACGCTGGGGTCTCCAGCATCCGCAGCATGGGCGTGGTCAGCGCCACCCCGACGGCGGTGGTGAGGATGGACGCAATCGCCGCCAGCGTTATGCAGTTGCCGATGGATTCGGACAGCTTGTCCCGCTTTCCTGCGCCGTAGTTCTGGGAAATCACAATGCCTGCGCCGGTGGCAATGCCGACAAACAGCGCCAGCAGCAGGTTCAGCACCGGCGCCGCGCTGCCTACCGCCGCCAGGGCGTTGTCCCCTACGTAGTGGCCCACTACAATGGAGTCCGCCGTGTTGTAAAGCTGCTGGGCCAGGTTCCCGATCAGCATGGGTACCGAAAATTCCATGATCCGCTGCCATGGCGGGCCTACCGTCATGTCGTGGGCGCTGAATAGTTCCTTTATCTTCACTTTTGTGCTCCTTTCTTTCGTCAGTTCCTATGAGCATATCACAATTGCGCCGGAAACGCAAGCCGTCAGCCTGCCGCCGCCTGCCGGTTTTTCGGGGGAGAATTTTGTGGAGAAATTTTGTAAAAAGGGCTTTACAAATGGCGGGAGGTGGGGTATAATATATCTTGCTTTTGGGTTCGTAGCTCAGCTGGGAGAGCGTTCGGTTCGCATCCATAGCGAGCCACATCCGACCCAGGTTTGTGGCCCCGTTTTCCACTCTGATTTGTTGGACTTTTTTCCAAAAATCGAATATTTTAGAAATCCAAATTCTGCAACTTTTTTCGTATAAAAAGTGCCGATTTGGGCTCGTAGCTCAGCTGGGAGAGCGCTGCGTTCGCATCGC
>CANSSG010000030.1 GCA_947649615.1 uncultured Clostridia bacterium | reverse complement strand
CAATGCTCGGGTTTACGGCAATGCTCAGGTTTACGGCGATGCTCGGGTTTACGGCGATGCTCGGGTTTACGGCAATGCTTGGGTTTACGGCGATGCTCGGGTTTACGGCGATGCTGGGGTTTCCGGCGATGCTGGGGTTTCCGGCGATGCTTGGGTTTCCGGCGATGCTCGGGTTTCCGGCGATGCTCAGGTTTACGGCGATGCTTGGGTTTACGGCGATGCTCGGGTTTACGGCGGGGAATGGGAAAAATCTCCTTGTTACATACAAGGCACGCGATGGGCGATCAATATTTCTTCCAACGATACTGTCCAATGTGGATGTCAAAATCATACCTGGCAGGAATGGCATGACAGATATTTGGAAATCAGCAATGCGCATGACGCAAGTGATGTGCTGGGGGAGTATATCCGCTATTTTAACCTGCTGTGCGACATGTACGGGCATGTAGATTGCAGGATTGAGAGACAGGAGACCATCCCATGTTAACCCTCTATAACGGCGACGCTGTCTCCGAATACGAAGCTGCTACGGCATTGACGCTGGAAGCAAGGCGGCGGGGAATCAGTTACGGCAACTTGGTCGCCGCCACGGACGATTGGCAGCAGTGGGAGATCGTAAGCACCTACTGCTGCCAAAAGCGCGGCAAGCCCCGCCGCCGGGGACGTCCCGCAGACAAGACCTGCGGGGACTGCGCCCTGTGGGAACCAGAGCCGGATGCCCGGTCGGGCGGCTGGTGTCCAGTGCCTAAGCGCGGGACGGATTGGCCCAGGTATACGAACCGGAAAAGGAGCGCTTGCACCCATTTCACCAACGAGACACCCCTCCGTCCCGGGGGCGGCTCTGGAAAGGACGATGCCAATGCAAACTAAAAATCATTGGACTTGTGTGCGCCAGCGGGCAGGTCCGCTGGTAAAGGAATGCCGCAGTATCCGCCCCAGGCTTTCCGCCAACGACACGCCTTATGAGAGGACAGAGAAAAATAAGATCCTCCGTCCTCCCCGGGATTCCTCCGTCTGCCGGACCAGGGCAGACCGGCTGGAACTGCGCCTTGCCCTGTTCGGCTGTGAGGGCAGCGTGTACGCCCTTACCTTTGACCGGGAACATGAGCCGCAGAAGTTTCAGGACGTGCGCCGGGCGTGGCGGAGCTTCCTGTACCGGATGAAGAAGTGGCGGCAGCGGCCATTTGACTACATATATCTGATTGAAGGGCGGCATGGAGACCACCGGTTCCATATCCACCTGGTTCTCCGGGACAGCGACTTCACCCCGGCGGAGGTGCAATTCCTGTGGAAGCAGGGCGGAGTAGACGACCAGCCCCTGCTGCGGTACCCGCGCGACAGCTACCGCCGGACGGCGAAGTACTTCAACAAGGAAGCCACAGACGGGATTGTTATTCCCATCGGCGGGAGGACATGGGTATGCTCCCGGTCCCTGCTGCGGCAGCTTCCGCCGGCAGAGTGCTGGCGGGACAGCGATGGATTTATCCCCGTGCCGGAGGACGTCCGGTGCAAAGGGTTCTATCACACTGCCAACGAGTTTGGGGAATATCGGTACGCGTGGTACATAGAAGCACGGGACGCTGCGTTTGCGAACGATTTTAAATATGAATCTCAACCTTGGAATATAGCTGAACAACTGACAAAATCGAAGGAGGCTATTGCAAGTGGATTTGGATCGTGATAAACTGGTTGTAAAGGATGGATGGCTTACCTGTCCGGTGTGCAAGCGGAACAATCGATTGCTCCGTGTCTGGCCGGATACCGAAGCCAGAAACTTGCAGCTTTACTGCAAGGACTGCAAGACTGAGCTGATCCTGAATATCGAGAAGGGCCAGAGCGTTGAGCGCCGGGGCCAATGACTTCCCAGCAGGGAAGCCGTTGGCTCTGGCGTTTTTATTTTTCCAGGATTTCCTGACACGGCAAAGCGTGCAGGGGGGCGGGTGCGCGATCAGAGGGAGTAGTATGGGCAGAACGAAGAAATACGGCACGGGTCAGGCCCTACGGCGGGCAGTAGAGGGCTACTTTGCTTCCATCTCCCGCGTCAAGCCGGTGATGGAAGCTTGTAACACCGGCGAGAAGGACCAGTGGGGACATTTCATCCTAGAGTGGCGTCCAGTCAAAAACGCCCGGGGTGAGGATATGACGGATATAGAGTTTGTAATCCCGCCTACCGTTGGCGGCTTGTGCAGGTACCTGGGGATCAGCCGGGATACTTGGTCACAGTATTGCAGCAGGGAGCGGAACCCTCAGTTTTCTGAGACCACGGAGTGGGCGCGGGAGCAGCTGCTTGCTTGGCGGGAGAAGGAACTGATGACCCGTCCAGGTAAAGACCTGACGGGCGTGATGTTCGATCTGAGAATGAACTACGGTATGAGCGAAAGGAGCGGGCCAGTTTCCTCCGCTCAGGACGATGACCCCATCACCAGGAGCTTGAAGGAGGCGGCCAATGCTCTCAAAAAAACAGATACAGATCCTCCGCTGGCCCTATGAGGGGAAGCGGGCGCTGATCTGCGATGGGGCGGTCCGTTCCGGTAAGACCTCCATCATGTCCCTGTCCTTTGTGTTGTGGGCTATGGGGAACTTCCACGGCTGCGCCTTCGCCGTCTGCGGAAAATCGGTGGGCAGCGTGGAACGGAACATCGTGGCGCCGCTGCTGGCAGTAAGGTATTTGCAGGACAATTTCGATCTCTGCTATAACCGGGGCGGACATGTTCTCACCGCAAAGCGTGGCAGCGCAGAGAACCGCTTTTACCTCTTTGGCGGTAAGGACGAGAGCAGCTACGCCCTCATCCAGGGCATCACTCTGGCGGGAGTGCTCCTCGATGAGGTTGCCCTGATGCCCCGCAGCTTTGTGGAACAGGCCTTGGCCCGATGCAGTGTGGAGGGAGCGAAGCTGTGGTTCAACTGCAACCCGGATGTTCCTACGCACTGGTTCCGGCAAGAGTGGATTCTAAAGGCTCAGGAGAAAAACGCTACGCATCTGCATTTCACCATGGACGACAATCCCAGCCTTTCGGCGTCCACCCGCGCCATGTACCGAAGTCTCTATGCGGGGGTGTTCAAGCGGCGCTTTATCGATGGGGAGTGGACGGCTGGGGATGGCCTGATCTACGACATGTTTACTACAGAGACCAACGGCTACGATGACCGGACCCGCCCCAAGGGGCTGCCGTACATCTCCTCCAGGACGATTGCCTGCGACTACGGTACAGCCAATCCAACGGTATTCCTGGATATCTACGATGACGGAGAGACCGTCTGGGTGGACAACGAATATCGCTGGGACAGCCGGAATGCGGATGCTACCGGCCTGCGGCAGAAGACAGACGGCGAATATGCGGACGATCTGGCCCGGTTCATGGGGGAGGATGTTCAATTCCACTGCCCAGTCGTGGTGGATCCGTCAGCGGCCAGCTTCATCGTGGAACTCAGACAGCGGGGCATGTACGTGCTCCAGGGGGACAATGAGGTTATCGATGGGATCCGGCGGGCGTCGCAGATGTTTGCCAAGCGGACGCTGAGAATCCATCGGGAGCGGTGCGCTGGGCTCATCGGAGAATTGCAGTCCTATGTCTGGGATACGAAGGCTGCGCAGAATCTGGGCATAGAGCGGCCTGTAAAGCAGCAGGATCACGGCCCGGACGCCCTGCGGTACTACATCAATACAGTCCTGCCCAAATGGCGGTATGGAGAGGAGGGATAACATGAGCAAGCGGAGGAAGAAACCGGCCCCCGCGCAAGCGCCGTTCCGGA
Source organism: uncultured Clostridia bacterium (assembly GCA_947649615.1). Classification (GTDB taxonomy): domain Bacteria; phylum Bacillota; class Clostridia; order Oscillospirales; family Oscillospiraceae; genus Pelethomonas. The sequence goes on along the minus strand of CANSSG010000030.1, from coordinate 25,795 downwards.
CTGACGATGCCTTCTCCAATCCTCTTTTCCGGCTGGGGTACAACTCCCAGTCCCCCCTGGAAGCCACAGAGTACCCCCTGACCCGCATGACGGGCAACTACGCACTGCTCAACAGTTTGTATCGGGAAAATTGGGTGATCCAGAATGTGGTGGGCATTATCCCTGACGACATGACCAAAAAGTGGTTTGCCCTCGGTGGGGTGGGCCCCGGCCACATGCGGCAGTTGGAGCAGGCTCAGCGGCGCACAGCCCTCCGGGACCAGGTCAACACCGGGCTCAAGTGGGGGCGGTTGTACGGGGGCGCAGCGGGGATCCTCCTCATCCGGGGGCAGGAGGGAATGCTGGACCGGCCCTTGGATCTGGAGACAGTCCTGCCGGGTACCTTTGCGGGGCTCTACATCGTGGACCGCTGGAGCGGCATTACGCCGGATATGGAACTGGTGGACGATATAGCGGATCCGGACTTCGGCCTGCCAGCCTGGTATCAGGTCAACAGCATTGAGGGCGGCGCTGTTGCCAGGGTCCACCACTCCCGGGTGCTCCGGTTCACGGGGCGGCAGCTGCCCTATCTGGAGAAGCTGGCGGAGATGTACTGGGGCGCGAGCGAGGTTGAAGCTCTCTATCAGGATGTGGTCAAGCACGATAATGTGAGCGCCAACATGGCGGCTTTGACCTTCCGGGCCAACGTGGATACCATGGAGGTGGCAAACATGGACCAGCTTTTCTCACTAGGCTCAGCGTCCGTGCAGCAGCGTTTCTGGGACACAATGCAGGCGCAGAGCGTCCTGCGCTCCAACTTTGGGATGCAGCTGGTGAACAAGGGCGACCAGATACGGAACACCCAGTACACCTTCACCGGTCTCCAGGAGGTCTATGAGAGCATGTGCCTGAACCTGTCGGGCGCGTCCCGGATTCCAGTGACAAAGCTTTTCGGACGCGCTCCCGCAGGACTCAACGCCACAGGAGAAAGCGATTTGCGGAACTACTACGACTATGTGGACACCCTCCGGGAAAGCGTGCTGCGGCCTATCCTGGAACGGATCCTTCCGGTGCTGTGCATGTCCGCCTGGGGCGCGGTGCCGGATGACCTGGACATCATATTCCCGCCCTTGTGGACCCCAACGGCAAAGGAGGTGGCTGAGATTGCGGAGAAGAAGGCCATGGCCATCCGGGACGCCTTCCAAGCGGGGCTGCTGGCGGCAGATACAGCCCAGAAGGAGCTGAAGAAGCTGTCCGATGAGACGGGCCTGTTCGGCAGCATATCCGATGAGGAAATCGCGGCGAACAAGGGGAAGACAATCCAGGATGTGACAGCCCTCCGGGATCCGCTGATGGGACTGGGGTACGGGGAGGAACCGGAACCTTTTGCGCAGGAGACCGGGGACGCGCTGGCGCTGGACTACAAAGGCCAGCCCAGGGAAAAGAATGGTAAATTTACATACGGAAAACTGAACACAGCATCGACAACGGGCGGGAAACGTGGTAAAATGAAACCACAGAGGATGACCAAAAAGGAGGCCGCCCGCGTGAGCAGTGGTATCTTGACGGATCATCCGAAGCTAACGTCAGGGACAGATGAACACATGTACTGTTACGGACTTCATTGCTATTGGTTCACCGTTAACGGTCCGGGAGATTATAATTTTTTGAAAAAGATTCGGTTGAAGTGACAGGGAGGAGCACAAGATGGAAAATTCATCTCTTCGCAAGCTGATGCACCAGCGTTTTGATTCTGTGTGCAAGGGGAAGTTGGAAAGAGATGCCGTAATCGGCATAATTGCTCTTGCAGAGGATGAGGAGCGGGAAGAAGAAATAGAAGCGTTTCTTCTCGACAATCCAACAGCGACTTTGCGCGAAACGATTGATTATGCTGGTGCAGATTTGATAAACCAGCGCGTGGAGATCGTTGATGATGACGAGATGGACGATGACTGGGAAGAATAAACGCCTGCCCTCTGGGATCCGCTGATGGGACTGAGGACGGATCATCCAAATTTGAAGCCGGGCGAAAGCAGGATATATGCGTATGGAACGCATCGGTACTATTTCGTTGTAAAAGGACCTGGTGACTACCGTTTTCTCTCCAAAACCAGATTAAAGTAGGTGGCAAATATGACTGAATATCAAAAGCTTCTGATGAGCAGACATGATCTTCCTGGGTTAAATAAACTGGATAAAATGTTGTTGGATGCCCTGTGCGAAATTCCAGGTGAGGATGGTTTCGAGGACGAAATGCTAATTTGGTTGAAGAAACACCCGAATGCTGATTTGCAGGAGATTGCAGCATATATGAACAATTTTTTAGAGCCGTTGGAAATCGTTGATGATGACGAGATGGATGATGACTGGGAGGAATAAATGCCCGCCCTGACTGACCGTGAACTGCGCCGTCTGATCGACCTCTATCTCCAGGCGGAAACAGACATCATCAACGAAATTGGCCGGCTTCGTTTTCTCGGGTTGGTAGACTACCACGCGGAGGCCGCCCTGGAGCGGGTGCAGAAGATATTGCGGAAACTGGAGAACGACTGCTGGGCTTATGTCCCACAGGTGATCGAAGCGCAGTTCTATGTCCACCACCCCCAAGCCCGGAAACCCCTGGCGGAACCAGAAACGCCAGAAAAACACCTGCTGGGCTATAAGAATGCCCGCGCCCTTACCGGCGAGCAGATGAACGTCGTGCAGATGTTGACCACCAGCGCGATGGCGAAGCTGGCAGAGGGCAATATGACGGCGGTGCAGAACCTTGAAGAAGCCCTTCTAGGCCGCCGGGCAGACGATATCTTTCGCCGTGTGGGCATGGAGCGGAGCGCCTTGATGCAGGCCACAGGACAGGGCGTATACAAGGCTCTGCCGGACTTTGTGGCAGCCCTGCGCCGGGACGGTGTGACAGCTTTCACCGACAAGGCGGGGCGGCACTGGAGCTTACATACCTACGGCAGCATGGTCCTGCGCACCACCTCCAGGCAGGCGGAGGTGCTGTCCGTCCTGACCCAGAACCCGGAGCACGATCTGTACCAGATCAGCAAGCACGGCACGACCTGCAAGCTCTGCGCTCCCTTGGAAGGCAGGGTGTACTCCAAGAGCGGCACGGACCCGGATTTCCCGCCCCTGGCGGCGGCGTTCGGGAAGGTCGACAAGAACGGCCCGGATACGCTGGAAAATTCCTGGCTGAACATTCATCCCAACTGCCTGCACCAACTCCGCCGCTGGACGCCGGTGGGGCGCAGCGAGGAGGAGATACAGGAAACCAAGGATTTTTCCAGTTTTAAAAAGAATCCTGTCACCCGCGACCCGCGCACTAAAAAGCAAATAGAAGCCTACCGCAAAAAGGAAGAAGCCCGCGCCCGGTTCCTGCGGGACTACCGGCAGTGGGAACGATATCGTGAAACGGTAGGCGGCCCGGTGCCGAAGCGGTTTGAGACGTTCCGGAAGCATAAGGCGGCGGGAGATGAGAAGTACAGGGCGTGGAAAGCGAAGTATCAGGAAGCAAACCGGCTTGCAAAATCCGGGAAATCTGATATACTGGGAGATACAAAACTCGCTGGTATCCCTATTACGGAGGAGGCAATTCAGCGAGTGCCGCTGGTTCGGCCATCCGGTTGGAGCCAGGATCAGGCGGTGCGGTTGCAGGAAGCGCACAGGGATCTACTGCGGACGGTTCAGAGCAGGCCAGTAGGGACAGAGGCGGGGGCGGTCTACGGGGAAGATATGACCCTGATAGCAAAGGGAGTCGGGAAGGATGCGGAACAGGGTGTCCGGCTTCCGCACTGTACAGAACCCTATATTTCGATTCACAATCACCCAAGCGGAGAAATATTCAGCGTTAGAGACCTGGATTCTTTTTTCTACAATACAGATATGATTGGGATGACAGTAGTAGGCAATCAGGGAAATGTGTATGCTGTTTTGAAATCCTCTCAATATGATGGTTTTAAGTTTGGGATGAAATATCGTAAAATAACCGATAAACTAGAAGAGGTTATAAAAAGACAAGATATAGATGGATATATCAGCATGATACGAGGTTTATTGATGGAGGCATCTGATTATGGCTTGGAATTTATCGAAAGATGAGCGCGAAAACCTGGAAGCTGATTTAGCAGCGGCGATACCATATAGCGCGGAGGAAATGCTGGTTTTGGACGGAGACGTTGATTTCCTTAGATCAAAAGCTACAATAGCGAAAAAGCTGCTTGAAATGGCAGACAAGTGCAAGGAGTAACGCCATGACCGAAAGAGTGATCAGCACTATTGAGAAAATCTTGGACCGTGGCGAACGCGTTGAGCTGCTGAAAGACCCCGGCGGAGAGGTAAAGATACTGCGCATCCGGCGGGAGACCGTACCGGTTGAGAAAGGACTGTTGCACCGTGGCAAAGGATGACTATTTTGTTCTGGTGAACAAATTTTTGCGCTACTTGTACAAATGTCTGAAGCAAGGCCTTTTGCCTGATTGGAGCCTGCTTGCGCCCAAATTTCTTGGCCCCGCTGGAGAGATTGCGGGGACAGTTGTCTCAAAATTCTGGTGATGGGCTATGCCTGGCTTGACGGGAGAGCCGCCGTATAATAGTGAACCTCGCCCGAAACGGTGGGCGGGAAGGACCGAACGGGGTCAACTATTCAAGATTTGAGTAGTTGGCCCCATTTTATTTTGCGAGGTGATATCCATGCTGGCCTACTACGGTACCCGGCTCAGCCCACATATAGACAAGACCCCGGAGGGATATCTCATTTGCCGGGACGTACCCATCGCCCGCACCGGTTCCCAGGAGTACCTGGCCCGGGAGCTTAGGCTGGACGGTGATCCGGAACGGGTGGTCACAGTGAACCGGCGCCCGGAGGACGTCTTTGATGCGGCCGCCCTGGCTTCCTTCGAGGGGAAGGACGTAACGCAGGGCCATCCCCCAGAGAACGTTGGCCCGGAGAACTACGCCAGCTACTCCAAGGGCCACGTACAGAATGTCCGGCGGTCTGGGGAGTACATTGTCGCAGACCTCATCATCAAGGACGCCGGCTTGGCATCGGATGTCTGGAACGGCGTGACCCGGGAGGTCTCCTGCGGCTATCTGTGCGAGTACGTTCTGGACGGGAGCGTCTATAAGCAGAAGAACATACGCGGAAACCACGTTGCGGTCGTGCCGAGAGGCAGAGCGGGCGCGGCGGTTTCGATAAAAGACGCCGCCCAAACGGCGGAGAAAGGCAGGAAACTCATGAGCAAATTTACGGAAGCTATCCTTAATGTGTTCGGCATGGCGGCACAGGAGGCGGAAACCCCTGAGGAGGTCTATGGCCTGGCGGCTACGACGGCAAAAGCCCTGGACGCAGTACCAGGCGAAAAGGAGGAGACCCCGCCTACCGGCGATGTGATGGTGGAACAGACTCCTACGGACGGCGGCCTGGGCAGCAAGCTGGACAAGATCATTGAGATGCTAGCCGCTCTGGAGCACAAGAACGGCCAGGAAGAGAACGCCCTCCATGATGGGGAGGACCTGGACGGCCTTATCAAGAGACTAGCCGGCAGGGAGCACATCGAGAAAGAAGCATCTGTCACCATTCCGGCGGATGAGATGACTGACATGGACCCAGCGGTCAAGGACGCGGCGGTATCGCTGCTTAAAAAGGTTCGGCCCGCTGTCGCAGGCATCAGGGATAAGCAGGACCGCGCCCGCGTGGTAGATGCGCTGCTCTCTGCTATTCAAGGCCCCAACGTCATGGGTCAGGTCATGGAGACTACGGCAGCCCACGCCAAAAGGGCGTCAGACGCCGCCCAAGCGAACGCATTCGAGACCATCTGCCGGGAATCCGAAGCGGCCTACGCCGCCCGGAACCCCCACAAGAAAAAGGAGGATTAAGTGATGTACGGACTGAACCCCCAGAATATTGGACAAACCATGAGCCATGGCTACGCTGGCAGCTATGCCCGGCAGCCGGACATGATTGTCAACACCCACTCCGCAGGCGCGGATCTGCCTTTTGGATCGGCCCTACAGTATGACGCCAACGGTGCGGTGGTGGCTATGGGGACGGGGAGCACAGCGGAGGATTTCGTGGGCGTGGCATCCCGTGAGGTCAAAAGCGCCCTCAACTACCTGGAGCAGAATGCCGGCTCCTACGCCAGGACGGAGGCGGTCCCTGTGTTCATGCGGGGGGCTGTTAACGTCAAGTGCAGCGTCGGCACACCCAAGCTGGGCGGCGCGGTCTATGTCCGCATTGCGGCCAATGAGAGCATCCCAACCGGAGTTGTTGGCGGTTTTGAAGCAGCAGCGGATGGAGCGAACACTGTGGAGCTGGCCAACTGCCAATGGGCTGGGCCTTCAGATGCCAACGGTGTCGTGGAACTGCGCATCCTGACCATGAATAAGGCGTAAGGAGGAGAGAGCATGAAACGATTTCAGAATGTGGGCACCTTTGACGCCGGCGTAATTGCCAGTTCTGGCGGCGCCGTACCTGGCGGGAACGCCATGGCCATGGACGCGGCGGGCGTTGCTTCTGGTATGGCATTCCTCACCAGCGAGCTGGAGAAGCGGGATTCGCTTCTCCGCAAGCCCTTGACCAGCGTCACCTACCCCCGAGACATCGTGGTCAAATCCGGCGGCGGCTGGGTGGACTACGTCTCTGCCCAGGCCGTAGGCTACGGTATCACCGGCGGCTCCGGCAGCAGTCTCGTCCAGGCAGGCGGCTCCAACGGCCTGCCTATCGTCCAGGCGAATCTGGAGAAGGGTCTCTACAAAGCCCACACTTTTGCCGCAGCCCTGCGGGTGATGTGGGTGGACATGCAGAAGGACCGCTACACTGGCCGGTCCCTGGACCAGCTCCTCCAGGACGGGATGCGCGTAACCTACGACAAACACATGGATCAGAACGTCTACACGGGTATGGAGGAGTACGGCTCTACGGGCCTGATAAACAACCCCGATGTGACGGAGACCTCCGTCACCGGCGGTACATGGGCCGCCAAGACAAAGGAGCAGATTCTGGCGGACATTAACATCGCTGTCACGGAGGTCTGGGCGGCAGCGGAGTATGATGAGGACGCCATGCCCAACCACATCCTGCTGCCCTATGAGCAGTATACCTACATCATGAACACCATGGTCACCGAGCTGGCAACGGAAACCATCCTGGACTATGTGCTTAAGAACAACGCGGCCGCCAAGAACGGCAAAAGCCTATATATCGGCCCAACCCGTTGGTGCAAGGGCGCGGGGACCGGCGGCACGGACCGCATGGTGGTCTATGTCAACCACGAGCGATTCCTCCAGGTGGAGGAGCTGGTGCCTTTGGCCAGGGTAATGAGCCAGCCCAATGCTGCGGGATTCTGCTATGATACCGCCTATGCAGCCAACCTCTCGGAGGTGGAGCTGTTCTATCCCCAGACCATGATGTACTTCGATGGCATTTAAGGAGGTTCGGTCATGTTTGTTGTATCCAAAAGAAATATCATCCTCCCCGGCCCCAATGGGGAGAAGTTCCAGATGGCGAAGGACTACATGGGGGCGCTGCCGGCCTGGGCGAAGGATTCCGCCTACCTGAAGGCTCTGGCGGAGGATGGCAAGGTCATCATCTCCGACTCCGGCAGGGATAAGGACATTGACGCGGCTGAGAAGAAGAGGAAAAAGGCTTCGAAGGCCCCAAAGGAGGACGATTCTATAGGGGAAAACCAGGCGGCCTCCGATTGCTCCGGTGAGGAGAACCAGGAGGGTTCCTGATGGGCTGCCGGAAGCCGCAGTTTTCCGGCGTCCGGGAGGCCGCAGCCAACATCAGCAGCGGCAGGGGTGGTTACTCAGCGGAGATGTTCCAGGAGGATTTCCCCCAGTTTTTTAACGAAGCAATGATCTGCCTGGTGCCGCCAGTCATGCTGGAAGAGTTTATCCGGCAGGCTAACACGGCTATCACGCCGGATAAGTGGCTGGACGGCTGGCGGTATTCGGCGGGGCTGTATGTAGCCCACCAGGCCACGCTGTACCTGCGCACCTATGCCGAAAGCTCCCCGGACGCGGCTCACGCCGCCGCCACGGGGGCAACGGTAGGTGTAGTGAAATCTGCCACCCTGGGGGACAGCTCCGTGACATATGACACCGATGCCCTGACAAAGGCTACGGCGGACTGGGGCGACCTGAACGCCACCCAGTACGGCCAGATTCTGGCCACCCGGGCGCGGCTGGTGGGTATGGGAGGGACTTACGTGATATGAACTATGCCGGCTGGTATACTGACCGTATGGACATTCACCGGGTAAAGCCGGTAAAAGACGGCGCACTGACCCGTCATGAACGGGTACGGATGGCGAAAGACATTCCCTGCCGGATCTACCGCAGCGGTGTCCATGGGCCGCGAATGCAGCCCACCGCAGCCTATACGGAGAGCGCGGATGACAAGCTGGCCTGCGGCAACGCCGTGGATGTGCGGCCAGGGGATGAGCTGCTGATTTGCCGGGGTAAGGGTCTGGGAAAGGTCCAGCAGACCATCCGGGCCTTTGCCGGGGAACCGGTCCATTATTATGAGCCATTCGGCGCGGTGATACCCGGGCTGGCCCACCAGGAAATCGCCCTGCTGCAAAAGGAGTATCTGGACGCGGAAGCGGAGGAGGGAACGGACGATGGCTCTGGGTGACGCGCTGCAAAAGCGTATGGAGGAGTTGGCGAAGCGCCAGCCTATGCTTGAGAAGCGGCTGGCGGATATCGCGGAGGCCGCCACTCTCCGGGCGGTGGATGCAGCCTCTGAAAAGACGCCGCCCAACACGTTTGTGGACGGAGAGATTCGGGGCGTCCATACGATTACCGGCGAGCTTGCGGAACACTGGGCTACCGACAGCCAAACGGTTCCAAGCCAATCCGGCGGTCAGTTTATCACTGCCCTCGCCAACGACAAGCAATACGCCAGCTATGTGAATGACGGGCATGAGGTAGAGAAACGCTTTGTTCCAGGTCTGTATGTGGACGATGAGGGCGTACTATCCTATGACCCCGCGAGGGATGTCGGGTTGGTAGTGGGAACAAAGACCACGTATGTTGACGGTCTCTACATGAAGGAGGCGGGCGTGGAAAAGTATAAGGAAGTGGCCGAAAAGGAGCTGGGTAAACTCGCGAAGGAGATGTTCCAATGATTTTCACCATGCCCGCCCTGGCCCGCTCCCTGGCAGACTATCTGTCCCCAAAACTGCCCGGCGCGTCCTTCTACGCAGACCCAAACCAGCAGGGTACCAGGTCTCCCGCCCTCTTCCTCCGCCAGACCTTTGCGAAGATATCTCCGCAGCCCAGCGGACTGCTCCTGCGGCGGTTGGGGCTGGATCTGGTGTATCAGGACCGGTTCTATACTGTCCGGGAGGAGAGCCGTTTGCAGATGGCGGCGGACGTGATGGACCAGATGTTGGAGACCTTCCCCTATTCAATGGAGAAGGACGGCGCGGCGGTCCTGCTTCGTGCCTATGACCGCCGCTGGGATATCACTGACAGTACCCTGCACTATAAATTCGAGCTCCGCCTGCGGCTCACCCAGGCGGAGGACGCGGCCCTGATGCAGAGCATCCAGGCGCTGAACATGGAGGTTTGACCATGAGCGATACCAAGGCAAGAGCAGAAAAAATTTATCCCACCAGCGCACTGCTGCAAAGCAAGGCCCTGGCTGGATACCAGCCGGACTTCGCCAGGGCAATCCTGACGAAGCCGGCCTACACCCTACAGGAAGCAAAGGCTATCCTGGACAAATATGCCAAAGGAGGAAAACGCTGATGGCAGGCGGCAACTGGACGGCCCAGAATAAGGTCCGTCCTGGAATTTACATCAATTTCACCAGCAAGGGCGCCCGAACCCTGACCCCCGGCGAACGTGGGGTTCTGGCAGGCATCCATCCGCTGTCCTGGGGGCCTGTGGGCGAGATCATGACCATCGACCCCAGCGCGGATGTGACTCCTTATATCGGTTACGGCATCACTGCGCCCCAAGCCCGCTTCCTGCGGGAAGCCTTGAAAGGCACTGACGTGACCGGAGCGCCTACGAAGATCCTGCTTTACCGCCCAACAGCGGCGGATTCGGCGGCGGCAAGCGCCTCTGTGTCTGAAGGCGTGACAGCGACCGCACGGTACCCCGGCGCACGAGGGAACGACATTTCCATCGTTGTTGCCGAAAACGTGGATGCGGAAGGCGTATTCCTTGTTGATACCCTGGTGGATGGTGTCCAGGTGGACCAGCAGCCCGCTGCCACTGTGGCGGATCTGCACCCCAATGCCTGGGTGCAATTCTCTGGCAGTGGACCGCTTGCGGCTGTGGCAGGCGTTACCCTTGCGGGCGGCGCGGATGGGACGCCCGCTCCCTCCGCGTATCCTGATTTCCTGACGGCGCTGGAGCCTTACAGCTTTGACATTCTGGCCTATGACGGAACGGACAACACAGTCCGGGACGCTTTCGCGGCGTTCGTTAAGCGCATTTCTTCCCAGGAAGGCCGCTACGCCCAACTGGTTACCACCGGCGCGGATCATGCGGACAGCCGTTTTGTCATTAACTGCAAGTCCGGCGTAGTCCTGGACGGCGGCGAGGTGCTGACGCCCCAGGATACCGTCTGGTGGCTGGCTGGTGCGGAAGCGGGAGCGCAGTACTATCAATCCCTGTCCTGTGCGGCCTATCCTGGCGCAGTCGATGTGGCCCCCCGTCTCACTGGAAGCCAAATCGAGACAGCGATCCTCGGAGGGGATATCGTACTGTCGGAGGAATTTGGACAAGTGCGTATTGAGACGGACATCAACACCCTGACCACCTATACTGAGGAGACCGGCGAGGTTTTCCACAAAAATCGTTCCATGCGCACATGCAGCAACCTGGCCAACGATATTTACCGGGAGTTCTCTCTGCATTACAAAGGGAAGGTAAACAACACGGAGGAAGGCCGGGGGCTATTCAAGGGCGCGGTTCTGGACTACATGAAAAAGATGTACAGTAAAGGTGCGCTCCGGGAGAGGCCCACCGGGGAGGACGTGGAAGTTTTGGTGGGCGACTCCATCGACAGCATCATCATCAACCTATCCTTCTGGCTTGCGGACGCGGTCGAGAAGATCTATATGACCGTTACGGTGTTATAAGGAGGTACGCGATATGAGTTTTCTGTTAGAAAGGGATACCCTTCACGGTGCGGCAGGGAAAGCCTTTGTTACGGTGGGCGGCAAGGTGCAGGAGTTGTTTGGCGCAAAGAAAATCCAGACCCAGGCCGAAATCCAGGGAACCGATATGAAGGTTATCGGCACCAAGCGCATCCAAAACAAGCCCGGCGGCGTCAAGCAGAACGGAACCGGGACTTGCTACTACGGCACGCCGCTGTTTGTGGACATGCTCTCCCAATATGTCAGAACCGGGGAAATGCCCTATTTCACCCTCCAGACCACCAACGATGACAAGTCCACGTCCGTTGGCGTGCAGACTATTGCCTATTACAACTGCAAGCTGTCCGGTACTGTCCCTATCGCCGTCCTAGATGCAGACGCCGATATGCTGTCTTTTGATTTTTCGTTTACTTATGAGGATTTTGAAGTACTCAGCCGCTTCAACGATCAACCTGCCCAGCTGGGCAGTTAAGGAGGAAAGTATGAGCAACCTGCACGCATTTTTGCACCCTGTCGAGGGTAATGAAACAAAAGAAATCATCATTTCCAGCCGCTTCCTTGGCGAGGACGGCAGGCCCGTCCCCTTCAAAATCCGCGCCCTGACCCAGGAAGAAAACGCCCAGCTCAGCAAGCGATCCATGCGGCTGGTGAGGGGCGGCACACGCGGCGAAAAGGAGCTGGACAACGCGGAATACTCCAGCCGCATCATCGTGGCCGCTACCGTGGAACCGGACTTCTCCAGTGAGGACATCTGCAAAGCCTACAGCACGATGGATCCGCTGGAGGTCCCGGGAAAGATGCTGCTGGCTGGTGAATATAAGCGGCTGATGGACGCGGTGATGGATCTGTCCGGGTTCCATGATGACATGGAGGAAGACGCAAAAAACTGATAGCCGGGGGCGATGCGGACACCATGCTGGCCTACTACATGTTTGTCAACCACGGATGGCATCCCGGACAAGTGGCGGAGCTGCCGGAACGGGAAAGGGTCCTGATGCTGGAAATGGCCCTTAAGGAGCTGCGCAGCCGCCCCCAGGTGAAATGAGGTAAAAACACGTGGCAAAAATTGTAGAAACCCTAGTGCTGAACGATAGCTTTTCCACCGTTTTCGCCTCCTATCTGAATCTTGGCCGCCAGGCCGCCGCCAGTATGCGGACTGCCGCCCAAACCCAGGACGGCTTTACCGCCGCTGCGAGGGAGAGCGGCAAGGCCCTGGCGGAGATGGCGGGGGAGGGAGACCGCGCCGCCCGGTCTACGGAAGCCAATGCGGACGCTGCCCGGAAAATGTCCGATTCCACCGGCCGCGCGGCGGACCATCAGAAGAAAATGAACAATGCCATGCGGGAGGGGGCCCGCGCTGCGAGCGGCCTGACCTCCACGCTGAAAACGCTTGCGGCGGCTTACATCGGCCTGCGCAGTGCGCAGAGTCTCATCAACCTGTCCGACACCTGGATCCAGACCACAGCCCGCCTGGAGCGCATGAATGATGGACGGCAAACAACGCCGGAGACCCAGGACATGATTTTCCAGGCCGCCCAGCGTTCCCGGGGCAATTACCAGGATACTGCCGATATGGCGGCGAAGCTGGGGACGCTGGCTGGGGACGCGTTTGACAGTACAGCGGAGGTTGTGGCCTTTACTGAGCAAATCAACAAACAGTTTGCCCTGGCAGGGACCAATGCCCAGGGAGCGCAGGCCGCCATTCTCCAACTGACCCAGGCAATGTCCTCCGGTGTACTGCGGGGCGAGGAGCTGAACTCCGTCCTGGAGCAGGCTCCCACCATCACAAAATCTATTGCAGATTACATGGGTGTAACCATCGGGCAGATGCGGGAGCTGGCCAGCGAAGGGAAGATCACGTCTGAAGTAGTCAAAGCCGCTGTTTTCTCAGCGGCGGAGGAAACCAACGCCGCATTTGAAGCGGTGCCGTTGACCTTCGGACAGGCTATGACGATGGTTAAAAACGAGGGTCTTAACGCCCTGCGCCCTGTACTGGAGGAGCTGAATGGCTTCCTCAATAGCGACATGGGCCGGGACGCCCTCAACGGCTTTATTGCCGCCGTCCGCATGGGCGGGGGAATGCTGCTTTGGCTGCTGCGATTGGTGGAGAGCGGCGCGGCATTTATTACAGGGAACTGGGATATGGTCTCCACAATTCTGATTGTTGGTGCGGCGGCTGTTGGCGCGGTTATGGCGGCATCGGCAGTTCAGGCGGGAGCTGCTTGGGCTGCTGCCAACTGGCCGCTGCTGCTGATTGTTGGGAGCATTGCCCTGGTGATCTATATGGCCCGCCAGATGGGCGCCACCTGGGAGGATGTGGGCGGCATAGTCGGCGGCGTGTTATACGAGCTGTTCGCTCTGGGGAACAATCTGACGGCGGACGCATGGAACCTGATTGCTGCGTTTGCTGAATTTTTCGCCAATGTTTTCAATGACCCCGTGGCGGCCATCGCCCACCTTTTTGCTGATTTGGCAGACTGGGTGCTGGGCATCCTGCAAAGCATTGCCAGCGCCATCGATGCTGTTTTCGGCAGCAGCTTAGCGGGGGCAGTAAACGGCTGGCGGTCCAACGTACAAAACTGGGCGGATTCCTTTGGTGAGAACGAAATCAAAATCCAGCGCATGACCAAAATACAGTATGATGACGCTTGGGATCGTGGCTCCCAGATGGGCCGCGATGCAGGCGCGGCACTGGACAATTTCAACATTTCCAACTACATGAGCCAGACCGGTGGAACTGGTTTCGACTACAGCGCACTCGCCGCAACGTCTGGCATTGCCACCACACTGGACAGCATCGGCGCAGATACCAAAGCCATCCGTAACAGCGTAGCCCTCTCTGAGGAGGATGTCAAGCTGTTGGTAGACATGGCGACCCGGGAGTACGTGAATAACATCAACCTGACTACCCAGACGCCCATTATCAATGTCAGCGGGCAGAACACCGGCGACACCGAACTGGACAAGCGGTCCTTGGCGGAAGCTATCCGGGATATCCTGCTCGAGCAGGCCGCCAGCCACACAAACCTTTCCTACACGTAAAGGAGCCGCACATGGAAAACAAATATGGTCTCTATCTCTCCAGCGAAGGCACCGTGCTGCGTCTCCCAGTGAACCCAGAGAGTTATTCTATCACACAGGACAACGACAACGGTAATTACAATGTCTTGGGCGTAGGCCCTATTATGATCCCCCGTACGCCGAAACTGCGGACGGTCTCCTGGTCTGGGCTACTGCCCGGACGGCCGGATATGGGAGCGGTGCTGACTTCCGGCGGATTCCAGCCGCCGCAGTTTTACATCGAATTCCTGCAAGCCGCGATGGATGAAAAGCGGGTGATCCGTTTTGTCGCCAACCGATGCACCGAATCCGGAGAACCTATCTTTGACACCAATATGGAGATTCTGGTGACCCGCTTTAAAACCGAGGAACGCGGCGGGGAAACGGGAGATTTTTACTATGACATTGCGCTGAGTGAATACCGCGATTATTCCCCCAAAACGGTAAAGCTTCAGCAATCCAGCCCCACCGCGCCTGTCTCCGCTGTTTCCGAACAAACCCGCTCCGTTCCCAAGGGCCAACTTACCGTAGGCCAGACTGTGACCGTCAACGGTGACTGCTGGTATTCCAGCCGGGGGGATGAACCACATGTCTCCCTTTCCGGCTTCCAGGGCAGGATATCCCGCATTATAGCCAATGACCCCCAGCGGCTCTACCCCTACCATATTACCACCGAATCCGGTGCAGCGAAGGGCTGGGTAAAAGCTTCGCAGATACAGGCGGTGTAGCGCATGAATTACGAACTGATTGTCCTGGAAAAACGAACCGGCAAGGCATGGGACGCGGCCCCGCAGGTCCAGCAGGCGACTTACACCACCAATCGTACAGGTTCCCCAGGCATGTTAAAATTCACCATCAACGCATCCGGCGGCGTCTCCTTTGTGGAGGGTGACCCGGTCCGGTTTTCTGTAGACGGCCAACTGATTTTCCTGGGATGGGTGTTCACCAAATCCCGGGACCGGTACGCTGTTATCGAGGTTACCTGCTATGACCAGCTCCGTTATTTGAAAGCCAGTGCCAGTTATTGCTTTACCGGCCGGACGGCAGGGGAGATCATCACCGAGATTGCGGAGGACTTTCAATTGACGGCAGGCCGTCTGGATGACACCGGCTACCCGATCCCCACACTCATTATGGAGGAAAAGACATGCCTGGACATCATCTCCACTGCCTTACAGCGGACTTTGCTGGCCACTGGGACGCTGTATACCTTTTTTGATGACGGCGGTGCGCTGTTCCTACGGGAAGCGGGTTCTATGACAGCGGAAGGCGTAGTCGGAAACTGTTCTCTCTTAACAGATTATAGCTACAAAACTGACATTGACCAGCAGACCTACAATTCCATCAAACTCTCCCGTCCCAATGAGACCACGGGCAGGGCGGATGTGTTCCAGGTCATGGATAGCGGCAACATCGGTAAATGGGGCCTTTTGCAGCTCTATCAGACAGTAGACGAGACTATGAATGACGCCCAAGTAGAATCTCAGGCACGGGCCATGCTCAAATACCACAACCGCCGGTTCCGGACGCTAAAGGTGCAGGCGCTTGGCCTTTTGGGCATCCGGGCGGGACAGATGCTCATGATGGATATAGATAACCTGGGAGATATCAATTTACATGGCTTAGTGCTGCTGGAGCGGGTCAGCCATACGTTTAAAAACGACCTGCACACGATGGATTTCGATGTGCAGGAGCTGGGAGTATAGCAATGGACATGATTGACATTCTCCATCAAATCACGGAATCTTCCATGCAGGGGTACGGCCTGTCCGACCTGGCCATCGGCACTGTGACCAGCGAGAAGCCCTTGGAGGTAAAAATCCGGGAAAACATGGCGCCTATTCCGGAAGCCGCGCTGCTGCTGACAGCGGCAGTGATTGAGAAGAAAATTCCTGTCCTCAAGCATGAGCATATCACGGCGGGCTTCCGCCACGACCACGCCCTGCCGGATCTGAGCCATTCCCATAGCACAGAAGAAGGGGAGACCGGCACGGCGATGGACAGCCCCTTTCATACGGAAAGCGCCCTGGACCAGGACGCTTTTACATCGGACGGGCGTTTGCAGGATATCAAGTGTTACGAGCGAGGAAGCCCCCTTCCCGTGGAGGGCGGCTATATCATTCTCAACAAAAAGCTGGAAACCGGCGACAAGGTCCTGCTCCTGCGGGTCATGCGGGGACAGCAGTTTATCATCCTATCCCGAGTTTTTGAGAAGGAGGGCTGACCATGCTTCCGCAAGCCGGTATTGACCTCAGCAAAGGCATAATTTTCCAGGACCAGCCATCCCTCACCTGGATCGCGGATCCGGTGACAAACCGGCTGCGCGGATATGGTGACGGTTGGGAAGCCGTCCGGCAGGCGGTAGAGGTCATCCTTCATGTGGAGCGGTACAAGTGGCAGATCTATACGCCGAATTTCGGCACGGACTATGACGGCCTGCTGGGGACGGACCCTGGTTACGCCGCCTCGGAACTGCGCCGGAGATTGGAGGACGCGTTTCTGCCGGACAACCGGACCCTCGGGTTGGAGGATTTCCAGTGGCATTTTAACGGAGTCAGTCTCACCGCCGCATTCACGGTTCGGACGGTATTCGGCGATGTTCCCGGCAGCATGGAGGTGCCTATAAAATGATTGATTTTACCGCGAAGACCTACCAAAACCTTCTGCAAGCCCAGCTGGACCGGGTGTCCAATTCCCTGGACAAGCGGGAGGGGTCGATGATCCAGACGGCGTTGGGCGCTGTGGCCTATGCACTGGAGGAGTTCTACCTGGAACTGGACAAGGTGCAGCGGGGCGCGTACCTGCAAACCGCCGTAGGACAGGATTTGGATAATCTGGCGGTGCTGGCCAACGTCAGGCGGTATCCGGCATCCCCCGCAGTACGGCTGGGGGTGTTTGATGCGGATATCCCCACCGGCGCGCGTTTTTCCACCATTGATGGTGCGGACAGCGTCAATTTCACTGCCACGGAGCGCATTGCATTTGGGCAGTATCAAATGACATGCGAAACCGCTGGAACGATTGGAAACCGCTACACCGGCCGCATACTTCCCATTACCTATATCCCTGGGCTAGCCACGGCGGAAATTACGGATATTCTGGTAGCGGGGGATGATGTGGAGGGCGATGAAAGCCTGCGCCAGCGGGCCATAGACGCCTTGACAGAGCAGCCCTTCGGCGGCAATGTGGCGGACTATAAGCGGGTTGTTCTTGCCATCGATGGTGTTGGCGGTTTGCAGGTTTACCCCACCTGGCAGGGCGGCGGAACAGTCAAACTGTCCATTATGGGATCGGATTGGATGCCTGCATCCCCGCAGCTGGTGGAACAGGTGCAGAACACCGTAGACCCTCCGCCTGACCAGGGGATGGGCTATGGGACCGCGCCCATCGGGGCGAAAGTAACGGTAACCGCGCCGGAGACTGTGATGGTAAACATCTCCGCCACACTGGCCGTAGGCCCTGGGCGTACGGCGGAGCAGCTTGCTGAGCCTGTCCGGGAAGCGGTGGACGCCTATCTGCTGTCCATCCGGCAGACGTGGGATGTACCTGACGCATCCGGCCTGACGCGGTATTCCTCCTGGGTATATGCCGCCCGCGTGACGGCTTCCATCCTGGCAGTGCCAGGGGTAGTGAATGTTACCGGCCTGGCCATCAACGGGGGAATGGAAGACCTGCATCTCACCGAAGACGGGATGCTCCAGCAAGTCCCCGTGCTGGGAGAGGTGACCGTACATGCTTGAGACAAACATCTGCCAGTATTATCCACATTGGTTCCGGCGGATTCTGGACTTCCAAGCGCTGTGCCATACTGAGAGCCAGGAGCTGCGTTTTTTGGCGGCGGCTATGGAGCAGATTCATAAAAACCTCTTTGTCCAGACGATGGACGAGGACACCTGCGCCCAGTGGGAAACTATTCTACGCATCGTCCGTACGCCGGGCGAGGACTTGGATTTCCGCCGCCTGCGGGTGCTGAACCGGCTGTCACTGCGCCCGCCGTTTACGATGATCTTCCTGCGGGAGCGCCTGGACATGATTTTCGGCCCGGGGAACTATGTGGTGGAGATGGATTACCCCAGCTTCACCCTCTGCATTGAAGCGTCCGTCAACGATGGCCGGTATTTTTCCGAAGTCTCTGCCCTGCTGGGCATTGTGAAGCCGTGCCACATCGTCTACGTCAGCCGTCCCCGCATTGACGGGGCGATGCTGTTGTCGGAGCGCACGTCCCGGGTAGAAATCACATACAACTACATCCAAGGCGCGTGGGCGCTGGGGGAAAAGCCCTTTGTCAGCGTACTGGAGCAGGAGGTTTTGAAAATGGAAACAACGCCCAGCATCCAACCGGCGTTTTTAAGCGATACCGCCGCCTTTGCGGCCCAGGACCCCGCTGCCGCGCGGGTCAACGGCAGCATAATGATTGACAGGCTGACCCGTACGGTTTCTGGTAATATTGGTTCGGTGATTTACACCGTCAGCAGGGACCAGGCGAAGGAAATTACCCTGGTAGAACTTTTAGGCAGGGACGGCGTGGTGCTGGCTTCCAGCCAAGTCTACCTGCCGGTGATAGAGGAAACCGTCTCCCTGCGGCACAGTTTCCAAGTAAAGGAGGGCGTTTGATATGGCGGAAAAGCCTTTTGAGAATCCGCTGCCGGCAGACCTGCCGGAAAACTGGACCGCAGGTCAGATTGTAGCCCCTACCGGCGAGGAAGTGGGGCTAAGCCACCAGCATGGGTATAACTATCTTATGGAGATGGTTAACCGGGCGCATCTGCATATTAACATTGTAAATGATGCTGTTGCCGATTTACTTATCAAATTGTCAATTTGGGAGAACTGGTATGAGACAGATCTTCCTGCCAGCGGGGAGTGGATTAGTATTGCATACGGAAATGGTAAATTTGTTGCAATATCACAAGATTATCCTGCGCATGCAGCATACAGCTTAGACGGGATAAACTGGGCAGTCTCATATCTTCCGGATGTAAACTCGTGGGATCAGTGGCAGCGTATTACATATGGTAATGGAAAGTTCGTTGCTGTGCGATATGGTCAAAGTTGCGCGTATAGCGAAGATGGACTCACCTGGTCGGAGGCCGATATGCCATCATCGGATTCAGACTCCGTTTTTTGGAAATCAGTTACATACGGGAACGGAAAGTTTATTGCAGTTGCGGCAGGCAAAACATTTGCACACAGCAAAGATGGCGTCACATGGGAGCGTACCAATCCTGTTCCTGGATATAGTTGGAATGATGTCACATATGGAAATAGCAAATTTGTTGCTGTATGTAGGGACCATTATGCAACAACATACAGTACAGATGGGGTTAGCTGGGAACAAGGTGGATATCTTTTTGGCAGCTCTGCTTCTTGGCACATCGCTTTTGGCAACGGAAAATTTGTTGCTGTTGGCGGTCCAGATGGGAATTATTCATATAGCGAAGACGGAATACATTGGATAAATGCCATGCTGCCTAACCAAGCCATAGCAAATGATATCATTTTTGGAAACGGAAATTTTGTGGCAGTTCTCGAAAATAGCAATAAATGTTTATATAGTGAAGACGGTGTAAATTGGTCGATTGCACCCTTGCCAACTTCTGCCAGATGGAGTAGCGGTGCATTTGGAGCCGGACGTTTTGCTTTAGTGGCAGGAAATGGAAGTAACAAAGTTGTGTATAGTGGAAGCGCTGGTGGCGGATGTCCTGGCCCTGCCGGGAAAGATGGTGAAGGCGTCCCCGCTGGCGGCGCAGCCGGGCAAATCCTTTCCAAGAAGACTGCCGCAGATTACGATACCCAGTGGGTAAACCCGCCGGAATGCGGCAGCGGCGGTGGTGTGGCTGGCGTGTCCAGCTTCAAAGGCCGCACCGGCGCAGTGCAGCCCGCCAGCGGCGACTATACGGCAGAAATGGTAGGGGCGCGTCCTGATGATTGGATGCCATCGGCGGCAGATGTAGGCGCAGTCCCAGCAGCTACCATTTCCGGTTTCCATGTGCTGACACAGGCAGAATACGATGCCCTGTCCACTAAAGATGAAAAAGTATTGTACTTGATCAAGGAGTAGTCTATGAGCGTCAAGGTTGGTTCTGTGGGGATGAAGTCACTATATTTAGGCAGCCAGGAGATCGTAAAGGCATATGTGGGGCAGGAGTTGGTGCTTTTGGAGAAAAAGCCATCCAGGCTGCCGGGGGGATATACGGAGTTAGAATTTCTTGAATTTAACGGCAGTCAATATATTCAGACAAATATTGTTGCAAATAAAAATACAAGGATTTTGTGCCGGGCTTCTCCAGCAGAAAGGGAAGTTTCAAATAAGTCGTACGTACTCTTTCGCTCGTCTGTTGCTGTATTCTCAACATATTACACATTCTCTGTGCAATTTAGCATTCGATATTTAGGAAGCTCTAAGGCGGATGCTTTTTATGGCGTTATGGGAACGTCCCCTTCTGGAGCTATAACAAAAATTGCGGATATATATGCGCCAAATCCGTATGACATTGAATTTGATACGGCAAATAAAACAATCGCGGTCAGTGGAATATCATATACTTTCCCCAATAATGATGTGGCAGAAACGTTGCGTCCATTTGTAATTGGGTGCAGTTCAATTAATCAAAGTGGCACTTTAGCGTCACCGTTTTCTGGTAAATTATACAGTTTCAAACTGATTCAGGATGGCAGGATGCTTCTTGAACTGATACCGTCCCAAAATGCTAACGGAGTAGCAGGCTTTTTTGATTTGGTAAATAACGACTTTTTAACAGCTCCGTCTGGAACAAATTTTATCCCCGGCCCCGCCGTCTGACCGGCGCGGAAAAGCCGCTACCGGGAGAGGGGCGGCGGAATGCAACAAAATTTGACAAAACGCAGCGCGGCATACCATACCGTAAAATATTTTAGATGCAAAATATATACAGACGATAGTTAGTGGAGTTCTCAAATGACTAGCAGAATTTTAATCTAAACCCCCAGGAAGGAGGAAGAAAATTAAGCCGCCACATAAGCTCTAAACCAATCTGTACAGAGGAGATGATACCATGCCTGAAACCTGCAACCCCAAAGACTGCCCGGTATCCGCCCGGGTGGACGCCCTGAAGGATGAGTTCAATACCTACCGGAACAATTCCTCCGTTACCCACAAGGAGATGTTCAAGCGGATCGGCGACCTGGAGAAAGCGGAATCCGCCCAGGAAAAGCACTTTGAAGCGGTCAACGAAAAGCTGGACAAGCTGATTGAGTGGCAGGAAAACCAAAGGGAAAAGCCTGCCCGCCGTTGGGATGGCATTGTGGAAAAAGCAATCTGGGCGGTCTGTGCTGCGGTGATCGCTTTCCTGCTGGGAAAGGCGGGGCTATGAAGACATCCGACATCATTCTAGCCCTTCTGGGTCTGTTCCTGCTGGCGTTTATTATAGCCATGGCCGTGATCTTCTGCGTCAAGGACGCGGTACCGGATACGCTTATCCAGTACACGCTTGGCGCAGGCGGCGTGGAAGCACTGCTGCTGGCGGGAATCAAAATCAGCAAAGTAATTGCCGGGGACAAGCCCGGAGAAATGGAGGATACATACCATGAATGAAGCCATCGTCAAACGCCTGGGAAACCTGCTGAGTGTCAAGTCCCTGGTGACGCTGGCGCTGACGGCGGTGTTTGCCGTCATGACCGTCCGGCAGGCCATCAGCCAGGATTTTATGACCATCTACGCGGTCATTATCGCGTTTTACTTTGGGACGCAGAGCCAGAAGGTGCAGGACGCTGTGGAGGGCAAAGATGGGTAAAGATGTACTGAAGGTGGCAGCGGGTGAGCTGGGGATTACTGAAAGCCCCGCCAACAGCAACAACGTCAAGTACAACACCTGGTTCTACGGGAGGGCAGTACGGGATACGGCAAATACGAAGTATCCCTGGTGCATGGCGTTCGTCCAGTGGTGCTTTGACCAGGCGGGATGCCGGCTTCCGCATATTACGGCCAGTTGTTCAAATCTGCTTTCCTGGTATCGAACATACCAGCCGGAACGGGTCGTCCAGGATCCGAAGCCACGGGATATCATCATCTACAATTTCGGCCACACGGGAATTGTGGAAAGTACCACCGCCGGGACCGTCACCGCTATTGAAGGCAACACCTCCGCCGGAGAATCCGGGAGCCAGTCCAATGGCGGCGGCGTGTTCCGCAGGGTGCGGAGCAAGTCCCTTGTGACAGCGTACATCAGGCCACTTAACAACTACGAGGAGGATACCATGACTGGAAAAGAAATCTATGACGCTTTGAATGGCTACCTCAGCAAGCAGCCCGCCCCTGCCTGGGCCAGGGAGGAGCTGGAGGAAGCAAAAAAGCTGGGCATCACTGACGGCAAGGAGCCTATGGCGCTGATACCAAGGTATCAAGCCGCCATTATGGCCAAGCGGGCCAGGGAAGCAACAGGAGCAGGCAAAAAAGGGCAGTAAGGCCCAGCCTGTCCGCCTAATGAACCTTACCACCAAAATCCTAAACCTTATTACTGCGGGGATTTTCTTAACATCTATCCACCACAGCCGCCCAGCGTAGTCTCCGCCAGCCCAGACACTGACCGCAACGGTTGCAATAGCCTTGGTACTCCCGTTCCATGGCGCCGCCGCATCGAGGACACACCGGGAAAAGCTCTCCGGAACTGTATTGGGCCAGTTCCCGGACTTCCATGGGCTGCCGGTAGCCCAGCGCCGCCTGGACGCTTACTCCATATCCCATAGATGTACCATCTCCCGGATAAAATGTCTCATAAATTACTTCCAATTTTCGGGAGTCAGCGCCGACATGCCCCGGATCGTGTTTAGAAGCAGCACAGAGATCTCACTACAATATTCTACAGGATTCGACAGAAAATGGCTATTTTAGTTTGTTGGTATTTGTACCAAGATATTAGTACGGTGGAAGAAAAAGGGAGTCTGGAGCTTACGCTCCGGACTCTTCCTCCAATTCACGCAGGTCTTCGGGGGTGATTTTGCCTTCTTGCTTCTCATACGCCAAGATATACTGTCTGATGGCCTGGTTGATCTCGCTGTTCCTGCTCCGGTCGTTGGCTTTGGCGATATAATCCAGTTTTTCTACGCCCTCCCGGTAGACACGCAATGTGAATGCCAACTCATCCTTTTTTCGTCTCAAAAATACCACCTACCTCTTGACATATTATTAGCATATGTGGTATTGTAGAAGAACCTTATTGATACCAAAATATAACCACTATATTTTGGCGCCTGGCAAAAAGCGCCGGGCAGAGGTTGCAGTCTCCGCCCGGCGTGAAATTAGTTTTGGTTCTCTTCGGCAAATAGTGCGGCCAGTTCGAGGAAAAGTTGTAAGGCTCTTTTCTGACGTTCTGGATCCAGATTGGAAATGATCTGCGCCGCACGGATAACCGTCTCCGCCTGCTCCTGCCCTGGGAGCGGGGCGGAGACGATTTCTGTCAGGGGAATATTCAGTGCGGCGGACAGTAACTCCAGATTGTCCACCCGTGGGTTCCCTTTGCCTTTGAAGTATTCTACCAATGTAGACTTGGAAAAGGCCAGTTCATCAGACAGTTCTTTAAAGGTCAGTCCATTTTTGTCCTTGTACTGCTGGAGAATCCTTGCAAGGTTTTGACTTATCGACATAATGATCTCCTTTCTTTTGAAGTCGATCATTATGCCGGGGAGGCGCTCGGATGTGGGGCGGATATCTCTGTTTATCACACGGTATATAACGCAACCATTGCGCAAACGCCTGAAATCATTGCGATGCAATGATCATACACATGCCTGAGTGGGTTCGAGTCCCACCACCGGCACCAGAATGTGTTGATAAAAAAGATGCACAGCAAAAACACCGCATGAAAATGCGGTGTTTTTGCGTTCTTTCAGAAAATGCAGCTCAAACGAAGAGAAAAATCGCGATTGACAAAAGTATATAAAAATTTTCCCCAATTGTGTGGAGGAAGATGCAAAAACGGCAAAAATCCCGTCCCACGTATACTAGGTGCTCCACAAAGAATCCCCCTTGACAATTCATCAAATTTATGCTATTCTAAACTTGTTCCGCATGCTTATCCCATCCACCTGCTGATGTGGCTCAATGGTAGAGCATCTCACTCGTAATGAGAAGGTTGTGGGTTCGATTCCCACCATCAGCTCCAAAGTGCGTTGATAAAAACGCACTGCAAAAGCGCCGCACAAAAGTGCGGCGTTTTTGTATGCTGGGAGATACCCGCCGGCCGCAGGAGACTTGCCTTCTGCGGCCGGCAGACTGTCTGTGGAGTGCTTTGCGGGACAAGTTTGAGGGTCCTGGATGCTGTGCATCCAGGACCCTCTTTTCGCCAGCCAGCCGCCGGCCGGCACTGGGATTAGGTTATGCTATTACGGCTCAACGGTTTCAACCGTTTCAGTAGATTCGGTAGATTCAGTAGATTCATCCGCTTCATCTGCCTTGCCGGTGTTGGCATTTGCCCACGCGGCTTCCAGGGTCTTCCAATCGCTCGCGGGCAGGACCTCGGTCCAGTGCTCAGTGACGCCCAATTCATCGCGCTCGTAAGCGTGTTCATTGGTGGCTTCCTGAACAGCTTCATAGTACCAAGCGTCCTCGGGGTTATCCTTCCACTTCTTCATGGTACCCAGCATGTGTTCCGCATCGGGGATACGGTCCAGCATACGGTTGACAATGGTCATAACCTCGGCGCGATTGATCTTGTCGTTAGGACGGAAGCCATTGTTGGAACCCGTGACCCAGCCTGCTTCGGCAGCGCGGCGGATCTCCTTGGCAGCCCAATGATCCTTCGTATCGGAGAAGTCGCCCACGTTCTCGCCGGTGTACTCATTGCTGAGGAACCGGGCCGCGACAGCGGCGAACTCCGCACGGGTAATGGACTGGTTGGGCTTGAAGGTGCTATCGGGATAGCCGGTCAGCAGGCCGGCATTGGCGCAGGTAGAAACGGCGTTGTTGAACCAGCTTCCAGCGGTCACATCGCTGAAATCATTGGCAGTCGCCCAGTTGGCGTTGCGGTAATCCTCCGTCATGAGACGGAAGAAGATGGTTGCAACCTCCGCGCGGGTGATGTTGTTGAGAGGACGAACCGTGTCGTCATCATAACCAATGATGTACGCGAAATGGTCCACGCTGTTCAGGCCGATTGCGCCGGCCAGAGGCACTTCCTGATCGTTAATGGTGACGGTATCGTCGCCATCCGCCAGGGGCGGGTCGTTATCAGGAATGGTGACATCGCCGCCAGGGCCAGGACCGGGAGCCGGGCCAGGACCAGGATCGGGGCCGGGGCCGGGGCCGGGGCCAGGGCCAGGACCGGGATCAACCGGAATCCGCTCGGCGGTGTACTGAGCCGTATAGGTTACATTGCCGTCAGCATCTACGGAAGGTGCGGACCAGCCAATGAACGTATAGGTGAACACGCCGTCGCTGGGACGAACCGGTCTCAGGCCGGTGTAGCTGGGTTCAGGATCGCCCTTCTTGACAACCACTTGCTGCAACTGTACGCCGTTCCAGTTGAGCCAAGTCACCGTGTAGGTGTCTTCCTCAACCTCGGCGGGCTTGTAGTTGGCGGTGATGACCACGTTGCCGTTGGCATCGGGAGCGCCAACCGTCCAGCCAGTGAATTCGTAGCCCTCGTGCTCAGGAGCAGCGGGATACG
>CANSSG010000029.1 GCA_947649615.1 uncultured Clostridia bacterium | reverse complement strand
GAGAAGCTGTATATCTCCCCCTTCAAGGACAACGCCAGCATCATGTTCGACAGCACCCTGCCCTATGAAATCAGCGTCATCCGGCCCTTTGCCCAGCCCTTGTTCGACCATCTGCGGGTGTCTCCGGACATGGAGCGGTACGAGGAGGTCCGGCATTTGGCGGACGCCTACCCACTGTTTGAGGCTTTGGACGAGAAGTATGTAGCCGAGGATTCCCTGATCCGGGAGTTCATCGGCGGCGGTATTTATGACGATTGATGGGGGAGCCGTATGAAGTTTGAAATCACCACCTGTTCCTTCTGCAAGCTGGCCCAAGGCGCCAGGGAGATTGCCCTGGACGCGCCGGCCGTATTTCGGGAGGGGGCGTCCGCCGCAGGCCGGCGGGCGGAGGGACTGCTCTCCCGCGTCCGCCTGGCCCGGGAAGTCCGCGACCTGCGGGAGGAGATCGACCTGCAAATGCGGGCGGTGGGGGAGATCATGTACGCCGCCCACCGGGGCAGCCCCTCCGACAGCGGCCGCATCCAGGAGATTTTAGAGTATGTGGACGGGCTGAACGAGGAGCTGGCCGCCCACCGGCGGGAGCAGGAGACGTTAAAAGGGCTGCTGGTCTGCCCGGGCTGCGGCGGGGCGAACAGCGCCGGGAGCCTATACTGCCAGGACTGCGGCAATCCTCTTTCCCGGGGGTAGCCCGCGCAGCGGCCGGCGGTGAGAAGCAGGTCTTGAATCCAGTTTCCGCTCGTATATTGGAAGCAGGGCGGAAGTGTCCGCACTTTTAGGAAAAAGAGGAAAACCCATGTCCAGAGAAAAGAAGCAGTCCTTTATGGGCGGCGTCACGGTGATGGCGATATCCACCGTGTTCGTAAAAATCTGCGGGGCGCTGTATAAGATTCCCCTGAACAACATCCTGGGGGAAGAGGGCGTCACGCATTTCATGAGCGCCTACAACATATACGCCTTTCTGCTGACCTTGTCGACGGCGGGTTTGCCTCTGGCCCTGAGCAAGCTTATCAGCGAAGCCAACGCCACCAACCGGCGTACGCAAATGCGGCGCTGCTTCACCGCCGCCAAGATACTGTTCACGGTGCTGGGGGCGCTGGGGACGCTGGTTATGCTGGTGTTCACGGAACAGCTTGCGGCGGCAATGCACAACTCCCTTGCCTACTGGCCCATTAAGGCCTTAGGGCCTTCGGTGCTGTGCGTGTCGGTCATGTGCGCCTACCGTGGCTTTGCCCAAGGGCGGCAGAACATGGTCCCCACCGCGTTCAGCCAGTTTATCGAGGCATTTTTCAAGCTGGTGATTGGCCTGCCGCTGGCATGGTACCTGATTCACGCGGGCCAGGGTTTGGAAATGGGCGCGGCGGGCGCGATTGCCGGCGTTACCGCCGGGACGGTGCTGGCGATGCTCTACATGATCTTCGAGCATCGAAAAACCCGCCTGCCCATCCTGTGGGGGACCGACAAGCCCCAAAGCTATGCCGCCATCATCCGCCGCATTCTGTTTTTGGGCATTCCCATCACCATCGGCCAGGCGGGCATGAGCCTTCTGAACCTGCTGGACCAGACGATTATCTTAGGCCAGCTGCAAAACGTGCTGGGCCTTGCCGAGCGGGAAGCCGCCGGCCTGTACGGGCAGTACACCTTCAGCAGTACGCTGTTCAACCTCCCGGCGGCGTTTCTCCCGGCGGTGACGGTGAGCCTGATACCTGCCGTGTCTGTAGCGGTGGCCCGTCAGGACCACCGGGAGGTCAATAAGGTTGTCACCACCAGCTTTCGCTTGATTTCCATGCTGGCGATACCAGCCGGCGTAGGCCTTTCCGTGCTGGCGGGGCCGATTCTTTTGCTGCTGTACCCAGCGCGGCGGGAAACGGCTCTTGCGGCCACCTATCATTTGCAGCTATTGGGCGCGGCGTCTATTTTTGTGTGCATCATGCTGCTGACCAACTCCATTATGCAGGCCCACGGCCGTGTGAACCTGCCCATTATCACCATGCTCATCGGCGGCAGTGTAAAGGTAGCGGTCAACTACCTGGTAGTAGGCAACCCCGCTGTCAACATCAAGGGTGCGCCCATCGGTACGCTGGTCTGTTACGGCCTGATTGCCGTGCTGAACCTGGCAATTGTCAGCCACATGCTGGAAAAAAAGCCCAACTACCTGGCTATATTTGCCAAGCCCGTGATCGCCTCCGCCGCCATGGGCGGGACGGCCTGGGCGGTCCACGGCCTGCTGCGCCATATTCTCCACGGCGGCTATGTGCAGGAAAGCCTATGCACCATGCTGGCAATGGGCGCGGCGGTAGTAGTGTATCTGATCCTGGTCATTGCCCTGCGGATGATTACCAAGGAAGATTTGAAGATGATTCCCCACGGTGCGAAGCTGGCAAAGCTTCTGCGGCTGTGAGAGAGCGGCCATCCTGGCGGCGGGCGGATCGCCGTACGGGAGGTTTGCTAAAAAAATCCAGAAACAGGAAAATAGGACTGTACAAATCAGACAAAAAATGGTATACTAAGGCCATCCCCAAAGGAGAAGCAAGAAAGGAGCGATCGTATGAAGTTCACATTTACCTGCAAAAAGGTGTCCCTCAACGATTCCATCAAGGAATATGCGGAGAAAAAAATCTCTAAACTGGACCGTTATTTCCGGGAGGATGCCAACGCACTTGTGACCTTCGCGGTAGAAAAGGGACACCGCTGTGTGGTGGAGATCACCATTCGCAGCGGCAGTACGCTCTTCCGCGCCCAGGAGGATTCCCGAGACGGCGACATGCGCGGCGCCATCGACGCGGCCTGCTCCACTATTGACCGCCAGATTCGCAAGAACAAAACCCGCCTGTCCAAGCGCCTGCGCCAGGAGGCCCTGGTATCCAGCGTCCCGGCTGAATTTGACGTAAGCGAAGAAACCGAGTTCCAGGTAGTGCGCACCAAGCATGTGGCTGTGAAGCCCATGAGCGAGGATGAAGCGATTTTGCAGATGAATCTGCTGGGCCACGACTTTTTCGTCTACCGCAACACGGACGACGTAATCAGCATCGTCTACCGCCGGAAGGACGGCGGCTACGGCCTGCTGGAAACGGACGGCGTGGAGGAATAATTTTGAGCCGTTCTCCAGAAAACGACAAAGGTTCTGTGAAACCGGCAAAAGCTCCTATGGACAATAGGGCGTATTTGATGTAGTATATGTTACGGAAGCTTTCCAATATCCCACCCGCCTGGGCCGCTGTCTATGACAGCGGCTCCTTTTTGTTTGCGGAGGAGCCGGGCTGTGAAAAACGCTTTCTATTCCGGCCGGATTATGCTATACTGATCAAAGACATCCAAAAGCGGGAGGGGGCTGCCCATGCTCAAGCGGGCCTATATAGAAATCACCAACGTATGCAACCTGCGCTGCGCCTTTTGCCCTGGGACCAAGCGGGCGGGACGGTTTATGACGCCGGAGGAGTTCCGCATTGCGGCGGACAAGCTCCGGGGCCATGTCCGTTACCTTTACCTCCATGTAATGGGCGAGCCGCTGCTCCACCCCCAACTGGCCGCACTGCTGGGCATCGCGGCGGAACGGGGGTTCCGGGTGTGCGTGACAACGAACGGGACGCTGCTGGGCGGACGGGGCGGCGTACTGCTGGAAGGGCCTGCCATCCATAAGGTCAGTGTCTCCCTCCACAGCGCCGAGGGAAACGGGACGCAGGATTTGACGGCGTATCTCTCCGCCGCGTGGGGCTTCGCCGTCCAGGCGGCGGAACGGGGAATCATCTGCGCCCTGCGCCTGTGGAACGCCGGGGGAGCGGACGCGCGGAACGGGGAAATTTTAAGCTTTCTCGCAGACCGGCTGGGCGCCTGGCCCTTGGACATGCCGCAGCCCAGGGCGGGAAGCTGGAAATTGAGGGAGCGCCTCTACCTGGAGCAGGCGGAAAAATTTGACTGGCCGGAGTTGGACGCCCCGGAGCGGGGCGTTCGGTTCTGCCTGGGCCTGCGGGAGCAGGTCGCGGTGCTTTGCGACGGGACGGTGGTTCCCTGCTGCCTGGACCATGAGGGGGACGTGGCGCTGGGCAGCTTATGGGAGCAGTCCCTTCCGGAAATTTTAAACGGCGACCGGGCGCGGGCCTTATACCAAGGCTTTTCCCATGGAAAGCCGCCGGAGGAGCTTTGCCGCCGGTGTGGCTTTGCCACCCGGTTTGGATAAGGAGGACGCTATGCGGGAGGATTTAACGGCTGTAGCAGGGCCGCTGCTGGATTGGTATGACAAAAACAAACGGGCCTTGCCCTGGCGCGGGACAAGGGACCCCTACCAGGTGTTGGTTTCCGAAATTATGCTCCAACAGACCAGGGTAACGGCGGTAATTCCCTATTTCCTGCGCTGGATGGAGGAATTGCCGGACGCGGCGGCGTTAGCGGCGGCGGACGAAGAAAAGCTGATGAAGCTGTGGCAAGGCCTGGGCTACTACAGCCGCGCCCGGAATCTGCGAAAAGCCGCGGAAATGGTAATGGGGCGGTTTGGCGGACGGTTCCCGGAGCGGTATGAAGACCTCCTGGCGCTGCCCGGGGTAGGGGACTACACCGCCGGAGCGGTAGCATCCATCGCCTTCGGCCAGGCGGTTCCGGCGGTAGACGGCAACGTACTGCGGGTCTCCGCCCGGGTGACGGGCATGGACGGCGACATATTGGACCCGAAAGTCCGCCGCCGTTTCCGGACGCTGGCGGCGGAAGCGGTGCCAAAGGACCGCCCCGGAGAGTGGAACCAGGCGTGGATGGACTTAGGCTCCATGGTCTGCCTGCCCAACGGCGCGCCCTTATGCGGGTTCTGCCCCCTGGCGGGGCTGTGCGAAGCCAACCGCCTGGGCTTGCAGGAAGCCCTGCCCGTCCGCCGGAAAAAAGCGCCCCGCCGGACAGAGAACCTGACGGTCTACCTCCTGCTCCGGGAAGGCCGCGCCGCCCTCCGGAGGCGGCCGGACAAGGGCTTGCTGGCCGGATTGTGGGAGTTCCCCCATGTGCCGGGGGCGCTGCCGGAAGCGGACGCGGCGGAGCCATTACCGGCCTGGGGCCTGACGGCCCATGAATGGCGGAAGAAGCTGGACGCCAAGCACATCTTCACCCATGTCGAGTGGCGCATGACCGGCTACGTGCTGACGGTCACAGGCGGCGGCGGGGATTTTACATGGGTAGGCCGGGATGAGTTGGAGGCGCTGGCGGTACCGTCGGCGTTCGGGAAGTTTTTGGACGAGGCCCGAAGGGCCTTGAAGGAGGACATATGATCTGTACGCTGTGTCCCCGCCGCTGCGGCGCGGTGCGGACGGAAACGGAGGGCCGGGGCTTCTGCCGCATGCCGGAGACCCCGGTGGTAGCCAGGGCGATGCTCCACCATTGGGAGGAGCCGTGCATTAGCGGCGTCCGCGGCAGCGGCGCGGTGTTTTTCTCCGGGTGCGTATTAGGCTGCGTATTCTGCCAGAACGGTAAGATCAGCCGGGAGCGTTTTGGAAAACCGGTAACGCCGGTGCGCCTTCGGGAGATTTTCGAGGAATTGGTGGCCCAAGGCGCACACAACATCAACTTAGTCAGCCCCACGCCCTTTGCCCCCGCCATTTCAGACGCCCTGCGCACCCCCTTGCCCGTGCCTGTAGTCTGGAACACCGGCGGCTACGAGCGGGTGGAGACCCTGCGTACGCTGGAAGGCAAGGTGCAGATATGGCTGCCCGACCTAAAGTATTCGGACAACCAGCTGGCAAAGCGCTATAGCGGCGCAGACGGCTATTTTGAAACCGCCGCCGCCGCCATCCTGGAAATGCACCGC
Organism: uncultured Clostridia bacterium; assembly: GCA_947649615.1. Taxonomy (GTDB): domain Bacteria; phylum Bacillota; class Clostridia; order Oscillospirales; family Oscillospiraceae; genus Pelethomonas. The sequence goes on along the minus strand of CANSSG010000029.1, from coordinate 24,840 downwards.
CAATCCGGTGACTGCGTATTGGAAGGAGGCCTGCTCAAGCGGGGGACGGTGATCCGGCACCTGCTGCTGCCGGGCGGGCTGAACAACGCTAAGGGCGTAATGGACTGGATAGCGGAAACCTTCCGGCCTGGGCAGGTGCTTTTCTCCCTGATGAGCCAGTACACCCCCCAGCCTGGGGCGGAGGGCCTGCTGGCCCGCCGGGCCACGGGCGGCGAATACCGCGCCGCGCTGGACTACATGGGCAGCGTAGGAATTGTAGACGGCTTCTGCCAGGACTCCTCCTCCGCCGCCCGGGAGTACACGCCGGAATTCGACTTAAGCGGCCTGTAATACGCTTCCCCGGCATATTGCGGCGTTACCCGCCGCTGGGCCGCAGCTTTTTGCTGAGAAATATAATAAAAATTGCGTAAAGAAGGAAAATTCCTGTCTTTACGCAATTTTTCATCACAGCACCTTTGCCAAAAAGGACTGTAGGCGCTCGCTTTTAGGGTGGGCGAACAGTTCCTCGGGCGTATTTTCCTCAACGATTACGCCGCCGTCCATAAAAATCACACGGCTGCCCACCTCCCGGGCGAAGCCCATTTCATGGGTTACGACAACCATCGTCATACCCTCGTGGGCCAGGGCCTTCATAACCTCCAGCACCTCGCCCACCATCTCCGGGTCCAGCGCGGAGGTCGGCTCGTCAAAAAGCATGACTTCCGGTTCCATGCACAAGGCGCGGACGATGGCGATCCGCTGCTTCTGCCCGCCGGAGAGCTGGCTGGGATATGCTTGGGCGCGGTCTTTCAACCCCACCCGGTCCAGGAGTGCGAGGGCCTTGGCTTCCGTCCCGGCCTTGTCCTTTTTCAGCAGCTTGATAGGGGCCAGGGTCATATTTTCGAGAATGGTCATATGGGGAAACAGGTTAAAATGCTGGAACACCATCCCCATTTTCTGCCGGTGGAGGTCGATATTGACCTTAGGGTTCGTAATATCCGTCCCGGCAAAGACCACCGACCCGCCGCTGGGCCGCTCCAACAGGTTCAGGCAGCGCAGAAAGGTAGACTTTCCGGAGCCGGACGGCCCGATTACAACCACCACTTCCCCCCGGCGGATACCGGTGGAGACGCCGTCCAGGGCGTGGATGGAGCCGCTGCCGAAGTGCTTTTGCAAGTTTTTGACTTCAATCAGGATTTCATTGCCATTACCGCTCACTGCTTCTCAGTCTCCTTTCCAGCTTGCCCACCAGCCAAGTGAAGAACATGACCATAACCAGGTATACCGCCGCGACAGCCAGCAGCGGCACAAAGGCCTCGAAGGTGCGGCCGCGAATGATTTCGCCGCCCTTCGTCAAGTCAATAACGCCGGCGTAGCCCACCACGGAAGTTTCCTTCAGCAAGACGATAAACTCGTTGGCCAGCGCAGGCAGGACGTTTTTAAACGCCTGGGGGATGATGATGTACCACATCGTCCGTATGTAGTTAAACCCCAGGGAGCGGCCTGCTTCAAACTGCCCATTGTCGATGGACATAATGCCGGAACGTATAATCTCCGCCACATATGCCCCGGAGTTGATGCCGAAGACGATGCAAGCGATGGTCACATCGTTGCCCAAGGCCACCAGGATGACGAACACGCCCAGCAAGAGCTGCACCACCACGGGCGTCCCCCGGATAACGGTCAGGTACACCTGGCACAGGGCGTTGCCCAATCCCAGCAGCCACCGCCCTATACCGGGCTGCATATCGCTGCGGTTTTTATCGTAGCTGGTGCGGATGATAGCCACCACCACGCCTAAGACCACGCCCAGCAGCAGTGCGAAGAAGGTAATGAGCAGGGTGTTGCCCAGGCCTTTGGCCAGGTAACGCCAGCGGTTATCCTCAATAAAGCAGCGGTACAAGACGTCCTGGGCGTCCAGCCACCACATCTGCAATCCCGTCATGGAGCCACGCTCCCCCTTTCATGGCATTCCGAACCAAAACCGGGGGCGGCGGACCGCCCCCGGCTGATCGGATGCGCTGTATTATTTGTTGTTCTGTTCCACGTAGGCCTTGGCAGGCTCCTGGTCGATGACCACGCAGTCCACCTTGCCGGTGAGGAGGGCCTGGACGGCCTCGTTGCCGGTTTTGTAGCGGACCACCCGGTCCTCGCCGATGCCGCCGTTTTCATAAGTGTCGGAGAGGTAGATATCGCCGGTGGTATCCTGCTGGACGCCCGCCTTGTAGCTGGCGGCGGAGTCCAGGAGGTCGTCCACGGTCTGGATGGCGGAGCCGTCCTTAACGATAACCACCTGTACGCCGGTGGCGTAGCTGTCGGAGAAGCTAACGGACGCCAGCCGCTCCTCGGTGACGGTCATACCCGCCATGCCCATATCGTACTTCCCGGTCTGGATGCCGGCGATGATGGAGCCGAACTCGGTGTCCACGATGGTAAGCTTGCGGCCCATCTGGTCAGCGATGGCGGCGGCCATCTCCGCGTCGATGCCCACGATCTGGTCGTTCTCATAGAACTCATAGGGCGGGAAGAAGGCGTTGGTAGCCATGATAAGTTCCGGCTTATCTGCGGCATCGGCCTGGAAGGTCATGCCATGCTCTTTGCCAGAGATGTACTTATCAATAATTTTCTGCGCGGTGCCATTGGCGGTGATAGCCGCAAGGGCGGTGTTGATTTCGTCCAGCAGGGCGGCGTCCTCTTTCGCCACCGCGATGGCGTAGTCCTCCAAGGCGTATTCGGTGTCCAGGATTTTTAGCTGGGCTTTGCCGCCTGCGCCGCCGCCGCCTGCGCCGCCGCCGCCTGCGCCGCCGCCGCCTGCGCCGCCGCCGCAGGCGGCGAGAGCGGCTGCCATAACCATGGCCAGCAGCAATGCAACTAACTTTTTCATAACAATATGCTCCTTTTTCCAATCCATAATATGCATCTGTTCTCATTTTGCCGGAGCTTTCCGGGTGACAGGAAGCATACACCGATTTCCGGGAAATGTCAATAGATTTTCATTGGAAATGAATAAATATTGAGTCAAAAAAGGAAAAATCCGCCAAATCCCCAAATAAGCAGGAGGATTCACCCCTGTTTTTGCATGATTTGACGGATACATTATGCAAAATATTATGAATATGCAGAATGCTGCCCATCTCGTTGGAATACATGGATGCGGAAGCCGATTTGGCAGTCCAGCCCGGACACGGCATGCAGCCGCGCCGCGCCCTCCCTGCCGGTTTTCCAGTAGTAAGGCGTCATTTGGAACAGGGCGCGGACGTCCTCCTGGCAAGGGAGGTGGACGCGGTATGAGACGGGAACGATCTCCCGGTAGGCGAACCCGTCATAGGGCGTTTCCTTCTCCTCGTTGGGGTAGGGGCGGTCATAGAGAATTTCCTTCAGTTCCCACAGATGGTTGGCGGCGGGGACCACATAGAGGTAGCATCCCCCGGGCTTCAGTACCCTTCGGAACTCATCCAGCGCCAGCGGCGAGAACACGTTCAGCAGCAAATCCACAGCCTGGCCCGCCACCGGGAGCCGGTAGCAGGAGGCCACGGCGAACGAGATGCCCTGATACCGCTTCGCGGCCTTCTGGACGGAGAATTTAGAGATATCGACCCCGGCGGCCGCAGGCGTTTTGCCGGCGCTTTGGAGGGCGCGGCAGACCCCGGCGGTGTAATACCCCTCGCCGCAGCCCGCGTCCAAAACAACGGGAGAGGACCCGGTTGACGCCACCGCCAGCCGGCACAGCTCATCCCGCAAGGGCTGATACCAGCCCTTGTCCAGGAAGGCCCTGCGGGCGGCGGACATCCCCTTGTCGTCGCCGGGGGCTTTGGAGTGCTTCTGATTGGCGGGGAGGAGGTTCGTGTAGCCCTCTTTCGCGCGGTCGAAGGCGTGGCCATTCGGACAGCGGAGGGCGGCGGATGCTTCCTCCAAGGGGGCGGCGCAGAGGGGGCATCGAAAAAAGGACGGCGTGTGATCCATAGAGGCACCTGCGCTTTCAGAGGATGGGGCGGCGGCTCACCCCGCCGCTTTGGTAACGTCGTTGATCCACTTCCTGCTCCGGAAGCGGACCAGCCCCAGGGGGCATTTAATCATATTTTCGGCCTGCATGGCGATGCAGACCACCCAGGTAGGCGCGTGAAAAACCAGCCCGGTGAGGGCCATCAGCGGAATAGCGGCCAGCCACAAGGGGCAGATATCAATCAAGGACGCTGTTTTCGCGTCGCCCCCCGCCCGGAGGACGCCGGTAATATTCGTAATGTCAAAGGCCCGCATAGGCATAAACACGGCATAAACGACAGACAGATAGGAAGCCACCTCCGCCGCGCCGGGCGCCAGCTTAAACAGCGGGAACAGTACGGGCCGGAAGAATACCGGCAGCAGGATCAGCAGCACGGCCATAACCACGCCGCCCACCAGCATAGAGGCCAGCAGCAAAGTCCAGCTCACGTCATAGACCCGCTCTTTGCTGCGCCCCTGCCCGATTTCCTTCCCCACGATTACGGCGGCGGAGCCGGCCAGCCCGAAGCAGACGACGGTAGAGAGCTTGTCGATATTGCCAATCAGGGCGTACGCGGCCAGCATATCCTGGCTGTTCGCCATATGCCCCATAATAACGGTAAGCATGGAGGTACCAATACTCCACATAGCTTCATTGCAGACCACGGGGGTGGAATACGTCAGGAAGCTTTTCAGCACCGCCTTCCCAGGCCGGAGGATGCAGCTCCACTGGAGCGGCAGCCGCTTGCTGCGCAGGGCAAAAGCGGCGGCAATGATAAACTCGACGGCCCGGCTGGCCAGAGTAGCCGCGGCCGCGCCGGTAATGCCCATAGCGGGCGCACCGAAGCGTCCGAAGATAAGCACATAGTTCAGGAAGGTATTCACGCACATGGACACGCCGAACAAAATCATGCCGAAGGCGGGAAATTCCGTACTGCGCTGCACCCCGGCGTAAATACTGCTGACGCCGTTAAAGATGTAAGAAAACCCGACGATCTGGATATACCGGACGGCGAGGCTTACCAGTTCCTCGTTCGGGGTAATCAGCCGTAGCACCTGTGCGGGGAACAGGAAGGTAATCAGCGCAAGGAGCGTAGAGAACCCCGTCACGGCATAGAGTGCCACGCCGAGGCACCGGTTGATACTGCCGGTGTCGCCCCGGCCCCAGTACTGGCTGACCAGGACGGCCAGGCCGCTCTGGAAACCGAAGATAACCACTTGGATAATAAAGACGGGGACGTTAGCGGCGGTAGCGGCGGCCATCTCCGCATTCCCCAGCAGGCCCACCATAAAGATATCGGCGAATCCCAAGGAGGTTGTAATAATATTTTGCAGGATCATAGGCGCGGAGAGCAGCCATAATCTTTTATAGAAGCCGGGTTCCCGGCGGAGGGATTGGAGCATTTTTCGTTCCTTTCTTCCAAAATTTTTTTAGGGTCGGCTCACAGCATAGGGAAGCGGGTACGCTGATGTTCCGCCAGTGCGCCGGCCAGCGCGTCAATATCCGCCCTTTGGGTTTCGGGACCGAAACTGATTCTGATCGCGCCCGCCGCAGTTTTCTTATCCAAGCCCATGGCGGTGAACACATGGCTGGCCTTGCCCTTATGGCAGGCGGAACCGGCGGAGATATAGATACCCTTTTCGCTCAACTCGCCCACAATGTTCTGACTGGGATACCCCGGCAGGGATGCCGCCAAAATATGCGGCGCATCCCCCGGCCCAAGGATTTGCAGGCCGGGGATCGCCGTCAATTTCTCCAACGCGTAGGCGCGGCAGCCCGCCACATGCCGAAGGATTTCCTCCAGCCTGCTTTGCCGCAGCTCCACTGCTTTCGCGAACCCCGCAATCTGCGCGGTAGCTTCCGTGCCAGGCCGCAGGCCGGCCTCCTGCCCGCCTCCGAACAGGAGGGGCAGGATATTTTTCGCCTTCCCGCCGGCAAAAAGCGCACCGGCGCCTTTGGGGCCGCCGATTTTATGGGCAGAGACAGAGATATAATCCGCGCCCAAACTCCTCGCGGCAAAAGGCACTTTCAAAAACCCCTGGACTGCGTCGGTGTGGAGGAGGGCGGGCCTGTCCTTCAAAAGCGCCGCGATTTCCTCCACCGGAAACCTGGCCCCGGTCTCGTTATTCACCAGCATAACGCTGACCACCGCCGTATCCTCCCGGAGGACGCCGGCGATTTGCTCCGCCGTAATGCGCCCCTGGCGGTCAGGCTTAACATAAGTAGCGGCATACCCCTCCTGCTCCAGGTGCTTGACGAATTGGAGCACCGCGCTGTGCTCCACGGCGGTGGTAACGATATGCTTCCCCACCCGCCGGTTTTGGTGGAGGGCGGCGCGGATAGCCCAATTATCGCTCTCCGTGCCGCAGGAAGTAAAAAAGAGCTGTTCCGGTTTGCAGCCCAAGGCATTGGCGACAGCCGCGCGTCCGGCGTCCACCACTCCCTTGGCGTCCCTCCCCAGCTTGTATTGGGAAGAAGGGTTCCCAAACTGCCGTGTCAGGACTTCCAACATAACCTGCGCCGCTTCCTGGGAGACAGGGGTAGTGGCGGCATGATCCAAGTAGTGCATACGGGGCCTCCTTAAATACAGGTTCCAATTCCCGGCAAAAGCGGGAAAGCATTATTGCAGTTGCAGTTCGAGCAAATGAACCGCGATTTCAAAAGCCCGCACCCTCCGTTTGGCCAGGGTGATTTGGGACTTGTAGCGGGCGGGGTCATCCTTGCCTTCCAAGGTCTTGATGGTTTCCCCCAGCTTATGCAGGGTGGAGTCGATTTGGCGTTTCGCTTCCATGAGTTCCTCTTGGGTGTAAGGCATAGCGTCCTCCCATAGAATCCGCCTCTTGCCAGAGGGGAAGATTTGTATTATAATAAGGAAGAATTGCGGGAGAAAGGAGTAGGATATGGAAGAAAATCTGAAAATCCTCCCATACACCCAGGCGCGTATAGGGGACGTGCTTCTCTTCGAGAAGCGCCTGCGGGAGGAAGAAAACTTCTGGGGCTGGGAGATTGACGGGGACTATATCGCGTCTGTCCGAAAGAGCTTCCAGGACCCCCGGTTTGCGGACTCCATTTCCCTGCTGGCCTATGAGGATGGGCGCGTGGTGGGGCGCATTGATGCCGCGCTGCTCCACAGCCATTTTGACGGCTCGGTAAAGGCCTATCTGGACTGGATATGCGTATTGAAAAGCAGCCGGCGCCGGGGCGTGGCGCAGGCTTTGATGGCGCAGCTCCGGCAGCGGCTCCGGGAGACGGGCATAGACGCGCTGGTCGGACTCATTGCCGCCAACCCGGAAGCCCAGAGATTCTACCGCTCTATGAAAGGGGCGGAGATAAGGGATGAGGGCATTTGGATTGACCCATAGCATAGCAGACTAATTTTTTATAATACCATACATTTCAGGAAAAAGCAAGAGGGCAAGGCATGAAGATAGCCATATACACGTTAGGTTGCAAGGTAAACCAATACGAGACCCAGGCCATGGAGCGGGAACTGGTGGCCCGCGGCCACACCCTGGCGTCCTTTGAAGAAGCGGCCAACGCCTACATCATCAACACCTGCACGGTGACTGCCGTCAGCGACAAGAAGTCCCGCCAAATGGTCCGCCGGGCGCGCAAGAACGCGCCGGACGCGGTCATAGCGGTCTGCGGCTGCTATCCCCAGACCCACCCGGAGGATGTAAAGGGCCTGGACGTGGATTTGATTGCCGGAACAGGGGACCGGATGAAGTTCCTGGACCTGCTTGAGAGCGCGGCCCGGGAGAAGGAGCCAATCATAAGCCTGGACGAGACCCTGCGCCGCAGGGAATTTGAGACGCTGCCGGCCGGCGGCCTGTCGGCCCGGACCCGCGCCATGCTGAAGGTAGAGGACGGCTGCGCCAACTTCTGTTCCTACTGCATCATTCCCTACGCCCGCGGCCCGGTGCGGTCGCTGGACATGGGGGCGGCGGCGGCAGAGACGCGCCGTCTTCGCGAAGAGGGCTACCGGGAAATCGTAGTCACCGGGATTGAGATTTCCTCCTGGGGCCGGGATTTGCCGGGCAGGCCGGCGTTAATCGACCTTTTGGAAGCCGTATGCCGGGAAGCGGGTCTGATGCGGGTGCGCCTTGGCTCCTTGGAGCCAAGGACTATTACGGAGGATTTCTGCCGCCGCGCGGCGTCTCTGCCCAATCTCTGCCCCCACTTTCATTTGTCGATGCAGTCCGGCTGTGACGCGACCCTGCGGCGGATGAACCGCAGATACGGTACGGCCAGGTATAAGGAGAGCGTAGACTTGCTGAACGCCTTTTTCAACCGTCCCGCCGTCACCACGGACTGGATTGTCGGCTTCCCCGGGGAAACCGAGGAGGAATTTGCCGCGACGCTGGCGTTTGTCCGGTCCTGCGGGTTTGCGGAGATGCACATTTTCCCCTACTCCATCCGGCCGGGGACGCCTGCGGCGGAGATGGAGCAGGTTCCGAAGCCGGTCAAGGAGGCGCGGGCGGCGCGGGCCGCTGCGGCAGCGGAGGAGCTGCACCGCGCGTATCTGGCAGGCTGCATAGGGGAGGTGTACGAGGTCCTGTTTGAACAGCCGTCAAACGGCCTGTACCAGGGCCACGCGCCGAACTACATGTGTGTAGGCGTCCAGGGGGACGGGCTGCATAACCAACTCATCCCGGTAAGGATTACAGGCGCGGCGGACGGCATCCTGCGCGGCGAGATCGCGGTTTAGGAACGCCGCCCTGGTTTCAAGCGCCGCCCGTCCGTCATTTTCAACGATGCCTGCCAACGCGAAGAAGGATGCGGCCGCCCGTCAAAACGGGCGGCCGCATCTTTTTCGCTGTCTGTATGCCCCATCCATCACACAAGTTCAACATACGCCATTCCTAGCGCCCCCGGCCCGATATGGGTTCCGATTACGGCGCCGATGCCGCAGTAATGGAGCCGCTGCGGCAGCCGTCCCATTTCCTTGAGCTTAGGCAGCAGCAGTTCCTCCCGCCCCTTGTTATCGGAGTACAGGAAGTAAGAAGGAAAGTCGTCGTCGATAGGATGTTCCTCCAGCATTTTGATCAGGTGCTTGACTGCTGCGGCCATGCCGAAGGACTTGCCCACGATGCCCACCGCGCCGTCCCGGACGGCGATGGTAGGCTTTAGCTTTGTGACCGCGCCCAGGCCGGCCTGGAAGCCGCTCAGCCGCCCGCCCCGGCGCAGGTACTCCAGGGTATCCATAACCGCAAAAATACGCACCTTGCCCTTCAGCTTTTCCACTTCCGCCGCGATATTTTCCGCAGGCAGCCCGCTGCGCCGCAGCTTGCAGGCATAATTGACCAAAATCTGCATTCCTGCCGAAGCGGTACGGCTGTCCACGATGTAAACCGGCTCATACTCACATAATTCCTTAGCGATTTCCGCGCTTTGCAGCGTTCCGCTCAGCGCCCCGCTCAGGGCGATCACCACCACCTGGTCGCCCGCCTCCTTGGCCTCCTCGAAATACCGCAGGAACGCCGCCGGCGTAGGCTGGGAGGTGGAAGGATTCTCTTTTCCTGCCTGAAGCATTTGATAAAACGCCTCGTTGGACAGGTTTTTGCCTGGCAGAAAAGACGCGTTTCCAAATTGTACGCCCATAGGGACCACATCAATTTCCCTGCGTTTTGCGACTGCGGCGTCAAAGTCCGCCGCAGAATCGGTAATAATACGAATACCCATTTTAAGAAACCTCCTGCTGCATAGCATCAAAAATATCCGCCGCCTGGCGGAGCAAGGGAAGGAGGATTTGCACCTGTCCCTCCCCCATTTCTCCAATCAAGCGCCCCACCAGCTTTTTCACGCGCTGGTGGCTTTCCTGATAGAGCCTTTCTCCCTCCGGCAGGAGCCGCAGCTCCATCTGCCGCCGGTCGTTTTCCGACTGCCGCCGTTCTATTGCGCCCTTATCCTCCAGGGAGCGGAGGATAACATTCATTTGGGATTTCAAGATTCTGGTATGGCGGCACAGGCTGCTGGCGGTAAGGAACCCGTTTTCCTCCTTCGCCCGCGCCAGCAAACCGCACACCATGGCTTCATTGAAGGGCAGCGCCTTCCCCCCGGCATTTGCAGCAGCGAGCCGCTGGTTGTCGATCACGCTGGTGAGCCGGAGCCAGACTGCAAGCAATTCCTCGTCCAACAGCCAGTCTCCTTTCTATAGTTAACAAAGTGAACTATATGGCAAAACCGGCGGTTTGTCAAGGGGCAAAACAGCGTGTTTGCATTTTTTGTGGAAAAAAACGTCCGCCCTTGCCAAACCGGTTAAAATCGACTATAATATGGCATGAAATAAACAAACGCGGAAAGGAACGCAGACCATGAACGAAATCATCCTGCTGAAGCTGGGCGAGGTGGTGCTCAAGGGGCTGAACCGCCGGGCCTTTGAGGACAAGCTTAACGCGAACATCCGCCGCCGCATCCAGCACTACGGCAGCTTTCACGTTTACTCCAAGCAGAGCGCCATATATGTTGAGCCGCAGGGCGAGGACTGCGATTTGGACGGCGCCTACGGCGCCTGCCGGCAAGTGTTCGGCATCGTTGCGGCGGTCCGCGCCCGCTCCTGTCCGAAGGACAAGGACGCGATATTCCACTGTGCGCGGAATTATTTAGACAGCGAGCTGCGCGCGGCAAAGACCTTTAAGGTCGAGACGAAGCGGGCGGACAAGCACTTCCCGCTGAACAGCATGGAGATCAGCCAATACGTCGGCGGCCTGCTCCATGACGCGTACCCCCACTTGAAGGTGGATGTCCGTGCGCCGGAACTGTGCGTCCATGTAGAAGTCCGGGAAAAAGCGGCCTACGTTCACGGGCCGAGCCAACCGGGGGCGGGGGGCCTGCCCATTGGCATGGGCGGCACGGCGGTGAGCCTGCTCAGCGGCGGCATTGACAGCCCGGTGGCGTCCTATATGATTGCCAAACGGGGCGTCCAGCTTGAGTTGGTGCATTTTTACGCCCCGCCGTACACCTCCCAGATGGCGTTGGATAAGGTAATTCAGCTTGCCCGGGAGTTAACGTCCTGGTGTGGGCGCATGAAGCTTCATATTGTGCCGTTTACCGAGATACAGGAAGCCATCCACCGCAGCTGCCCGGAGGATCATTTCACATTGATTATGCGCCGTTTCATGATGCGCCTGGCCCAGGCGGTGGCCCGCCGCACGGGGGCGAAGGCGCTGGTGACTGGCGAGAGCCTGGGCCAGGTAGCCAGCCAGACGATGGACGCCCTGGCCGTATCCGGCCAAGTATGCGAGCTGCCTGTTCTGCGCCCGGTGATCGGCATGGACAAACAGGAGATTATCTTAATTTCCCGGAAGATTGGGACGTTTGACACCTCCATCCAGCCCTACGAGGATTGCTGCACGGTATTCACGCCCCGCCATCCCAAGACGCATCCGCATTTGGACGAAGTTCTGGAATATGAGAAGGCGCTGGATATCGACGGCTTGATGGAGCGGGCCATGGCGAACGTCGAAAGAATGACCATCTCCATGCACGGCTAGGGCGGAAAAGATTTTGGAAAAGGTTGCACGGACCACGGCAACTTTTGCCCAAATGCGGCCTATGTATGTAGCGGGCGTCACCTACCGGAACTTCGCGCGTTCGAACAAAAACGCCCACAGGGATTGATCCCCCTGGACTTACCCCGCGCCGGTTGCAAACGGAGGAACCTTGAAAACTGTATAACAAGCGCTGCAAAAACCCCTCTGCAAAGAACGACCCAAGCCGCCCCGGGGCGGCGGAAAGGACTGCTATGAAAGCCGAACTGATCGCCGTAGGAACGGAACTGCTCCTCGGCAATATTGCCAATACAGACGCCCAGTATTTATCTGAACAGCTCAGCGCCCTGGGCATTACCGTCCACCACCATACGGTGGTAGGCGACAACCCCGAGCGTTTGGCGGAGGCGCTGGAGGCCGCCCGGAACCGTGCGGACATCATCATCACCACCGGAGGCCTTGGCCCCACCTATGACGACCTGACCAAGCAGACCATCTGCAAAACCTTTGGCCGGGCGCTGGAACTCCATGAGGACATTTTAGAGGAGATCCGCTCCTGGTTTTTAACGAAAATGGGTAAAGAGATGCCGGAAAACAACGTCCAGCAGGCGCTTCTCCCGGTAAACTGCACGGTGTTCGACAACCCCGTAGGCACCGCCCCCGGCTGTGCCTTTGAGGAGGGCGGCGTTCACGTCCTGATGCTCCCCGGCCCTCCCTTCGAGTGCCGGTACATGTTTGAGCACCGCGCGTCCCAATACCTGGAAAAGCTGACCGACGGCGTGATTGTCAGCCATGAGATCAAGATTTTCGGCATGGGCGAAAGCGCTGTAGAGCAAGCCCTCCGGGAGCCGATGACGCGCCTGGCCAATCCCACGCTGGCCCCCTACGCAAAGCTGAACGAGTGCATGGTGCGCGCCACCGCCAAGGCCGCCACCGCCGGGGAGGCCGAAGCCCTGCTTTCGCCCCTGATCCGCCAGGTTCAGGAAACCCTTGGCGACGTCATTTACGGCATAGATGTGGAAAGCCTGGAAGCGGTGGTATCAGGCCTTCTGCGTGAAAAGGGCCTGACCCTCTCCGCCGCCGAAAGCTGTACGGGCGGCCTGATTGCCAAGCGCATCACCGACCTCCCCGGCGCGTCGCAGATCTTTCGCGGCGGCGTAGTCAGCTATACCAACGAAGTAAAGTCCGCCGTCCTCGGTGTTCCGCAAGATATTCTGGACGAATTCGGCGCGGTATCGGAGTCGGTAGCCCGGTCCATGGCGGAGCGCTGCCGGGCCATCTGCGCCAGCGATTTGGCCATCTCCGTCACCGGCGTAGCCGGGCCAGGTCCCGATTGCTGCGGCAACGAAGCCGGCACGGTTTACATCGCCCTGGCGTCCGAAAAGGAGACCATATGCCAAAAACTCTCCTGCGGCCGTGGGCGCGGCCGCGACCGGGTCCGCACAGCCGCCGCCAGCCATGCCTTCGACATCCTGCGCCGCTGGCTGGCCGGCCTGCCGCAGCGGGCGTAACCCGGCAGCGAGAACCTGCTTGACGAACCGGCCTGGGCGTACTATAATAAATCCGAACATTTGGACGAAAGGAAGTGACGGGCGATATGGGCCTGAACAGAATGAAAGCCGCCGCCGACTGGTTTTACCGCACCGTATTTAAAGACGAAGCCATCTGCCCCCGTGCCGTCAAAAAGCCCGAACCGCTTCCCCCCGCCCTCCGCACAGCCCGCGGCCTGGAAAGGCTGGATCATGAGAACTGGCAATCTCGGGAATCCCTTTTTCTCGAGCAAGGCAGGCTGCTGGCCGCTTATGAGGACGACTACGATTTCCGGGGCAGCTCCCAGCATTACTACACCACCTACCAATCCCTGACGGACCCCGAGCTTCGCGGCTACTTCTCCTGGCGCACCAAGGTCCGCCGGGGGGAGGTCCGCAAAGCGCCGCTGTCCTTCGCCTTCCTTTATGTATACGAGCTGCTCAACCAGATTGGCGTCCCGTCGCCTGAGGACGGCTTTCGCAGGCTGTGCGGTTTCAATGAAGCCTACGGCGAGCTGGATAGCGTCCTGCCGCTGTATGTGGGCCGCTGGCTGCCGGATTACGTGATTTACTACGGTCTCGACCCCATCCTGCTATCCGGCTCTTGCCAGGTCGTTTTTGACCAAAGCATTGCCGTTTTGGAGAACATCCAGGACCGTGCGCCTGACCAGGTCGCCGCCGCCGTCAAGAACCTGGCGCCCAAATGGCTGGGCCGCTCCAAGTTCTACGCCGCCCACACGGAGGAAATGGACGCGGTAACCGTCAGCATCTTGCGGAAGATGTCCGGCCACTACGCCACCCGGTGCAAAAAAACCATGGTGGAGCAATATTTTGGCCTTCGCTGCCCCCAGCCGGTGTATCTGTTTGACGCCGCCGTTTTCTGCGACCCCCTGCGCCGCCGGGATTATACGTATACGTTAAACGAAGGAACGGTCTATTCTTGCCACAACGGCGTCTGGTCCGTCAACCGCTGCACCGCCCGCCCCCAGCCGAACCGGAAGCTGGATGCTTTGATGAAAACCATTGATTCCGTCATGCGGGAGGAAACAGGGGACAGCCACCCGGTCAAGGCCGAAGTAGAAACCAAATGGATTTTGAAGCTCATCCGCGATGAAGTCCAGGCCCTCCTGCGCAAAAAGCAGGAGGCGGAGGGGAAAAAGGTCGTTATTGACTACTCCCGTCTTACGCAAATCCGCCTGGACGCCGCCGAGACACAGGAAAAGCTGATTGTAGAAGAGGAAGCGGAGCTTCCGGAGGCGACCCTTCCGGTTCCGCCGCCTGCCGTTTCGGAAGCTTCGGCTTCTGAAATTTCCGGCCCAGCCGCCCCGGCGGACAGTTCCCTGTCGCCGGAGGAATACCGGCTGCTGCAATGCCTGCTGTACGGCGGGGACACCGGCTGGGTGCAGGCGGAAGGCTATCTGCTGTCTGTGCTGGTGGATGGGGTGAATGAGAAGATGTATGATGCTTTTTCCGACACCGTGCTGGACGGTACGCCCCAGTTGATTGAAGATTATATTGATGATTTGAAAGAGATGGTGCGGCCATGAAAATTCCCAGAAGAATCGCCCAAACCCTGATGAACTCCCTGAAAGGCGGCGTAGTACCCCGGATAGGGCTTCCCTATGTCACTGTGGGCCGGAAGGCGGAAATTGACGCCCTGCTCCACGATGTAGACATCATTGCCGGCGGCGGCGCCTCCTTCCGCTTCATCGTAGGCCGGTACGGTAGCGGAAAGAGCTTTTTGCTGCAAACCATCCGCAACTATGTGATGGCGAAGAACTTCGTGGTGGTGGACGCGGACCTCTCCCCGGAGCGGCGGCTGCAAGGCACCCGCGGCCAAGGCCTGGCCACCTATAAAGAATTAATCCGCAACATGTCCACCAAGACAAAGCCGGAAGGCGGCGCGCTGAGCCTGATTTTGGACCGCTGGATCAGCAGCGTACAGCAGGACGCCGCCGCCGGGGCGGGCCTGAGCCTGACTGACCCCGGTCTCACCCCCCTGGTAGAGCAGAAAATTTCCGCGGTGATTGCTTCTCTGAACGAGATGGTTCATGGGTTTGATTTTGCCCGCCTTCTGACCCTCTATTACCGCTCCCACGTTTCCGGCGATGATGAGACTAAGGCGAAAGTCCTCAAGTGGTTCCGGGGGGAATATGCCACCAAAACCGAGGCCCGCCAGGAACTTGGCGTCAACATTGTCATCACCGACGACGACTGGTATGAGTATTTGAAGCTGTTCGCCTGCTTCCTCCAACAGGCCAATTATGCCGGGATGCTGGTCCTGATTGACGAATTGGTGAATATCTACAAAATCCCCCATGCCGTTACCCGGCAGTACAACTATGAAAAAATCCTCACCATGTACAACGACACCATGCAGGGCAAGGCAAGCTATTTCGGCGTCATCCTCTGCGGCACCCCCCAGTGCATGGAAGACCCCCGCCGGGGTGTTTACAGCTATGAGGCCCTCCGCTCCCGGCTGGCAGAGGGGCGGTTTTCCGGGGAGCATAAAGATTTGCTTTCCCCGGTGATCCGGCTCCAGGCCTTGACGCTGGAGGAGATGCTGATTTTAGTGGAAAAGCTGGCGGGCATCCATGCGGAATTGTACGAATACCCCCAGCGGGTCACCCAGCAGGATATGGCGGACTTCATCGAAATTGAGTTCGGCCGCATCGGCGCGGATGCGCATATCACGCCCCGGGAGGTAATCCGGGATTTCATCGAGGTGCTGGATATCGTCTATCAGAATCCCGAGGTGAAGGTACGGGAACTGTTGGGCAGCGGGGGCTTCGCCTATGCCCAGAACGCGGTCCAGGAGGAATCCGCCGGCGAACAGTTCGCGGAATTTGAACTGTGAGGGCTGGAAGATGGGGATTTTTGAACGCTATGCGCCCTTCGTCCAGGAGTATATTTACCGAAA
The DNA here is from genome assembly GCA_947649615.1 of uncultured Clostridia bacterium. Lineage (GTDB taxonomy): Bacteria > Bacillota > Clostridia > Oscillospirales > Oscillospiraceae > Pelethomonas. The sequence continues at coordinate 8,940 of CANSSG010000029.1, read as the reverse complement.
CGGCTGGGAAAACCTCCGGGCTATCCAGGTTGCCGCCGCCAACGCGATTTTTAACACCAGCGACCATGTGCTTTTGACCGCCTCTACCGCCTCTGGAAAGACCGAGGCGGCTTTTTTCCCTATCATCACCCTGTTTTCCGAGGACCCGCCCTCTTCGGTAGGATGCCTCTACGTAGGGCCGCTGAAGGCCCTCATCAACGACCAGTTCGCGCGGCTCAACGACCTGTGCGCCGAGGCGGATATTCCGGTTTGGCACTGGCACGGCGACGTAGCGCAGACGCAGAAGGGCAGGCTTTTGAAACGTCCCTCCGGCATCCTGCAAATCACCCCGGAATCCCTGGAAGCCATCCTGCTCCACAAGCATGCCGCTGTGCCGAAATTGTTTGGGGATTTGCGCTTTGTGGTCATTGACGAGGTGCATTCCCTCCTGCGGGGGGACCGGGGCGGGCAGACGTTGTGCCTCATCGAACGGCTGAGCCGCCTGGCGGGCGTGGAGCCGAGACGGATCGGGCTGTCCGCCACCATGGGCGACCCGGAGCGGACGGGCGAATTCCTCGCCCTTGGCACCGGGAAGAAAACGGTCATCCCTAAGTTTGAAACCCAGAACGCCAAGTGGCGGCTGAGCATGGAGCACTTTTACGTGAAGAATATCCAGGCGGGGGAGGGGCGGACGGATGTTGCCGCGCTGCCTGCGCTGGCGGATAAAACGGACGATGCGCCGGTCGGGGCAGACCCGGGGCTGGGTTACATTTTCGAGTATACCAAGGGGAAAAAATGTCTCGTATTCGTCAACTCCCGGGAGGAGTGCGAGACCGTTACCGCTACCCTGCGGCAGTACTGCGAGCGGAACCGGGAGCCGGACCGCTTCTTGATCCATCACGGCAACCTGTCCGTCTCTTACCGGGAGACGGCAGAGGGAATTATGAAGGACGACGCCCAATATATGACCACCGTGACCACCGCTACCTTGGAACTGGGCATTGATATCGGCCGGCTGGAAAGGGCGTTTCAAATCGACGCGCCGTGGACGGTATCTTCCTTCCTACAGCGCATGGGGCGGACCGGGCGGCGGGGAACGCCGCAGGAAATGTGGTTCGTGATGCGGGAGGATGAGCCGGAGGCGCGGGCAATGCTGCCGTCCACCATCCCATGGAAGCTGTTGCAGGGGATTGCGCTGGTACAGCTCTACTTGGAAGAAAGATGGGTGGAGCCGCCCAGGCTGGACCGGCTTCCGTTCAGCTTGCTGTACCATCAGACCATGGCTACGCTGGCCTCCTGCGGGGAGATGCCGCCCAGGATGCTGGCCGAGCGGGTGCTGCGCTTGCATTACTTCCACCGGATTTCTCAGGAGGATTACAAAATCCTTCTGCGGCATTTGATCGAAAGCGGCCATATCCAGCGCACGGAACAGGGCGGCTTGATCGTGGGGCTGGCCGGGGAAAGGGTGGTGAACTCTTACCGCTTTTACGGCGTTTTCCAGGAAAATGAAGAATATACCGTCCGCTGCGAGGGGCAGGAGCTTGGCACGATCGTTATGCCGCCGCCTGTGGGGGAAAAGCTGGCTATCGCCGGCCATGTCTGGGTGGTGCTGGATGTGGATGCAAAACGGCATCTTGTTTACTGCGAACCGGTCAAGGGGGCTATCCCCGCATACTTCGGACAGTGTCCAGGGGACTTGCATACTAAAATCCTGGGCAGGATGCGGCAGGTATTGCGGGAGGACCGGCCGTATCCCTATCTGATGAAAAACGCCGCTGTGCGGCTGGAAAACGCGCGGTTTACTGCCCGGCATTCCGGCGCGGGGCAAAAGCCCCTTATCCATCTGGGCGGCCAAATGTGGTGCCTGCTGCCTTGGGTGGGAACTTACGCCTTCCTTGCGTTGGAGCGGTTTTTAAAAATTAAGTGCGGCGAACGGCTGGGGCTGAGAAACTTGGATTCCGCCAGGCCTTACTATATGCAGTTTATCATGAAGGCCGGCGAAGCCACCTTTTTCCAGGTGTTGGGGGAGGAAATGCAAAAGCCCTTGGATCCGATGGAGTTGGTCTATCCCAAGGAACTGCCGTTGTTTGATAAATATGATGAATTTCTTCCCGCTGAACTGGTGCGGAAGGGGTTCGCGTATGGCGTACTGGATTTGGATACGCTGCGGGAAACGGTTTTGGGCTGGTGTGAATCCTTGTCCTGAGGACGGTTTTTGATGGGCAGTACAGACAAAAAATGCTTGACATCCTGCTGGCTTTTGTGGTATATTATAAATACAAAGTACATGAGAGAGTTACAGCATAGGGAGCGGCTGAGAAAACAGAGTTGGGATGTTAATATGGGCGGGGATGAAAATGCAAAAACCAGCCAGGAAAGCTGATAAGGTTTTACGCTTCGCTTTATCAGCAAGTGCGTTTCATGGCTGTGTACCTCCAATTAGCTGAGAGGGCGTGGAGCAAAGCTCCACGCCCTCTTGGCGTCCTTATTTCCCTTTCTCCGGCGGCAGGTCGTCGGGACGCATGCCGTGGATGCCGCACTTCGCATAAGCCCGCTTCCGGATGTAAAAGAAAAAGGCGATATGGACGGCGGCGGTGATGGTCCAGCTTACTGGGTAGGATAGAAACAGCATCTCCGGCGTACGGAAGTGCTGGAAAATCGTGGCGACCCATAGCAGCCGGACGCCGCAGGCCCCTACCATGGATACAATCATTGGGACAATCGAGTAGCCCAGGCCCCGCAGCGCGCCTACCATCACGTCCATGATGCCGCACAGGCAGTAGAGACTGCACACGTACTTCAGGCGCAGCGCGGCTTGGGCGATGACGGCTTCCTCGCCCGGGGCGTAGATTGACGCCAAGGGATGGCCGAAGTATACCGCCAGATTCCCCAATACCAGGCCGAAGGCTACCGCGTATATCTGGCAGAGAATCAGGGAGCGGTCTACACGCCGGCATTCGCCTGCGCCGTAGTTCTGGCTGGTAAAGGTCAAATCCGTCTGGTAGAAGGAGTTCATGGAAACGTAGACGAAGCTCTCGATGTTCGCCGAGGCGGACGAACCGGCGATGACCGCCGTGGAGCCGAAGGAGTTTACCGAGGATTGGATCACTACGTTGGACAGGGAAAATACAATGCCCTGGAAACCGGCGGGCAGGCCTACCTGCAAAATGCGCTTGACGACCTTTTTGTCCATGCGCAGGGCCTTTAAGTCCAGATGCAGTACGCCCGTGTCGCGCATCAGGCAGCTCAGTACCAGAAGGGCCGAAATAATCTGGGAGATGATGGTGGCCAGCGCCACCCCCGCGACGCTCATGCGGAAGACAATGACAAACAGCAGGTTCAGCGCAACGTTGGTGACGCCCGCAATGAACAGATAGTACAGCGGCCTGCGGGTGTCGCCCTGGGCGCGGAGTATCGCTGCGCCGAAGTTGTAGAGCATGTTGGCCGGCATTCCGGCAAAGTATATCCGTAAGTATATCGCCGCCAGGTCGATTACGTCCGGCGCGGACGCCGTCCAGACCAGCAGGCGGCGCGCCATCGTTACGCCCAGCACCGTCAGGAATACGCCGCTGATGAGCGCGATGGCAATCGCCGTGTGGACGCTGCTGCGGACGTCCTCCTCACGGCCTGCGCCTAAGTCGCGGGCTACTACTACGTTGGTGCCGACCGAAAAGCCTACGAACAAGTTTACCAGCAGGTTGATTAACGCGCTGGTGGAGCCTACCGCCGCAAGGGCTTCCTTGCCCGCGCAGCGGCCTACTACCACTACGTCGGCTGCGTTGAACAAAAGCTGTAGCAGGCTGGACAGCATCAAGGGCAGGGCGAACAGCAGAATCTTCCCCGCCAGGGGGCCGTGTACCATGTCTATTTGGTACCCGGCCTTTTTTGGTTTTTGTGTTTCCATCTGTAACCCTCTTTCCTCAAAATCCGGCTGTAAGGGGCGTGTGGGCATGCTTGAAAGATGCCAAAACGTCCAAGGGGCGGCGCCTTTCCGCCGGGCGGCGTTGAAAAATCCTGCAATACACCCCGTATTTCTGCGATTTTTTGCCTTGCCCGAAGAAAAATATCCCGCCCTTGGCCGTCCTGCCATTTATCAATCAAATCCTTAGCCTGTTATATCATATTCCCACCGAAAGGACAACCCCTATTTGCGGGAAAAATGGGCCAAAAACGAACCATGCTTCATGCCCCCATTTGGCGAAAGTTTTTCCTTTTTTGAAAATCCCTCTTGACAAACTGTCCATACTGTGTATACTGTTTATATACAGATGAACAGAGGTGCATGCATGGACATCATCATCAGTAATTCGGGCGGCCAGCCAATCTATGAACAAATCTGCCGCCAGATCAAAGGCGCTATTGCAACAGGGAAATTGAGGCCCGGCGAGCCGCTGCCGTCCATCCGAAGCCTGGCGCGGGATCTGCGCATCAGCGTAATCACAACAAAACGGGCCTATGAGGAATTGGAAAGGGATGGGTTTATTCAGACGGTGGCCGGAAAGGGCAGCTTTGTGGCGCAACAGAACTTGGAGCTTGCAAAAGAAAGCAGCCTGCGGGATATCGAGGGGCATCTGACTGCCGCACTGGAACTGGCGCGGCAGGTCGGGATGGGCCAGGAAGAGCTTGTCTCTATACTTCGGGTATTATCTGAGGAGGAATAGACGTAATGGAGAGCAATATTGTTGAAATTCGAGGGCTGACAAAACGGTACCATGACTTTACCCTGCATGATTTGGACTTAGACCTGCCCGCTGGGTGCGTCCTGGGGCTGGTGGGCGAAAATGGCGCGGGTAAGAGTACGACGATCCGGCTGATTATGGATGCGCTGGAGCGGGACGGGGGGACCGTCAAGGTCTTTGGCGTGGATAACCAGAGCAAGGCCTTCCACAGCTTGAAGGAGGACGTCGGCGTGGTGCTCGACGAGACCTTCGTCCCGGAGGTCATTACCGCCAAGCAGCTGGGGAAGATTATGGCCGGGACTTACAAGCAATGGGACCAGGGCGCCTACGAGGGATGGCTGGAACGGTTTAAGCTGCCGGGAAATAAGAAGTTCAAAGAGTATTCCCGGGGGATGACGATGAAATTGGCCATCGCGGCGGCGCTGAGCCATCACGCGAAATTGCTGCTGCTGGATGAAGCTACCGGCGGGCTGGACCCTATGGTCAGGGAAGAGCTGCTGGAGGTGTTCGCGGATTTCGCCGCCCAGGACGGACACGCCGTGCTGCTCAGCAGCCATATCGTCAGCGATTTGGAGCGTATCTGCGACTATATCGCCTTCCTCCATCGCGGCAGGCTGAAGCTGTTGGAGGAGAAAGATGTGCTGCTGGACCGGTACGGAATACTGAAATGCACCAAAGAACAGCTTGCCAATGTTCCGCAGGACGCCGTGCATGGGAAGCGCGTGGGGACATACGGCGTAGAAGCCCTCGTGGACCGGGCGTTTATGCCCAGGGATGCCGTCGTGGACCGGGCGAATTTAGAGGATATTATTCTTTATCTGTCTAAGGAGGATGAAAAATGATTGGCTTGCTCAGAAAAGATTTGTTTGTGGCGGATAAATCCAGCCGCCTGCTGCTGGTGCTGGCGCTGCTGTTCAGCTTGATTCCCAGCTTTGATATGCTGGGCAGCACGTATGCCATGATGCTGGCTTTTATGGTGCCGCTGAACTCGATTGCTTTTGATGAGAAATGTAAGTGGGACCGGTATGCGGCGATGCTGCCCTGTACAGCCGGGCAGATTGTATGGAGCAAATACCTGCTGGGGTACATCTATACGCTGTTGGGGGAAGCGATCATCTTTTTAAGCCCCCTGCTCCGGCAGGTATTTACCCATAAGAGCGTGGACTGGGCGGAGACGTTCCGGATGAACGTTATGCTGGCGGTGGTAATGATGGTGATGGTGTCCTTGGGACTGCCTGCCCTGTACCGGTTCGGGTCGGAGAAGGGGCGGCTGGTGATGTTCCTGGTCCTCGCCGTTGGCGTCGGGACGGCGGTGGCCGTCACAAAGGCCCTGATTGGGGATATCAGGATTACGCTGCCGCCCTTTCCCGTTATGGCTTGCATCGCCGCGGCGGCGGTGATCGCCGTGACGTACCTGTCCTTCCGGATGAGCATGTGGTTTTATAGGAAGCGGCAAAACGGAGCGTATTGTTAGTCTTACTTTATACGGAATGGAGGGGGCGTTATGCTGGCGCTACTGCGGAAAGACTTGTATGTTATGAAAAGTTATATTCTGCTTTATGGCGTTGTGTGGGCGATCGTCGTGGGGATGCTTGCTTGGATTCCGGACGCGGCGGGCAGCCCCCCGTACTTCATCCTTCCACTTTTGCTGGCAACGATTGCCACGTCGTCTATTGACGCTGACGAGCGGTGGCGGTGGGATGGCTTTGCTGCGGTGACGCCCTTGGGGCCAGGGCAGGTGGTGGCGGCTAAATATTTGCTGGCATACGGGGTCGTGGCAATGTCTGTGGGGATTGGCGCGTTGGCAGGGTGGGCCTCCACGCTGGGGAAAAGCGGTCTCGATATGCGGCCGGCGGCCGGGCTTATGCTGCTGGTTACCGCGACATGGCTCCCGCCGCATTACCGGTTCGGCCGGTCGCTGGGGTATTTTTGCGTGATCGCTTTGTGGGGCGTCTGGGCGCTGCTGCTGCTGAATCCGTTGGGACTGGAAATAGCCGGGGCTGTTTTGAAGTGGATGGAGGATGCGCCTGACCCGGTTCCTGGCGTTAGCGTTATGCTGGCGCTGGCGGGGCTGAATGCCGGTTCTGCCTTCTTGTCCGTCCGCTTCTACACGCGCCGCCGGCGGGGATGCTACGATTGACAAAAAGACGCAGAATCTTGGACGGAAACCGGCAAAAAACTGGTTATTTCCACGTTGACATTAAAATTTATACATGTTACCATAGGGGCGCTGCTTGTGAAAGCAGCGCTTTTTTACGGAATACATTTCGATAGAAAGAGGGAGTTTATGGAAGCAAAAGATATGCAGCCGGCGGAAAATAAAATGGGCGTGTGGCCAATTAACAAGCTGCTGCTGAGTATGTCCGTGCCGATCATGCTCAGTATGATGGTGATGGCCCTTTACAATATTGTGGACAGCATCTTCGTTTCCAGAATCAGTGAAGATGCCCTGAACGCCGTTAGCTTGGCTTTCCCTGTGCAGAATCTCATGATTTCAGTGGCTACAGGCACCGGCGTCGGCATTAACGCGCTGCTGAGCAGAAGCTTGGGCGAAAAGAATTTCCGGCGGGCGAACCTTACGGCGGAAAATGCGCTGTTTTTGGCGCTGTGCAGCTCGGCGGTGTTCGCTGCCGCCGGGGCGCTGTTTTCCAGGCAGTTTTTCCTGATGCAGACCGATGTGCCGGAAATCGTGGACGGCGGTACCGCCTATATTATGATTTGTACGGTTTTTTCCTTTGGCGTGTTCTTTCAGATTACCATCGAACGGCTGCTGCAATCGACAGGGAAAACCTTTTACACCATGATTACCCAAATCCTGGGGACAATCGCCAACCTGATCCTAGACCCCATCTTTATTTTCGTGCTGGATATGGGCGTGGCCGGTGCGGCTTGGGCTACGGTGGCAGGGGAAATCCTGGGGGCCTGCGCGGCGGCGTATCTGAATATGACCAGAAACCCTGAACTGTCTATCAAGCTGCGGGGCTTCCGGCCTAACGGGGACATTATCCGGCGGATTTATGCGGTGGGTGTGCCGTCCATTATGATGTCCTCCGTCGGGTCCGTTATGACCTTCTGCATGAATAAGATTCTGATCGGCTTTACCACGACCGCTACCGCTATCTTCGGCGTGTACTTTAAGCTGCAAAGCTTCGTGTTCATGCCCGTGTTTGGGCTGAATAATGGAATCGTTCCCATTGTAGCATACAACTTTGGCGCGAGGAAACCGGAGCGGATGACAAAAACCATCCGGCTGGGCGTGATTTATGCGGTATCCGTTATGCTGGCCGGGTTCGCCGTGTTCCAGATTTTCCCGGATGCGCTTTTGCGGCTGTTTGACGCGTCTGATTATATGCTGGAAATCGGGATTCCGGCGCTGCGGATCATCAGCATTCCTTTTGTGCTGGCGGGGTTCGGCATCGTTTGCTCTTCCGCGTTCCAGGCGTTGGGCCATGGGGTTTTGAGCCTGATTGTATCGTTGGTCCGGCAGTTGGTGGTGCTGCTGCCTGCCGCGTGGCTGCTGAGCCTTTCGGGGCGGTTGGAGCTGGTATGGTGGTCTTTCCCGATTGCCGAAGTCTTTTCCCTTGTGCTGAGCATTGTTTTCTTGGCGTATGTTTTCCGGAAAGAGGTTAAGCCGTTGACGGAAACACCCGGCTGAATTTATTGATTCCAAATAAAAAGGAGCGCCAGTCCAAGGACTGGCGCTCCTGCATCATTCTTCTTCCCCGTGCTCATGTTCGTGGTCGTGGCCGCAGCAGCCTTCTTCGCATCCGTCGCAGGGATGGTCGTAGGGGATGCCTTTGCGCTTGTAGTAGTCTGCAATAGCGGCTTTTACGGCCTGTTCTGCCAGGACGGAGCAGTGGATTTTTACTGCGGGCAGGCCGTCCAGGGATTCCACAACGGCTTGGTTGGTCAGCTTCAGCGCTTCGCTCAGGGGTTTGCCCTTAATCATGTCGGTGGCGATGGAGCTGGTCGCTATTGCAGAAGCACAGCCGAAGGTTTGAAATTTGACGTCTTCAATGACTTCTTCATCGTTGATTTTCAGGTACATCCGCATGATATCGCCGCATTTGGCGTTGCCTACTTCGCCTACGGCGTTGGCGTCCTCCAGAACGCCGACATTATGGGGATGGGCAAAGTGCTCCATTACTTTTTCGCTGTATTCCATTGCCATGGCTATTTTTTCCTTTCTGCTTTCATGGAGTTTTTTCTTTAACCGGCCCCAGGGGCCGGAGTTACTTTTTGTGTGAACAAAAAGTAACCAAAAAATCATTTAAACCTGCGG
>CANSSG010000028.1 GCA_947649615.1 uncultured Clostridia bacterium | reverse complement strand
ATAAACACGGCTCCACCCCGTCTGATGGGGTTGGATAACACAAGGAGGAAAAGTTATGGAAAAGTTGAACACAATTCAGAAGAGAAACAATCTGAACACCGTTTACAGAGACGGGGAGCCCGGACCTGGTGGCGCACATCATGATTATGTGGTGTCGTTCGGCAGCAGTCTGCCGGAGAGTGATGGAGAAGGTGTCCGTATTTGTTTCCAGTGCGGGCCCCGTAAGGACCCTGAGGCGCGGAAGGGCGTCTGTAATGCGGACCTGCTGGAAATTGTACGTGACCAGTTGCGTGCTTTTCAGGCTGGGCCGTTCAGCTGCCGGGAAAATGCCTGCGCCTTGACTCACATCGAGGAAGCCTTGATGTGGCTGAATCGCCGGGCTGAGGATCGGGCGGAACGTAACGTGCTGGGCACGATCGAGAAGTAACACAAGGAGGAATCAAAATGGAAAGTGCTCTGAACTGGTCCATGGTCGTCAGCATCATCGGTGTGTTGGTGGTACTGGCCAACATTGTGGTCCAGGTGCTGAAGAAGTTGACCTGGGATCGGCTGCCGACGAATGTCCTGGCAGTTGTTGTCTCCATGATACTTACACTGGTGACATTCTTCGCTTATTGTCAGATCAATGCCATCGCCGTGGTGTGGTATATGGTAGCCGCCGCAGTCGTTATGGGCTTTATGGTTTCGTATGCAGCCATGTTCGGTTATGACAAGCTCATGGAGGCCATCGGCAAGGCGGGCAAGCAGTAAACTAAATTCAGTTAAACAGAAAGTGAGGAAGTTAGCATGATTCTCAAGACATTAACCCATGACCGAGGAAGTTCTGATTGTTGGAACTACTACGACAACATCGAGAGTGCCAGCGTGTACTTCGACGAGGACGCTCAGATGTCCTGTGTTGCCGTCCGCTTCAAAGGCGCGGATTCAGATGTGGTTCTCGGTCTAAGTGAGGTGGCGTACCTGTGTAACGACAGGGGACAGACCATCGAGAAGCTTCGGCCTGCGGTGAAACAGACGGAGTCGGCTGAAGTGCATACTGTTGAACTGACCGTCGGCGAACCGGTAGGGATTTAGCAGTAATTGAGAGCGGAAAAAGGTGTAGGAGAGTCGTTTACTTCTTGACTACTCCTACACCTTGACCGTTTTAGCCTTGGAAACACTGGACTTTGTGCATCTATAATAAATATAATTGTTAACGGCATAAAGCATCTCCTACTGGTGTCTCTTCTCCCAGGGGCGGCTTTTCCGCGCCGGTCAGACGGCGGGGCCTGCGACTACGTACGCTTCATTGACTGCGGGCGGATAGAACTGCTCTGTAATCAAATCGTACAATCCCACCATGCCGTCAGAATTTTGTTTGCACGGAATCAGGTCGCCTACGATGGAGCCGTCCTCGAAGAAAAATCTTAAAGAAAACAGCTTGCCAAAGAACGTGTTTGAAGCCGCTGAAACATTACTTCTTCCTAAGATATTCGCCGGATATCGGGCCGTAGTTGAAAAGTGGCTCAGCGGCAGGGAAACCGCAGAACTACCAGAATCATGTATCAATTCATCGTTTTCATACACATTGTATTTCATGGATTCCGGTTTGAACTTCGTGGTGACTTTAGTTCTTGTGTTATAAGAATTGGCCGGGGTTCCTTTTGTCACTTCTGCAAAGTTGCCTGGGGGAGAACCACTGGCGGATGTTATTCCTGTGGTATATCTGTGCATATTTCTGAGTTTTTCCGTGGTATATGCAGGGCCGTATATTGAGCACTGCAATTGATAAGATACATATACGGCCCCGTATTTCTCATCAAAGGTATATACTATATTAGTGTTCTTATATGTAGCACCAGACGGTATTTCCGGATACGAAAATACGGCTTCTGCGTTTAAACCATAGTCTTTTCCGTTGATGGTTTTCCGCATAAGGGCGTTGTAGACGATGTACGGCGCATACCCGGAGGTTGGGGTGTTGCAGGCAATATACTGCACCTCCGTATACCCCTCCGGAAGCCTGGACGTTTCAAACGAAAAGCTTTCCTCATACCCTAACGGTATGCTGACCGTTTTGGGAAGCAGGGTGATCCCGTCCCGCTCTGCGGTGACGATCCAATCTCCCCCCTGCGGCAAAAACAGCCGTGCGCTGCCGTCCTCACCGGATATGGCGGTCAGGATGGTTCCGCTTTGCTCCACCTTGACGGACGCCCCGGCGTCTACATAGACCGTCAGCGGCACATTCATCCGGTTGGCCAACAGGGCAATCCTGTCCTTGAACTGGTCGGCTGGAATCAATGCCTTGCTGCCATCTACCGCCCGGATCGCGTCCGCGATGGCTTTCAGATTGGTTTCCTGCACGCTCATCAGTAGCTCCCTTCCCAGCTTTCCAGGACAGCGCCCTGGATAGCCGCGTTGACCTGCGCCATCGTTGCCGCCCCCACGTCCGCCGCCGAGGGCGTCCAATCCGCTGGCCGCGCACCGACCATAGCCGCCGTATAGTCGCCGCTCACAGGCCGCACCTCGCCGGTACGGCCATTGAAGCTGGCAACCATATCCGTGACGCTGGCGCTTTCTCCGGGCGGCCCCTTGATATTCACTGGCTCCGGATTCGACAGCCCTTTGTCATTCGTCCAGCTCAGTTCGCCGGACGCCGATACGAAGGGCCGGAAGGTCGCGCCATTTTCGCCGTCTGCCCCGGAGGGGCCTACCGGGCCTGGAGCACCTGCCGGGCCTGCCGGTCCGGCGGGGCCTTGCGGGCCTACCGCCTGGTTGTTGAGCACCCGGCCTACCGCGCTGTCAATCTGCGGGCCGGTGTACGCGCTCTCGTACGCCATTATCTCACCTCTTTACAAGTAATTCCTGCCCGTCCGAAAGGCGCATGCCCGCCGTCTGTCCGCGCGGGATAAATTTTGTGACGTCCGTCATAGCTTCAAATACCGCCGTCAGCTCCCGGTTCCGGCTGGCGGTAAACTGGTACTCCATCTCTACGCTGACAACCTCTCCCGCTTCCCGCCAGCCCAGAAACTGGTACTCATCCGCAGGCTCCGCTTTTATGGACGCCCGCTCTCCCTTGTAGCACAGGGCGCTTGTCACCGTTCCGCCCCCGGCGGGTTCTGCTGATGCGCTGATTAAGTAAGCGGGATAGTAGTCGAACGGCAGCGCGTATCCATGCCCTTCCATCCGCTCCGCAAGATAGCTGACTGCCCGCAGGACGCGGTTTAGATCATCTGCCCCGTAAGTCCCTTTTTCGTTCCTGGACAGTACGTCCCGCTGGGTACGGTCTGTGACCAACACGCTTTTTAAACTCTGCATCACAATTCTCCTGAGTAGACCTCGTTTGCCATGATTTCTTCCGAACCGCCTACCGCCCGCACATCTACCCCTACGATCTCGCAGTCAGCCGCCGCTATGCCGCTGAGGACGACCCGCATGGAGCTGATAAACCCATCCACCATCGTCCCCCAGGGCGTGGGCGCGGCCACATGGTCGCCGGGGCGTTCACCCTGCGTGACAATCCGGATTTTCTGCGTCTGCCGCTTGGTGTAATAGCTGTAAATGTGCTGGGCGACCGCCGCCGCGTTGGAGGGATGGACAAGGGTTGCCTGGTTCACCTCAATTACGTTTTGCTTATCGCTGGCGGTAGCGTTGGGATTTGTAATCGTTAGGACTTCCGTGGTGTGATGGTAGGTCTTTCCATCAAGCTCTACCGTATCGTTACCGCTGCCGGTTAGGCTGTAGCTGTGGGCGGTTATCTGGACTGCGGTAACAATAGCGGAAGTGTCTACCGTTCCGCCGGTATAGATACGCCCAGGCGCGATTTTCTGCGGCATATTTTCCTTGTCGATGTAGACCCGTATGGCGTCTGTCCCGCTGGTGTCCACCATTGCGCATAGGGCAAACGCCGCTTGCTGTAGCGCCTGACGCCGGGAGCCGCTAGGAAGATATCCCGTGATTGTGGCGGCAACCAGTGCGGTGTCCATCTCAAGGGTAAAGTGACCTCCTATGATTTCTTCCAGCAGGTCTTTTGCCGGGTATTCGTTATACATTCCTGCCGGGAATGGGCCATCGTCCAGGACGCCTATGGCATCTTTACTGGAAATGTCGTATAGCCCCTTCGCCCTGTGTTTGGAACCGTCAATGTAAAATACGCCCACCAGCCGTTCGCCGTCATAGGCCCGCAATGGCTGCTTGAACTGGAACATGTACTCGATATCGCCTTTGCTGTCCAGCGTGAAGTCCAGGGTGTTGACCGCCACCTCGGACGAAATTATGCTGGCTTCCTGGGTAATGCGGACGTTGCGCAATTCATCCCGCAGGAACTCCCGCGCTACGCCGAATACAATATGGGTCAGCTTGGCGTAACGGTAGGGCAGGCTGGTGGAATGGAACCGGATCACCAGCTTGTCCCATGCTTCCACAGTCTGGCCGCAGAAAAACTCCACGCCTGTTGGGTAAAACTCCTTCTTTTTTAAAAGGTTTTCCCCCCGGTACCACTCCACAGTGACGCGGGTGCAATAATCCCCGGCAGCCGTGTCAAAGGTCAGGAACAGTCCGGGAGAAGTGTACCGTTTGCTGAATGTAAAGGCAATTTCCGGTGGGGTCTCAAATTTGCCATCAAACCCGCTCATATCGTCAGACCAATACGCGACAGGCTGTTCATCCAGGATTTCCCTGGAACCGTCTAAAATCCAGCTATACGGTTCCAGGGAAGCTATCGCCGCCGTACTTCCGCCGAAAGGCAGCAATGCCAGGTCGGAAAATGCCGCCGCGTCCGGCGCGGTAACAGTTGCGTCATAGTCCGCGCCCGTTGCAATGTCCTCATATACAATGCGTACGCTCATGCGGGCCTCCGCTGGGGGTCCATGGCGATGAAATTCACTGCCAGATTGTCCCACTTCCTGGATTCGTTCCGGTAAATGCGGGACAAATCGTCCTCGCCGTTTGACACATAAGCTTCAAATGTCAATGAAGACTGCCCGAACGGGACGGTTATGGTATGGCTGTCAACGGGTTCAGACAGCGCGTCAAACAGCGCGTCATATTCGTCTGGGTCGCTAAGGCTGGCGTCAAACTCTAATCGATACGTATAGTATGTACCAATAATATCGCGCTGCATCTTGCCGTCCATTGTCCGGCCAGCATTCTCACCGTCCAGGACGTTGAACGACCGGTGAATGGGCGATTTTACAAACACGCCGGGGTATTCCACGCCGTCTATGGAAAATACGCTTTTATTCATGTGCGCACCTCCACTAATTTTGCACCAATTCGCTGATATTCTGCACCGCCAAATTCAACTGTTGCACGGCCCCATTCGCGTTTGTCCACTTCCAAAACAACGGTCATGTTTCCGCCGCGCCCAAATCTTCCCCCCTTGGCCATTGCGGCCTGCATCCCCTCCGCAACCATCTGCCGGATCAGACCGGCGGGGGCTTCCAGGTTCTTGCCGCTTCTCTGGTCGCCAAGAATGGCGGCAAACTGCTGGTTGGGCGGGATTACCGCGCCGTTGGCAAGGTGGGGGAGGTCACCGGCGGAAAAAGCGTCCGGCATTTCTTTTATGATACGGGCATAACTTCTGGATGGAGTTGATTGGGCGCTGTTGCGGACGCTCGACCTTGCATTACTGCTAGAAAATGCACCAGTTATGGAATCCCAGACATCAAACGCCCACGAAGTTAGGCTGTGGAAAATTGATTTCAAACCATTCATAATACCATCCACAATCCCAGAACCTATTGATTTCCAATCTTTTCTCTGTAAATCTGACATTGTTTCATCAATTTTACCAGTAATCGTTGTTTTTATCGTTTTGAATCCAGTGGAGGAATCCCGGTCAATTTCAGAAAATTTTCCTGAAAGGTCCGTTCGAATGCTGCCCCATTTCTGATTGGTGTCCACAGCCACATCGTCCCAAGCTTTTGATGTTGATGTTTTGGTGTCATCCAGAAAGGTTTTAAGCAAAGTACTTACGGATGGGATGTTCTCATCCATGCCGTTATAGAGACCTTTAATCAAAAAGCCGCCATATTCGGTAAAAACAGTAGACGGAGAATGTACCCCGAAAAGGTTTTTGAAACAATCTCCAATTCGTTCAAAAATACTTTTTGTTCTTTCTTCTTTAATTCCTTCATCCATGCCGTTTTCGAGACCTTCCCCGATATTCCGGCCATACCCGGGCATATCTGCCGCCACACCCTCAACAGTTTGTCTAACGCTATCCATACGCGCTTCAAGTTGAACCCCTACGCTTGCTTCTGGTTCAGACAAGTTTGTGAGAGCGCCAGAATAGGTATCAATCGCGCCGCTCAATTCGTCATATGCAGTTATCGCATTACTCCTAGCTTCGTTTGCTGCTTCTAAAGTCTCCTTTTGCTTTTCCTGTTGAGCGGTTAGAGCAGCATGTTTGTTTAAATCCCACCAAGGAGTGTTTGTTAACTGACGTTCTGTTTCAGCAAGCGCCTGCTCTGCGACATTGATATTTTTTACTGCTTGTTCTGCGTCTGCAACAGCTTGATACCTATCTTTATAGGCTTGCACCAGAAGTTCTTGTAACGCAGCGGTTTCCGCTTCCTTTTGCAAGGATACAATCAATTGGTCTGTTGCTTCTTTTGTTTCAATAACGCGACCAGTGGTTTCATCAATTGTCAAGTGTAATCCTTCCAGATTCATACCGTTCAACAGTTCAACCTTTGTTGCCATTAACTCAAGTTCATAAGCAGAAGCGTTTGCGTTTTCATTTATTGCGTAAATTTCATCAACTAGCTGCTGTGCCGCCCCAACATCCGACAGGGATGTTGTAAGATTGTCGATGTTCCCTCTCAGTGTTTCCATTGCAAAGGAAGATCGGTTCGCAGAATCCTCACACTCGTCAAGAATGCGGGTCATTGTCTGGAAGTCTTCGGTTGCCGCATATGCAGCTTCACCGGCGGCTTTTATCCCGGTTATTTCGATGATAACACCGGCCACAAGCCCAATAACCGCGCCAGCTATTGCACCTGGAACATTTCCAATAGCAAATCCAATACCAGCTCCAGCAAGAGCAGTCCCGATAATTGTCATTAATCCTCCAACAATGTCTACACCGCCTGCCATTTGAGAAACTATCCCTTCTATTGAAAGTGTAAGGCCTACGCCAATAATTGCTCCAAGGACAGCCCCCATCGGCCCACCAAGATAAAAGCCGATACCTGCACCAGCAAGGGCACCGCCAAGTAAACCTACAATCCCATTTACAAGGTTCAACCCGCTCACCGCAATATCTGCAAGTGATTCAATAACCAGCGCAACTCCGACACCAATAGTTGCGCCTAAGATAGCCCCACCAGGCCCCCCCATATAAAGGAATCCAGCCGCCGCTCCAGCAATCGCGCCTCCTATTGCTCCCAGAAGTCCATTGCCGATATTTAATCCTCGAACGATAATATCCGCAATGGATTCAATCAAAAGCGCAATACCCAGACCGATTACTGCGCCGCCTAGCATTCCCTGCGCCCACGTTAGGCCAAGTTTTTTTGCCAGCATGAACCCAAGCCCAGCGCCAGCCAGTGCGCCTCCGGCGGCACCTTTCAAAATGTTCTGCCAAGTCAGACCCTCTCCAAAGATAATATCCTTAATGCTGTCAACGAGAAGGGTAATACCGGCAGCAACCATCAGGCCGCCTAAAAGACCTTGCAGAATCCCTAAATCCGGGATAAGGTGCTTTGCAATTTTCCAGGCCAGCAAACCAGACCCAATTCCTGCAATCAAGGGGATCATATCCTTCAGTTTTTTGGTTAGGGCGTATATTTCTGCTGAAAGTTCCGGATTTATTTCCATATCGCCCCAAATTTCGCCGGATGTATCAATGTCGCCGACACCGCCCAAGTCTCCAACCCCGTCCGCAGCATCCTCCATACTGGAAGCTGCTTTTCCGGCCAGGATGTTCAGATCATCAAACCCGGCTTGAACGCCTTTCATGTCCTTCTCGGCTTTTTTGGATGCCGCGCCCATGCCTTCTGTGGACTCCGCCAGCTTGTCCGTTGCGTCCGCCGCCGCGCCAGCGGAGGATTCCACGCCGGTGGACGCGTTTACCTGGGTGGATTTGCCAAACAACAGCGCGGTTACTTTGGCGAACACGTTGGCGAGTTTTGTCAAGGCGGAGATAATCGCGTTGATACCGGGCAGCACCGCCTGCGCGATAGGGATCAGGACGTTGCCCAACGCTATGCGGAGCTGGTCGAAATTCAGCTGTAAAATACGGATTTGGTTGGCAAAGCTTCCGGAAGTCCTCGCGAAATCGCCTTGCGCGTCCGTAGTGACACTGAGCAGGTAGTTATAGCGGAGGAGGACCTGCTCGGCTTGGGACATCGCGTTATAGCTTTTTGTAATGCCTTGCGTCAGGGCGTAGGCTTCCAGGTTCGCCACGCTCATATTGATGCCAAGCTGCTTTAGCGGTTCCGTCTCGCCGCTGATACCGGAACGGATCTTCTCAAAGGCTTCGTCCGTATTCAGGTTGTAAAAGGACGCCATGTCCCCCGAAAGGCCTGCCAGGGCAATGGACATCTCCTGCGCTGCGCTGGTAACAATCCCGGATGACTTCAGCATCGCGCCCATCGTGCCAGTATACTGTTTGGCGGACAGCTCAGACAGGCCAAAGGCTTCCGCCGCCGTTTTGGCAAATTCCTCTATCTGCGCCGCACCCCGTCCAAAGGTAACGTCGATGACATTTTGGACTTCCTCAATATCAGAAGCCAGTTTAATGCTTTCTTTGCCGAAATTGATAAGGGCGGCAGTGCCAAAGGCCAAACCGACAACGCCCGCAAGCTTTCTCAGCGATGCGCCAAACGTATCGACCTTGCTCTGCATCGCGGACAGGCCCCGGTCAAAATTGTTGTGGTTCAGGTCCACCTTGAACCGGACAGAACCGTCAAATCCAAATGCCGTATGAATCACCACCTTTCAACTTGCGCAGCGGTTAGCGCGTATGGCGGCCGGTTATTTCAGCCGCGACATGAATTCGTCATAATCCGCCCGCTCCTCTTCCGTGAACTGCCTGGACAGGGCGAACCGGTCCTTCATCCGTACAAACTCCGCCCGTCTCTTCTTGTCCACGTCGGACGGGTCTGTGCCGCGTATGCCGACAACGCTGGTAAACGCCGTATCCTGCAAGTCGCCAATCATGGAAATAAATTCGAACCAATGCAGCCGCTCCCGGCTGATATCTATTCCGAAAACCTTGCGGAACCCGGAAACAATCCGTCCAGCATCCATCTCAAAGGAATACATGGGGGGATCGTTCCCGCCATCATCCTGGGGGGATGGGCCGCTGCCGCAGGACAGGAACCACGAAAGCCCCGCGAGGGCCGTTTCCATATCCGGTATCCCATTGCCATACAACAGGTTCAGCGCCGTCCACGTTTTTTCTGTGTCGCTCAAATCCGGGTCGGAGATGCAAAGCTGTATCTGCACCCCGATCCGGTAATCCGTCCGGATGAGCCAGCCGTTGTAATCCTCCGGCAGGCGGTCCAGCATGGCGTTATACATTGCCGGTTCTGGCGGCGCTGTACTTGCTTATGCGCCGGGACTTTTCTTTCGCGAACTCCTGGAGATAGGGCGTAAGCTGCTCAAAGAATTCCAGGTAAAGTTCAAAGCTGGGCGTGATATCCCCAAAAACCTTTTTACAAGTTCCCTCGCCAAACAGCCCGTCCACTTCCCCCATCATGGTTTTACCGGCGTCCTTATACAGAGATAACACATCCCGTATCATTCCGTCGGGAAGCCGCTCCACATCGCCGCTCCCACCGTTTTTGTTTCCAACATAGTCCTTGTACTTTTCCCGAACTGCGGATTCTTTAGCGGAAGATTCGTCCGCCATCTTCACCAGGTTCTCATACATGAGAAAAAACCGGTCCAGAAACGTGTTATCGTTCAGATTGATGGTGATG
Organism: uncultured Clostridia bacterium; assembly: GCA_947649615.1. Taxonomy (GTDB): domain Bacteria; phylum Bacillota; class Clostridia; order Oscillospirales; family Oscillospiraceae; genus Pelethomonas. The sequence goes on along the minus strand of CANSSG010000028.1, from coordinate 20,898 downwards.
TAATCGCCGTTGTCATTGACATCGATGCGCTTAACGCCGGTATTTACACGAATGCCAGCCATTTATTCACCGCCCCCCTCTGTAAAGGCCTTGGTGTCCGGGTTAAACGTGCCATTGACGCCGCTTCCGCGCCAGTTGATTGTATAGCCAATGGAAAGCGGGTCGGAAGCGGGGCCGCCATAGCTGTCAATCTGGATGGATACGGGCTGCTTCTGCGCCGCGTAAGAGCCGCTGGACTGCTTCCCAAACACATCCACCAGCACCACGTCCGTATAGGCGTCGCTTCCAATAGAGAGTTTTTTCCGCATTTCGTTGACGAAATCAAAAACGGGATCGCCGGGGACTGCCTGCCCGCTGACAGGAGCGTTGGGCTGGTATCCGGTCATGTCCGTATTGGCAACGTCCTCATGGATGTATTGGTTCGTGCTGGTCTGGGGGTTGTACGAGATGGAAAGTTCCGTCACGCCGGGGCCGATGATGTTGTAGCTGTCGGCGGTCTCCCTTGGCGTTGTGTTCATAAACATTTTGAACGCGCTTCTTTTTTCTGACATTTTCTTACCTTTCCGGATCGACCTGATAGGTCATCCTAAAGAATATTTGGTGGTCCTCCCAGCCGCCGTCCAAACGGGCGAACAATGCGGCTTGCGTGGCCTGTTCAAATTCCCGGACCTCCAGGCCCGCCCCGATATACGGCTTCTGCCCGCTGGCCCATTGGCCCAGGTTGTCCAGCAGCTCATCCGCGCTCAGGCGGGCGTCGGGGCTGTTGGGATTCGTCCGGTATATGATTTTAAATTGGTACTCCGCGATGTAAGAGCCGTCAATGAATTCCTCAACGATGTACGTGCTCTGCACCAGGGAAAGCGCCATACATGGCTTGTCCGCAGGCATGAATTCATAGTCGATCATCTGGATAGAGAGGGGAACATCCGGATTTTCGTTCAGCCAGCCGTTCAGCCAAATAATCAGGCTGCGGGATATGCTGCCCTCTTCCCGGGCGGATACGAACGAAATGCGCTTATCTTCTGAACTCACGCTGTACTGCCCTCCCCGCTACGCGCCGCCACTTGTCCAGGTTCTGGGCTTTGGATGCTTCGAACCAGTGGGATTGGGCCTTTCCGTGGTCTGCTGGGCTGATACTAAGGTCGCGTCCTTTGGGGTCAATCACTTTTGACGCGCCTTTGCGTGCCCATGAACTTCCTGTCTTGGGGTCGATCATCAGTTTCCCGTAGTATAAGAACCTTGCATATGGACCAGGGTAGATGATAGTGTCTTCGTGTACGATCACCCTATTGTGCATCCCTGCCGGTGCCCCAGACGAAGGTGTGTATTGGTCTGTATCCTTTGCCATTTTGACTGCAAGGGTATGCTCCGCGCCCTCTCCAGCAAACCGCATCCTTTTGTCGATCTTCTCCAGATCCCTTGCAAACGCCTTCGCGTCCACTTTGAATTGAAATCCAGCCATCTCACACCCCTCCGACTTCCCAGTGCTGCATGTCCGGGCTGCCAAAGTCCAATGTGTCGATTTTGGTAATGTGGTACACATCGGGGAAATTGCCCTCGACAACATCCGCGACCAAATTTGGCTTCGTCCCCTCCGGCGGGAGGGCTTCCCCCTTCACAAAGAAGGTGTACCCATGCCCCACCAGCCCTTTTTCGCTGATTGTGAATGTCCAATGATCTCCCTTTTCCTCCGAACGCCAGAAGTCTATAGAGGGAAGATATGTTTTTCCCTTTCCGGTCACACCATCCACCGCTTCCACTGAAAATGGGACATACATGGTCACCGCGTCCGCGCTCTCCAGGCCGCTGGCCCGGACGTTGACGCCCTTCGAAGCATTGACAAGGACGCCGCGCAAAATTGTGATGTGGTTTGTCACAACAGATTTCATGGTATTGGGGTCTGTTTCGACCTCGATGTTATACACCGTCACCGTATGTGGGAACATGCTCCCGGCCCTGCTGGGTGTGTTCATGCGGCGTGGGACGTGCATTCTGCGTGGGACGCTCATCTTCTTCTACCTCCATTTTCTGTGTGTATACAAGAATAACTCCTCACTCTGAACACCGGCGCGAAGGCCGGGATATTTCCTAAGTACAGCCGCAGGGCGTCCCGCTTACGGCCTTCGAGGAAGGCCGTCTCCGCAGCGGAGAGGGAGGGGCTGCGGAAGCTCCGGGACCATCCCCCTACGGCTTCGCTGGAAACGGCCTGCTCTCCGCTGAAGGCTGCGGCGGTCATGACGGATTCATCCAGCAGCGTCTCCGCAACGGCGCAGGAAGCCTTTTTTACGGCGTCCAGCCGCCAGCCGTCCACTGTGTCGGAGACACCCTCCGTCGCCGCCCTGACGTAGTCTGAGCCGCGCTCAGACAGTCTCGGGAAGTCCTCCACGGAAATGGAGCCGCCCAGGTATGTGTTCAAGTAAAAATCATAGTCGGCGTACATCCGGCGCTCCTCTTTTTCTTACTTTGCCGCGCGGGCTTTCTGGGCGGAGGGTTCCTCATCCTGGGCGGCGCGGGCGGCGGCCCCAACTACCTTAATCACCGCTACCTCGTCCATACGCTCAAAGGACGGCAAGACGATTTCAGATGCAAAGATATTGGTATTAACGGGGTGCTCCTCGATAATGCGGGTGATGGCAACACCGGTGTTGACAATCTCCACCTCTGCGGTGGGGCTGGCAATTAAGTCCGCTTCCTCCGGGGTGGTGCCATACCAGGTATTGCCAAGAGCGCCGGAGGGGATCAGCGCCACATAGCCGTCCGGCACGAAGGGGTGGGCCACGCCGTCCTCATCCTTGAACTGCTTGTCATAAACAGCGATTTGAAGACGGGAGGTGCCGCTGACCACGTTCTTGACCTCATCATTGGTCAGGTAGCTCAGTGTCAGGCCGCTGGTGGTCAGATACCGCCGCTTCACCGCTTCCGCCGCCGACATAAGGTTGAAAGTGTAGGTATTCATAATAGCAACCGTCAGGTCAGAGCCGGTCTTGCTCCGGATTTTGTCCTTTGCCGTCTTGAACACGGCGAAGGGGTCAGCCGTGGCGGATGCGCTCCACAGGTCAGCGCCGGACAGCTCGATGTAGTTGCCGGCCTTCCACGCACCGTTGGAATCGTAGTGGTAAACGTAAGATACGCCGTTTGCCTGGATGGCAATGCCCGCGTTTCCGTTCTCCGGAAACAGCAGTTGCATGATTATCCGTTCCGGGACCACGTTTGCGCCTGCGATCAGGTTGTTGGCGTCGTCAAACACCCGCTCGATAATGGCCTGGGCGTAGGGGTCATTGGAATCCTGGACGCGCAGCAATTCCTGCCGGTCTTTTTCCTTAATCTTGAACCCCTCGCGGAAGAAGGGCATTTCGGTCTCGACCTTGCTGAAGCCGATGCGGTCCCGGAAGGTGGCCTTCGCGTCAAAGGCGGAGGGCTTCAGGGACACGGGAAGGCCCTTGGAACCCTTGAGCCAGCTAAGATCAAGCCCTGCTTTCTTCCTGGCGGGGAACAGCCCGGCGCCCAGGTAAGGGATGCTGTTGGACGCCGCTTCGTTCCATTGGGCCGCGATGGCGTCTGGGGTAAAAAACGCTCTGATGTCCATGTAGTCCTCCTTACTTCGTATCGGCGGCGGTAACGCCGGTGTTGTCGCGGAGGATGATGCCAGGGACCGCCGTCTTCAGCGCGGCGGCGTCATAGGTCACACCAGCGTGGGTCTCCGCCTTCTTCTGGTCGATAGTGCCCCGGACCACCAGGGCGGCGTTGGGGTTATCCGCCGGGTCCACGTCATAGAGCAGGATGCCGTTTGCTGTGGCGGACGCGGCTTTTTTCCCCTGGACGGTCATAGGCGTACCCGCCTTGACGGGTTCGGTCTCAGTTACGGTAAACGGAATGGCGTCAAAGTCATCTGCCGCCAGGATTTCCGCCGTCCCCCCCACTTCTGTCATTTTGAATTTCATGGATTTACTCCTTTAAAGATAATTTTTCAGTACATCGCTGGCAGCCACGGAATTGGCTGCGCGGGCCGCGCCCAGCTCCTTTGCCAGGCGCACATTCTCCGGCACGTTTTCCGGCGGCGCGCCATGCCCCCCGCCGCCGCCGGAGCCGGTAAGGAACCGGGGCGGGGCCTTGTCCGGGGCGAAAGCGTCCGGGTCGGCTTCCCGCTGGGCCTTGATGAAATCGTCCAGACCGGCGAGTTCGCCGTCCTTCAGCTCCAGTTTCCGCTCCTTCAGCGCGGCGGCAAACGCCCGCTCCGCACTCTTGGAACTGAATTTCAAACCCTTACCAGCAATGGCCCTTCCGATGGCGTCGGAATAGTCCCGTTCCGCCAACTGGACGCGCAGGCCGCTGGTGTCCTGGTCGTATTTGGCTTGCAGTTCGTCGTATTTGGCTTGCAGTTCGGCGAGCTGCTGTTGGATGGCGGCGGCGTCGCCGTTGGACTTTTTCAGCGCGTCCAGCTCCGTTCCGGCGGCGGCAAGTTTTCCCTGCGCGTCCGCAAGGGAGGACTGCGCCGCCGTGGTTTTGGCCTTTTCTTTTCCGATGTCCGCCATGTTCTCGTCGAGAATCTTGTCAATGGCGGCGTCCTCCAGACCCAGGTTCTTCAGGAAATCGCGTGTCATGGTGCTCCTTTCACCGCTTCGCTTTTTTCGCGCGGGTCGCGTCCGCTGCGGCCCCGTAGTTTTGCGACGTCGGGACGGTCAAAATTTTGGATAAAAGAAAAACGCGGGCACTCACTCCATTTCTGGAATGAATGTCCACGCTCGGACGTTCCGCCGGAACGCTTACCGGCAGCAAACGGTATTCACTTCTTAACTTCCTCCCGCCGCACCCGTATGACTTTAATCCCGTCTTTGACTGGAATCAGTTCTACCCGGTGTCCCTGTTTCAGGATGGTTTCAGCGGCTTGGATGGTTTTTTCGTCCATGAAATTTCCTCTTGCAAAAATGGCCAGAATCGTGTATACTAAAAATATGGAGCACATCGTTGTCGGTTATCCTCTTTGGAGGTGTGATGGCGGTAGGCTCCTTTTTTATGCTCTTTTCACAATTTTCACAATTTCACTGTTACGTATCAGAATGATTTCATCAACAAACAAAGTTTCTTTATCCCTGAATATCTTTTCGATCTGTTCGTTGATGGACGCATCTAGCAGATGCTTCGCTGCTGTTATATCAACAATAAAGCTATGCGCTTGCCTTTTGGCTTTTTTAATGCGGTTCCAAATGGTATTGGGACCTGCTTCTGTCCCTATAGTTTTTAAGTCATATCCCACTCCACGGAACAAATAATCTGGCGTTGATATTCCCTGGGGAGCATTAACTCTCGGAACCATAAAAATCTACCCACCGATTTTCTCCTCCAAAAGCTCTGCGATTTCTTTTTCGTGAGCGGAGTAGTCAAGCACAACCTTGCGTCCATCAACTGTATATGTAACGCCATCTGCGACGTAACGATGCAGGTCCATTACCGAATGGCTTCCTGGCGCAGCGGATTTTAAGTATTCTGATGTCACATCCTTCCATGCTGCTCCATTGGTTTTGCTCACATCCGGCATCTCCTTCGGCTTATCTGTCTCTATTATACCAGATTGTGACCGTTTTTCAAGCGTTTTTGATGATCTTCCAACTAAACCGCCATCTGAATATAAAACCCGCATCCTCTCCCGCTGCTCCGGCAGGCCAGCGGCCTTGCTGAAGGCGGTGTACTCTTTGTTCAGCCGCCGCAGGCGGATGTTCGCGGCCTGGGCGTCCGCCGTCAGGCCTGCCGCTTCCGCAGCGGCCTTGCTGCGCTTGAGTTTACGAATGGTTCGTTCAATTTGCCGCTGCTTCTGGGTGGCCTGGTAATCATCATACTCACGCCCCTCGAATTTGATTTTAGGACGGTTCTCCGGCTTCATGCCCTCCAGCTCGGAATCGGTGTACGTGCGCTCTGATACGCCCTCTATGAACGGCCAATAGGAGTGGCGGCAGTTGGCCCCGCCAATGCCGGCCACGAAACCATATCCGCACTTTTTCACAAAATCGGGGTATTCTGCCATACCATCACCACCCTTTGCTGCCATTGCTTAATCAGGCTCATTTTGCGGCCCTCATTATGCGTTCATTTCATATCGGATTTTCATTTGCGCCGGGTAAAGGTCTACTTCTGGCCGGCGTTTTCCGGTCCACCGCAGCCCCCCGGCTTGCCCCACGCACTTCCAGCCCGCCGCTTTAAGGCTTGTCCCAGGTTCCGTGTCCAGTATGTAGGTTATAAGCCGTTTATACCCCATTGCCCGCGCTGCACGCCACGCCGCTGCATACAGCATGGAACAGGCATTGCGGCTTCCGTCTGTGCATAGGCGGTTTACTTCCAGCGTCCATCCGTCATCCAAATGCCGTGACACAGGACGCCCGACAATGGCAACACCAACAATTTTCTCTCCGTCAGATAAGCCGATTGAAAACTTGTGGCCTACTGTTTTCTTGTGGTGGAGATGTTTTTGTTCCACGAAAGAATTTGCTTCTTTTAGTGTCATTGGAACAATTTCAAGGCACATCAAATCTCCCTCAACTTTCTGTACGGGTTCAGCCGCGCCGCCAGCGGTAAACTTTCCCTTGCCACGCGGCGTGATTCTCCCAGCCATTGGGCCCGTCAATGTTCCGCGCCCCCAGGTGAGCCGTTACCTCCACCAAATCCGTCTCCAAGTAGTCCATGGACTGCTCCCGGTACTTCTGGTTGAGCTGGTTCACGCCGGTCATGACCGCCCGGCGCACGGCAACATCCAGTTGGTCGATATGCCCGTGCTCATAGGCCACACGGTTTTTCAGCGGCTTCCCATTCTTATCGAACGCCACGCACAGCCCCCGGTCCGCCAGCGTCTTTACCTGTTCGGAAACCGCCTGGGTGTAGCTGATGGCCCCGGACTGGATCTGCATGAGGGCGTTGTCAAGACAGCGCTCATAGGCCTTTGCCGGTTCGCTTACCACCAGCCTGCCGCCCTGGACGGTCAGGAATCCCATTGAGCCTGTGATGTTCTTGTACGCCCCCCAGGTCTGGCGGCGGATGGCGGCGATATCGGCTTCACTTACCAGCCGCTCCGGTGCCGTCACACCAGCAAGGTCTATCATGTCCGTGTAGTACGCCTGGTTGCGCTTGACTACATCGTCCAGCAGGGCTTCCAGTTTCTCTTCCCCGGTATCCGTAGTTTCCCGGATGGCCCGCTTGATGTCCTCCAGGCCGATGCCGTGGGAGCGCAGGGCGCGGATGTCCTGCACCGTTACCTCATTGAGGTTGTCCGCGATTTTCAGCCGGGAGCATATCTCCTCCAGCAGATTCAACTCCAGGTCCCGGAAGAGTTCGGCCAGCTCCTCCGGGAGGGCGTCAAGGAGTTCCGGGGTAAATGGGTACTTCATTTTGCTTCTTTGTTGTGCCCCATCACCTTACTCCACTCCAGAGCACGTTGCGCCCACAAGTGCATATAGACAACTTCCCCACAGTCTTTGCAACAATATTCCACCTCAATAGATGCAGGGTCATTTCCTCCTGATCCGTGCGTCCAATGCCACCGAAGCAAATCTGTATCGGTATGTGTGCACATCAACCGTTTGAAAAATAGTTTAATCTTTTTTGCCACTACTCCACCTCGTCCTGTTCCCCGTTCGTCATGCCCTCCATATCCGGCAGCATCTTCCGGGCGGTCTCCTCGTCCTCGCCGAAGTAGCGCATCCGGTACTCCACCGGCCCAATGATGCTGGCGTTCAGCAGGGACAGGCCCATCGCCATATCCTGCCGCTTGGATTCCGGGTCGTCCAGCACCCCGTCCCCCCAGTGGTAATCCACCTTGTATGTACCGGCTGGGGCCAGCTTTGCAAGGTCGCACAAGGCGCTCATAGCGTAAACCAAGCCGTCAAGGGAATCTTGCAGCGCCTTTTGAATGGATTTTTCTGTAACAAACTGCCGCTGCTTCGCGGAAATGATCTCTGTTGCGGTCTTTTCCACGCTCTGCGGGTCGGATATGGAGCCGAAAGCTAAACCAACGTTGAACTCTATGCGCTGCAATATATGTTGAAATCCATTGTAAAGCGGCTCATCGCGAATTTCGGGGTTGATAAACTGGAAAAAATTACTGTCGCTGAATGTCCCGTATTCGTAAATCTCATCGTCCGCCTGTGAAGAATCCATGACGGACCTGTCAATCATCATCCTGCGCTTTCCGGTCTTATACTCCCTGATAAGCTGCCGCCATTGCTCGTCCGCCTGCCATATCAGGGATACCGTCGCCCCGGAATATACCGAAACGCCCAGCGGCGACGACATGTCGATATGATTGCCGGAGGGCGGTTTGAAGTAAGCGAACAGCGGGCCGTCCAGAAACTCTATTTCTTTTCTTGGCTCCAGGTCCGCCCATTCCCTTACGGAAGCCAGCGGGACTTGATCGCCTATTCCCCCGTCCGCCCCGCTCTTAAAAGCCTTGTTCTCCACCACATAGACGCTGCCCCCGTCCTCACTGGTTTGGTAATCGTGGTATTCCAGCTTGACGAACCAATCCTTCCCCTGCCGGACCGGATTGCTTTCAAATACGCCGCCGGCCGCTTTCCCAGCGCCATCGAACCGGGTGGGGGTGAATTTTGTGGTAAAAGCGTCCACAAGTATCCTTCCATTATCAGAATACGGCTTGAGCGCCACACCGCCCAGGCATAGGCCTAACTCAAGATAGATTACCAATTTTGCCGCTGCGAGCTGCATCTGCTCGTTGATGTACTCCGCCCTGGCGCTGCCGGACACCGCCACGGAAAACTCCGCCAAAGCATGGCGGGCCAGCTCCATGCCGATAGACCGTGGTATATCTAAAGGCCGTAAGCACTCCGATTCCCAGGGGGGATGGTTCGTGTACATGTTCCACCAGAGGTTGATGTTGTCCCGCATCTTCCACGAAGCGGCGGGGGGAACCCCAAACGCCTTCTCGATGGTTCCGGTTGGCGTGGCCGCGCTATTCGATTTTCCGAAACCAAAGAAGTTTCGTACTTGGTCGATGAAACCCATATGTCACTCCCGCAAGTCTTTCCCACACATAGGGCAAAACTCAATGTTAAAAACTTGGTGATAGCCACTGTCAAAATAGATGTACATAAACCCACCATCAACGAAAACCTTCATCCCATATTTTTCGTATACTGGATTACTTTTTTCATCGTCAAACCCAGCGCAGTATGGGCATTTTTGTTCGGCCTGGCCGCAGTTTAGAAGGTCTTGATATGTCAACGATTTGGTGGTCCTCCTCTTATGCACTTTTCTTTGTGCCGCTCATATTTCCCACTTTCAACGCATGATTTGCAGAAAAACTGATTGCAAACCAAACAAATTTCAACCGGATACGCAATAGGAAAAACTTTACCACAACCATTACAGTGGTATTTTGAAAAAGCAAATTCTTCCATAAACTGCTATTCTCTGTTTTTTGCACCACAATGCGGGCAAAACGTTGTGGCACTATCAAAGAGATAACCACAATTCCCACATCCAAAATGCGGGATGGTTAAGGAATTTCTAGTAGTGGGCAGAATTTGCGTCCAGTTGGACTTCGCCATATTCTTAATATTCTTACCGCAATATTTAGCGCAAACCTCTATGTGTCCACAAGCAATCACGCGCTCTGGCTCGCCACAGCCGCAAGGTGGAGTAGTGTAGTACATGTTCAATCCCTTGATTCCGGACGGGTCAAAGTGTTCACAGGTCAAGCAGCATTCTTTCAACTCGATTTTGATTTTCTGCATCTTCCATCCTCCTATCAAAACGTCTGAAAAGTTTTTTGTTCAAACTCCGCTTCCCCGCACTTCCCGCTCCATGACAGTAGAACAGAAGTATCGGAGCTGGTCCATTCCGTGGTCGAATTCTTCGATTACGGCGTCCTCCGGCGCGTCGGTGTCCCAACGGTACTGCCCAAATTCAGAAAGAATTCCCCCGCATCCCCGGCAGATCAGGACGCGCCCGGCCTTAAGAAGGGACGCTGTAAGCCGTATACCGTCCAGTACGCTGTTGTCTGCGTTCCAGACGGAAAAGCGCCCATGCCGCCGGATGGATTCCTTGAAACTGGCGGCGGACGGGTCTACGATGACGCGCTCGATTTTGCGTCCACCGGCCAGTTTCTCTATTGCTTCATAGTGTTCCTCATCCGTGCGGCGGGGGTTTTTGCTGTTTCCGTCCTCCGTGCGGCTGTCGTAGTAGTACTCACTGGCCATGTAGGCCGTACCCTTCCACAGGCACCACAGGCCCGCCGCCGTTGGGTTGACGGTGCCGTAGTCCAGGGAGATGTACCATTTCCCCCGCTGGAGGGCTTGCCAGGGGATTTCCCCGATGGTCATGCTATCATTGAAGAAATCATAGACAAGTCCCTCGGCGACGCACCACATCCCCCGCACATACCGGTCATAGAACACGCCGGAGTACATGGACTGATACCGTGCCAGGGTCTTTCCGCTCAGGCTGGGGTTGTCTGTCATCTCGAAGTGCAGGTAAAGGGCGTTGTGCTCTTCCCGGTGGTCGATCCACTTTTTCTTGAACCAGTGGTTAGGGTTGCCGGGGTTGCAGGAAAACCAGAATCTTGCCCCATCCACGCTACACCGGGCCAATGCCTGGTTGACGAAGCTCTCCGGCATCAGTACCACCTCGTCCAGCAGCACCCCCGCCAGCGTCCGGCCCTGGATCAGGGCGTAGCTGCTCTCGTCCCGTCCGCCGAACACCTCGAAGTAATTCACAATGGGGCCCCGGCGCACCTCCAGAATCTTCTGCGAACGCCGCCAATGGAGCGTATAGCGCTTTTTGGCGTAGTGCATGGAGATATACGGTATCACCATATTTTCCGTGGCACTGCCCACGGTCTTGCCGCAGATGCCGAACCGCTGGCTAGAAAACTCCCGCATGGCCCAGTCGATGAAGGCCACGACCTCGATGGAGGTCTTGCCGGAGCGGACCGCGCCGTCGCAGATCAGAGCATCGTAGGGGCTGTAGGGGAAGGCGAGGATTTTCTTTTGCTTTGCTGAAATCATGTGGTAACTTCAAATCTTATTTTCATTTGTGCCGGATAAAGGTCTACCTCTGGCCGGCGTTTTCCGGTCCACCGCAGTCCCCCAGCCCGTCCCCACGCATTTCCATCCGGCAGCACGGAGGCTCGTCCCGTTCTCGCTCTCCAGGATGTAAGTCACCAGTTTTTTGTATCCCATGGCACGGGCCACCCTCCATGCGGTGGCGTATAACATGGAACAGGCGTTGTGGGTCCCGTCTGTGCAAAGCCGACTTACCTCCAATGTCCATCCGTCGTCTAAATGGCGGGAAACAGGCCGCCCCACAATGGCAACGCCAACTATTTTCTCTCCATCGGAGCAACCGATGGAAAACTTGTGTCCCACAATAGGCCCATGGTGGCGGTGGTTTTGCTCCACAAAGGCATTTGCCTCTTTCAGCGTCATGGGAACAATTTCAAGCATCGCTCTCCAACCCCTCTCCCAATTCTCTCAGGCTCCGGCTCAGGTCGTCCTCGGTAGTTTCGTCCTTCGGGCCATCGTCTTTCGGTTCCCACGTACCAAGGTGTTTTCCCAGCAATTCCAAGGCTTTAATTTTATCAGCCATCTTGTATTTTTTGACAAAGCCGACGTAATCCCCATCGTTATCAGCTACGTCCTGTACATCCAGCCCCACAAGGGCGGCGGCGGTATTATCATCCAACATTGAGATATCCAGCGGCTTCCCGTTCTTGTCGAACATCTTGCGAATATCGAAAAAGGCCAGTTTCGCAGTTTCCCGCAAAACCATGTCCTGAGTAATTTCAGTCCTTTTTTCACGCTCCTGCATGGCCTGATTTATTGTAGTTTCAATCTGAGGTTTTCTAAGGTTTTCGTACCCAATAACCTCAGCTGTCTTTTTGCTATATCCAGCCCTGATCGCGGCGGCAGTGGCATTGAGATCCACCAGGTATTCCGCCACAAATCGCTTCTGTTTCGGTGTTAATTTCATACCACCACCTCTCAGTCAAAAATGATCTGGAAATCCCCCCGCCGCTCTTCCCGCAGCCCGGGGCGGCTCACGCCGCCCATAGGCCGCAGGGAGGAAAGAAAGGAGGTTCGGCGCGCATGAAAGGAGCACCGCAGATATAGCATAACACAGATTTGGGCGGTCTGTCCCCCAATTGGGGGATGGCTAAAAATTTTTTTCGTTTCCAGCCAAGTAATCCAGCGTCACGTCAAAAAAATCAGCAATCTTTTGGGCGGTGTAAATGTCTGGTATTCTTTCCCCGCGCTCATATCGGGCAATCACGTTCTTGCTCAGCCCGCAGCACTCGCTAAGGGCCTTGCGGTCCATCCTCCGCCTCTCCCGCAGCATCCGCAGCCTTTGCGGGAAGTCACTTCCCATCCGCCGCCACCTCCCGCGTCCACCTGCCGCAGTGGACGAAATTCAAAATCATAAACTTCCCCCGGCACCTCCAGTTTCCGCAGTTGGAGCATTTGGGCAGTTACTCCCGTATTTCCTCCGCGCAAATGTAAATCCCCGGCAACTCCGCCCAAAACTTTTCGCAGATTTCCGACGCCACCTGGGCGTCGTCCTTCCAGAACCCCACGGCGGTCATGCAGTCCTTCAGCAGCTTGTTCAGGTTGTCGGTATCCGGCTTGGAGGTGCGGTACTCGCCGTCCTCATGCTCCCCCCTGGGGAAGCACCACTTCACCAACAGCCGCACAGCACCCTTCAGACGCTGCTCCGGCTTATGCCTGCCCAGGTGATCCGTCAGCTTTGACCGGGCCGCCACCACTTCCGGGGGATCGTAGCTTACCGGTTTACCGTTCACAACCCGCCATTTCTTTTCCTGATGGGTGGCGGTGGGCGGGAGCATCGGCATGAAAAACTCAATCCTCATGTGTCTTTACCTCGCTAAAGTATCGCTTATTTTTCTTCGCGGATGTACTGGGCGGGTGCTCCCTCCCGTGTGTGGGGGCAGCCTATGGCCCCCACACGTAAGGGTGGGCACCCGTACAGAGGGCTTGCCCGATGTAGTACTTATATACGTAGTATATAAAGGTCGCGGGCAGGCGCCTGCCCGGCTTTATTTTTAGGTGGCGGGAATGTTCCCGCAATCAATCTTTTTCAGGTGCCGGGCAAATCCTCCCCGAGTTTTTATCAATGATATAGCCAAAGCTTTTCATGGAATTTCGTACCGTTTTCTCCGCCGGATATTCTTCACCAGCCGCCTCGGCGCTCTGCTTAATTTCCTCAAAAAGCTCCTTCACAGTGGGGTACATGTCATTGTGAGAGAACCGAAAACTTTCGATGGCGATGTTGTATTTGTTTTGCTTGGTTTCCCGTTTTTTCTCTGCCTGTTTCTTCCGAATCTCCCTACCCTTTTGCCAGATAGGTGCATCACCCTCCGGGTCGATGTCGGCCAAAACCCCGCTCTCGTCATTGAGGTGAACGGGAAAATCAAACCACAGGTTGATCGGGGGGAATTTCGGAAACTCTCTGAGCGTCCCATCAATGCGCCACGCTGTACGGGCTTCTGCGGCCTTTTTGGCGGTCTCTACGGCGGCTATAGTGTCCCTGTACCCCTGCGGCCCCAAAGCGGTCTCTACGGCGGCCAGGGCAGCCTTCTCGCTGCATAAATCATCCTGGCTGATTTCATCCAATTTCCCCGCCGCTTGGAGGGCCAACCTACACGCCCGGCCCACGGCGTTGTTGATTTCCTGCTTGCGGAGGTCATCACCTACCGGCAATTCAATGAGATCCAGGAGGGCATCAGGGTCACGGGCGAAGACCCCGGAGCCGCTGGCCCGGTCCATGCTCCGCTTGCTCCCCTGGCTGCCCTTGCTGTGATGGTGGCAGTAAATGACCGCACAGCCCAGCTCGGTACATACCTTGTCAAACTGATTGCAGAATTTCGCCATCTGGTCGGCGCTGTTCTCATCGCCGGTGATGACCTTGTAAATGGGGTCAATGACGATTGCGATGTAGTTCTTTTTCATGGCCCGGCGAATCAGTTTGGGGGCCAGCTTATCCATAGGGATGGAACGGCCACGGAGGTTCCAGACATCGATACTCCCCAGGTGTTGCGGGGGGTATTCCAGGGCCTCGTACACATCCCGGAAACGGTGTAGGCAGGAGACCCTATCCAGCTCCAGGTTGACGTACAGCACACGCCCCTGGGCGCAGGTGAACCCCAGCCACGGCTGCCCCTCGGCAATGGAGCAGCACAGCTCAATGAGAGCATATGACTTGCCGGCCTTGCTCGGCCCAGCCAGGAGCAGCTTGTGGCCCTGACGCAAAACACCCTCAATCAAAGGTGGCGCCAGTTGTGGCAGGTTGTCCCAGGCGGAGGCCATATTCTCCGGGTCGGGCAGATCATCGCTGACGCTCTCAATCCATTCCCGCCACTCGTCCCAGGATGCTTTGCCGATGTTGGTGTCTACCAGGAACTGCTTGTGTCCGTTTCGGATGACGCCTGGCATACGGCTTAGACGGGAGGGGTTTCGGTTTTGCCGGTCGATATCCAGGCCATTTTTCCGGCACACACTGTAGAGAAAATCAACGCGGGTCCGGTACTCCTCATAGGACCTGGCGTCAATACGGACGATGGCGTGGAGACTTTTACCGCCGGAGTGGACCAGGCAGACCACAGGTAGCTCCAACTCCCGGATGATGGCGTTCTGCTTTTCGACCGGCAGCGTGTCGGATTCTACCAGAGCGTAGCGGAAGTCCGTTACATTTTCGTTTTTAACGCCTTTTCCGTCCAGGGGGTTAAAGCGTATCCAAGCGCCCACTTTGGGGTTGTAGTCCCCCAGTACAGAACCTGTATCCCCCTTACAACGGTCAAGCTCCGCGATCAGCGATCCCGCTGTGCGGTCAAAGCATCCTTTTGACGGCACAAATTTTCCGTCCTCATTGGCATAGCTGCGGGTCACATAGCCGACATAATCCCCCTCATCGAATAGGGCCTTGAGGTAGGAAACCAATTCCTGAACTGGATCCCAGACCTGAGGGTCTTCCACCTCACGGGTCTCTATCCAGTCCTGATTTACCACTACCATATCCCGATCCGCGCTGATCATGTCATCCCAGTCCAGTTCAATGCCCGCATTGTCCGGCTTCCAACCGCTGGCGCGTGCCATCTGCACAATGGTACCTGCTGTGATGGGGTCTGCATTCCCACGAAAGCTATTCCACTTTTTTGCGCATTCGCCGCTGTGGTATCTGGCTGGATCCCGGCGGGACCAATCTTCCCAGGCGGAGACGGGATACCCCGCTTCCTTCAGCCCCATACCAACGGCAACCCAGTCTTGATAGGAGAGGCCCGCCGGGGCAATGTACTCCAGTGCCCCTAGCAGATCAAGTGTGTTTCCCATAAGCTGTTACGTCCCTTCATATTCAGATGGGTTAATATTTCCGGGCACCCGCCAACCGTTTGCTGCAATCCGGTCAATCAGGTGCTTTGCGGTTTCAAATTGCCACTGCCCTACATGTTGGAACCCTTTCCCCTCCAAGAACCGGATTTGTTTCGGGGTTGTCAGCCCCTCCACCCGGCGCTTTGCCAGCCGGTCCAGGAGCAGCGTTGCCTTGCCGGCGGTCTCAATCTCGTCCGGGAAAATGCCCAGCTTTTCCAGGGTGGCCCGCTGCTGGTCGCTGGGTGGCCCCATCTCCCAACCGAAAGACGGGACATAGCTGGACAGGTCTGCCGCCTGGATCGACATCTCGAATTGCAAAGGATCCACCAGTTTGCGCTTGCGGGAGCGCATTTCTGCCAACTGCTTTGCCAGGGACTCCTCCCGCTGGGCCACAACATCCTCGCTGGCCTTTTTCTCGGCCTCCTCAATATCAACCGGGCATCCCGCCGCCTCGATGTTCTCGGTCATCTTCCGGGCAACCTCGTCCGATTCACAAATCAGGTTGGCGGGGTGACACAGCTCATGGCGCTCGGTATGCCACAAAAAGTCCAGGAGCAACAGATTCTCTTTGCCGGGGAACAGTCGGGTACCACGCCCGACCATCTGACTGTAAAGGCTTCGCACCTTTGTGGGCCGCAGGACTACCACACAATCCACGCTGGGGCAGTCCCAGCCCTCAGTCAGCAGCATAGAATTACACAGGACGTTGTACTTCCCCTCGTCAAAAGCTTTGAGGACTTCTGCCCGGTCCTGGCTGTTGCCGTTGACCTCCGCTGCCCGGAACCCCTGGGTATTGAGCAGGCGACAGAACTTTTGCGAGGTGCGTACCAAAGGCAGGAATACCACCGTCTTGCGGTTATCGCAGTAGGTGTGCATCTCCTCAGCGATCTGGTGTAAGTATGGGTCAAGGACCGTGTCAATGTCGGAGTTTTTGAAATCCCCCGCCTGTACCCCCACATGGGAGAGGTCAAGGGTCAGGGGGATGGTAACGGCCTTGATCGGACAGAGGTATCCGTCCTTGATGGCCCTGGGCAGGGTGTACTCATAGGCCAGATGCTCAAAGTATTGGCCCAGGTTCTGCATATCCCCCCGGTCAGGGGTGGCGGTGACGCCCAGCACCCGGGCCTCCTCAAAATGGGTAAGCACCCTCTGATAGCCGTCAGACAGGGCATGGTGGGCCTCGTCCACCACAATCACATCGAAGTAATCAGCCGGGAATTGTCCCAGCCTTTTCTCCCGCATAAGGCTCTGGATAGAGCCAACGGTCACCCGGTACCAGCTGCCCAGGCATGTTTCCTCGGCCTTTTCTACAGAACACCGAAGCCCTGTTGCCTGGAGCAGCTTGCCGGCAGCTTGATCCAGCAACTCCCCACGGTGGGCCAGAACCAGGCACCGGCGGCCGGAGCGCACCATATCCTCAACAATCTTTGAGAAAACTATGGTCTTTCCGCAGCCGGTCGGCAATACCAGGAGCGTTCTGAGGAAGCCGGCGGCCCAGTCGTTTTTTACAGCCTCCCGGGCCTCCTGCTGATATGGCCTGAGTTCCACTAAAAGTTACCTGTACTCCAGGGTGTGGGGGTAACCTGGGGCAGCTCGGACCAGCCCTGCGCCGTGGTCTGTACGAGGGGCTGAGCGGTTGTGACCTGCGGGGCATTCTCCGGATTGTAGAACTCCGTGATCTCGTTGCTCTCGTGCTCCTTGTTATCGTTACCCATCCATTTGCGGACACACACATGACAGACACCAGTGGAGCCGGGGACAGCCCCCCAATTCATCCGCATGGCCTCGCCGTGCTTGCGCTGGCCGATGGAGGTAAAGAACTGGCACAGTTTCCATTCGAACTTGCTGTGAAGGAAAAGGTTGGTCAGCACATCGCCCGAGGCCTCGGCGCTGCTGACGGCCACCGTCAAAATAGCCTTGTTGCAGGCCGGGATCTTCTCGCTGCCGCTGTGCCGGGCGCGCTCAAACTTCTTCACGGTGAAATTGTAGTCCCCCTCGGGGAGAACCTGGAACGGGCTGCTATCGTTTTGGATTTCATCGTCCCAGCCAAACTCGCGGGGCATGGAATCATATTCGCTCATAGAATAATCTCCTTGTTTATGAAATAAATGTGATAGGGTTAGGGCGTGTTTGAAAAATGTCAAAACGCCCAAACGGCGGATCATTCCCCGCTGTACAGCGTTAAAAAATCTTGAAATACACAAAGTATTCCTGGGATTTTTTTCCTTGTCCATCGAAAAAATCTCTCGTTTTTGGTCATTCCGCCATTTATCAAACAAGCCCTAGAATGGCAGGCGGTCTGGATTTTCTTGAATCATTTTCACGATCTTATCCCAGAATGGCAGAACCCATCCGTCAACAAATCCGGTTTTTTCCATGACCTCCCAAGTAGTACCCATAGGGAAACTGCCCTGCCGCTTGGCGATCACTTCGCGAACCTCCTCCTCTGACACCTGCGCGTCTTCCAGCAGGGGCCGGAGTACTGCGGGGACCGTCATGAGATCACCGGGCACCTTGATAGGGGGTTCGTGCTTTTCCGGCGCGGGCTGCGGGGCAGATGGCGGTGGCGCCACCGGTTCTGCCTGCGGTTCAGGCTGTGCGGGCCGTCCTCCAGATATTTCCAGGTAAGGGGCAAGCGCCCGGAAATCCAGCGGCATTTCCTCCGGCAAGCTCAGCCGGTTCTTCGCATCCCAGCAGGGGTGGTGTGTGGTATACATCACCCGGCGGCCGCCCTGTGCCTTGTGCTTTTTCCCCTTGTCATCTGCCGCAACGACCATTACTTTGTAATTGGCAAACAGCAGCAGATCGGCCCATTCTTTTACCATGTTGGCGATGCTGCACTTGGGGCTGTCAATCAGTTTCAGGCCCCAGCAGTCATAGGTTCCAAATTCATCGGGCTGTTCGCGGCGCCTGGTTGCAGCGTGGGCTGTCAGGACAACATGGGCACCCCGATCTGCGGCATCCGACAACAGGTTCAGCAGTTCTCCGAACGCTTCATAGACGAACGTGTAGCCTTTGCCGTAGTCGAAGGATTCGATCCCGCTCTTCTGGTACTTGGCGCAGACCGCCTTTACGCAGAGTCTCTCCGCCCAATCGGCAGTGTCAACGATCAGTGTTTTGCAAATGCCGGGCGTGTTGATCACATGACGTACTTCCTGAAGAAGCATTTCCCAGGATGTAGGCTTGTCGAACCGGGCCACATCCAACTCTTTGGTGCTGTCCTCAGTGTCGATGAACACCGGATCAGGAAACTGCGCTGCAAAGGTGCTTTTGCCGATGCCTTCTGGTCCATACAACACACACTTCTTCGCGCCGGGGACTTTTCCTCTGGTAATATTCATCAAAATTCACCTGCTTTCCATGAGATGGGGGCGGCAGTACCCTCCGTACTTTCCGCATAGCCGTCTTCAATAATGATAGAACATTCGCCGCCAGTAGATACCCGGGTGGCGATCCCTTGCAGTCCTTCGGCCTCCATCCAGGCAGAAAATTCCCGCAGGGTCTCCAGGTCCATCTGCTCCAACTTATCCAGGAGCACAAAACCGCAGTCAGGCTTCAGTGCCCGGACAATGGCGGTGGAGACCTTCAACTGGTCTGATCCGCTCATGCAGTCCCAGGGCCTGCCATTGTAGGTCAGTTCTCCATCCTCCATGGAGAGACCGGGGAGAGGCAGTTTCGCGCCTTGCAGGAGATCCGTTTTCTGCTGGCGTACCGCCTCCAGTTGGGCCGTCAGGCCGGCATACTGGTCTTCGTACTCCTTGGCTTCAGCTTCCGCCCGAGCCTTGTCTTGGTTCGTGCGAATCCTGGCGTTGACAGCTTCAATATCCCGAATGCTGTTTTCCAACTCTTCCGTAGACTCATCCAGCAGGTCCAGAGTGGACTTTTTCGCAGTCTCGCAGTCAACACACAGGGCGGCGTATTTTGCCTGGGCATCTGCATACCGCCGTTCCAAATCCTCCAGCTGCTCTTTGGCAATGACCCGCTGGCCTTCCAGCTTCCGCGCCTGCTCCCGCTTGCGCTGGTTCTCGCCGTTCCGGGCAAGAATCTCCTGTTGGCGCTGGATGAGTTCATAGACAGAGACCGGCTCGGCGGGCGTCTCGGGGTAGTTGGGCAGTTCCTTGGCGTACTTCGCTTTCTGATCGGCAATCTGGCCGATCGTGTGCCGCTGGTTATACAACTCCTTTTCCTGCCGTTCCAGCTTTTCAACCTGCTCCTCCAGACCGATAATACGGAGGAGGGTTGTAGCCTTTTCCTTGCTGGTGGACTGCATAAACCGGGGCATGTCAAGGGCCAACTGCTCCACAACGGAATTGAGCAGCTGCTGGCCCGCCTTGCGGCCGGAGGCGTCCGTCACCTTCAAATCACTGTTCTTGCCCGACCGCTCCACGATGATCCCGTTGGACAACTCCAGGTGGAGCCGGGGCGGGAGGACGGAGCCATCCCGCTGGGCCTGGGAGGGACGGTACCTGTCCCCGCCCAGCGCCCACATAATGGCATCCAGACCCGAGGTCTTGCCCTGGTTGTTGCGGCCCCCGATCACCGTCAGGCCGGCGGCGGCCGGGGTGAGGGTCAACGCTTTAATACGCTTGACGTTCTCAGCCTCAAACTGAGTAATTTTGACTGACATAGCATTTCGTCCTTTCCTCAAAGTGCGTACACGCGGGCTTTTTCCGGTTCGTATATCTGGGCCAATCCGTCCCGCACTTAGGCACCGGACACCAGCCGCCCGCCCAGGCATCCGGCTCCGGCTCCCACAGGGCGCAGTCCCCACAGGTCTTGTCTGTGGGACGGCCCCGGCGGCGGGGCTTGCCGCGCTTTTGACCGCAGTAGGTGCTTACGATCTCCCACTGCTGCCAATCGTCCGTGGCGGCGACCAAGTTGCCGTAACTGATTCCCCGCCGCCTTGCTTCCAGCGTCAATGCCGTAGCAGCTTCGTATTCGGAGACAGCGTCGCCGTTATAGAGGGTTAACATGGGATGGTCTCCTGTCTCTCAATCCTGCAATCTACATGCCCGTACATGTCGCACAGCAGGTTAAAATAGCGGATATACTCCCCCAGCACATCACTTGCGTCATGCGCATTGCTGATTTCCAAATATCTGTCATGCCATTCCTGCCAGGTATGATTTTGACATCCACATTGGACAGTATCGTTGGAAGAAATATTGATCGCCCATCGCGTGCCTTGTATGTAACAAGGAGATTTTTCCCATTCCCCGCCGTAAACCTGAGCATCGCCGTAAACCTGAGCATTGCCGTAAACCCGAGCATTGCCGTAAACCTGAGCATCGCCGTAAACCCAAGCATCGCCGGAAACCCCAGCATTGCCGTAAACCCGAGCATCGCCGGAAACCCGAGCATTGCCGGAAACCCGAGCATCGCCGTAAACCTGAGCATCGCCGTAAACCCCAGCATCGCCGGAAACCCCAGCATCGCCGGAAACCCGAGCATTGCCGTAAACCCGAGCATCGCCGTAAACCTGAGCATTGCCGTAAACCCGAGCATTGCCGTAAACCTG
>CANSSG010000027.1 GCA_947649615.1 uncultured Clostridia bacterium | reverse complement strand
TCGAAGTGCAACTGGGCAAAGAAATTTCTGTGCGGGATAAAAGAAAGTTTCAATTCCCATAAAATTTGAAAACGCTTATGAGCAATGAGGGAAGCGCGGTTATGAGGATTCAGCTTTTGAACGGCGGTTTGGGAAATCAGGTCTTTCAATACCTTTTTGTCAGGTTTGCGGAGCGTTATTGTCCAGGTGAGACCTGGTACTTTGACGACTCAGAGTTTTTCATATCCAACTACCATAACGGCTATGAGTTGGAGAAAGTCTTTGGCATTAAAGCGAATCTTCTCAGCAATTACTTTGACCAGGACGTCTGGGAGGAGATTATTCGCCTGAGAAAAGAAGGCCGCAGCCTTCCCCAGACCTTTATGGATATGGGCCTGCCGATTTCGCTTGTAGCGGAAACTGGTGATTATGCGTTTAATGGAAAAGTACGGACGGTTCCGGCAAATGAGTTTCATCCGGAGATTGTACAGATTCCGGAAAAAAAACTGTACTACCATGGATACTGGATCAATAAACACTGGTTTGCACACTACCGGGAGGAAAACTTAGCCGAATTGACTTTCCCGGATCTGACAGACCTAAACAATATTCGGATAGCGGAACTAATCCGTACCGAACTTTCTGTAGGCGTCCATATCCGGCGCGGGGACTTTATAACGGGTGGCTGGGCGATGCCGCCGAAATATTATAAAACCGCCACACAGAAATTCCTGGAGACGTGGCCGGACGCGCACTTTTTCGTATTTACAGATGACCCTGATTGGTGCAGTGAAAACTCCAGTGATTTGGGGCTGGACCCGCCGTCTCAGACTACTTTTGTCACAGGAAACATGAAGGGCAGAAATTATATTGACTTGCAGCTTTTGAGCATGTGCCAAGGGATGATTTTATCCAGAAGCTCTTTCTGCTATCTGGCCGCGCTGATGGATAGAAATCTGAAGTTTTGGGTCAATCCTATGGAGCGGGAAATCTGAGACGGGCTGCGGGTGCAAATTCCCGACAGCTGATAGCGGAATAGGCTGGCGGCCGGGAAACCTGGGGAGACAGAGAAACTTCCGTGAGTGAAGCCTACACCGGGACGGACAGCACCTTGGAACCGCAAAATCCAGGCCCAAATGACATTTTAAACGCAGTGTTGCCACAAGCACAAACTTCAAATTTTTACCGCCAGCATCCGCACGAAGTACGATGCTGGCGGTATGGCTGTTAAAAGCAAGAAAGACGGGTGGGAGACCCGGAAACTGGCGCATGGCTATTTCGTTTTGCACCCCAACGGCAGCAGCATATCCAATATCCATCATTGTCCATGCTCTGGCGCAATCTTTTCCGATACCGTAAACGTTAGCTGAACGCAATCCTCGGTTCCACAGTTTTGAAAGTTGTGCAGAGTCATTGCGTTGATGTAGAGACAGTCTCCGGTATCCAAAAAAGTTTCATCCTGTCCCACACAGACGCGCAGTTTCCCCTGCAAACAATAGATACATTCATCCTCAGAATGAGAAATCATCTTCTCTGAGCACCACTCTCCCGGCGGCAGAATATAAAGGAACCCCCGCAAAAGCCGCTGGCCGTCCGACGCAATCAACGGCGGCGTCACCATCTGGCAGCGGATGGATAGATCCGGCAGCTCCAACTGCAATCCCTCTCCTCTGCGAACAATCCCATAATCCTGTCCTTGCACGGTATATATTTCCGGGAGTTCTTTCACCGCCTGTTCTTCTGGCTGTATAAAAAAAGATACCAGCGAAACGCCAAGACACTCTGAAATCTTCCGCAGAGATGTCAGCGAGGGTTCTCTCAGCCCTCGTTCAATCTGGGAAAGAAAGCTGGCGGTATAGCCAGTTTCTTTGCTCAGTTGGTTGAGTGTATAATGTCTGGACTGCCTAACCTTTCGCAGATAGGAACAATTGATCAAAATATCACTCCTCTATAGTAATTTGTTGTGATAACAATTTGTTAAAAAGTTCAATTTATTTACATCATATGTAGGAATGTGAATCAACCACAAAAAATTTAAAAAGGGGCGGAAAAACGGCGCAAAAGAGACGGGACCGCAAGTAAGGCATACAGTAAGCAAATTGCATGACACGCTATTGCGCCGCCTGCGACAATAGTAACACAACAGAAGCGGTAATGCAATGTCAAAGCAATAATTTCCATCCGTAAACTGGGAAACATGTGGACGGCGGCACGGACCCGTGCCGCCGTCCCTCTAGTTATTTGGCCCTTCTTGAAAAACAGGGATCAGGATATGGCTGGGATGCATGCCGCCGCTGTAAACAGTTTGGTTAGCAATCACCCACTCGGTTTCGTCTGCCATCAAATGGCCGGTGTTGGGATTAGGAAAGACAGAATAGTCCGCCCCAGAACCTACCTCTACCCGCAGCCGGTGCCCTTTCTGGAACCGTCCGGCAATCCAGGTTAGCGGTATCTCATAGCGTACAACCTCTCCTGGCAGCAGCAGTTTGGGTTCAATGAAAGACTTGCGGAACCTGGCGCGTACAATGCCGTCGCACATACGGATAGAATTTCCCATCTCATCTACATCCGTCAGCCGCACGACCCAATCCGTATCCTTGGCATCGGATGCAGCATAAAGCACGGCTACCGGCTCCCCAGCAATCACCAACTCCTGTTCCAACGGTGCAGAGGTATATACCAACACATCCTGGCGCAACTCCACATCCCGATAGTTTTCCGGAACCATGCACTCATTTTCGCTGACATCAATCAAGAATGGCGCTGGGTTCTGCGGGTCAAAGGCGAAGCAATCCTCGCAGGCGCGCTCCGGTCTCTGCCAGGAGAGCATACCGTCGCCAAGGCTGGTATTGGCGTTTCCGCCGCTTTGCAGGTATAGGGGGTGCATTTTCGTCTCTGGCGGCGGCCAATCATCTGCGTTGCGCCAAGCGCCCTCGCCGATAATGTAATACTCCACCGGCGGCGCATCTTCAATATGGTTGGGAATGCCTTTGAGATGGCGGTCATACCAGCGCAGATAGAGCGGAAAAAGGTCGTACCGCAGGGAGTCAGCCCCGTAGCAGATGCCGTGTATATCCCTTGAGACGTTCATTTTGTGTTTCCATGCGCCAATGACTATTTTCTGATTCCGCCGTCCATTGCGGCGGTTCATATCCCACATCTGCATAGTGCCGCCCCCCACATCGTCATACCATCCGGAAATGTACAGGGAAGGCACGTCAATTTGATGCTGCCGCATCATCCAATTGGCCCTATGCCAATACTCATCATAGAACTCATGGCCCATCCACTCGTCCCAGAAGGGGATGTCTTCTCCAATTCCCTTCTTTGGTATATCCCGGATAGGCCGTGTGCGAAGAATCTGGGACCAATCCTTCCGCAGCATATCCCGGGGGCAATATGACTTCTTACGCATGGCGAAGGCCCATGCAATGGTTCCCGGACTTAAAACGCCGCCGCGATGAGGGAAGTCAAAGATTGGAACACCGCCAGTAACCATACTGATCAATGCCTTCAAATGGGGATTGCCGCTGGCCGCCGCTGCCCACTGGACGATTGCCAGGTAGGATGCGCCGATCATACCCACGCGGCCATCGCTCCATGACTGGCCCGAAATCCAGTCCAAAGTGTCATCCCCGTCATCCATTTCATTAACAATGGGCTGCCAGCAGCCTTCCGACTCCTCCCGCCCCCGTGTGTCTTGTGCCGCCACTGCATATCCGTAGTGGGTGAAGACAAAGAACTGCTTTGCACTGTCCTTGCCGTAGCAGGTGCGGACGAGCACGGTGGGCAGGCGCTCTCCATCCCGGTAATCTGCGGGCAGGAATACATTGGTTGCCAGGCACACCCCATCCCGCATGGGGACCATGAATCCACCGAGCTTTTTCATGCCCCGGTTCCCTTTGGAAAGTAGCGGATCAGAAAAAGCCGCTTGCGGCGTCATGGTCTCATAGCCTTCCCGCACCAGCAGGCCAATATAATTGCGCTCATTGTCATACAGGGCGGCGATCCGGCCATCGCAGGTCAGCACATCCAGGGGAAAATGTCCCTCTCTCTGCGCCCACAAAGTCCCTCGTTTCCTTTCTCCCTGGATTTCCGCCTCTATCTGGCAGGACTTCTCATATCGGGCCGTGTCAAATGCGCCCCGCTGTACACAGGCCAGCGCCTCCGGCAGACGCAGGTCCAGTTCCCTGTCAAAGGGCGCCATGTCCATTGAGAATGGCTCCTCCGCCTGCCACATTAGGGTTTCAAAAGACCGGACGCTGCATCGTATTGCGTCTGGGGAGATGGAGAATCTCCCCACCGGTACGCCGGCACGATAATATATATAGCGGTTTTCTTCCATTACGCTCAACTCCCTATTGTACAATAGCCCCGTTAAGAGAGTACCTGCTGGTACATACGCATAAAGTTGACGCCGTAAATCTTCCGGATATCCTCCGCCCCATAGCCATGCTCCAAAAGGGCCTGGGTCAATGCTGGTAAATCTCCGTATCCGTTGATGACATCAAATACCTTCTGCTGGTAGCCATTGACTTGGATGTAAGCATCCGGCATGATTTTCAGCGCAAAGTCAAAGCCCAGCCCCACATGGTCAATCCCAGCCACATCCACAAGATGGTCGATGTGCTGTAGCAGCGTCTCCATGGTTGCTCCGCCTGGCTGGTCGCTGACAATGGCGCTGACGGTATTGATGCCGACCACACCCCCTCGTGCGGCAATTTGACGAATATGGCCATCGCTCAGGTTCCGGCTGGTAGGGTTGATGGCCCGGCAATTTGAGTGGCTGGCAAGCACAGGGCCACGGGTAAGTGACAGTATGTCGTCCACGCCGGCATCGTTTAGATGGGAGATGTCCAGGAACATGCCCAGCCGCTCCGTCTCTCGTACCAGGTCCACGCCGAATTCTGTCAGCCCGGTCCCCAGATTGTAGGGCGTATTTGTATACATGGCGCCGTCACAGGCAAAGTTGCGCCGGCTCCAAGCAAGGCCTACCCCTCGGACCCCCAGCTGATAAAACAGCGGCAGCAGCTCCACGTTCTTCCCCAATGGCTCCACGCCTTCGAAGGAGAGCAAAATGGCGAGTTTTCCTGCTGCCACAGTCCGCTGAATCTCATCATAGGTACAGCACACCTCAAAGATGCCGGGGCTTTCCCGCAGTTCTGCGTACAATGCTCCGATTTGGTCCATAGCCTGGCGCAGCACAGTCTCCCCGGAGCCATAATCCTCCACAAAAATAGCGGAAACGATCACATTGACGCCGCCCTTCCTTATGTCCTCCAGGTAATCCCGCTGGATTACCTTTCTTCTCCCGGTGCTGCGCTGCCGGTCGATGTACATGCATAAGTCCAGGTGCGCATCCACAATGATGTTCGACTGGTGTATTTCTTGTATCTGCTTGTCAAGGGTCGCCATATTTTTATTCCTCACTATCTTTCCCAACTTTCCCCTGCCGCTACACTAAGAATCCTTTGCCGGCCAAATCGTCCGGGTGGCGGACAAACTGGTGGATCCCCGTGATGAATGCCTCGCCTTGAATCTCCGGGATGACAGCGGGGAACAGCCCAACCCAGGTCTCCTCCACCGCCCGTCCACGAAATACAGTGCCGATCACGCTCTCATGGGTATAAGGCTGTCCCAGCCGGAGTTCTCCCCTGCGGTAAAGAGCGGCCAATTTGGCGCTGGTGCCAGTCCCGCATGGCGAACGGTCAAACTGGCGGTTCCCAAATACAACGATGTTTCGTGCATCAACCCCGGGCGTGGGGGATTTCGTATACAGTTCCGCCATCGCCACGCCCCGCACCTCCGGCAGCAGCGGATGTATGGCCGGTTCCATGCATCTGACCTGGCCCAGCACCTCCATCCCCAGGCCGACAAGCTGTTCTACCCGCTGTGGGGCAATTTCCAGCGATAACCTGCTGATGTCTACCAAGGCAAAGAAGTTCCCGCCGAAAGCAATGGAAACGGGCAACATGCCGTATGAGGGCAACTCCACCTCCAATCCCTCCCGGTATAAAAAGGAAGGGACGTTCTGGATATAAACGCATGTCACATGGCCGCAGCCCATCTCCGCTTCCGCATGGACTAAGCCTACAGGCGTATCCAGGACCACGGTATTCCTGCCCTCTCTTCCTTTCACAATGCCAAGTTCCAGCAGCGCCGTCACAGCGCCAATACAGCCATGCCCGCACATCTCCTGGTAAGCGCCGCTGTGCATGAATACGATCCCTGCATCCGCGCGCGGGTCACAGGGCGGCAGGATAACCGCGCCAAACATGTCGCGATGCCCCCGTGGTTCATGCATGAGCATAATGCGCAGGCTGTCCAGTTCCCGCTCCAGGTATTGTTTCTTTTCCAAAATAGTATCCCCGGGTATCATTCCCAGGCCGCCTATCACAATCCTGGTTGGTTCTCCGGCGGTATGGGTGTCTACCGCAAAGATACACTTTTCTGTAAGCATACGCTGCCTTTCCCTATATACAGTGACAACAGGCGAAGCGGCCCTGGCCAATCTCCCTGCGCTCCGGATTTTCCTGGAAGCAGCGATCCTGAGCATGGATGCAGCGCGGGGCAAAGCGGCATCCGGGCTTCGGCTCAATGGGGGAGGCAAGCTCGCCTTTAAGGATAATGCGTTCTGTTGCCGGAGGCACTTTGGGCCGTGGGATGGCGGACAGAAGCGCCTGGGTATACGGATGGAGCGGGTTCCGGAACAGTTCTTGCGCCCGCGCCTGCTCTACGATCTTTCCCAGGTACATGACACATATCTCGTCTGAGATATGCCGGACGACGGAGAGGTCGTGCGTAATGAAGATATAGGTCAAGCCCATCTCTTTCTGAAGGTCCTGCATCAAATTCAATATCTGCGCTTGAATAGAAACATCCAACGCAGAAACCGGCTCATCGCAGACGATAAATTTGGGCGCCATGGCCAGCGCCCTGGCAATGCCTACCCGCTGCCGCCTGCCCCCATCCAGTTCGTGCGGGTAAGCCTGCCGCAGGCGCGGCGCCAGGCCGACCAGGTCCATCAGTTGGTCCACCTTTTTCTCCATCTCCGCCGGGCTTCTGCAAATCTTGTAGATGCGGAATGGTTCGCTGATGATTTCGCTTACAGACATCCTGGGGTTCAAAGAAGAAAACGGGTCCTGGAAAATCATCTGCATGGAACAGCGCAGTTCTTTTAACCTCCTCTTCCCAGGATTGGTAATGTCCCTGCCCTCAAAAAATATCTGCCCGCCTGTCAACGATTCCAGATGCAGGAGCAGCAGGCCAAGGGTTGATTTCCCACACCCAGATTCTCCTACCACACCCAGGGTTTTTCCCTTGGGAATCGAAAAGCTGACATCATCCACCGCATGCAGCATCCCCTTGGGCGTCTTAAAGTATTTTCGTATATTCTTGGCTTCTAAAATAGCTTCCATATCAGCCTCCTATCCCTGCATCCCGTGCTCGTACAACAAACAGCGGACACTGTGCCCCGGCACGGTCTCCACATTTTTGGGAAGAGTCTGGACACAGGCATCCGTCCTCTTGGGACATCTGGGGCTGAAGCGGCAGCCCTCCGGCAGGTGAGTGGGATCCGGCATCAACCCAGGAATGGGGTGCAGGCGCTCCTCGCTCCCCTCCAAATCCGGGAGAGCGCCAAACAGGCCCATCGTATAGGGATGTTTTGTATCATTGAATACATCATGGGCCGTCCCCTGCTCCACAATTTCGCCGGCATACACGATAGCGACCCGGTCGCACATCTCCGCCACCACCCCCAGATCATGCGTGATTAAGATCATGGATGTATTAAGTTCCTTGCGAAGAGACCGCATTAGCTCCAACACCTGGGCCTGGATGGTCATATCCAAAGCGGTGGTAGGCTCGTCGGCAATCAGCAGTTCCGGGTCACAGGCCAAGGCAATGGCAATGACAACCCGCTGCTTCATCCCGCCGGAGAACTGGTGCGGATATTCAGAGAACCTCTCCGGTGGGATGCCCACCAGGCGCAACATTTCCTGGGCTTTCACATGGGCTTCCGCCGCGCTTTTCCTTTCGTGGAGTTGAATAACCTCCGCAATCTGTTCCCCCACTGTCAGCACCGGGTTTAAGCTGGTCATGGGATCCTGAAAAATCATGGCAACTTTTTTCCCGCGCATGGAGCGCAGCTCTGCATCCGATTTTTTCAGGACGTCCTCCCCCTTGAAAAGTATTTCCCCTGACTGTATCTTGGCCGGCGGTTCCGGCAGCAGCCGCATAATCCCCAACGCAGCCGTAGTTTTTCCTGCGCCGGTCTCTCCTACCAGCCCCAAGGTCTCTCCATGGCGGAGTTCCATGTCCAGGCCGTTTACCGCATGCACCACGCCGCTGTCCGTCTCGTACTGTATGGTAAGGCCGCGGACCGCAAGCAATGTATCCTTTTCCATTCCATACGCCTCCCGTCAGTTTTTCAGCCGCGGATCCAACGCATCCCGCAGGCCGTCGCCAATCAAATTGAATGCAAAAATGGTCGCCATAATGGCTAGTCCCGGAAATGCTACAATGAACCAGTAATCGCGGATATAGGCGCGTCCGGCGGACAGCATGCTGCCCCACTCCGGCGTAGGCGGTTGAATGCCAAGCCCGATAAAGCTTAGGGAAGATATTGACAGGATCGCAGAAGCCACGTATAGCGTCGCTTGTACAATAATCGGCGCCATCGCATTGGGCAGGATATGGAGTCCGATAATCCGCATGTTTCCCGCACCGATGGATCTGGCGGCGCGAATGTACTCCTCGCCCTTGATGGACAGGACCGTGGCGCGTACAATACGGGCCAGGCCCGGCAGTTGTCCAATCGTAATGGCCAGCACCGTATTGGTAACACCTGGCCCCAGCACAGCCGCTATAGCAATTGCCAGCAGCGTGGAGGGAATGGCCAGGAACACATCCAGGAACCTCATGATGACGTTGTCCAGAACGCCGCCATAGAAGGCCGCCACAGCCCCCATGAGACCGCCGGCCAAGGTTGCCACCAGTACTGCGACCAGCGCGATGGACAAGGAAGTGCGCGTCCCATATATGATCCGGCTGAAAATATCCCGGCCCAGATTGTCAGTCCCCATCAAATGCCGCAGGCTTGGACTCTCGAAAGCCGCCGGTAGATTCTGCTCATCGTAGTGGAAGGGCGCAATATAGTTTGCAAAAAGAGCGCAGAGGATTAAGATAGCCAGCATAACGAGACCGGCCATAGCCAGCTTGTTCTTGCGGAAGCGTTTGGCCGCATCTGTCCATAGGCCGTCCTTCCTCTTTTCCCCATTTCCTTTTCTCATTTGTCCCTCCTCCTCTTCCGCACATATTGGGATTTGATCTGCGGGTCTGCATATGCATAGATTACATCCACCAGCAAATTGACAAAGCTGAATACAAAAGCGATAAACAGGATGCCGCCCTGCACGACAGGATAGTTGCGCGCCTTAATACCATCCAGTATCAGTTTCCCTAGTCCGGAAATCGCAAATACGGACTCCGCCAGAATTGACCCGCCCAGCATAAAGCCAAACTGGAGGCCTGTGGAGGTGATGATTGGAATGAGCGCGTTTTTCAGCGCGTGTTTTGTGATGATGATCCGTTCGCTCTGCCCTTTGGCCCTGGCGGTGCGGATGTAGTCTTGCCGGATGACCTCCAGCATGGATGACCGCGTCATACGCATGATAAACGCCGCAGCGCTAAAGCCAATGGTCAGGGCTGGCAGAATCCAGTACTTCGGCCCGTAAAAGCCCGACGCCGGAAGCCATTCCAGTTTGACCGAGAAGAGAATGATGAGCATAAGGCCAAACCAGAAGCCAGGCATTGAAACGCCTAACAGAGAAATGGGGGTGACGATGTTGTCAAACATGGAATACTGCCGGGTTGCAGACAGGATGCCTGCCGGAACGCCAATCGCAAAGGCGATGCCGATACCCAGGACAGCGAGCAGCACTGTCGTTGGGAAACGGTCTAATATTTCTGCGGTAACGGAACGTTTGGTTAAATAAGATGTGCCAAAGTCAAAATGCAAGACAATTCCCTTAATGTATGAAAGGTATTGTATAAAGAACGGCTTATTTAAGCCAAACTCCTCACGAAGTTGTGCGGCATCTTCCTCCGAGTACACGCCGCCCTGGGCAACGATGGAATCTACTACATCCCCAGGTGAGAAATAGAGCAGCGCGAACACCGTGAGGGATACGCCCAGCAGCACGGGGATCAGCATGAGAAGCCGTTTCAAAATGTACCTATGCACCGTATCACCTCCATCAGTGCTAATCCAGATGCTTGTGGAACCAACGCGTGATTTCCTCCAGGCGGCGGATCCGCTGCATAGGCCGCCCGGTCCGGCTCAAATCATGGCATTCATCCTTGAAGATGCACATCCGCGCCTCACAGCCTACCATCTTTAGGGCAGTAAACATTTGCAGCCCCTCGGAGAGGGCGCAGTCCCGGTCCCGGTCGGAATGGATGAACAACGTAGGTGTGACGGCATTCTTCGCATACTTCAGCGGCGAGTGGTACCAGCCTATGCCAACCCCTTCCCAAAAACCGGCGTTTATCTGGTCCAGGGTGTAAGTATAACCGGAACCGGAGTGCCCCACCATAGAAATCAGGTTGGAAACTGAGCGTTGCGCTGCCGCAGCCCGGAACCGGTCCGTATGCCCGATGATCCAATTCGTCATATACCCGCCATAGGACCCACCGGTCACGCCCAAGCGTTGGGCGTCTACAGATGGATACCGTATCAAGACCTGGTCCATGAATTCCATCAAATCACGGTAATCCTCCTCGCCCCACCTGCCCCGAATATCCATAAAGGCGTTTCCCCGCCCCTCGCCGCCTCTGGGGTTGCTGAAGCAAACAAAAAACCCCTCATTGGCCCAGCACTGCATCTCATGGAGAAACACCTCGCCGTAGGCGCCCGGCGGCCCGCCGTGAATATCCAGAATACAAGGATAGCGCCTGTCTTCTCGAAAATCCACCGGCCTGAGCACCCAGCCGTCCAGCTCGACCCCATCAGTGTTTTGAAAGGTGAAATGCTCATAAGGGGAGAGCGTTTTGCAGGACAGGCAGGATTCGTTCAGGTTCGTTAGCCTGGTCTCTTTCTCCGTATTTAGGTCCAGCAGATACAACTCCTGAAGCCCCAGCCCGCGCATGGCGGCATAAACAGCGTGGTTCCCGCTAATGTCAAAAAAGTTAACCGCCCCATTTTCAGCGGACAAATCATCAATCGTACCATCCTTATTCAAACGGCGCAGGACCGTGGAATACCGCTCTGTAGACAGGAAATACAGTGCCTCCCCCATTGCCTTGCAGATGCAGCCGCCACCGAATTTACAATCTGTAACCACCATGTCGCCAATGCTGCGGTCGTAGCTGCGAACCAGGCGGTATTCCCCGCCGTCAAAGCCTACTTCATAAAATTGAGGATTTTCATACATGCCATGCCGCCGCATTTCCGTGCCCGCAAAGAGGACGCGGTCTCCGGCGATGTCCATGCCGCAGATCCGGATAAGCCCCTTCTCTACTAAAACGGACACCTCCCCAGTTGCCAAGTCGTGCAGATAGATGCCATCCTCTATCAGCCGCTTGCTGTCGAACCACTGCCCTGCCACGGCCACCTTCCTGCCATCCTTGGACACTGCCAGGTGGACTGCGTCAAAGAGCGGGTCCGTAACTGCATGCAGCGCCCCGGAGGCAAGGTCGTAAGTATATAACCGGTTGCGCCGCTTGTTGGTGAATTCGGTCCTGTCCCACCAAAAGGGTATCTCATCGAGAATCTCATACTGCGAATCATCCTGGACTTTTTTCAGCAGGCGTTCCTTTTCCTCCCCGCTGGCGTGTTCCACATCCGGCCGGCAGGCATTAAACCAGGACCGCAGCAAATACTTCCCCTCCGCCAGCTTTTGGATCATATGCGCATTTGTCGGCACAGAAAAACTGTGTGTACAAGCTTTTGTTTTGACATCTAAGCGATAGAAGGAAGTGAGCAGTTCCCCGCTTGCCACTGTCCGCCGTTCTTCCTCTGTCGCAAGCAAGGGCACCAGCAGCGTATCATCATCCTCCCAGCAGAAAAAGTCTGCGGCAATATTCTCCAGCAGCAATTCCACTGTACCGTCGTGTACATGGCACAGGTGAAGGTGAAGGTCGTACCCATTGGTTCCTAAGTTGGCTTTTCGGCTAAAAAATGCAGCTTTTTCCCCAGAGGGGGAAAAGCAAAGCCCTGATAGGAACCGGTAATCTGTAAAGTCCTTTATGCGCAATTTCTCCATTTGCATACGTCGCTCCTTTCTGTACAGGGATTGCCTGCCTATACGCCGGCCAGCGCATGGAACTTATCGTAGATGCAGCGCCGTGCAAACGCACGAATTTCCTCGTCTGCAAATTCCTCCCAGGCGGCGTCTTCTTCCAGAGTGGAACTGAATACATAGTTTTCCGCAACGAATGCTTGGTCAAACGGCACTTGCAGTTTCCCGGCACAGGTACGAAGCACCTGAATATAGTCGGCCAGCGCCTCCTCTGCGCCTTTCTCCAATACAGGAACCGCATCCGCACCGAATGCCTCTGTGCAGCTCCGATAAAGAGACGCCGCCATGATTATGGTCATAGCGCAATTGCCGGTTTTGGAATCCGGCGTAATGTACTCCTCCCGGCGGTCGCCTTTGAAGTCCGGATCATACGCTTCGAAACACTCTTTCCGCTGCTCCGCCGTCATACGCCCGGGGCGTAGGAACACATCGAACAGGCAGCGGTCGCTCCCCTCCTGCGCCAGATGCTTACCCAGGTTGACAATAGCTGTAGGCGCATAAGACTGCCATAGAGGCGGGTGGACTTCTTCACAGTATGTGACCGCCAGCCGGCGCTGGCCCCGCCGGATCATCTCTTCCACGAAGGGGCAATATGTAGTCTGCCGTACGTCCTCCTCCTCTGTAACATGGCCCATGTGGTTGACAAAGGATGCCTCGCTGTAGGGATTGGAGCCGTAATAAAAGAAATTCTTCAAATTAGTTTTCATTCCTAACGCCTGGTGCTTTTTTCGCAGGTCAGAGCCACGGGTGGCGGCATATTCTGCCAAACCACGCCGTACGGCCGACTCCCCTTCGATCCCGAAGGTCTCGCAGATATTTTTTCCCATATACAGGTAAATCAGTGCAAGGCCGAGCGTAATATTATCTGCTTGTATTACCGATAATTTTTTCATACAATATCTATCCTTTCATAGGGCCGCAGAATACGGCCCAGCGTCGTGTAACACCACGATAAAAATTTTTTCTGCCGCTGCATGCGGGCAGCCGCCAACTGTTTTCGCAGTGTGCCGGCGAATGCAGCATCAAAGGGAAAACGGAGTTCGTCTGCCGGCTCTCACCATCTCCCCCAAGCCGGCTGGGACGGGCTTCCGGCGCTCGTCCCAGCATAGGCTCCCCTGATCGCGCCAAGGTGCGCCGCCAGTTATTGTGTCACATATAGTTCGTTGTAACGCACCCATGTGGTGGCAACCGGGTCATAGCCCACCACATTCTTCCCCACAGCATCAACAAACACCAGCTGCGTAACATATATCCACGGGCACTGGTCATGGAGCAATATCTGAACCTGCTTAAGATATTCCTTGCGCTGTTCCGGCTCTATCGTGGCGCGTTCCAGCTCCAGATACTTATCTACTTCCGGA
Organism: uncultured Clostridia bacterium; assembly: GCA_947649615.1. Lineage (GTDB taxonomy): Bacteria > Bacillota > Clostridia > Oscillospirales > Oscillospiraceae > Pelethomonas. The sequence continues at coordinate 22,400 of CANSSG010000027.1, read as the reverse complement.
TCGCCAAACCACGTATTGGAAACGCCTATACGGGAGGAATGGTGCTCTGGGTAGATCGCGCTATCCGGGTCCCCGTTGGAGGACCCCCATGTACCATAGGACAAGTCAAACTCTCCGCTCAGCCGCCGCTGGTTTGTAGTCGTGGCATCATAGACGTTGATGGTAATTGCAATCCCCACATCTGCTAGCTGGTTTTTCACCATCTCAGCCAAATTGACCGCTGTCGCTTCCTCGGCAACATCCAACTGGCATGCAAAGCCATCTTTATATCCGGCTTCCGCCAGGAGGGCCTTTGCTTTTTCAGCATCTTGGCTATAAGGGGGCAGCCCGTCATAAAAGCCCACCACAGTTTCCGCGATCACGCTCTTGCCCACTGGCTGGATGCCCATCCACAGGGCTTCATTAATCGCATCCATATCTAACGCCCAAGCAATGGCCTGACGGACCCGTTTATCCTTGAACGGTTCCTTGGAGCTGTTAACAATGATATTGCCTACAGAAGGCATATAGATGTATTCCAACCGGACCTTATCCCCGGACTCCAGCCGTTTGACGTCCTGCGCATCCAAGGTTTGCGCAATATCCACGCCTCCTGTCTCCACTTCGATGGCACGGGTGGCGGCCTCTACAATAACGCGCCAGGTCAGGTTTTTGAATTTTGCTTTCTGGCCCCAATAGCCGTCAAACCGCTCCAGTTCAATACGGTCGCCAGGATATCTTTCTTTGAACTGAAAAGGCCCGGTTCCCATAGGTGCGTCGCTGATGTCCGGCCCGTGCTCTTCCACCCACTTTTTCTGCGTGATGCAGGCATAGTAGGAATCTGCCAAGGAGGCCAGCAGAGGTGCAAAGGGTTCGGTACATTTTAACTCAATGGTCTTCTCATCAATAATGGAAGACTGTGCGAAGTCGATACAGTCCAAATTACCGCCAGAAAAAGAGGACTGTTGTGCGCGTTCCAGAGAAAACATGACATCTTCGGCGGTCATAAGGTCCCCGTTGTGGAACTTTACGTCCATGCGCAGCGTAAATCGGATCGTAGTATCGTCCAGGTACTCATAGCTTTCCGCCAGCCAAGGTTTGACGGTCATATCGTCATTGAAGGCCAGCAGGCACTCGTACAGGCAGTAACGAATCCGGCTATCAACACCAACCAAACTGCCCGCAGGATCTAATGACTGGGGATCCCTGTTGACTGCGACCACCACGGTGTCCTTGATTTTTTCTCCACCTTCAGTAGATTTGCTGGAACAGGCCGGCAGCAGCATGGCAACAGCTAACAGCAGGAGCAACAACGTTTTGTTTTTTTTCATATTTACATCCCCTCTATTTTTATTCTTGGCCCGCACTTCCTCGTTCCATTTTCACAGCATCTTTACCGCCTCCCCGCTGCCATTTTAATGTGTATAGCGCCGCACAGCCACTCCCCTTTCCGCAAAATTAACTATAGATTAATTAACTAATAGTTAATTTTTGTTGATTATACATGTAAATCCTGCTATTTGTCAATAGCATATCAAAAAATTTAACAGTGAGTTGAATTTCTTGTATATGTGCACAGGAACCGGCATCTTTATTCTACAAAAATTACAATGCCAGATGGGCTGGGGGCAAGGGGCCCGTCCGTTACTACAGGGCTTTCGCCACCAAGCCGTCGCAGACCGGTCGGTATTCTTTTCCTTATTCAATTACCCTGTAAACCGGCCCTTTGCCTGGATCAAGGCTGGACGCGTTACTGCGGAAGAATTCTACGCCTGGAGCGAAAAGGCCAGAGAAAAGAAAGCGGAATGTGACGGCAGGAAAATTACGCTAGAGGAGTATCAGCAGTGGTTGAAGGATTCTTGACTATTGACAAATTGTTATGATGGAGAGAAAATTGATTTTTGCGGTTCTCTCTGTCGTTGAGGAGATACCACCCGGAAAAGTGGCGGCCTACGGACAGGCCGCCACTTTTCCGGGTGGTGGGCAAAATTCTCAGTATGTCCCAGTGGTACGGAGAATACCCCTGCCACCAGGTTGTCAACCATATCAGGAGAACTGTGCTTGGATGGTTCGAACAGCCGGAACTTCTTTGTCAGGAAGGAGTGTTGCTTAAAGAAAATGGATGTGTGGAAGTATCAGTGGAAAGATTAGAGCGTTTCCACGGCATAGTAAATTGTTTAGGTTCAGTCAATGGTCCGCAACAACGGGGGAGGGCTTGCTATAAATTGTTGTGATTATGATATGATTAAGCACTATGATTCTGGAACATTCAACGCAAAGTATAAGACAAATTTGACAGGAAAAGCTGTGGAAATTGCCCGGCAAGAATATCCAGAACAGGTCGGAAGCAGTTTTCAAAACGGCGCATACACAACGGTTCAAACATTGGACTCAATTGTACTTTACCGCTTGTTTGGGCAATACCGTAGCCAGGAATTGGCTTTAGACTTGTGGGGAGCGCGGCTGGGAGGTAGTTTTGCATCAACCGGAGTATGACGCAAAAGAAACCTTATATTGCAAAATATGTCCTGCATGTGGATCTGAATAAATACGAAAGCTGGCTGACACAGAACAAAGGCTATGCAACCGGCTTTGCGATGGCAATGGCCACAGCGTCCGTCAGACCAGAGTTGTTTTTATCAATAGCGATACGATTCCATTAGGAATAGAGATGTTCATGAGATGACCTTCGCTGTATGCCCATTTTTCAATAATGCTCTGCTGCTAATATCCGTAACGATGTTTGGAACATACAGTGGTACCAACATCATCTTTACCCGGATTTTGGATGGTTTTTTTGGCAGACAGAAAATAGGGAGCGGCACAAGCCGCTCCCTATTTTTTCGTTCAAGACATCCGCACGGTGCAGTCCAACGTTACGCCGTCTACAGTGGCGGTGATTTGAGTGGTGCCTTTGCCGGTGCGGGTGACAACGCCGGTGTCGCTGATGGTGCATACACTGGGGTTGTTGCTGGCCCATACGACGCCGTCGGCAGAGCCAAGGATTTCCCAACTGCCGTCGTTGCGCTTAATCTTCATCTGCCAGGTGCTCTCGCTGGGCTTCAGGGTGAAGTCCGTTTTGCTCAGCTTGAAGCTGTCGGGGTTGGGGTTGACCCAGGGGTCGCCCTCTACCTTGACCTGGCAGGTGGCGCTCTCTTCGCCGCTGGATGCGGTGATGGTGACGGTGCCTCCTGCCTTGCCGGTGACGGCGCCGCCGTCTACGGAAGCAATCTCAGGGTTGGAGGAGCTCCAGGATATGGCGCCGCTGCCGCCGGTGGCGGTGATCCGCCCGGTCTCGCCTGCCGGGATGGTGATGTCCGTCTGGGACAGGGACAACGGCCCGGCTGGCTCCGGAGCTGCCGGGTCTGCGGCAATGTCCGGCGGGCTGGATTCGCCGCTGGTGGGTTCGTCCGGAACGGTGGGAGACGGCACGACGGCGGGAGGGGGGGCGGCCGTGTTGTCAATGGGAGGGATTTTCTCTGGCTCATCGCTACCCACGAAGACGGGGGCGGGGGTGGTGCGGATGCCTACCGCTTCCGCCAGGTCCTCACCGAAAAACACATAGCCCATTACGCCAACAATGATGACGGCGGTCAGCAGCAGCATGACGCCGCCCGCGCCTCCGGTCTTGCCTGGGCGCTTTTCCACCCGGCGGCCTCCCCGGCGGCGCAGGGGCCGTCCGTGCTTGATGGCGTCCTCTTCCTCGCAGAAGGGGCAGGCGCGGTATGTATTGGAATATTCCTCCCCGCATTTGGGGCAGCGGCGGTTTGCCATAGCGTATCCTCCTTGGATCGATCCTCAATGGTTGGCTGGTGAAAAGGGGCAGCGTTTCCCAATGCACTGGTTGTTTTGGGCGGGCCTGCGGCAGACGGTCTCCTGCGTTTCCATTCGGATGTGGAATTGCTCGTCCACAAAGCTGGCAGCCGCCAGGATGGACAGATAGGAATTCCGCTTGCAGCAGCGGGGGCCGCCTACCTCGCCAATCCGCCCCAGGGCGGCGGCGGTCATGCGGTTGGCATATCCAAACGGCTCGACGGACAGCGGCGTCGATTGGGTAATGATGGACATAAACATGCCCGCGCTGACGCCCGCCCCGCATGCGCCCCAAAAGCCGCATGCACCGCCGGGGACGCTCCTGCCCCGGCGCATCATTTCCAGCAGCGCCGGATGCAGGTCGATCTCCCCGCCTGCGTTCTTATAGGCGGTCAGCAGGGCCGCGCCCACCATGACGTGGTGTTCCGGGCCGTGCATGTGGCAAAAAGGCATGTCCATCATCTTTTCCAGGATGGCAATGGGGTTTTTGGACTCCTCCGCCAGGCACAGGCCGATGATGCCGTCCATTCCCGCCGTGTGGCAGTCGTTGCAGACATAGTGGCCGTTGACGCACCGGGTTTTGCTGTCCTCTTTTTTGTGGCATATGGCGCACTCCATGGCCTCGTCCCGTTCCAGATATTCCAGGGGGGCTTTGCAAATCAGGCATTCTTCCTTCATAGCAGACCTTCCTTACATTTTTTGGGGGTGTGGCAATAGCGGCTCCCATCCGCGTATTTTACATAATACCGTGTTTTCCAGGCGCAGTCAACCGGATTTTGTCGAATTAGACGGGAGAAGCGAAAAAATTGTTCCCTATATCCAGAATCCTCCAGCCATAACCCGGGCCATTCCACGCAAACTAGCAGGGAATGGAGGATTGATTTGCCATGAAAAAGAAATTCCGTATGCCGACGGCGTACACCATCCTGTTCCTGCTGCTGATCCTGGTGGCGGCGGCTACCTGGATCATTCCCGCCGGCGCGTATGACCGGGCGGGGGAGGACGAAACCCCGGTGGCAGGCACTTACCAGCCCGTGGAGCAGCAGCCCCAAGGGCCGGGCGATGTGGTGCTGGCGTCCGTCCAGGGCTTTTATGACGCGGTGGACGTGGCGCTGTTCATTCTAATGGTGGGTGGCTTCCTGGGGGTGGTCATGAAAACCGGGGCCATCGACGCGGGGGTCGGCAATATCATCCGGGTATTGAACGGGAAGGAAATCCTGCTAATCCCAGTGCTGATGATTATGTTCAGCCTGGGCGGCACCTCCTTTGGCATGTGGGAGGAGACCATGGCCTTCTACCCCCTGCTGATTCCCGTCTTTGCCGCGGCGGGGTACGACCCGCTTGTGGGCATCGCGGTGGTGCTGCTGGGCAGCGGGGCGGGCGTACTGGCAAGCACCGTCAATCCCTTCGCCACGGGCATCGCCTCCGGCTTCGCCGGGGTCAGCCTGGGGGATGGACTGATGGTGCGGCTCGTGATGCTGCTGGTGTTTGACGCGGCGGCCATCTGGTATGTGACGGCCTACGCCCGGAAGGTGCGCCATAACCCGGACAAATCCCTGGTGGCGGGTTTCAGCCAGAAATTCACCGCCCAGAAGGGCGGGGACGTCCCCACCCTCACTTCCCGGCGGAAGCTGGTGCTGGCGCTGTTTGCGGTAGTGTTCCTGATTATGATTTACGCCGTTATCCCCTTTGACGAGATCGGCGTACCCATCCCCACCCTGGGGTGGTGGTTCCCGGAGCTGAGCGGGCTGTTCTTAGTGGGGGGCGTAGCCATCGGCCTGGCCTATGGCCTGGGGGAGGCGGACACCGCCGGCGCCTTCGTAGCCGGGGCGGCGGATCTTACCGGCGTGGGGTTCATCATCGGCATCAGCCGGGGCATTACCGTCCTCATGGACGGCGGGCAGATCACCGACACCGTCCTCTACTGGGGAGAGCGGGCCTTGGAAGGGGCGGGGTCTGTGGCGTTCATCCTGCTGGTGTACCTGATTTATATCCCGCTGTCGGTGCTGATTCCTTCCTCGTCGGGGCTGGCTACGCTGTCGGTGCCGATCCTCGCGCCCCTGGGGCAGTTCGCGGGGATTGGCGGGGATTTGATCGTTACCGCCTTCCAGTCTGCCTCCGGGCTGGTGAACATCGTCACGCCTACGGCGGCGGTGGTCATGGGCGGGCTGGCGCTGGGGGACGTGCCTTATGACCGGTGGGTGCGGTTCGTGTGGAAATTGATACTGATTTTCTTCCTGTTAACCATTGCATTTTTGGCGGTATCGGCTATTTTATAGAAGGTTTTGTGTGTGTTATAATAATAAGCAATAAAATGGCGCGGGTGTGCGGAAGTACGCCCGTACATACAGGAGCGCGCTATGAAAATCATCGACATGCACACCCACATTTTCCCCGAAAAGGTCGCCGCCAAGGCTACCATCGCCACGGCGGAATACTTCGACCTGCCGGAGCCGCCGAACCACTACGGCAGCGTCAGCGAGCTGGTGGAAGTCCTGGGCAGGGCGCACATTGACTACGCCATGGTGTTCTCCGCCGCCACCACCGCCCATCAGGTGGAGCATATCAACCGCTATATCCTCTCCGAAGCGGAGGGCCACCCCCAGTTCATCCCCTGCGGCACCCTCCACGCCGGGTACGAGGGGTACAGGGAGGAGCTGCTCTGGATGCGGGAGCACGGCATGTTCGGGGTGAAGATCCACCCGGAGTTCCAGCATTTTGCCCTGGACGATGCGCGGCTGTTTCCCATGTATGAGGAGATGGCGCGGCACGACATGTTCCTTATCGCCCACATGGGCGACCCGCGGGTAGACGTCTCCGGACCCCACCGGATGATCCCGATTGCCCGGGCCTTCCCTAAGCTGCGGTGCATCGCCGCACACCTGGGGAACTGGGGGGACTGGGATATAGAGAAAATCCGCCCCTTGGCGAAGCTGCCCAACGTTTACACCGACATCAGCTCCTCCTTCAGCTATGTAAAGGACAAGGCTCCCCTTTACGGCATCTTGCGGGAGTACGACCCCGCCCATGTGTTCTGGGGGTCCGACTACCCCATCTGGTGTCCCCAGAAGGAATTGGAGAAAACCCTGGCTTTGGGGTTGGAGGAGGACTTTTTGGAGGACGTGCTGTTCCATAACTTCGCGGCGTTTTACCACTACAGGAAGCTGTAAGTTTATTACCGGATCAAAATTCTAGGAGGAATCTACAATGGACATCCGCAATCTGAAAGGCTCGATTGTGGCCCTGGTCACCCCCTTCCACGCCGACGGCTCGGTGAACTTTGAAAAACTCAGGGAACTGACGCTGTGGCATATTGAAAACAAGACCGACGCCATACTGGCTCTTGGCACCACCGGCGAAAGCTCCACTATGACCCATGAGGAGGATGACGCGGTTCTGCGCTGCGTGATCGAGGCGGCGGCGGGCCGGGTACCCGTCATTGCCGGTACCGGCTCCAACGCCACCGGCACCATGCTGGAAAAAAGCCTGCGGGCGGAGGAGCTGGGGGCCGACGGCCTGCTGCTGATTACCCCCTACTACAACAAGGGCAACGCAGAGGGCATCTGCCGCCACTTCACCACGGTGGCGGACGCGGTGAAAATCCCCTGCATCCTCTACAACGTCCCCGGCCGGACGGGCTGCGCCATCTCCGTGGAGAATGTGGAGAAGCTCAGCAGGCACCCCAACATCTGCGGCATCAAGGAAGCCAGCGGGGACATGTCCTACGCCATGAAGATTGCCCACTGCATCGGGCCGGACTTCGCCCTGTGGTGCGGCAACGACGATATTACCATCCCCCTGCTGTCCATCGGCGGCAGCGGCGTGATCTCCGTGTGGGCCAACATCATGCCCCGGGAGTGCCATGACATGGTGATGGATTACCTGGAGGGCCGCAGGGAGCAGGCCGCCGCGTCCGCCTTAAAGCACCTGGCCCTGATGAACGGCCTGTTCATGGAGGTCAACCCCATTCCCGTCAAGACCGCGCTGAACCAAATGGGGAAGGACGTAGGACCCTTCCGCCTGCCCCTGTGTGAAATGGCGGAAGCCCATCAGGCGCAGCTGTGGAGCCTGCTGAAGAAGGCGGGGCTGGTAAAATGAAAATCTTACTCATCGGCCACGGCCGCATGGGCCGGATGATCGAACAGACCGCCCTGGCCGCCGGGGATTCCATCGGCGGCGTCATCGACATCGGCAACCTCGGCGACCTGGAAGCCATCGGCCGGGTGGCGGATATTGCAATCGACTTCTCCGCGCCCGCCGCGCTGCCGGCGGTGGCCCACTACGTCCGGATGACCGGTACGCCGCTGCTGTCGGGGGTGACGGGGCTGAGCGGCGCGGAATTGGCGGTTTTCGACGACCTGGGCCATTTCGCCCCAGTGATACACGCCGCAAACTACTCCCTGGGCGTGGCCGTGTTCCGGAAGATCCTGGGAGACGTGGCGGAGACTTTGGCGGACTTTGATATCGAAATCGTAGAGGCCCACCACAACCAGAAGGCAGACGCCCCCAGCGGCACCGCAAAACTCCTCCTGGAAGCGGTGGACCCCCACCACAAGCACACCCCGGTCTATGGGCGCCATGGCGCCCCCGGACCCAGGGATAAAAAGGAAATCGGCATCCACGCCCTCCGGGGCGGCACGGAGGCCGGAACCCATACCGTCAGCTTCTTTGGGCCGGACGAGGTGTTTGCCATCACCCACCGGGCGTCCTCCCGGCAGATTTTTGTCAACGGGGCGCTCCATGCCGCACGGAAGCTGTGCCTGCTCCCTAAGGGGCGGTACGACTTGCAGGATATTCTGTTTGGAGGGAAACAGCCATGATGAACGCCCAGGAAATCATCGCATACATCGGTTCCGCTGAGAAGAAAACCCCGGTAAAGGCCTATATTAAGGAACGCGCCCCCCTGTCCTATGGCTCCGCCCAGGTGTTCGGGGATGGGGCGAGCAAGATTGTCTTTGGCGACTGGCGGGAGCTTGGGCCTATTTTGGCGGATCATGTGGACGACATCGAGGACCTGATGATTGAAAACGACCGCCGCAACAGCGCCATTCCCATGCTGGATTTAAAGAATATCAACGCCCGCATCGAACCCGGCGCCATCATCCGGGAGCAGGTGGAGATTGGGGACAACGCGGTCATTATGATGGGCGCGGTCATCAACATCGGGGCGGTCATCGGCGCGGGTACCATGATCGACATGGGCGCCATCCTGGGCGGCCGGGCCACAGTGGGGAAAAACTGCCACATCGGCGCGGGCGCGGTGCTGGCGGGGGTCATCGAGCCTGCCAGCGCCACACCGGTAATCGTGGAGGACGGCGTACTGGTGGGGGCCAACGCCGTGGTGATCGAGGGCGTCCATGTGGGCAAGAACGCCGTGGTAGCGGCAGGTGCGGTGGTCATTGAGGACGTGCCGGAGAACGCCGTGGTAGCCGGATGCCCCGCCCGGGTCATTAAAATGAAGGACGAGGGGACCACCCAGAAAACCGCCCTGGAAGCCGCCCTGCGGCAGCTTTGACCGGAGGAAGCCGGGTGGAAAATGTGACCGGTTTTGTGAAAAAGTATTTGACAATCCCTTCCGTATCCGCTATAATATTAATCGTGTCTTTGTGAGGTGCGCTATGCTTTTGAATGTACAGAGAATCATCAACGCCCCCGGAGAGCGGATGGCGTTCCAGTTTTCCCTGGACCTGTCCGATGTGGACTTCGGCGGCTTGTATCCCGCGCAGGAGCCGGTGGTGGTAACCGGCGAGGTGCGGAATATAGCGGGGATGCTTCTCTTGTCCTTCACGGCGGAAGCCACCCTCAAGTCCGTCTGCGACCGGTGCCTGAAGGCGTTTGACAACCCCAAATCCGTCCGCTGCGAATACCCCCTGGTGGAGGAAGCAGCCAATGAGGATGCCGGCGACGTGATCGTCCTGGAGGACGGCTGCGTCGACGTAGGGGAACTGGCCCGGACGGCGTTCATCCTGGAAATGGACGAAAAGACCTTGTGTTCCGAGGACTGCAAGGGGATTTGCCCCGGCTGCGGCGTCAATCTCAACCAAGGGAGCTGCACCTGCAAGAAACAGGTGGACCCCCGATTGGCGGTGCTGGCCAGGCTTCTGGAACAGGACGAGCAGTAAAGAATAAATAATTCAGATATATTGGAGGTGTCATCATGGCAGTCCCTAAGGGTAAAGTATCGAAGGCGAGACGTGATAAGCGCCGCAGTTCCGTGTGGAAGCTGAAGGCGCCCGGTCTGACCCCTTGTCCCAAGTGCGGCGCGATGCGCCTGTCCCATAGAATGTGTCCCGAGTGCGGAACTTACAACGGCCGTCAGGTCAAGAGCGCCGCTGCGGAGGACTAATTCGCCGCTTGATGATGATTCACCGAGAGACCGGCTATGAACGCCGGTCTCTCGGTGTCTTTATCCGAAAAAGAGGTTAGCGGTACAAAATCAAGCTGAACCAGGTGACAATGTTCCCGCCTGCCTGGAATGCAATGCCGAATTTCTCCGCAGCGCCGGTAATCAGGATGCCGTGGCTTTCAATACAGGGGAACATCCGGCCCGGGAAGCGGCACGGCCCCTCCGGGTAGGCGCATTCTTCGCAAACGGCGCAGGATTCCGTGGACAGCGGGTAGGTCTCCAAGCCCTGCTCCCGGAGCAGCAGGTTGACCTGCCGTGTGATTTCCTCGTGGGGGGCGCGGGTGGCCAGGGTTCCCTCCAGATTGGTAATATCTTCTACCTCATTCATCGTGGTGAGCAGCAGTGCGTGGGGATAGCGCAGGCACCGCGCCATACATGCCTCCACCGTCCCCACGGCGGGAGGGCAGGCCCAGCTGGTCCCGTACCGGGGGCAGTCCGTCTCGCAGACGGTGCGCACCCGGGGGGTGAAGGTCAATTCCGCCGTATGGAAAAACTCGTACTGCATAATAGGCAGCGCCCTGAGCTGTTCCTCCAGGCGCGCCCGGTCCAGGCCGTCCGTTTCCATCATCTGGAAGCCGCCCCCTTCCCGCCGAAGTACCGCTCCGCAAAAGGAACCTTTTCCACCTGGAACGCCTTGCCCCGCAGGTATTCCAAGGCCCCGGCGTCCGTGGGGAAGTCGAAGCGGATATAGCAGCTGTAAAGGGCCTGCCGGGTCTCCCCGTATTTCCGGTTGACCTCGCCTATCCCATACTTCCCATCGCCCAGCAGCGGATGGCCCGCATCCGCAAAGGACGCCCGGATCTGATGGGTCCGGCCGGTCAGCAGCTCCGCTTCCACCAGGCTCAGCCCCCCCTGCTTCCGGAGGGTGCGGTACATGGTCACGGCGGATTTCCCGCCTGGGACGGGGCGGTGGTACACCGCCACCTGCTTCTTCCCCTCGTCCTTCAGCAGGAAGCATTCCAGCCGCCCCTCCGGCGGCTCCATCGCCCCCAGGACGGCGCACAGGTATTTCTTTGTGATCTCCCTGTCCCGGATCTTGGCTGTCAGGATGCGCAGGGCCTCCGCGTTTTTCGCCGCGACAACGATGCCTCCGGTGTTTCGGTCAATCCGGTTGCACAGGGCCGGGGTGAAGGCGTTTTCCCACTTGGGGTTCCACTCCCGCTTCTGATAGAGGTAGGCCTGGATGTGGTTGATAAGGGTGTTCACCTTTTCGGTTTCGCCGGCGTGGACCACCATCCCGGGCCGCTTGTCCGCCAGAAGGATGTTTTCGTCCTCATAGAGGATATCCAGCTTAGGCTGGAACAGGGTGAGGAACAGGTTGTCCTCCCTGGGCTGCTCAAAAAATTCGTCGTTGATATAGACCTGGAGCACGTCGCCCTCCGCCAGCCGTTGGTCCCGCTGGCACCGCGCACCGTTGCACTTCACCCGCTTGATGCGTATGTACTTTTGCAGCAGCGCGCCGGGCAGCAGGGGCATGGCTTTGGATAAAAACCTGTCCACCCGCTGGCCCGCGTCGTTTTTTCCGATGGTAAATTCCCGCATGGCATGGCCTCCCTCGCCGTTCTTGGGTGCATTATACCCGAAACCCGGGAAAAAGTCCACCACCCATTTTCCTCCGGCGGGCCGTGTTGGATTTTTTTACCAGCGCAGTCATCTTAAGGATGATTCTTCCGGCATTTCTATGGTATCGTGAAGCCGTTAGATGTAGTCATCTTTGGGATGGAGGTGCGGCCATGCGTCTGCTGACGATAGACGGAACGTGCAATACCTGCGGCGGGCGGGTCCGCGCCGCGCGGGAACAGGCCGGCCTTTCCCAGGAACAGCTTGCCGCGAAAGTCCAGTTGGAAGGACACTCCCTGACACAGAAGGCGGTCAGCCGGATAGAGTCCGGCGCCCGGGTGGTGCCGGATTACGAGGTGCCTTTGCTGGCCGGAGCGTTGAACGTTTCGGCCCTGTGGCTGTTAGGAATAGATCCGGAGGGCGCCCCGTAAGGGGCGCTTTTTTTTGGCGGTGGAGGCCATCCGTGCCGGTGCGCGGCAGCCCGCGATCAGTGGCTTTACCAGAAAAACAGTACGCTATACCGGTAAAACGGCGTTCCACTCCGGGGTCGATTTCTGTATAATTTTGTCGAAGGGAGGGATAACTATGGGGATACGGAATAATTTGGCCGCTGCATTGCGCTTTGTTATGATCATCAAACACCTGACACTGGCAGAATTTGCGGAAAAGCTGGAAATTTCCAGGTCCGCTCTGCAAGAATATCTCAAGATGCGGGGAAATCCCAGCATTGCGACGGTGGAGCATTTGGCTCAAAAAATGGGTATCGGGCCGTCGGTCCTTCTAACCGATAAGAGTATGGATGAGTTCTTTGCGCTGCTGCTGGACACTTTTCCAGAGGTTTCTGAAACAGATGAAGCGCGCAGGCTCCGTCTTATTGAACTGGCCGCAGAAATGGAACAACTTCTGCCGAAAAATCCATGAAGGCGGCATATTATGCTCCGGCGGCGGGGGCGGCGTCCTTTCGCCGCCCGATGGCGGTGGCGGAGCGGCTCGCCTTCCGGTCGGGCGGCATATATCCGCTCTGCCCCCGGTGCGGCGCGACGCTGGACCGTGAGTATCAGAATTATTGCGACCGCTGCGGCCAACGGCTGGATTGGACGGACATCCACAACGCGCCGGTAGTTACCAGGCTGTAGGCTCCTACCCCCCCAAGCGCCCCCGCAGGGCAGCCTGCGGGGGCTTTCCCTGCATGAAGCCCGGGGGAAATTGGGGCGCGGGCCTGCAAAAAAACGGCGGGCCGGGTGCGGCCCGGCCCGTTTTGCTCTATTAAAATTCCCGGAGCGGAAACCGAGCCTGGCGCTCCGGGCAGGCTTTCCCACCCTGTGCCACAGTCACCTTTCAGGCTGCATGTAATCCTACGGCCAACTTCCCTGCGGCCAACGATGGAACAACCGGATAACAGCATAACCGGGAGGACTTCCCTTCCTCAAACAAAAAGAATGGCACGGGGCGGCGGAAAACGCTCAAAGCGCAACGTCTACATCAAATTCCTTGGTCAAGTTTGCCACGTTGATGGCCTGCTGAATCCGCATCAAACGGCCGCAGACGTCCTTGTACGCCGCCTGGACCTCGGCGAGGTCGAAATTGCGGTGGATGTAGTCCGCCTCCTTGCTTCCATAGGCCCGGGTCCGCTCCACGTCGGGAATCTGGGTCATGGCGTACAGGCGCTTTTTCTCGTTGTGCAGCGTGGACATATACCCCAGCCCCTCGTCCACCGTCATCTCATACCCCGGCAGCCTGGTGCGGATATTGAACTTATTTACGGCGTGGCGGATGACGGCGATTTTCCCCCGCAGCTCTTCCAGCCGCGCCTGGGTCCCGGCGAAGCTGTATGGTGGGATCAGGGGCTTTTCGCTGGCAGCGTGGGAATAGGTCATGGCGGCGGACTCCTCCTGGAGGATGGAGTCAATCTCCGCCTGTAGGTTTTTGATGGTCTTATTGGCAAAATCCGAGTTCATTTTCATAGCGGAACATCCCTCCGAAACAAATCAATTTCTCCGCCCCAGACAGACGGGAAGGGCCTGACGGGCTATATGCTGTCTATTATAGAGGAATGCTGGCGATTGTCAAGGGGTTCATGCCCCCCAAAAACCGGCACCCGTCCGGCGGGCCTCCCCTATATCCGCCGGGGGCGTTTCCGGCGGGTTTGGCCTATGAATTCTCCGAAAATCCTTATACGCTCCATTGACAGAAGCGCGCCAAAATGCTATAGTAAAAATGATACCCCGTCCGCCCTGTACCAGATTTTGGCAGGCGGAGGACACCCTCTCCGGCCCTGGCCGGAATTGACAGCAGGGGGAGAAAGTGGTATAGTTGGAGCTGGCGTTAAGCGTTGGCTTCAGGGCCGGGAACCGTTTCCGGCGTTCCTGCGGCGCGGACGCCCGGGAGGTTAAAATATGCGCAAAAGAAAATGCGGGTGGAAGGCGCCTGTGCTGCTGCTGCTGGCGCTGACCCTCTTCCTGCAAATGTTGGAGCTTTACCACCAGACCCACGGCGGCGCGGGCCAAATGCTGCCGGTGCTGATGTACCACCACTTCGAGGAAACCAGCAAGGAAGGCACCGTTGTCTCCTCCGCCCGGTTCCGGGAGCAGGTGGCCGCCATGCATGCGGCGGGCTTCCACGCCGTTTCCGTCCCCCAGGTGATTGCATATGTGGAGAACGGGACGCCCCTGCCGGAGAAGCCGGTGCTCATTACGATGGACGACGGCTACACCAGCAACCTCACCATCGCCGCGCCTGTTCTGGAGGAATATGGCATGTGCGCCACGGTGTTCGTCATAGGGATAAACGAGGGGGAGGACGCCTACGTCCACTCCGGCGAGCCATTCTGGCAGGAGCGGTTTGCATATGAGGAAGCCGCCCCCTGGACGGAAAAGGGCGTTATCGACGCCCAGAGCCACACCTACGACATGCACCAGCTGGAATCCTACGGCTACAGCGGCCGGGACGGCGTACTACAGAAGGACGGCGAGAGCCAGGCGGATTACCGCCGCGCCCTCCTGGAGGACGCGGAAGCCTGCCGCCAGAGGCGGCAGGGAAAGGTGGCGGGGGATTTGAACGCCCTGGCGTATCCCTTCGGCTACTACAGCCCGGAAGCGGACGAAATCATGAAGGAAGCTGGCTATATCCTCACCGTCACCATTGATGACCGGCCCAACCGGCTTCGGATTGGGGAGATGGACTGCCTGCGCCTGCTGGGGCGCGTCAACGTTACTGACCGCATGAGCGGCCAGGACGTGGTGGACCGCCTGGAGCAGTATTCCTCCCCGCGCATGATGCCGAGGCCTGAATAGGCCTTGTTTGATCAATAAAAGGAGAACACCATGAGCGACCACATTGAAACCTTGTGCGTCCAGGGCGGCTACCGCCCGGGAAACGGTGAGCCGCGGCAGATCCCCATTGTCCAGTCCACCACATTCAAATATGAGAGCAGCGCGGCCATGGGGAAGCTGTTCGACCTGGAAGCCGAAGGCTATTTCTACAGCCGCCTGCAAAACCCCACCTGCGACCATGTGGCGGCGAAGATCGCCGCCCTGGAAGGCGGCACGGCGGCGATGCTGACATCCTCCGGCCAGGCGGCGAATTTTTACGCCGTGTTCAACATCGCGTCCTGCGGCGACCATGTGGTAGCCAGCAGTTCTATCTACGGCGGCACGTACAATCTGTTCGCGGTGACCATGAAGCGGATGGGGGTGGAATTTACCTTCGTCTCCCCTGACTGCGCCCCGGAGGAATTGGAGGCCGCTTTCCGGCCCAATACCAAGGCGGTTTTTGGCGAAACGATTGCCAATCCGGCCCTGACGGTGCTGGATATCGAGAAATTTGCCCGCGCGGCCCACGCCCACGGCGTACCCCTCATCGTGGACAATACCTTTGCCACCCCGGTTCTCTGCCGTCCCCTCCGGTGGGGGGCGGACATCGTCACCCACTCTACCACCAAGTATATGGACGGCCACGCCGCCGCCTTGGGCGGGGCCATCGTAGACGGGGGCCAATTCGACTGGATGGCCCACGCGGATAAATTCCCCGGCCTGTGTACCCCTGACGGCAGCTACCACGGGGTTACATACGCCCAACGCTTCGGCAAGGAGGGCGCTTTCATTACCAAGGCCACGGCCCAGCTCATGCGGGACTTCGGCTCCATGATGAGCCCCCAGAGCGCGTTCCTCCTGAACCTGGGCCTGGAGAGTCTCCATGTACGCATGGCCCGGCACTGCGAGAACGGCCAGGCGGTGGCGGAGTATTTGCAGCGCCACCCGAAGATCACCTGGGTCCGCTACAGCGGCCTGCCCGGGGACCCCTATCACGAAACCGCCCGCAAGTACCTGCCCAACGGCGTGTGCGGCGTGGTCAGCTTCGGCGTAAGGGGCGGGCGGCAGGCGGCGGAGGACTTCATGGGCCGCTTACGGCTGGGGACAATCGCCACCCATGTGGCGGACGCCCGTACCTGCTGTCTCCACCCGGCAAGTTCCACCCACCGCCAGATGAATGACGCGGAGCTTGCCGCCGCCGGCGTCTCGCCGGATCTGGTGCGCCTGAGCGTAGGCCTGGAGAGCAAGGAAGACCTGATTGCCGATTTGGAGCAGGCCTTGGCGGCGGTGTAGCAGGGGTCCTTGAGAGAAAATCAGTATAAAATGGCAACAATACTGCTGACTGTCATATACATAGCCTTTATCGGCCTGGGAATCCCCGATTCCCTGTTTGGTACGGCATGGCCTGCCATCTACACCGAGTTTCATCTTCCTATTTCCAGCGCCAGCCTGGTGAGCGCCACCATCTGCTGCGGCACCATCGCTTCCAGCATGCTCAGCGCCCGCGTCATCCGCCGGTTCGGCACTAACGTGGTTTCCGCAGTGAGCACCGCCCTGACCGCCGCCGCGCTGCTGGGCTTCTCCTTCTCGGAAAATCTGCTGGCGGTGTGCCTGCTGGCAATCCCGCTGGGCTTGGGCGCGGGCGCCATCGACACGGCGCTGAACAACTATGTAGCCATCCACTACTCCGCCCGCGTCATGAGCTTTCTCCACTGCTTTTACGGCGTAGGCGTGTCCGTCAGCCCCTTTGTCCTCTCCTTGGTCATTGGCGGCAAGTCCGGCTGGCGGGGCGGCTACCGCATCGCTTTCGGCATCCAGCTTGCCATCACGCTCCTGCTGGTTGTCACGCTGCCGGTATGGCATAAGGTCCACGGCCCGTCCGAAACGGCGGAGGGCGGCGGCGCCCGGGACCTGACCCTGGGGGAAATCGCCCGGATTCCCGGCGTGAAGCTGATGTGGACGCTGTTTATCGCGTCCTGCGCCATTGAGTGTACCTGCGGCAACTGGGCCAGCACCTTCCTGGTGGAATACAAGCACACGCCGCCGGAGCGGGCCGCGCGGATCGTCATGTTTTACTATGTGGGCATGGCCTTGGGCCGCTTCCTGTCGGGCCTGCTGGCGGCAAAGCTGGATAGCTGGCGGATCATCCGCTTGGGGGAAATGACCCTGGGCATAGCCTTGGCGGTTCTTCTGCTTCCCGGGTCTCCGCTGCTGGCGGCGGCAGGATTGTTCCTGGTAGGCCTGGGCAACGGCCCGCTGTTCCCCAATTTCAACTATCTCACCCCCCAGAATTTCGGGGAGGAAGCGTCCCAATCCGTCATGGGTACCCAGATGGCGGCAGCATATGGGGGCATTATGATCGCCCCGGCGGTTTGTGGCCTTTTGGGCCAGCGGTTTACTATGGGAATCTTCCCGTTTTACTTAATTGCTTTCTATCTGGTGATGCTGCTTGCTGCCAGACAAATGAAGCGGCTCAAGGGCGTCGCCTGATGAAAGGAGTGTTGTCATGCCCATCCGCATCCCCGACCGCCTCCCTGCGGCGAAGACGCTGAAGGACGAAAACATCTTCGTCATGACGGAGCAGCGGGCCATGGGGCAGGATATCCGTCCGCTGAAAATCCTGCTGCTGAACCTGATGCCCACGAAAATTGCCACGGAAACCCAGCTCAGCCGCCTGCTATCGAACACCCCCCTGCAAGTGGAGCTGGAACTGATCGCCCCCCGGGACCACGTACCAAAGAACACCCCCCAGGAGCACATGCTGGCCTTCTACCGCCACTTTGACGACGTGCGGGAGAACAACTACGACGGCATGGTCATCACCGGCGCGCCGGTAGAACACCTCCCCTTTGAGGAGGTGGGGTACTGGCCGGAGTTGTGTGAAATCTTGGAGTGGAGCAAAAGTCACGTCCATTCCACTTTCCACATATGCTGGGGTGCTCAGGCTGGATTGTACTACCACTACGGCATACAGAAGCACCCGCTGGAAAAAAAGCTGTTCGGCGTATTCCCCCACATTGTGGAACGGCGCAGCAACATGCTCTTCCGGGGCAGCGACGACGTGTTCATGGTACCCCATTCCCGCCACACCACCATCCTGCGGGAGGACGTGGAGCGGGTGGCCCAGTTGAAAATCCTGGCCACCTCGCCGGAGGCGGGCATTTACGCCCTTTCCACAGAGAGCGGCCGGCAGATTTTCATTACCGGCCACAGCGAGTACGACGCGGACACCCTGGATCAGGAATACCGCCGGGACAAGGGCCAGGGGAAGCCCATCGGCCTCCCCCAAAACTACTATCCCGGCGATGATGATACAAAGCCCCCCCGCGTGACCTGGCGCTCCTGCGCCAACCTGCTCTACAGCAATTGGCTCAACTACTTTGTGTACCAAACCACGCCCTATGACCTCAGCGACCTGCCGCCGCAGGGCGGGCGGCAAAATCCGGCTGAATGCAAGAAAGAAGAGGGATCAAATCATGGGTAAGAGCATTAAGAGAAGCGTATGGATTCGGGTGGCCTGCGCGCTGATTTCCGTGCTGATGTTCAGCGTGGCAATCACAATTAACATCATCCGCACCGACCGGGCCGAGGAAGCCAACGCCCAGTCCAACAACCTGCTGGACCGCTGCCACCAGGCGGAGACGGCCCACTACAAATGGGCCGCCAACCTTAGCAATGCCCTGTATGCCGGGACGGAGTTCACAGGCAGCACCGCCCCCGACACCTGTGTGCTGGGCAAGTGGATCTACGGCGAAGCGGGTACGGAGGATCAAAAGATCCTCAGCCTGCGCAGCGAAATGGAGTCCCTGCACAAGGAACTGCACGAGTCCGCCACTTACGTACTGGACATGAAGAAGGACAGCCCCCAGCAGGCGCAGCTTTACTATCAGAACGTTATCCAGAGCAACCTGACCACCCTGGTGGGCAAGCTGGATCAGGTCGTAAACCTGCTGGGCGAAGCCAATGCCGAAAGCCAGGCGCAGATGGCCACCATCATCTCCATGATGCACGTCACCTCGGTCTTAGGCCTGGGCCTTTCCCTGATCTGCCTGATCAGCCTGGTGATGTTCGTGCTCAACCATGTGATCAAGCCCATCCTCGTCATCACCGAGCACACCAAGCCCCTTTACGAAGGCCATCTGGACATCGATCTGCACTACTCCTCTAAGAATGAGCTGGGAACCATGGCGCAAAATCTGGAGGTATCCATGGAGCGCATCAACGGCTATGTAGAGGACATCAACCGCATTATGGCCCAGCTTTCCCAGGGCAATTTCGATGTCCAGACCTCCACGCCCTTTATCGGCGACTTCCAGACCATCGAAACCTCCATCAACAGCTTTACGGAGAATATCAGCGAAGCCTTCGGCAAAATCCGCCAGGCGGAGCATCAGGTGTCCGGCAACGCCGAGCAGCTTTCCAACGGCGCTCAGAACCTTGCCCAGGGCGCCACGGAGCAGGCCAGCGCCGTCCAGGAATTGCAGGCTACCCTGGAGGACATCCGCCACACCGCCGAGTCCAACGTCCAGTCTGCCGGGGAGGCCCAGGCCAATTCCCGCCTGACCACCCAGCAGGTGGAACTGAGCAGCCAGCAGATGGGCCAGATGGTCTCCGCCATGGAGGATATCACCCATGCTTCCCAGCAGATCGACAAGATCATCGCCACTATCGAGAACATTGCTTTCCAGACCAACATCCTGGCGCTGAACGCCGCCGTGGAAGCGGCCCGTGCCGGCGCGGCGGGCAAGGGCTTCGCGGTGGTAGCCGATGAGGTTCGCTCCCTGGCCGCCCAGTCCGACCAGGCAGCCAAGGCCACCAAGGAGCTGATTGAAAACTCCGTCCAGGCCACGGAAAAGGGCCGCCACATTGTCGGGGACGTATCCGCCAGCCTGCAAAAAACGCTGGAACTGGTGGTGCATTCCAACGAGGGCATCGGCGCCATCGCTTCCGCCGTGGAGGGCGAAGCCCTCGCCATTGCCCAGGTGGCGGAGGGCATCAGCCAGATTTCCGCCGTGGTCCAGAGCAACTCCGCCAGCAGCGAGGAATCCGCCGCCGTCAGCGCGGAATTGTTCAACCAGGTGCGCGTCCTGGCTGACCAGACCAACCGCTTCCACCTCCGGGGCGAAGGAACCAACCGCAGCCGCGCCCTGCCCCAGTAAACCAGCGATAGTCAGAGGGGCGGCAAGGGAAAATCCCTTGCCGTCTCTTTTTTTGATAATCTAAAGAGGGAGGTCTCACAGACCTCCCTCCTGCTTTTCCGTCATGCAATCCCAAAGAACCGCTTCCCATTTTCCATCGTAATCCTGGCGCACTCCTCAAAAGAGACGCCCTTCAGCTCCGCCAGCCGTTCGCACACATAGCGCACGTAGCCGGAGTGGTTCCGCTTCCCCCGGTAGGGTACGGGGGCCATATAGGGGCTGTCGGTCTCGATCATCAGCCGGTCCAGCGGCACGGCCTGCGCGGCTTCCACAACCTTCCGGGCGTTCTTGTAGGTGAGCACCCCGGTAAAGGAGATCATCCACCCCAGCTTCACCAGCTCCCGGGCCATTTCCGCGCTGCCGGAGTAGCAGTGGAATACGCCCCGCACCCCTGGGAACTCCCGCACAACGGCTAAACTGTCCGCATGGGCGTCCCGGTCATGGACGACAACGGGCATATCCAATTCCTGCGCCAGAGCCATTTGGTCCCGGAAAACCCGCAATTGATGTTCCTTCGGCGGGTTTTCCTCCCAGTAATAGTCCAGCCCAATCTCCCCGATGGCAACGGTCTTCGCTTCCCGGGCCAGTTCCCGGAGGACATCCAAATCCTCCGGCCTATACGGCCCGCAGTTTTCGGGATGGTATCCCACGGCGGCATGCAAAAAAGGCCACTTCCGCGCCAACTCCACCGCCGCCTTCGAGGAAAGGATGTCGCACCCCGGGTTGACCGTCAGCCCAACCCCCATTTCCGGCAGCGCAGCCAGGACTCCGTCCCGATCCTGGCTGTACTCTTCTGCGTCATAATGGGCGTGTGTGTCAAACAGCATAACTCATCATCAAATACAAAACTACCGCCACAGCCGCCAGCCCAAGGATGATCCAGGGCAGGGGGCTGGATTTCTTCTCCCTGGAGAACTTAGGCGGGACATAGTTTTCATTATAGACGTCTTTGGGCGGAACCGGCTCCCGCCGGGGCGGCGGTTCCTTATACGTAGGCTTCTTCGGCTCAGTGGTTTGCTTTTCCAGATCTTTAATCAACCGAAGCTCAGGGTCCAGCAGTTCGCCGCAGGAGCCGCAATAGATACGGGAATCCTCATTGACAAAACCGCAGTCAGGACAGCGTCTAGACATAGTTCTCCTCCTTTTCATCAAGCGGCTCAAATCCAGCAGGTGCATCTACCTTCAGTATAGCAGAAAAAACCGCCGTCCGCAAGGACAAAATTATCAAAAAACCGGCCTGAATCCCCCCATTTTCGTCCCGCCGCGCAGAGGAAAAAGCGCCGCCGCTTGGGCGGCTTGCCATGCTTCAAACATGCCTTAAAGATGCTTCACCCGGTCCCGCTCTTCGGCGGCCTTGGCGTTGTTCCAGTGGCTCATATCCCCCACCAGGTAGCCCGTGATCCGGCGGATGCGGCTGAAGGGCCTGGGGGCCAAGTGATACCGCAAATCCACAAAGTCCCCGTCCAGGTGGATGTCCAACGCCTGCACGGTTCCAATGGCATATTTACTGTTTGCCCGGGCGACATAGGCGTCCAACTCCCGCTGGTCAAGGGCGCCGCCGGTTACATTGATCTGCATCATAGTAAAATCCTCCTGAAATTGAACCCAATTCCCAATTGGGTCTTTACATTTGTGTGAGGTGAGTATATCATAAAGGGAGAAAAAAGGATGTTGCAGCAGCAACATAAGAAGAAATAATTTCTACATTTTGTGCCGTTCCTTTCTGCTTCACACAAGATATCGGGCGGCGCAGGTAAGGAGCGAGTATGGATTTCAGCGAATTATCAATTTTTCATGATATCGCCAACCAGGAAGTGGACGCTATGATCCGCTGCTTCCACATGCGCCGGTCCCGCTACACGCCGGGGCAGACCATCTGCACCTATGGCGAGGGCGGGGGCGAGGTGGGCGTGCTGCTCCGGGGCCGCGCGGACCTGGTCCGCTACGACTACGGCGGCACCCGGACGATATTGGAGCGTATAGAGACCGGCGGGGTATTTGGGGAGGTGCTGGCCTTCACCCCGGAACTGGGGGACTGCGTAGAGGTCGTCAGCGGCAGCGAAAGCGAGGCGCTCTTTATGGAGTACAGCCACATCATGAAGCGGTGCGAGAAAGCCTGCGCCCACCACAGCA